>JABSSL010000016.1 GCA_013214355.1 Saprospiraceae bacterium | reverse complement strand
GGCGCGAGGAGGGAAAACCTGTCGGGCCGCCAGGCGGGATAGCCTTAGCTACTTGACCGACGAGCAACGCAGGGCTTGTTTAAAAGATGCCGCCAGAAACCAGAGAAATTTATGTTACAAAGTATTATGTAGGATGCTAAAATGATCGTGGAATCTATGTTTTAAAAGGATTCGTTGGTCAATTCCATATTCAAAAATGCGCCGGCAAAGTTACCACTCGCTACGGCTTTGGCTACGGAGCGGAAAGGCGTGCTATTATCTCCGCAGGCCAAGATGCCCTCTACGGTGGTTTTTTGCCATTCATCTACTACCAGATGGCCAGCTTCCGTTAATTTACAGCCAAGAGATGTAGGGATGTCAGAATGCTGTCGAAAAGGGATACTGGCATAGACCGCATCAAGAGCCAGTTGACTACCATCCTTGAGTATTACTTCCTTAAGCCTACCCTGCTCGTGTTCGATCCTGTCTACCGAACTTTCGAAAATCTGTATGTTGTGCTGGGCTAGTTTTTGCCTTTGTTCTGTCGTAAAATCTGCCTCTCCCGCGGTTAGCAAGCTCAGGTCTGTAGTTAGATTATTAACTAGGGAAGCCAAGTGAAAGGCACGCTCACCATTAGCCATGATGGCTGTCTTTTTCCCATGGTATTCGTAGCCATGGCAATAAGGGCAATGTATTACGGAAATGCCCCAGCAATCCGAGAAGCCTGGAATATCTGGCATCAGATCCGTAATGCCGGTGGCAAAAATGAGCTTTTTAGCGGAAAAGGAATCCCCCGCGTCGGTTTGGATAGCAAATCCATTGTCTATTTTCTGCCCAGCGGTGGCAAATCCATCGTAAAACCGGATAGATGGGTATTCAGCCACTTGCTCCTTAGCCACTTGACTAATTTCACGGGGCGTTTTTCCGTCCTGCGTTAGGAAATTATGAGAATGTGGGGTTTGGCGATTGCAGGGCTTGTTCGCATCAATGATGAGCGTATTTCTTAAGGATCTACCTAGAGCCATGGCGGCGGATAGTCCGGCATAGCTGCCTCCTACGATGATTACCTCAAAATCTGTTTTGTCTAACATCGGGTCTGTTTTTGAATGGAAGTTGAGGGCAAAGGTATGAGCTTGGCTCTTTAAATGCAACATTGTTGCATTTAAAGAGCCTCGTTAGGGTTTGGGATAAATATGATCCATGACCCTAACGAGGTCTTCTCATGCATGGCTAGAGGGCATATCTCGTACATAAATGCACGAAAATCCTGCCTTTATATCTGGCTATGTATATTTTGTCACGCTGTGACAGGCACTGGCGCTGACTACTTTGGGTTAAACAAGCTTGAGACAAAAAGCCCGCTAGGGGTTAAACCTACCTAGCCATGAATTCCGGTAAACCCGTGCCTTTGGTTACGGTATATAACCTAAGGCTTGAAGTATGTGGAGTACGATCAATAATCCTTCGCCATGGCCTCAGCCATGGGGTGCACAAATAGACGCCGTACTTTCTTAGGCTTATCCAAGATTTTGTAGAAGGAATCCAAGTACCTGACCATGCGCTTTCGGTCTCTTTCGGACAGCAACTCAAAATCCTGAATAACCTGGGTCAGCTTCTGGCGTTTTTGCTTGAACAGTTCCAATACAGGAATCAGGTCTTCCATAGGTTTTAAGTGCCCGAGGAAGTAACGTTGTTTCACGGAAGTGAAGCCAAATGCAATATTGGTAGTCGCGTAAGAGGCATCCACCATACCAGAGAAGTCAAAATCGTAGGGGATGGGGATCATCTCACCACTGTGCAGAGAAATGATCTCTGAATTTTTGCAGGTGGGTAAAATCCAATCGGTATTCCCAATGAGGAATTGGAAAACTTGAAATATCGTGTAGTGATGTTGGTTCAGATGATTAGGGCGCATACACTTCATGTCACTCATAACGGCGTTGACCCGATGTATGAGTTCTTCACGATCTTCGATCAAAAAGCCCGTGAATTGTCGATTGGTGCGGCCAGAGACGGAGTCTTTTAGACTAAAGTCTACCAGTTGCACGCGGAGACTATTGTCAGTTAGCTCATTTTATAGTTTATAGATGAGATACTCCTTGAGCACGTAGTTTTGGTATTCTTCGTTTGATTCGCAAGGGTAGACGAGCTTGAATTCATTCAGTTTTTTGAAGTTCCGTTTTTTCAGAGACTTATTGGAATACTTGATTTTGATAGGAGGGTTTTCGCAATGACGACTGCGATATTTTCCGCGAATTTTCACCTTTACTTCTTCGGTAATCTCTTCTCCGTTGGCAAAAGAGAGCTTGGCCTCTCCCCAGTGATAACTCTGGCGGAGCCAATCTGCATAAAGGGTGTCGACATTAGTAGTGATTTGCAAGGAGATTTTCTTCTCCTCCTGCATTCTGTCTAACAAGCTGATCTGAGGCGCTGAAATCTGTTCCTGTGATTGCAGCTGGAATGGAAGATAGAGTAAGGATAGACAAAGAGCTATCCCGAAGGTGGTTCTGCTAGTTGGTGTCATGACGAGGTTTTGTCAGTTAGTATTATACCCATTATAACAGGTCACGACATTTTTGGCTACCAATTTATCGCCAATCCTCACAGAAATGTCAGTAGAAGACAATTATTCCGTCTTCATCGAACTAAATCGGTGCTAAAAAGATTAGAATAGTATGAAGCAACAAGAAGTATATCAACCGATTAGTTGTAACTTCTACGATCATCTAGAGGCTACAGCTACTATGCGTAAGCGTGTGATTATTCAATATCTGGATAGTACAGGTAAGCAAAGTTCAACCTTGGCCAAGATCAAGGATCTTTATGTCAAGGAGAAGGTCGAGTACATGGTACTGGATAATGATTTAACTATCAGATTAGACCACATCCTGGATGTGGATGGTGAGCAGCTAGCCGCTTATTGCTAATTCTTATTTTTGGTATTCGTAACAACCGATATCCGGTGTAGCGTCCCGCATATTGTTGACTAAGTCCGTCAATATACCAGGTAATACGGGCGCCATATCAATGGCAATGGATAATGAATCCAGATGGTAATCATCGTCATTGGGTTCTACAAAAAGAATGTCCTGGCGTTCCCCATTGATACAAGGATTACATTGGTCTACGAAGAAGTTTGAGTAGGCGCCTTCATCCGCCTCTAAAAGATCACTGACTCGGACAATGCAATCCTCAAATTTTACATTGAATAAGCCTGGTTCTTGACCATCAAATCCGTCATCGAGTGTGATTTCATCTCTTTGTGAACCAAAGAAGATAGAATTGCGGAAGGTAGCGTTTAATCTAAAGGCCGCATTGCTTTGGCAGGTGGCATCATAACAGAAGAAATTGGTAGCCGCCAGTGCCGAGGCATCGATTCCGTAGCTGGCTACGGTGCAATGGTCCATCGTGTAATCGCCGCCAAGGATAAATTGGACAGCATTGGCGCCATTATTGTACACAAGGGTATTGGTCGCCTTAATGGTGCTATGATAGCCCACAATCCCACTGCTGGCGGTATTATAGATTTGTACCTTGTCCAGGCTCGCATCACCAGTAGAGTCTACATAGATACCGAAGATAGAATTGCGGATGGTGGCGTTCTCAATCTTGCTGCCCTTACTTCCTCGGCCGATGATAATGCCATACCATTGTCCGGCTTCATCTAGAAAGGATTCCTCTAGGCGGTCCCCTTGTATAATCACAGGCTCGTCTGGCGTACCTTTTACATGCAACTGTCCTTCACTCAAAACATAGAGAAAGCCATCATTAAAGACACCAAACTGGTCATTTTGAGCGATTCCCCCATGTACGTGTACGCGTGTTCCCGCCTCAATTTCCAAGCGACAACTGTCTATGAATACTTCGCCAAAGATTACATACGGTTTATCATCATCCCAAACTATGGATTCGTCGCAGGTTAGGACCACCGGTACCCCTTTATTGAAGCGACTAGGAAAGTAATTAGCATTTTGGCCCCATGCTTCTAAATGTACACGTTGGGCATTATCGCCCGATTGTACAATCACTTGTTCTTCAATCACAAAGGGACTAATGGATTCTGGATCATCAGGATCAATGGTAACTTCTATGAAGACATATACACTGTCATTGCCCCAAATAACGGTATCATCAATTTCATCCCCCGGATTACCATCCACGTTCATTCGAAAGAAAGAATCACCCCCGTTTTCCAAAAAGATTTTTCCTACCCTGACGGCTTCTTCACCGGGATTAATGATCTTAAAGTATCGGGTGGCAGATCCGCGTTCGGTGAAGACCGTGTCAAACCGAAGCGTATCTAGGGAGAACTGCAAATCTACGCTTCCATCAGTGATAAACGTTTCTTCCTGTTCGCAAGCCGTAAATAGAGCTAAAAGGGCAATAACGATAAGTAACAAGTAATCTTTCTTCATCCTGTTCTTTTTCAGAGCTGTAAAAGTAGAACGAAATATTGGTTGGGCTAGTCTAAGGGATAACTTTTTTTGAAGTCTTAGTCGTGGCAACGTCAGCGGGTAGGGGTGAGCGTTGCTGGATTCGTTCCAGCTTGGGTTGATAGCCGATAGTCAGAGGTTTGGCGGTTATTCAAACAGATCAAGCTGCTGTTGGGTATTCATAGTAGATTTCCCCTAAAAGCCTCGGACCTTTTGATAAAGAGAAGATCTGCGAAAGTTAGGAGCTGATGGAAAAATCTGCCTCCCAGCTCCCCCTATTCCGGACA
Source organism: Saprospiraceae bacterium (assembly GCA_013214355.1). GTDB lineage: Bacteria > Bacteroidota > Bacteroidia > Chitinophagales > Saprospiraceae > DT-111. The sequence continues at coordinate 136,513 of JABSSL010000016.1, read as the reverse complement.
CTTGGCGCTAAGGTGGACTATGGTATGAAACTATTCCAATCGGGGCGAAGTACAACAAGTTGAGCACTACCGGCAATAGATCAACTAACTATTAACCAGTCAGATCCATTGTTCTGCCGCTCCAACCCTTTACAAATGTTCTGAGGCGGACAACCAAGTTCCTCGGAATTCTAGTACCTTTGCCCTTGAAAGTAAAAGTCTTGTCTGCAATCAAGAATCAGTGGGTTAGGGAGTTGTTATTCTACCTATATTCAAGGATTCCGTTCTAAAGAAAGGGTAGTTGGAGGTGGTGATTGTAGGCTTTTACTGTCGCTTACTCCTTTAACAAAATGCCCAGTGGATTGAAGTGAACTAAATATTTGAAGCATTTTGGCAAAACCAATCATAGACGTCATTATTCCTGCCTATAACGAAGAAGAATCCATCGGCCTGGTTGTAGCAGATATCCCAAAAGACTGGGTGCGAGAGGTGATCGTATGCAATAATGCCAGCACTGATCAAACAAAGGCGGTAGCCGAACAGGGAGGTGCAACCGTACTTGATCAACCTAAAAAAGGCTATGGAAGTGCCTGCTTGAAAGGCATCGAGTATGTCAAGTCCAAGCCAGTCGAAGAACAACCAGATGTGATCGTGTTTCTGGACGGAGATTATTCCGATCATCCAGAAGAGCTGCCCAGTTTGGTGCAACCAATTATGGAAAATGATGTTGATCTAGTAATTGGATCGAGGGCTTTGGGGAATATGGAATCCGGGGCTATGATGCCACAGCAGGTCTTTGGTAATTGGTTAGCCACCAGTTTGATACGGTTATTTTATCGCTATGAATTTACGGATTTAGGTCCATTCAGAGCGATTAAGTGGAAGCAGCTTTTAGCCATTAATATGATGGATCCAGACTTTGGTTGGACGGTGGAAATGCAAGTGAAAGCAGCTAAGTTTAAACTGAAATGCACAGAGATCCCCGTTACTTATCGGAGAAGGGTCGGCGTGTCAAAGGTTTCCGGGACGATTCGAGGAACCATATTGGCGGGGCACAAGATTTTATGGACAATCTTCAAGTTGTTATAAAGGTGAATTTCGGAGTTGGATTACTGCCCTGACTCCATCTAAAATTAAGTTTGAAATGTCGATTTTGGCCTACACTGTTTTAGGACTTTATTGCTTCACGCTTTTGTACGTGACGGTATATTGCGTGATGCAGATTAAGTTGCTGTATCATTATCGGAGAGGATTAGCGAATGCCATGCCTCCAGCTCCCGCACAACCCGCCCGTAAAATGGCTATGGTCGAAGAAGGGGCTACTGCTTGGCAAGAAGGGGGACTGGTGGATGCAGGACGAGACGCTACCGATTCGGAGGAGCTTCCTTTTGTTACGATCCAACTGCCGATCTTCAACGAACGCTTCGTGGTGGAACGTTTGATAGACAATATTGCTCAGTTTGAATACCCCAAGGACAAATTTGAGATCCATGTCCTTGATGATTCCACTGATGATACGGTAGAAATCACGCGTAAGAAGGTGGAGGAATATAAGGCCAAAGGCTTTCAAATTGAACAGATTACGCGTACCGATCGAAAGGGCTACAAGGCGGGAGCATTAAAGGAAGGGATGCAGTTTGCAAAAGGCGACTTCATTGCCATTTTTGATGCTGATTTTCTGCCAAACCCAGATTTCTTATTGAAAACAATGCCTTGGTTTCGAGACCCTAGTGTAGGCGTGGTACAAACCAGATGGGAACATATCAATGAGGACTACTCTTTGATTACTCGATTGCAGGCCATGCAGCTGAATGTACACTTTCGAGTAGAACAGGTCGGCCGTATGAATGGCAACTACCTGCTGCAGTTCAATGGTACGGCCGGGGTATGGCGACGCCAAACCATAGACGAAGCTGGAGGCTGGGAGGCGGATACCCTGACAGAAGATCTTGATCTCAGTATCAGAGCTCAGTTGAAAGGTTGGAAGATTCGCTTTTTGGAGAACGTGGGTTCACCGGCAGAATTACCAATCGAAATGAACAGCCTTAAGTCTCAACAGTTTCGTTGGATGAAAGGAGGGGCAGAAACGGCAAAGAAAATGTTGCCGACGGTGTGGCGATCTGATTTGAGTTTTGGCAAGAAGATTCAGGCAACGATACACTTGTTGTCTAGTACTGTATTTGTGTTTGTTTTTGCTATGGGCGTTTTTAGTGTACCTTTACTATTTCTGTTTGGAGGTTTGATGGAGGATGGGTTTAGCAAGGACTTCTTCGCCTATTTTTTGGTGGGCTTGATGAGTATTATTGCTGTGTACTTTGCGGCTAATGTGAATCCTAACGAATCGGGTGGTTTTTCCGTACGAAGGATCTTGAAATTTATCTTTCTCTTCCCCTTGTTCTTGGCCTTATCGATGGGATTATCCCTGCACAATACCATTGCTGTTTTGGAAGGATACCGTGGAAAGAAATCTCCCTTTGTGCGGACACCAAAGTTCAATATCAAGTCCATTCGAGATAAGTTGAGTAAGACCAATTATCTCAACCACAAGATTTCATGGACAACGATTTTGGAAGGTGTTTTTGCCCTGTATTTTTTAGTCGCAGTATTGGGAGCCATCTATTTACAGAATATGATTTTTATCGCTTTCCACTTGATGCTCTTTCTGGGCTACGGAGCGATCTTTTATTACAGTATTAGACATATGCAGCTACGAGCCTCCTAGATGTCTGATTGGGTAAAGCAATTGCGAGAGATGGGGGCCTTGGCACTCCCCAGTAGGCTCAGTCCCTGGGGGCTGGCATTTCTGATGGTGCTGGCTGTACTTTACCTAGGAACACAGGTTGGGCAATCCGATTTTTACCCGCTCATCAGTAGTTATAGCTTCCTTTTTCTTGCCTATTTATGGATATACCAAACCACCAAGCTATCCGATCTTGGGTTTTGGCTGGGACTGGCCATTGTACTGCGGCTAGCCTTAGTATTTCTATTTCCGCTGCTGTCAGATGATGTTTACCGTTTCATTTGGGATGGATTGCTGGTTACCAATGGATATAATCCGTTCAATTATCTCCCCTCGGATTTAATTACGGAGGGTCCGGTGGTGCCAGGACTAGATCAATCTCTGTACGATGCCCTCAACTCCCCGGAATACTTCACGATCTACCCGCCCATTGCTCAGGCTACTTTTGCGGTGGCTACCTATTTATTCCCAAATAGCTGGTACGGCGCTGCTGTGGTGATGAAGCTATTTCTCTTTGCTTTTGAGGTAGGGAGTCTAATTTTAATCCTACAGCTACTTTTACATTGGGGTCTACCCCTAAAGAATAGCTTACTCTATGCCTTGAATCCACTCATTATCATAGAAGTATGTGGGAATTTACATTACGAAGGGGCCATGGTTTTCTTTCTCCTGCTCAGTATTTGGTTGGTGGTAAAGGGGAGATATTGGTTTTCTTCGGCTATGCTGGCCTTTTCCGTAGCCTCCAAGTTGTTGCCACTGATGTTTTTTCCCTTTTGGGTAAAAAGACTGGGGCTTAGACCGGAGAATAGTAAGTCAGTAGGATTATTGGGACAGCTATGGCAGGCCATCATTGCGATTGATTTCAAGAAAAATCTGCTCTATTTTCTCCTTTGCTTTATCATCTTACTAGGTTTGTTTTTTCCCTTGCTCAATGGCGTTTTTATACAAAACTTTGGAGACAGCATTGGCTTGTACTTTCAGAAATTTGAATTCAACGCCAGCGTATATTATTTACTCCGTTGGATAGGCTATCAAACGAAAGGGTACAACCTTATTGCTACCATCGGACCGCGTCTTGCCTTAGGTACGTTTACCGGCATTATCCTATTGTTTTTGTGGGAACGGAAAGTGGATTGGAAGTCGTTGCCCGTGAAGTTGCTCTGGGCCATTTGCCTGTACCTCTTATTCACCACCACTGTACATCCTTGGTATACCAGTTTGCCCATTGTTTTATGCTTGTTCACTCGCTTCCGCTTTCCCATTCTTTGGTCCGGGCTAATCTACCTAACCTATATCAATTACAGTTATCCTTCTTATCATGAAAACCTCACCGTTGTAGCCTTGGAATATAGCTTGGTCTTCGGGATGTTTTTGCTGGAACTGATCCGGGGTAGAAATGCCAAACCACTCTTGTCGTAGATGGAGAATATTCTGCGAATAGCTCAATTTTCTCTTGTCCTTGCAGAGAAAATGTTTAAATTATAGCATTCACGGAAAAGAGCCAGGGTACTTAACTCCCAATTATCACATGCATCTAGTTTTGGTTTTAATCCTGGTGATTCTAGTCGTAGGAGTAGTACAAAGTATACTGTTCGGTCTAGGATATGCCTTGAGAAAATTACACATCACCGCAGCAAACATCCAAAAGTTAAAATGGTATGTTGGCTTAGGCCTTGGTTTATGGCTTTTGATCTTAGCCCTAATGGCTAGGGGCGGGGTATTCATGAACTTTGAGGCATGGCCACCACCTATGCTGTTGGTGTTGCTACCGATTCCTTTGCTCGCCCTCATCCTACTTCGTTCTCGTCTATTTCTTTTATGCCTAAAGGCAATCCCTGCCCGCTGGCTTTTGTTTGCACAAACCTATCGGGTTTTTCTTGAGCTACTATTATGGTTTGGGTTTACTATTGGTATGGTCCCCTTTCATCTGACCTTTGCAGGCTTCAATTATGATATAGTGGTGGGATTAACGGCCATTCCAGCGGGTTTACTCTTCTTTCGGAGAGGTAGATGGTTGCGGTTTGAGGCCATGATTTGGAATACTTTTGGGGTAATACTACTACTGTACAATAGTTTCATCTTCCTGATTTCCCTGCCATATAGTTTTCAAGTCTTCGACATTCCCCCTTCTAATTCCTTCATTACGCAATTCCCCTTTATCTGGATACCCGGATTTCTGACCCCTTTGGCGATTGCATTCCATTTGTTTTCACTTCGTCAGCAGTTTATTCCTCGATCCAAAAGGGAGTTCTCCTTGCGGCGAAAATAGGGTAACTAAGACAATAATGTGAGACAATGATTTTCTGCCAGCAGTTGTCAATAAGTCAAGAGACCAAGAATTAGTCATTGATTCGTCAGGCATATCCATCGCTTTTTGTTACATTAGTTCGTGACAGCGTAAATTCGCTGACTTACCCTGGCAAACCATTTGATCTATTTTGGAACCCCGCATAATATGGATTCATGCAACACTTTGACTACATCATTATTGGTGCAGGCTCGGCAGGCTGTGTCTTGGCTAATCGCCTGAGCAAAGACTCAAATAATAAGGTCTTATTATTAGAAGCAGGGGAAGAAGACAAAGCTTCTGATATCAAGACTCCTATCGCTTTCTCTAAGCTTTTCAAAACCAAGTATGATTGGGAGGATGAAACGGTGGTTCAAGAGCATATGAACAGCCGGCCCATGTTTCAGCCTAGAGGTAAGGTGATTGGTGGCTGTAGTAGTACGAATGCCATGATCTACATGCGGGGACATCGATTGGATTACGATCACTGGGCGGATTTAGGAAATTCGGGTTGGTCTTATCAAGATATACTTCCCTATTTCAAAAAGTCGGAGGACAACCAAGTCTATGATAATGAGTATCATGGAGTAGGAGGGGAGTGGACGATTAGTGCTTACCGCTATGAACACCCTATGTCTAAGGCATTGCTGAAAGCCATTGAGCAGGCTGGGCATCCCTTGAATCCCGATTTTAACGGGGAGGTGCAGGAAGGTTTTGGATTCCATCAGCTAAGCCAGAAGAATGGGCGCCGTTGTAGTGCCGCTGATGCTTTCCTTCATCCGATTCGTAATCGTTCGAATTTGCAGGTAGTTACCCAGGCACATGTGACTAAGATTGTATTGGACGGGAAGGTAGCGACAGGGGTAATGTATGAAAGAGGCGGAAAGCAAATTGAGGTACGAGCGAATAAAGAAGTGATCTTGAGCGCAGGAGCTTTTAATAGCCCAAAATTGCTGATGCTGTCTGGATTAGGACCAGCCGATCACCTGAAGGAAAAAGGAATTTCTGTGGTAGAGGATATTCCCGGTGTTGGCCAAAACTTACAAGATCACCTGTTGGGAGGTATAGCCTATCGAAGTAAGAAATCTGATACCTACGATACGATTGAAGGATTCCCAAGAATCCTAGGGGCGCTATGGCAGTTCCTAGTTAATAAAGGAGGGCCTTTGAGTTCCAATGTTTGTGAAATTGGTGGCTTCGTTCGGACGTTGCCAGATCTTCCCGCTCCGGATATACAGTTTGCTTTTGCTCCTGCTTTCTATATCCGACATGGATTTGACAATCCAAAAGGGGAAAACGGACTTGGATTTGGACCTATCCTTCTACAGCCTTACAGTGTGGGAGAGGTTACCCTCCGGGATGGACACGCGGCTTCCAAGCCCCTTATTGATCCTAAGTATTTTAGTGATGAGCGCGATGTAGCCACCATGATCCGCGGCGCCAAGATTGCTGATCATGTATTGTCGCAATCTGCCTTAGACGAATACCGTGGCGCCAGATATCTCCCCGAAAAGGACCTGGATTCCGACGAGGAAATGGCTGATTTGTTACGAGGTATGGCTGAAACGCTTTATCACCCCGTTGGCACTTGTAAAATGGGGCAAGATGAAATGGCGGTAGTTGACGAAAATCTAAAGGTGCGAGGCATTGAAGGTTTGCGTGTGATTGATGCTTCTATTATGCCTAAGATCGTTCGTGGGAATACCAATGCTCCAACGATCATGATTGCTGAGAAAGGGGCAGACCTAGTGCTGGCGGCTCAAGCTAGCGCACAAGCATCCGCCGTATCTGCTGGAACGGCCTAAGTAAAAAGCCGACGCAAGATATCCGAAGTTTTACTTGGTCCTACCTGAGGGAAACTTCGGATATCTGCCGCGCTGTTTGTTAGTCGTAGACACATGTCCTGCCATCGGAGTAGAGGAAAAAGGAAATTGCCTAGCGCTGAATTAAAGTACGGGTTTAAAAGAAAATCTCTTGTGCTAGCCGGTAAGTATTCGCATGCCCTTCCACAATATGGGCAATCCGCTCTGAATAACCTCCTCCCATGCTGACCGCTACGGGGATATTATGCCGCTTACATTCCTGGAAGACAAATTCATCTCGTCTTTTGCACCCCTGAATAGTCATGCCTAATCGGCCGAGTTTATCTGTTTGTAGTACATCTACTCCGGCGAGATAGAAGATAAAATCTGGTTGTACCTCATCAATGAGTCTAGGGAGGTGCTCCCGTAGCTGCTTAAGGTAAGGACCATCTTCGATTTTATCCGGCAACCCTATATCCAAATCAGATTGCTCTTTGCGCAAGGGGTAGTTCCGGGCTCCATGCATGCTGAAGGTAAAAACCTTAGAATTGTCTTGAAAGATCTTTGCTGTCCCATTTCCTTGGTGAACGTCGAGGTCGACAATCAAAATCTGCTCCGCTAGTCCATGAGATAAAAGATGGTGCGCAGCAATGGCAAAATCATTGAAGACGCAGAATCCTTCGCCCCGATCAGCAAAGGCGTGATGGGTGCCTCCTGCAATATTTAGCGCTACGCCATGCTGTTGGGCATACAAGGCACACTCAATAGTGCCATGGGCAATATGACGTCCCCTTTCGATTAACTGGGAGGACATCGGCAATCCGATAGCCCTTTCTTCCTTTCGACTCAATTGCTGAAGGCGCAGCTTGTCCCAGTATTCGGGCGTATGCGTCTGCAGGATCTCAGTCTCAGTTAACTTTTTAGGATGGAAAAAGTTGGATTCCGAAACGGTGCCTTCGTACAATAGCTGTTCAGGTAATAGTTCATACTTGATCATCGGGAAGCGATGACCATCCGGAACACTGTATTTGTAGATGGGTGAAAAGGCAATTTTTAGCATAACAAGTCAGCGGATACACGCTTCATCAAACACTTTAGGTTCGGCAATGTTGCAATTTTCCGCGAAATTGAACTATTTTTGCCGCCTCGAAATTATACAAATATGGACATTGCTTTTCATCATTCTAAGATCAAGCCATATAAACAGGGTTTCGCCTAGTCGCCAAATCTTGAAGGAGACCGTTTTGTCATTGCGGCTCCCTTCCCAAAGAGCTACATACTGGGATTGATCTTTTAGATGATCTGTTCGCGTGAAAAGCTTTACTTGCCGCTTACCTTTCCCTTTCTAGCTCCTCTTTATTTGCATAATTTCACTTTAAATCAGCTAATACTAAAATATATCCATGCAACTCAGTGAACAGGAATTAGTTAGAAGAGAGAATCTTCAAAAGATTAGGGATCTCGGTGTTGATCCTTATCCAGCTGCACAGTTTGATGTCAATGCATACGCAGCGGATGTCAAAGAGAACTACGTAGAAGATGATGAGGGTAAAGGCATGAACTTCCAGGAAGTCGTGATGGCGGGCCGATTGATGAGTCGCCGGGTAATGGGCAAGGCTTCCTTTGCCGAGCTGCAGGACTCTAGCGGAAGAATTCAGGTGTATGTATCGAGAGACGAAATCGCTCCTGGTGAGGATAAAGCATTATACAATAGCATTTTTAAGAAATTATTAGATATCGGTGACTTCATTGGGGTGAAGGGTTACGCCTTCCGTACGCGCATGGGAGAGATCACCATCCACGTGACTGAGTTGACTGTCTTGGGCAAATCCTTGCGTCCTCTTCCGATCGTAAAGCGAGATGAAGAAGGGAATGTGTATGATGCTTTTACGGATCCAGAATTACGATACCGACGGCGGTACGTAGATCTTACCGTGAACCCACAATATCGAGAGATCTTTATCAAGCGCAGCAAGATCGTTTCTGCGATGCGCCGCTTCTTTGATGATAAAGGCTGGCTAGAGGTAGAGACTCCGATCCTACAACCCATCCATGGTGGGGCTGCTGCGCGTCCTTTCAAGACGCACCACAATACCTTGGATATGCCACTATATCTACGTATTGCGAATGAGCTGTACTTGAAAAGACTAATTGTAGGTGGGTTCGAAGGTGTATATGAGATCGGAAAGATGTTCCGTAACGAGGGGATGGACCGCACGCACAATCCGGAGTTTACTTCCATGGAAATCTATGTGGCCTATAAAGACTACAACTGGATGATGGAAATGGTAGAGCAATGTACTGAGTACATCGCTATGGAAGTTAATGGAACGACTAAAGTTACCATCGGTGAGAACGAGATTGATTTCGCGGGACCATACAGAAGATTGAGTATGTATGATTCCATCAAAGAATACACGGGTATCGACATTTCCGAAATGGACGAGGAAGGACTTCGTAAAGTCTGCAAAGACTTGCATATCGAGGTCGACCCCTCTATGGGTAAAGGCAAATTGATTGATGAGATTTTTGGAGAAAAAGTAGAAGATCATCTGATTCAACCTACTTACATTACCGATTATCCGATCGAGATGACGCCTTTGGCCAAAAAACACCGAAGCAAAGAAGGCCTAGTGGAACGCTTTGAGCTTTTTGTTAATGGCAAGGAAATCGCCAATGCCTATTCGGAATTGAACGATCCGATCGATCAAAGACAACGCTTCGAAGATCAGTTGACACTAGCGCAAAGAGGTGATGAAGAAGCGATGGCCCTGGACGAAGATTTCTTGAGGTCCTTAGAATACGGCATGCCTCCCACTTCTGGATTGGGTATCGGAATTGACCGTTTAACCATGATGTTGACCAATCAACACTCCATTCAAGAAGTGCTGTTCTTCCCTCAAATGAAGGCGGAGCAAAAAGACTAGATGTAATATTTGGCTGGTTGATTGGTCGATGGTCCGTAGTCCATGGTTAGAAAAACTTTCGACTATGGACTATCGACCAGCCAGCATGTAGACACGCCTATCTATTAGTACATCGTGTTCGGATTCTTCGAGTTTTCCGGGATTTGCTGAATGGCATCCCAATGTTCACAAATCTTACCATTTTCGTCGAAGCGGAAGAAGTCCATGGTGACATATTGGTCATTCCCTGGCCAGGTCTGGTGGGTGTGAAGGGCTACTAAATTTCCCTCCGCAATACAGCGTACAAAGTCAATTGATTTTTCCGGATATTCACTTTGCATCCGCTCAAAGTATAGGATGAAACCTTCCGTACCATCTGCTACATCCGGGTTGTGTTGAATGTATTCCTTGCCGATATATAGTTCTACTGCTTGGCGCGGATTTCCTTCGTAAGCCATTCTGTAAAAGGCAATGGCATTTTCTTTGTTTTGCGCTAGGTTCATGATGGGTGAATTGAGGCATTTCATAAATCAAAAGTCTATAATACGTACAATTAGAAGGATTCCCAAGCTAGAATTCTACCTTTCTTCTGCTTCCATTGGTCGAAAAAGCCAATCGTCATACTACTTTAAGTCTTATCTTTCCCTCCGATTTACAAACCAAAACTAAATACCATGAATTTTTTAAAGCTATCCCTTTTCTGTATGCTTTGCATGCTCAGTTCCTGCGTTGGCTGCGGCAGACAACAGGCCGAGGCGGAGGCGGAAGCTGATGCAGAGACCGAGATTGAAGAGACAATGGAAAAGTTGGCTGATGATCTGAACGATGATTTAGCTGGTGCTTTGAATAAGGTGCAAGATGCCCTAAAAGACGTTGAAAAAAACCTCAAGAGTGGAGAAGAGGTGGAAGTAGCTAACTTCAGAGACCTCAAAGAAATCCTACCCAAACGCATGCTAGGCATGGAGCGCCACAGCCATACCGGCGAGAAGTCCGGGGTAACTGGCTTCAAGATCTCCCAAGCTACAGCCAAGTACAAGGATGGAGATCGCAGGTTAGAGATTAATATCGTCGATTCCGGTGGAATGGCCTTGGCTTCCTTAGGAGCCGCCGCCTGGACTATGCTGGATGTCGATCGAGAGACAGATGATGGTTACGAGCGTACCACTACCATAGATGGATATAAGGCCTATGAGAAATTTGATAGCAGGAGAGGAGAGGCTGAGATATCTATTTTCTATAAAGATCGCTTTCTTGTGAATATTAAGGGAGATAATCTCAAGCGAGGAGAAGCAGAGAAAATCTTGAATAGATTAGAGCTTGATGACTTGGATGATTTATAGATCTATCCTTGAAAGATTATAAAAGAAAAGGGGAAGCACACACTGCTTCCCCTTTTCTTTTATGGCACAAAGCTGCAAGAACTGAGTTAACTCTCCACTTTGTAGGTGATCTGAGCATTTTTGCCGACAAGCTCTTGTAGGTAATCTTCCACCTTAAATTCTTCACTACTAAAGGTGGAATCGCGGAGTCGACCGTCCTTTAGCCTTTTGAGACTCCGAGTAAACCGGCGGATACTTTCTTCACTATCTAAGATCAAACCTGGTACAGGGGTGTTCTTGCCTTCCGAATCTTTCGCTACCATAGTGAAATAGGAGGAATTACAATGCTTGATCTCTCCCGTTTGGATGTTTTCAGCTTCTACTCGTAAACCCACAACCATGGAGGTGTTTCCAGTATAGTTGATGGAAGCCTTCAGACTTAATAATTCACCAACTTCCACGGGATTCAGAAAGTTTACCCGATTCACGGAGGCAGTGACACAGTAGTGACCAGAATGCTTGGAGGCGCAAGCGAAAGCAATCTGGTCCATCAAATTTAGGATATGCCCTCCATGTATTTTCCCACTGAAATTAGAATGGGAGGGGAGCATGAGCTCTGTGATGGTAATTCTAGATTCTTTGCTGGATTTATACTTCTTCAAGGTGCTGTTTTTTGGCGTTCTTTACGCTAGCTGCTGTTTCTATTTCCGTTGGCGTGGAACGGGATGGCTTTCGCTCAAGCACGCGGTGAAAGCGGAGGAGATGATCAGGGAAGTCCTCGTTATAGATGCAGAGCGTTAGGACCTTTTTCTTTCGACGATCAATCGGGAAGAGAATTTTGATTGGATTGTGAACGTAGCCATTGTCTTCAAATAGAAGAATCTGTTTATTGCGTGTAGGAAGACGAAAAAGCAGCAGCTCTTCCTCGTTTTTGGGTAGTGGTACGTCGTCGTAGCCCTCCTCTTTGAGGAACTGTTTGACCATCTCATAGGTATGGCCCAGGTTCATTCCGGCAAAAGTGGTTCGATACTCGTACCCATCGCTTGCCCCACCTAGATAATCGGATCCAGCGGGTGGAAATTCATTGCGCAATGGCATCTTTTCATTTTTTATTCTACAAATTTATCCAATTTTTTGTTTTAAAAGGACATGTAGAATAAAAAAAATGTTTTTTTTAGAAACTAGGCGCAGAAAATGAATCTTCAAAGGAATCTGAGAAAAGAGGTGAAGAAGGCTGAACGCGTAGATTTAGCCCGGTCGCATTATCAATCTGATCCACAGATAAATCTTGCAAGCCGCTTTCCAAACGAATGATTTGCGTTTTTTGCAAGTTGCTGCCTGAACACCAATCTTCTACCACCCAAGTTCTTTGTAGGAAGAAACCATCTTTGTTCTGGATGAGCTCATCAGACCAGCTCAGGTCAAAAACGTCATCTTTCTCCTCTAAAAGGTATTGGTCATTGGTTGTGCTGAGGTTGCCATCTAAATCGATGACAGGAAAACCGGTCAGCTGAGGAGTAGCCTTAGCTGCTTTTTGTGTGGTGTGTGTAGAGGATGGAAAGAAAACTTGAGCTAGAGAAGTCTTATCCAAGCTAAGCAGTTGTGTGAAGTGGTCTTGGTTCCCTTTCTCGTCAGTGGCAGTCCAGTTTCTAACTAGTACGCCCATGGCGTTAGTCAAAAATTGGAAATTAGCAATGTAGTGATTTAACTCCTGGCCATCTGGAATATATAGGGTAAGCAGATCGCCTGCTACCAAAGGATTGGAAAAGAAATTGGTATTCTGATCTGTCCATTCAACGGCTGCCTGATTTACTTGCATACCAAAAAGATTGGAGCCCCCAATATTTCGCCAATCAAAAGAAATAAATCCTTCCGCTGGAACAGCGATTTGAAACCGCTGAACTCCAGTAGTTGGCACTTTCGACTGTGCAATATTGGCCCCTTCAACCAATACTGAATTGGGAGCTCCGGTGACATCTACCCCACCGTCACCTTTAATCTTGGCCTTAGACCATCTGTCTAAAGCAAAATAATTTGTCAAACCTTCTGCCTGGCAGCCCAACATGTGGTATTGATCTTCACTTGTCAGTTCTACGGCGGAGCCGCAAGCATGCGTTACCTGAGGTAGACCACTACTTTTGAGTTGATCCAACTCTCGGTAAAAGACATGAAGGTGTTGGCCAGCAATCTGTGGCTGGCAAATTGTTTCTTGTAATATGGAGTTTGTCAGTGAATAGGTTTCACTCTTGCCTTGGGCAAAAGCGGTGATAGCGATGGAGAAAACCATAATGAGCATTATGGCGTATGTGTGTAGGGGTCTGTTGCTTTTCATAGGGTATTCTATTGAGCCCATCATTTCATAGCGTTTGAGTTGCTATTATGAGACGCATGAGATGGGCAAAAGACACTTTAGGTCATAATAATCTATCCCAGCATAGTTAAGAAGCTCGTTGTACTATTGGTGGAAAATAAATTACGGTAGGAAATAGAATACTGCAGACGTAACACAAGAGAAGGTGTAAATTCTTTGTCATGGGATTACGCGGTTTAAGGGATGTTGGGAATTATAATTGTAAAATCGGTTTTACTTTTCGTTCAATCGGCGTACTTGGTAGTTGCTCATAGGATATATATATCCCATCTTTACTTAAATCAGATACAAATATAGGGTTTCAGTTCCTCACTCATATACCGCAAACCGGGTATTTTTTGAATATTTTTTTTTATAAATTGTTTTTTGCGCAGGCGGACTGCCTTCTCACTTCTTGAGTGGAAAGAATTCTTTTTCGTTGATAGAGAGTGGTTTATAGCCTCCTGATTAAGTTGCGCACCTGCTCATTTGTCTGCACCAATGGCTTTCTAAGTTCTGCTGAAAGACTGAACTTTACCAGCTGAGGAAGATTCTAAACTTTTTGAATGGATGCGGGTTACAACAGCAAATCCACAGCAGACATGAAAGTACAGCGGAAGTCCTGGAAACAATTCATCCCCAGATCTATCGATGAGGTTTGGAGTTTTTTTTCTCGACCAGAGAACCTAAATGCCATTACGCCACCGGATATGTCTTTCGAAATCCTTTCGGATATCAGCGATCTGGAGATGTATCAAGGAATGATCATCCAGTACAAGATTTCTCCTTTCTTGGGGATTAAAATGGACTGGGTTACGTAAATTACCCATGTAGTAGATGGCCGATACTTCATTGACGAGCAACGCTTTGGCCCTTATGCCCTTTGGCATCATCAGCATCACTTTGAAGAGGTGGATGGGGGAGTTCAAATGGAGGATATTTTACACTATAAAGTCCCATATGGACCGATCGGAACCCTAGCAGATCGGGTTTTCGTGGGACGGAAGATTGATGCCATTTTTCAATATAGAAGAACAGCCGTTGACCAACTTTTTCAGTTGGAAACAGCTGTCCTTTAAATAATTTAGTATTGTATCAAGATTTTGAAGTTGACTTAACGAACTGGGATTAAATTGAGTCGAATTCCCATATTTAACTCCGGTCGGTAAGCAGGTTTATCCTGTTGAAGATAGCCCTTGAGTTTAGCATTGAAGACCCAATCCAGACCTTTGGCTAAGGGAAGCCTTGAGCCAAGCTGTAGAACCATTCCATAGGTATTGGCATCCCACTCTAAGGGAATGGCGAATTGTCTTCCTCTTAATGTCAAGTGATTATCCAGTAGACGTTGCCTTCCTTTAAAGCCTCCAACTGTAGCCTGTAGTCCTTTGATAAATTCATATCCGATCATGAGGATATATTCCTCTTGCCTGATTTGGGCTTCCCAGCGGGCATCGATAGGTGTAGAGGTGCCAGTTCTGAAGTCCAGGAAGGGAATCTTTCCAGTAAGTGTACCTTGAGCACGACCCGCTTCAATCGATAAGTGCCATCTTCTGGACAGGGGAATACCCAAGCTGGCGTCGAATCCGGCCCAGTACGAAGGTGTATCCGACAGGCTACCTTCTAAAGGCAATAATTCAGCAAAATCTTTTAGCTCATCGTTGAGCTGTTCATTTAGTAATATTTCTAGAATCAGATCAGGTGAAGGTAGATTCAGGCCTGGGGTGGTTAGACTTTGCTGTACAGATCCCCGCAGATCCAAGAAGACATATTCAGACTTGCCTGTAGGAGGCGAATAGGAAGTATGAGAAATATTGTAAGCTTCCCCTTTATCTTCTAGTGTTCCGCCCGGTCCAAAGCGGGAATCCTGATCATTTTTTCCGAGTTTTAAAGGTTCATCTTCTTCTCCATCTCTTTTCGGTTCTCCCTTCGGTTTTCCATTTTCGGTCCTTCCTTCCCTAAATCTCAAAGGGAATCCGTCCTGGGTAAACCACCACTCTAGGACATCCACTTTGTCATTAGCTCTTAGTTTCACAGGAATCTTAGTATCAGGAGGCAAATTCTTGGAGGGATTAGACAGGTTGATTACATAAAGATCAATCCTACTATTTTCACAGAGACTTTTGCAGGGTTCGTTCATCCGTTTCAAAGCGAGTTTTCGCTCTCTTCCGGCGGCTGGCAAATTGGAACAAGGACAGTGCGTGGTGTTAGCATCTTGAAAAACACTTTCTGAAGTGCCTTCGTTGATAGAAGTGGCAGGGACCTTACTCACGATATGAAGATCATTTACGACTGCATTATCATCTTGCCCTGGTCGTCCCTTATAGATCTTATTTTCAAATTCCAGTTCAGTGACAACATCTACACCTGGCACCACTAAACTATTAGATTGTAGGGTTTTGCGCAAATCGCCTTGCATGACATTGCCGATAGTGTCACCATTGAAGGTCCAACACCAACTAAGGATGTGAAGATCCTGCGCATCCGTGCTAAATCTACCCCAAACCGCTTGGCCGTTTTGGACCACTTTGCTCTTACTCCGGCCGCGATTAATGAAATGGACCTGAGAACGTCCCTCATTTTTACGATGTACAATTCTCCGGAATTTACTACCTAGGTAATTACTGCTAGCTTTTGGAGCTACTGCTTGAAAATCTACAGTTGTGTCAAACTGGATGTGTAAATCATTTACATCACGCCCAGTATTATTAATGAATACAAAGTCTTTGCTCGTCGTAGCCCAAGCTAAGCTTCCAAAGAGTACAAAGCAAAGACATAAACTTAATCTGGTGAAAAATGGATAGGTTTTCATTGTTGCTGATTTTTGGGTATTTCTTGTATTTAAATATCACCAGCAATTTGTAGGGAAGGAGCCTTTTTGCCAATTACAATTTTTGCGAGAAATCAAGGGAAGCTACAAAGATGGGTACAAGGCTAAGCGGAAAAAAATAGAGACTTAGTGGGAAATGAGTAGGTAAAAAAGAGCTCTTTACCAGTTAGGGTGGCTGTAGACTAGGCTAATCTTCCGATTTCGGATTACTAAAAAAGGTTAAAATCCCTCGCTAAGGTGAGTAGGCATCACGAAAAAAGAACGACTACCTAGGGTTGGACTAATATTTTCAGATATTCAGCGCCCCTTTCAGTTTCAATAACCAACCAATATAAGCCAGCTCTCAGTTGATCAAGTGAATACTCCAGGAAATGCTCACCAGGTAGAAATCGCTTGGAATCAGATATTTGTCTGAGCCTTCTGCCTTGCACGTCCAGCAGTGCCAAACTCAGGTTTTCGACTTGATCGAGATCGAGCTTTAAAAATAGCTTATTTCGTACAGGATTGGGATAGAGCCGTATGGACTGAAAAAGGGAACCTACCTCTTGGCTTGCGGTGGTACAACTGCAATTATAGGTAGCAAGGAAATCTAGTTTGTTAGCCGCAAATTTGCCGTGACGACTGGAATAAAGCAGATAGGCATTTTCGGTGATGATACAAAGTTCCATACAACTTATGTTGAGGGCCTTGATATCATCTACCGTGATGATCATAAACTGGATGGCTGGACTACGTCTCAGGAGCTGACCACTAGCTAAGGCCTGGTCTTCGCAATTGGTGAAAAGTGTGAAGAGGTGGAAATTGCTGGGAGCCAATTCTTGGTTGACAAAAGGCTCAGGCACATCGAATTCATCCACAAAGCCCTCAGCATTGTCGTACCGTACATGCCAAGATTGCGCTAGTTCGTTGAAGTCCCATTCGAAACTGATAAGGCTGGCATTGTAATCCAGAATACGGAGATTCTCCGGTATCGGACATTGCAGGTCACTGTTCTGAAAATCTAGGACGAGTTGACTACCTGGATGTGTATCACCATCGACACATACATTGACCAATGTGAAGCGGTGTAGTCCGGTATCGGAGGCTAGTTCGATAGTAAAAGCCGGAGGGAGGATTTCCAAGCTTTCCTCCATCGGTTGCTCTTCCTTGAAGTATTGATACCGAAGGGTGTACCGATCTACGTTGGCTTGCTCTTCCAGAGAAAAGAGCGCTTGAATGCCATCAGTACCACTTTCTAGTGTGATTAAACTAAAAGAGGAAGCTGCACAAGAGGCAGCATCTTGGGCTGACAGGTTTGGGTAAAAAGCAAGGAGTGAAAGGTACAGCGTTAATAAGAGGTATGTAGCTTTCATAATAAGCCTTTCCTACAAGGTATAATTTTTGGGGCAAAGTTCCGATATTGTATTGATCCAAATGCAGCTTCATGCACAAAAAGCTACTTGAGGTTCTCAGGGTTCTTTCAGCCAAGGAGCGTGGTAGGTTCCAGAAGTTTGTCCATTCTCCTTACTATAATGAACAGCAGGCGTTGAGCCAACTTCTAAATGCCATATTGATCTTTGCTCCTGACTTCGATGCCTACCAGATCGATGTGCCATCTTTGTTTCAGCAAGTGTATCCAGGGCAGCCTTTTGACCGGCAGAGCTTGAATCGCTTGAATTCTAAACTGTTTAAATTATTGGAACAGTTTATAGTTGCTGAGCAATTGAATGGATTACCTCAAGAAAATCATCATCATTTAATGGATTTCTACTTAGACAATGGGCTTGAAAAGCAGGTTGAAGTACAGTTCCGCAAATTAAGGGGGGAGCAAAGCAAATTGAAAAAAGGCGATCCCAGGCGTATACAACGGCAACTAATCATTGAAAAGAAGCTTGCCAGGTGGGAAGCTGCACGGGATAGGAGAAGAGGGGATATCAATCTCCAAGCTTATAATGCGGCACTTGACCGTTTCTTTTTGCTTGAAAAACTGGAGTTGATTAATGCTATGCTTGGCCGAGAACGTGTAATCCATGTCGAATATCAAACTACCTGGTTGGAGGAGATCAAACAGCATGTAGCAAACAATGATTATGCAGATTGGCCGGCCATAGAGTTATATGCGCAAGTCTTACTGCTGCAATTGGAGCCTACTAAGATGGAGAATTATTTTAGACTCAAACGTTTGCTTTTGCGACGTTCTTCGCACTTCTTGCCCGCTGAACAACGTGCCTACTTTTCTTATTTGGAAGGTGCGGCAAAAAGTATATTTCCTATCTCCGGTTATTTTGAAGAACTATTTTCGCTGTATCAAGCTCAACTTGAGTCAGGGGCTTTGCTCCCCGCTGGCAAATTGCATCATACAGTCTTTAAGAATATTGTGCTTACAGCCCTAGAATTGGGACATTTCTATTGGGTGGAGCAATTCATTGCCACCTATGAAGATCAGATAAGCCCTAGGGCATTTCGTAAACAAGCCTGTTTACAGAATCGGGCCAATCTGCATTACTATCGGAAAGAGTATGGCGAAGCGCAGAAACTATTGCTCCAGAGTAATCCTAGAGATACCTATTATAAGTTAAGTCAAAAGAGCCTCTTAGCAAGAATCTATTTTGAGAATAAGGAAATTGACCTATTGCTCCACTTCCTTAATACCTTCGGAAAATTTGTATTTGATCAAAAAAGGAGAATCGCTCCTTCAAAGATCGAGTCTTATAGACTCTTTGTGAATACTTGCCGTAGACTCTGCCATATATTAGAGAAATCCCCAGAGGGTTACGCGGCTTTTTGCAGAGATGAACCCATCACACAATCTGAACCATTATTAGAGCTTAAAGAACTCCAGGAACAGATCCAACAAGGGCCCATCTTTTACAGCAAGAAATGGCTTTTGGAGCGTATCGATAAGCTCATCCCTCAGACTTAGGGGGATTCATCGATCAGAAGATAGTTACACCTTCACCGTTTTCCATTTCCCTCTTGTAAACAAGATAATGATCAGGAGAGTCATCAAGGATTCCGCAATGACTACGGCCCAACATACCCCTTCCAACCCCCAACCCATATTCAAGGCTAGGAAGTATCCCATCGGGATTTCTACCAGCCAGAAGCAGATGAAGTTGACAATAGTAGGGGTACGCGTATCCCCCGCACCATTAAATGCTTGGCTTAAGACCATCGCATAACCAAAGCACACATAGCCAATCGCAAAGATCTTCAAGGCTTTGGTTCCCGCCTCTAAGACTTCCGGTTCTGTGCTAAAGAAACTTACCCATTGCTCTGCAAAGACATAGTATAGCACGGCTACAGTGGCTAGATAAAACATATTGAAATGTGCCGCTCTCCAGGTTGAAATCGCTGCTCGCTCTGGCTGTTGGGCACCGAGGTTCTGGCCTACCAAGGTGGCGGCCGCATTGCCTAAACCCCAGGAGGGGAGGAGGGTGAAAATAATCAGACGGATGGCGATGGTATAACCTGCCATAGCTTCGCTACCAAAGTTTTGCGCAATGATACGCACCAGAAAGATCCAACTAGCAGAGGCAATTAAGAATTGACCTGCTCCGGTAGCGGCAATATCTGCTAATCGCCTGATGATATCCCAATCCACTTTATTCTGGTGGAGATAAATCTTAACTCGACTGTGTGCTCCCGTTAGTATATACAATTGGAAAACAACTCCTAAGCCACGACCAATAGTGGTGGCCACCGCAGCCCCCTGCACGCCGAGCTCAGGGAAGGGTCCAAGACCGAAGATGAATAGAGGGTCCAAGATGATATTGATGATGTTGGCGAGCCATAGGGAGCGCATGGCCAAGGAGGCATCGCCTGCTCCGCGAAAGATTCCATTTAACAAGAAAAGCAACATAATGAAGATGTTGCTCGCAAACATAATCCTGGTGTACCCTACATTGTCGGCTATCAGTGTTTCACTCCCTCCCATCATTCGGAGGATATCCTCTGCGTAGTAGGTTCCGGGAATACCAATCAACAATGCTATCACCACTGTCATGTAGATGGCCTGAAGGGCAACTTTCGAAGCCTCCTCCGGTCGCTTTTCTCCAATATTCCTAGCTATCATGGCCATCGGAGCCATACTCATCCCGATAGCGATGCTGTAGATCAGGGTAATGACAGATTCCGTCAAACCAACGGTTGCGACAGCCTCTGCACTGATCTTAGAAACAAAAAACGTATCGACTACCGCGAAGAGAGATTCCATGGCCATCTCCAGGATCATTGGGATTGCCAGTAGTATGATCGCACGGTTTATCTTGCCAGTAGTGTAGGATTGCTCGGTCCCCTTAATGGCCTCCCAGATTAGCCGTAGGATGGGCTGTTCATCGGGGTCATGAGCTTGATCGGATATGGATTCCGCGGATGGATTATCCTGAATCATAAGTGTAGTAGTTTGTTTAGTCGGTGATTTAAAGACGTTGAGGTAGGTAGGAAGTCGGCTTTCTTGTTGCCGAGGTGAGTTGGCAGCCTATGGGTGCCATAGTGGTGGTTAAACTTAGTACATGGGCTTCAGCGTTTTTCAGAAAATAAGTCGGAAGATCCCGACCTATAGCAACAATAATACTTCATATCCTCAGGAATAGTTCCTTTATCTCTCTTTTTTTCGATTTTCTATTTGCCAAAAGCAATTTTTGGTGATCCTTCTTACCTTTGCAAACAAAAAGATGAGCCAACAAGCCTTCCAAAAGATCTGGAAAATGATTGGGCTGCGCTACAAATCGCATCCTTGGCACGGCATCCCCATTGGGCCAAAAACCCCACAAGTAGTTTCCTCTTTTATCGAAGTAATTCCGTCTGATACGGTGAAGTACGAAGTAGATAAATTGACGGGATATCTAAAGATTGATCGCCCCCAGAAATTCTCAAATATAGTTCCTGCTCTATACGGGTTTGTTCCGCAAACCTACTGTCATGATAAAGTGGCTGAATATTGTATGGAAAAGACAGGGCGAAAAGGGATTGTCGGAGACCAAGATCCCCTTGATATATGTGTGTTAACTGAACGGGAAGTCACACACGGCAACATTATTGTAAGTGCCATACCAATCGGTGGTTTTCGGATGATTGATGGGGGCGAAGCGGATGATAAAATCATTGCAGTTTTAGAAAATGATGAGGTGTACGGGAAATGGCACGATATAAAAGAACTCCCTTCTAGCGTGATCAATCGGCTACAGCATTACTTCCTGACGTACAAGCAACTACCCGGGGAAGAACCGAAATGTGAGATTACCCACATTTATGGTAAAGCGGAAGCTCAAGAAGTGATTCGGCGTAGTCAAGCTGATTATGAGACACATTATGGAGATCTAGAAGGGGCTTTGTCCTTGACCTTATTTGAAGCTTTTAACTTTAGTCAGAGACAACAAGGAATCTTAAAAGGTTTAGAATAGACCTTAGCCCGCTGAGGCGTTTTCACACCTAGAAATACCATAGTTTTGCAGGGAATCTACATCTTCCTAGCCATCATTGCTGGTGCCCTCCTTTCCGATGCACATGTGTTGACAGCTGTTATCCGCTACAACTTGATGGTAATGCTGTTTTTTACCTTTATTACGGTTAATTTCAATCCACAGCTGCTCAGACGGGATCACTTTAAGGTCTTATTGGCCAATATCTTACTTCCAATCTTGGTTTTCCTGATTTGGCGTAGCTGGGATCCAGCCACGGCGGCGGCCCTGCTTGTCATTGGACTGGCACCCACGGCGGCCGGGGCACCAGTAATCACTACCTTTTTACGAGGGCGGGTGGATCATGTCACGGTTTCGATTCTACTGCTCAGTCCTGCCATGGCCTTACTCATCCCCTTATTTTTGCCCTTGCTGTTGTCGGCTGATATTGGAGAGATTGCCGTTTTGGATATCTTGATTCCAGTTTTTATGGTAGTATTTGTGCCGCTGCTTTCTTCTTTAGCCATTAAGAGAATTTTGCCATCTGCTGTCCCTTATATTAGTAAGGCTGCGAAGGTCAATTTTTATCTGTTTTTATTTAATGTATTCATTGCCAGCGCAAAGGCTACTGATTTCATACGCAATGATGAACAAGCCAGTTGGACCGTCATCCTATCTATTGGCATCGGCGTTACGGTTCTGGGATTGATCCTATTTCAAATTGGAGAACGCCTTGGTGGATCTAATTTAAGGCTGGAGAATAGCATGTCTTTGGGCCGGAAGAATACGATGTTTGCCCTTTGGCTAGCACTGACCTTTGTGGGACCTTTAGCTGCTCTGGGGCCCATGTTGTATATTTTGTTCCAAAATATATATCACTCGATTGCCATGTATCGATTGGAAAAGACATAAAGGTAGTCTTAGCGCCCTAAGCATTAAGCTGGGATACTGAAGAAGAATTTACTGCCTTTACCTGCAGTAGACTCCAACCAGATTTCTCCACCTAGTAGTTCTACCACTCGCTTGCAGTGCGCCAAACCAATGCCTGTCCCTTCATATTCTTGCCTGGTATGGAGTCGATTGAAGATGTTGAAGATCTGTTCGTGAAAGATAGGATCAATTCCGATTCCATTATCAGCTACGCAAAATATCCACTTATCAGATTCCAATTCAGCAGAAATTTGAATCAGCGGACGAATGTCTTTGGACCTGAATTTAATGCTGTTAGATATGAGGTTCTGAAAGAGGATTTGTAGTCCTGCGGGGAAGCCCGTCACGGTCGGTAGGCTTCCGACTTCCAGGTGAGCATTTGCCTCGGAAATTTGGCTTTCCAAGTCTCTCTGCACACCTTCCAAAATTATTTGACAATCTACATCTATCAGTTTAAGGTTGTTGCCGAGTCGCGAATAGGATAGCAGACCTTTAATGAGCTCCGTCATGCGCTGACCGGCTTCCATGATAAAATTGGTGTAATCCAGGCCTTCCTGACCCAATTGCTCACCAAAGCGTTTTTTTAGTAGACTGGCAAAACCAATGATGGTGCGGAGTGGTTCTTGTAAATCATGGGAAGCCAGATAGGCAAATCGTTCTAGTTCCTCATTTTTGATCGCTAGTGCTTTAGCCTTTGCCCGAGCTTTCGATGCTTCCTTTTTGTCAGTGATATCGGACAAAATGCTGAGATTGAAGTCTTTTTCGATGCGAATGGCGTGGTATTGCGCTATTCTCCGCTCACCATCTGGCCGTACAAAGGCAAATTCACCAACCTCTTCACCTTGCTCTAAGAATTGTTGATATCTGTCGTCAGTGCTCGTACGATCTGGTATTACCAAGTCTTTCACCTGCATTTGCAAGAAAGCGGCTTCATCATAGCCAAATAATTGACAGGCTGCGGGATTCACAGAAATGTAATTGCCTTGGTCATCCGCTACCAGGATGGCCAATAAGCTGTTATTAAAAATCTCACGGAGGAATTCTTCTCGCTCTTTAATGGCCGTTACGTCGATGTTAATGCCGATCCAGCCAATAACGGAGCCATCAGCGTCATAAGCAGGGCATCCACTGGCATTAATATATCGGATGCTGCCCTCTGGTTTGATAATCCGAAAATCAACATCGTAGATAGTCTTTCCTTCGAAGATTTCAGCAAGCTTTTCATTAGCATGTGCTTGATCATCAGGATGAATCCGTTTTTGCCAGGCCTGAAGATCGTCGTTAAAAGTTTCTCGAGTGATGCCATAGATCTTGAAAAGTTGATCATTCCCTTCCAAGCATTGTGTTTCCTTGTCTAAAAACCAGATGCCTAGTTTGGCCGTATTGATGGCTAGCCTTAGCCGCTGCACGGTGTTTTGTAGTTGCTTTTCTGCATTGACTAAAGAAGTGATGTTCTGGGACATGATTAGGCCAGAGATAACTTGCCCGGACTTGTCTAATACGGGTAGGGTGATGATTCGGAAATGCTGCGGTCCAAAAGGTACGATTGAGCGAGTCGTTTCTCCCGCCAGGGCTGCCTTTAGGGCCGGCTCATCACGTTTATATATTTCAGGAGGGAATACATCTCGAAGCCGTTTACCTTCTAAGTCTTCTGGTTTCATTCCAATCACACGCAGGCCTTCTCCATTTACGATTGTATAGCGAAGTTCTTGATCATAAAGAGCAATCAAACCATTCGGGAAATGCTCAGCCATGGTTCGATATTGGGCTTCTCTAGCCTTTATAGTCTCAATATCTTCGTCTAGATTTTTTACCTCAACTTGTATCCAGGACTCTTCCACTTCTTCAAAACGTTTTAAGTCCAGCTTGCATGAAGGTACACGAGCAGAGGGAAGTTGCAGTTTGCTGCGGAATTGACTGTGACCTACCTTTAGGCACCTCTCGATGGCCTGATCCCATTGGGTGTGCCCACCTTCGGTGAGTAGTTGTCTAAATCTTGAATCAAGGGTTTCGGAAACGTTTTCCTGCGGAGGTATGGCTAACTTGTTCAATGCCTCGTGATTAGCCAGCACGAGAGTAGCCGTTTTTTTTCGATACAACAGCATGGGAACCGATAGGGATTGGACTAAGTTCCAATACTGCATTTGTTGGTAGTCTATCTGTGTTTTGTGTTTCATTAGAAATTTGACTATGTACGCATGACGACGGTAGAACAAGGGCCAAGACATGGCTGTCAAAGCATTAATAATAGCCTCTCCTGTACCGTTTTGGGGTTCACCCTAAACAGACTCAATTTTGGTGGCAATGGAATTGTGTAATAAGGCAGATAACTAATAAAAGTGTCAGGAGAGTATTGAGAAAACAGAAGATATAAGTAATTGTTTAATAATATGTATATCTAGTGGAAGGTTGATTCACTACCAATAAGCTTGCGCTTGTACTTCGCAATAGGGATAGGGGGGTCAGAACCCTACCCATACATTTAGTATTTCCCAGTATGTTGTGACCGCTCTATGATAAAGGCGGGGGGTAGAAAAACTAATTCACTGCCTCAGGTAAACCCATGTGAAAGTAGTCACACTTTAGAGGATAGACCAAGGCAATTCCACTACTTCACGATAGCTACATCTCCGGTTACAATCTTGGATTCAGGCTGGCCATTTTCTCTGACCGTATAGTCAAGCCACCAAACGTAGACGCCGGTAGACAATAATTGCCCATTGAGCATTCCATTCCATCCCAGGTCTGGATCGGTGGTTTCGAATAATAGATTTCCCCAGCGGTCGAATATCTGCAAGCTGTACTCGAGAATTTCACAACCGGTCAAAGGGCGAAATTCATCATTTACACCGTCATTATTCGGAGAAAAAGCGGATGGACCGTAAAATTCACAGCGCTCACATTCCCGGACATCTGCTGTAAAGGTTCTTTCTTCACAATCGTTAAAGACGAGTACTTGATAAGGACCAGCCTCCGTAACCGCCAAAGTAGGTTCAGTAGTACCACCGGACCATAGATACTCCGCAAAGACAGGTGTTTTTGCATTTAAAATCAGCCTTTGTCCAGGACAAAGGAAAGTATCTTGAATGAGGGTTTGCTGTATCGAATCAATGACGGTCACCAAAGCATTAGAGGTGAACTCATTACAAGCCGTAGTAACAGTTACCGCATAGTTGCCAGAAGCGTTCACCTCATAGACGGGGGAGGTACTACCGTCCTGCCATTGGTAGGAGGCTCCCGGGATGGTGAGATCGTAGGTCAGCGGAGCATCAGCCACACATAAAATAGTATCGCTACCTAAGCTAAGCGCAGGTTCCGTAATAAAGGTGACTTGGAATTCATCTATTTGTTCCTCACAGGCTGTGGTTATCGTGACGGAATATAGCCCATCCGTGGTAATGGATCGCTGAGGACTGTTGGAGCCATCTTGCCACTGGTAAGAGATAACATCCTCGTTGGTCACATCAACATCGACCTGCTCACCGGCACATAGTACCTGATCCGGACCTAATTCCAGCTGAATAGGGCTTATATAGTCGATATTGACCTGATCCATCACTGTTCCACAAGCATTCGTTACTTCTACGGTATAAAGACCTGGTTCAGTGACTGTGAAGGTAGAACCGGTGGAGCCATCCTGCCAGATGTGACTAGCCAACTCACTGGAAGCATCAAGGACCAATGTCTCTCCCGGACAGAGCGTCTGGTCAGCCCCCAATTCGATTTGGGGAATATCCATTTGATAGATGATTTCTATTTGGTCTGTCACCTCTCCACAATCATTGGTGGCCGTTACGGCGTATATCCCAGAAGTGCTGACATCAAAGGTAGGGTCGGTGGAGCCATCCTGCCATTGGTAGGTGCCAAAGGGGACGGAAGCATCTAAGGTTAGCACTTCCCCTTCGCAGACTAGGGACGTATCAGGACCAAGCTCTGCATTATTGGAAAGGGCAAAGTTCACGTCAAAAGGAAAAGAGAGTGCCTCGGATGGGTTACCACAAAGGTCTAGGATTTGTGTAGCCTCATCTGTGATCAAGTCAAAGCTAAACGCCCCCAGTTCCTCAATAGGTGGATCAATTTCAAAAACGAAATCTCGTTCATATTCTCCACCTCCCTCGCAGATGCTGTTGACTGGGATCAAATTATAAGGCCCCCCCGGGCCAGTTAACTGATAATTTATGCTGGTAAAGGTGGCACACTGGATATTTTCGGAGAAGGAAACTCTGACTTGAGTTTCTCCGCATCGCTGAGGGACGCGAACCTCCTCTACACTAGGACGGGTCTGGTCAATAATTCCGAGGCCAGTAGAAGAACTGAAGTCGATGGTATACCCATTTGGAGATTGGGACCAGTTGGAAACCATTAAGGCGTAGGTATTACCAGGTTCCATTGGTATTCGATCGTTGAAGGTAGTTTGTCCGGTGAATTGGTCGGGGAAGGGAGCAAAGCAGCCAGCGCCTTGTACATTGAAGTTACTGCCTCCATTGGCGCCTGTGGGGCCATTACATCCAGGACCCCCAGCAGCATTACAACTCACTTGCATGCTACGATCATTTTTTATATCACTACATGCTCGTCCGGTGATATTGAATAGAGCCCAGTCGTAATCATCATTGGAATCATTGGGCGTGATGACGAACCCGAGCAGCCCAGCTTCATTCACTGTAAAGGTATACCAGATAGAATTTAGTTCTCCTGCTGTACAGCTGATGCTGGTATTGATCTCATTATTGAAATTTCCATCTCCACTAGGAGAAGTCATCTCCGTGTAGACTTCTTGACAAACAGGTATGGCTCCTAGACAATCTTGTACGGTAGGGGTCTGTCCTGAAAGATAGGTTTGAAAGAAAAGCACGCAAAATAGGGATACAAGTAATGATCTTTTCATGTTTGTCATTAATAGAGTTAAGGAATGCCAATGGCCTATTCGTGGGTATATCTATATTGAAGTGCAGTGATCTCAGGCAGAAGTAAATTTTTGCCCTATAAGATCTTTTGGAGTAAGAAGGGCCGCAAAATAAGGATTTTAGTAATAAACGTAAATGAGGCCGTAAAAATTTTTTGTCCGTCGGCTTATAAACGCATCAGTGGTAGCAAAGCTAAATAGACAAGAATTGGGGGAGATCAGAGGGTGGGAAAGATGGATAAATCGGCAGAAAAAGTGGTTGGCAAGAAAAAAATGTCCTTTTTTTTAAAAAAAATGCAGGAAAAAAAAGGTGTATTTTTAATTTATTTTTCACTTTTAAGGCTAAGTGGTTTTTGTGTAAAGTGTTATTTATTAGTTGTTTATGTTTTTTTTAAGGTAAATTATTGGCAATATTTTCTTCACAATAATGGTTTTTTGTCTTTGTTTTCAGAGGATTGTCGTTGCATATTTGTATCGTGATCGGTGAGCAAATGAGGAGGAAAGAAAAAAGTCGGATCAAAAGAGTTCCGAAAATTATTGAAGAAATATGTTCATGGGATTATAATTTGTTGGTAGTAAGTCGTCCCGATACAGTCGGGACGAATTACGCTTTTCAAATGTAAACCCTGCGTAAAGATAAACGCGTCAAACAAAAAAAGAGGCGATTCTGGGAAAATCGCCTCCGATCTAAGACTAGGTCAATGTTCATGGGACTACGTCGTCAAAAAAGTCCTTAAGATTACAATTTGATTGAATATGAGAGTGGAGTTTAGTTCCACTGTTTGACGCGAAGATAAACCAAATAATTAGTCGAACAAAGGATCGACTAATATTTTTGGCACAAGATATTAATTTTGGATATGTTCATGGGATTATAATTGAAAGGGTCGTACTGTTTAGTACGACTTTTTTTTTGTCCATTGGTCAAGTGTTTTTAATTGTATAAGTGGTTGTTTAAGAGGGGGTTGGAGGATTTTCTGGACAAGGATTAAGGAATGTAAATAAAAAAGGTGTTGCCAAGTGCAACACCTTTCATATATGATAAGGATTCAAGTGATCATTTTTGCGTGTACCTGCCTAGGCCTCCGCTAACTCCGTTTTGTAAGCGTCAATGAGTCGCTTTTGAATATCTCCTGGAACTTGGCTGTACTCGGCAAATTCGCGAGCGAATTTGGCTCTTCCCTGCGTAAGAGACCGCAAAGTGCTGGAGTACTGGTACAGCTCGGCCAGTGGTACTTTAGCAATGATCTTTTTGTAGTGCCCCTCAGAATCCATTCCCTGAGGAAGCGCTCGTCTCGTATTCAGATCGCCCATTACATCACCTAGTACATCATCCGAACAAAGGATTTCTAGATTGTAAACAGGCTCTAGTAGTTTTGGTCCTGCTTCGACAAAGGCGTTTTTAAAGGCCTGGCTTGAGGCTAACATAAACGCCATATCGTTGGAATCTACCGCATGCATTTTCCCGTCGTAGATGCAGACACGAATATCTTGACAATAAGACCCTGTAAGCGGACCTTCTTCCATTTTCTGCAAGATTCCCTTTTTAATGGCATTCGAGTAATTGGCATCAATTGATCCACCTACAATGCACCAGTAGTAGACCAGCTTACCGCCCCAAGGTAATTCTTCCTCCTCCGTTTTCCGAACCGTGAGACCACTGGGCTCCGGCATGCCTTCGAAGTAAGGTTCAATCCGCATATGTACTTCTGCAAATTGCCCAGAACCACCAGATTGCTTTTTATGTCTGTATTGCTGATTAGAAGCTTTTGTGATGGTTTCTCTGTAGGCAATCTTCGGTTTGATGAAGTCCATTTTTACATTATTGACCTTTTCAATCCGATACTTTATTAAATCTAAGTGCAACTGACCCTGTCCGTGAAGTAGGGTTTGTTTTAATGCTTTAGACTGTTCTACCAACAAGGTTGGGTCTTCCTGCTCAATCTGATGCAGCGCTTTCATAAGTTTCTCCATATCATTTTTACTAGGAGGAGAAACCGCTACTCTAATTCTAGCTGCGGGGAAAACCATTGGTTCTATTTGGTGGTCCGTACCTTTGGTATTCAAGGTATTATTGGTGCTACTATCTTTTAGCTTGACCGTTACTCCAATATCACCAGCTTTCATTTCGGGTACACTACTACGATCTTTTCCATTGGCAGTGAAGATCTGACCAAATCGCTCAGCGTTTCTGTTAACGGGATTTGTCAGCTCGTCACTGGCTTTGAGCGTTCCAGAATAAACTTTGAAGTAGGAAACATTTCCCACCTTAGGTTCAGAAAGGGTTTTGAAAATGAAAACAGAGGTGGTGCCATCGGCCTCACAAGCTAGTTTTTCTCCACCAACCAAATTGGCGGGTGGACGATCGGCTGGACTAGGACAAATATCATTGATGAAACCCATAATCCGCCCACTGCCCATATTTTCGGTAGATGAGCAAATGAAAACGGGATATATTTCTTGCGTAGCAATAGCTAAGCGTAGACCTTCAGTTAGTTCTTCTTCGGTAAGCGAGCCATCTTCGAAGTACTTTTCCATTAGTTCCTCATCATTCTCAGCTGCCGCTTCTACTAGGTTGTTGTGCAGTTCTTGTGCACGTTCCATGAATTCTGCTGGGATTTCCTGCTTTTCTGGTCTTCCGCCACCTTCCGGAAAAACATACATCGTCATGCGCAGGGCATCCACTATCTTATTGAAACCAGCTCCTTCATTGGCTGGGAATTGGATCGGGAGGACTTTTCTTCCGAATCTCTCTTGAGCCTGTTCTAGGGTAGATTCGTAGTCAGCCTTTTCGTGATCAATCTGGTTGATTACGAAAAGGGCGGGCGTTTTATACTTCTCCACATATTCCCAAATAAGTTCGGTACCTACTTCTACACCACTTTTGGCATTCAAAAGCATTACTCCTGTATCTGCCACCTTCAGGGAGGAAACAATTTCGCCCACAAAATCATCAAAACCGGGAGTGTCTAAGATGTTAATCTTTGAGTCTTTCCACTTAGCATGCAGTAGGGTGCTAAAAATGGAATTGCCACGTTCTTTTTCAATATTCGTATGATCTGAAACGGTATTGCCATCCTCGACAGTTCCTCTTCTCGAAATCTCTTTTGCTTCAAAAATCATCGTCTCAGCAAAAGTCGTCTTCCCACTGCCAGGATGGCCCAATAAGGCCACATTTCTAATGTCTTTGGTGTCAAAACTCATACATTAAGGTTTTTGATGATTGAAAAAAATAACTGCCTCCCAGAATAGGAGAACATCGAGATAGGCTTTTTGAAACAAAAGTGAGTTTATTTCCTTCCTACTGGAATGAAATTAGGAAAATAAAATTTAACAACAAAATAAATTTCGATTTACACAGCTTTGGGAAACTTTTTGTAAAGAATGGAAAATTGCAGTCCACATGAGGCTGTTTTCTTTCCCTCTTTTTCGTAGGGTTTTCGCCAGAAATTTGGCAGCGGAATGTTAGCTGTTCGCTTTGATTTTAGGCTCCAATGATTACCTTTAAGCCTCCGATCTATTTAGCTATATCTTAATTTCCGACAGCTATGATCCAATACTACCATATCAACGGTGAACTGACACCAGTCGCAGAAGCACAACTACATGTTACTGACCTAGCTATTATGCGTGGCTACGGTGTATTTGACTATTTCCGAGCGCTTGGCGGGCGGGCTCTATTTGTAGAAGACTACGTTCGTCGATTTTTCAACTCTGCTAGCTTATTACAACTGGAGGTACCTTGTAGTCAGGAGGAACTTAAGGAGCGTATCCAGACCCTACTAGATCAGAACGGTGAGGAAAAGGCGGGTATCCGTCTGATTCTGACAGGGGGCTATACCACCGATAGCTACACGCCGGTTAAGCCCAATCTGCTGATCTTGCAGCATCTTTATGCGTCTTACCCAGCTGAAGCTTACGAGCGTGGGATCAAGATGCTTACTTACGATTATCGTCGAGAGCTTCCTGTTGCTAAGACTATCAATTACGTTACGGGTATCCGTATCCAGAAATGGTTGAAAGAGAATGGCGCGGATGCTGTACTATATTATGACAACGATACGATCAAGGAATCAGATCGTTCTAATTTCTTCTTAATTGATCAATCCGGTAAAATAATCACGCCTAAAGAAGAGGTACTTCCTGGAATCACCAGAATGAAGGTCATCGAAGTTGCTCGTGAACTAGGGTTTACCGTGGAAGAGCGAGCAGTCAAGTTGGAGGAGGTATTCGAAGCGAAAGAGGCCTTCATGACTAGTTCTATCAAAGGTGTTTTGCCGGTCGTGTCCATGGATGGTAAAGCGATCGGATCCGGGCAAGTAGGTGAGAACAGTCGCCAGCTCGGATTGGGTTTTGAAGCATTAGTTGAACGCTATATAATGGCCAAAGTATAGCTTGCGCACAACTATAATATAAAGGTTGTTGAAGATCAGGTGTTTGAGTTATGATCTTTTTTTTTAATTTTACTGCACAATCCGCAGTTAAAACCCCGCTGTATTATTCTTTCTATTCTGTAAGGTCTCATATTCTACACAAATTGGAAGGCTCTCGTTGAATGAAATGTTGTAAGTAGACAACTTTCTTCAACCTATTCGTGGTTCTCAATCAATAAGTCTGAATGCTCATGCCATCTGAACTTGTAGTGCAAGCAAGTGACCTGGAGCTGCATTGCTCCTACCCACTACTCTGCAGGATGCTGGTTTGGCTATGTACCAAGTCGGGGGTATGGAGGCCAGGAGGAAGAGGAGATTCAAGACAGAGTGGAGCCTGGCAATCAAAGATGAATAATCATAATATCTCATAGAAAAATTTAAGACAAACCTATTTAACAGCTTACTAAGAGGTCAAAAGTAGATCAATGACATGTGCTGTCAGCTGATCTACTGATTCCGTCATCCATTTAAGTAATGCACTATGTTATTTAGGTTATCCCCCCTACAAGACCTAAGGACTATTAAAGCTACTTGTAGAAAAGACTTACTCTTCTTACTCCTCTTATTCCCTTTCACATCTTTGTCAGCGCAGGTATTAGATGTGACGGTAAGTTCCCCCGGAAATTTGTCCACCTGTGGACCGTTCAGCTCTCTAACTGTGACGGTGGAAGCCACGGGAGCTGTTACCACAGATGTCACGAATGCCGTTCTTTCCTTTGATGCCATAACGGGGCTGGAGGTGTCCCCTTCATCTGTCGTTATCGGAAACATATCCGCTGGGTATAGCGAAGATTTCATGTTTACCATTTCGGCCAACTGTAATTTTACAACCAACCTCAGCTCAAGTGTGGAAATCCCTTTTACGGTCACTCACGATCCTTACGGGCCAGGAAATAATAACGCTGCGAGTGGTGAATCCAACACGATTCAGATCCAGGAGCCAGACTTATCCATCGGAAGTACGGACCCCGTCAGCGTAAATGCTTTCTTCGGCCAGTCCTTCACCGTAGATGTCAGCGTAAATAATGGAGGGAATGGTGAATTAGAAGCGTTTATGTATTGCGTAACCGGGAACGATAACGTCACTTTAACCAGCATCAGTGTTGCTGGCGTGCTTACTGCTGGTCCTGGTCCTTGCTTTACCATCGATATGGATGAATTGACCGCTGCCGGAGCATTCCCCTTTTTTGATACCACCATTGAGGTACAAGAGACTTGGGAAGTAATTGGTTGTGAAAGCCCTTCAGATCCCGTTAGTAGAGAAATATCCTTTGGCTGTACGGCCTCACCAAATTGTGATTCGGATGATTCTAGCACAGGCCTGATTTTTGGCGCAGCCATCCCAGATCTAGATGCTTCCTTAACCGCCATGAATTACCCCGCCTGCTACGCAGATGTTGATTCGGATGTGCAAGTGAGCATCACTAATAATGGTGCGGCACCTGCTGATTCCATTTACTTCAGAATCAATGCCAATCAGGACATTGATCTAGGGAGTATAAGCGCGACATCGATGGGGGGAGGCAGTGTAGGAATCTTATCCATTGATAGTAGTGATATAGGTGGTTGCAATGGTAGCGTGGTATACTTACACATTGCTGATGCCAATCTAGCGAATGGAGAATGTATCGAAATTGACTATACCATCAGCCATGATTGTGCCTGCAATGACTGTGCGATGAGCGGAATCTATGGAAATTCTGTGGCTGTCAACAGATGGACAGACTACTGCGATAATGATTACGACTCTGGTACTTCGGCTAGCGCATCAGGCTTTGATACTAGTTTAGGCGGTTTTGTAGAGGGACCGACGGAAATGCTAGATGGGGATACGAGTATTATAGAATATACGGTCAACTCCATTACCCTAGACTGGATGAATAGTACTTATCCCGATGCCTATCTGGAGATTGAATACGAAATACCATGTGGTTTAGATTATATACCCGGTTCAGCCGTTTGGACAGATCGAGATGGAACGGTCTGGAGTAGCTGTGATGATGATTATATGGATTCTAGTTCAGATCACACTTTTGTAGTGAGATTCTGTCAGGCAGACGAGCCCGGAGGCTTTAGTATTTCCGCAGGCTCTGCTTTTACCTTGCAAGTAACTACGGATTGTGGAGAAAAACCCATTCCGATGGGTGCTTGTGGAGTGCATATTTTTGATCTAGAAATTGATCAGACGACCTACTTCAGTACAGATGAAAACTGTACGATGGCCTGTGAGCGGCAAAAGATTTGGGATCCAGATGCACTGGATATCAGAGTTAGTTGTCCTGTAGCAGGAGGGTGTGTTTGCGAAGGATTAGAGTTTTCACAATTCACAATGGAGCGAACTACACTTGGTTTAGGAGATTCGAATAATGATCAAGTGCCAGACGGTGCCATTGATCGGGACTTGATACAACTGGATCGTTTCTTACAGGGGGACACCATCAAGGCGTTATATCAAGGGCTTGTCAACAATACTATGGGTGAGATCTGGAGATACGGCTTTGCTACGCTAGATTTTGACCACACCAATTTTACACCCATTAGCGCACAATTCATTTTTCATGATGCCAGTGAATCTACCATTGACACGATCAATACGGTACCCATTTCAGTCAGTGGCATGGATCTAATTCTGGATTGGTCCCTGGACACGCTTAATGCTTTGGGGGCAGGAATAGATCCATTGGTATCCTATGCAGACGGTGATAGTATCTCGCTTTGCGTTAACTTCCAGATCAAGGATCCATTTAGCAATATGGAACGAACGGTGGAGTTTAACCCAACGCTCTATCTTTCTGATGATGAGTTTGGGGCAGGTATGACGCTAAGCTGCAACGATCGAGTTGGCCGACTAACCCAGGTTGGTCTGACTTCGAGTGCTAGTTCATCCTTTGGTAACTTCGGAGCTTGTGATCTTCCCAATTGGAGAATAGAATACCGAAGACACTATGGGGGTAGAACCTTTGATGAGTTCCCTTACGAGATTCGCGCGGTAGGGCTGCCTAAA
Source organism: Saprospiraceae bacterium (assembly GCA_013214355.1). GTDB lineage: Bacteria > Bacteroidota > Bacteroidia > Chitinophagales > Saprospiraceae > DT-111. The sequence continues at coordinate 101,649 of JABSSL010000016.1, read as the reverse complement.
ACCATTAGTTTTACCAAACCTAGCGAATTTGAATATAGATTGGACGAATTTGAGGTAGATCTTCGGCAATTGATTAGTCCTGCCAATAACGTAGTGAACACAAGTGATAACATTCCTGAAATCTATTTCATACAAAATGGGGATGAGCTCACATTTCTCGCCGAAGACTTTTTCAACAGTTTGGGAGATAGTGAAATTCCCCCTGATGAAGGATACCGGATTCGATACTTCCCTCGAGTACAAGGGGGGTGTAAATCAACCGCTGGAGATTACGAGGTGATCTTTTCAGCTACGGAGTCAGTAGATGAAGGGGTGTATTGTACGCCTACCCTAACTAGAGAGCCTGATACCGTGACGGTGAGTTATACTGGAGGGGCTGAATTGGAAATTGAGGCTGCCGAAACCAATGTGGTGCTTTGTAGTGGAGTAGATACGATAGACCTGTTAGTAAATAGCGTGCAAGTCCCAGATGCCGTAAATGCCTTCTTGTATTGGAACAGTGCTAACGGAGGAGCGGTAGTAACGAAGTTGTTTGATAATGATGATGATTCAGAGATCCTACCCAATGATTTTGGGATATTTCCGCTCGGCGATATTGATGGAGGGACGAGTAAATCTTTGCGGGCCCTAGTAATTGTCAACGACTGTGCTTCCACAACTATCGACTTTGTAGCGGGTTGGGATTGTGAATCCTTGCCTACGACAGTGGAGGAAGCTTTGTGTTCGGATCCTTCCACCATCAGTTATTCGGCTGCGCCTTCCGGTATGAACTTGAATGTACTTGCACCGATCAATGATACCATCGTAGACTTTTGTGATCCGATTCCCTATGAAATTGAAATCATTAGTACTGAACTTGGCTACCTGCGTGACTTTGAAATCATTGCATTGTTGCCGCCAGGGCAAGCATATCAAGCTGGTAGTTTAGAAATGGCGTACCCATCGGTCGCTGAAGGAGGGAGTTATGTAAATGTTGGGATGGATCCTGTCATCAATGGCGTGATTTTCCGCCTAAATGTGGCTGAATTGGATCCGGACTGGGTGGAAAATGGATTAATCGGGGCGAAAGATCTAGATCAAAATAAGATATCACTGCGGTTTGTTACGGAAACCACCTGTGGTTATATCTCTGGTGGTCGAGCGCGGTTTATTCTCTTAGGGGCTGACAATTGTGGAGATCCGCTCAGGGTGGTCCGAAAGCGATCGAGGAGGGCTTTCGTTACGAGCTCGGAACCCAGTTTTGAAGGGGATATAACGTTGTCTGATCTAGTAATTAATCCATGTAATCAGCAAGAGGCGACATCTTTTGTAAGTTTTGAATTGACCAGCGGAGGACCTACTGCCATCTTAGATTCCATTCAATACGTCCTACCAGAAGGGCTGAATTATAAGGCCAATAGCTATAGCCCAGTACTCAACATGCCCAATAGTGAGCCTGTCATTCGTGATCAGGGCGGTTTCACGGTCTTGTCATGGCCCCTAAATGTGGGGATGATGATTGGGGATATTGCCTCCTTTAGAATCGATCTGCAAGCTACTGATGTAGGACAACTATGCGGCACTACAGATTTGGTAGTGTCAGCCTACTCTGCTGTGAATGCGCTGTGTGGAACGATGAATTGTGCCTATGGTATCCAAGCAGGTAGGGAAGAAGCTACTTTGACGATTGAAAAACCAGAATTGAGTTTTAATAACTTTAACGGTGCTTTAAGCTTTGCTTCTACCACAACTGAATTACTTCAGGTCTTCGACGTGGAAATTTGCAATACAGGTGCGACACTACAATCTGGCCAAAGTGTGACGATGGATATCTTTGAGGATGAAGACAACAATGGTTTCAGAAGCATGGGGGATTCCTATCTATTCTCGATCACTGAGGTGCTGAGTAGCCCACTGAGTAGCGGCGATTGTGTGACATTGAGTGGTGAAAGTACTTTTCCTTCTGGGACGGTTTGTACCATCATTGGTGTGTTGGATCCTAGCAATACTTGTGTCTGTTCAGAAGAGCCTTCTGGGCAGTTTCGGCCGGAGTTTATCATTGATTTTGATACGGAGGTGGAAACCTGTAGCGGGAGCACCTTATCGGTTGGACCAGAAGCTATTGATGGTTTTGATTACACTTGGCTGAGTTACAATAGCTCCCCATTGAGTGCGCTAAGTGCTACGGACCAAACGCCAGTAGATTTCACTATGGTGAATACCACCGATAGCGATTTGATCGTGCAATATATCCTGAGATCATCTGCTAACAATTGTTACGAATACGATACCTTAAATATTACGCTACATCCTAGCTATTATGAAACCTTTGACGTAGTAGCTTGCTTGAATGGAAGCTATACCCTCCCCTCACCTGGCCTTGGAGGCTCTAATTTCGAATGGACGCCGAACACTGGCCTCAGTTACCCTGGACCTGATTCTAGCTATGCAGTTATTGATATGGTCATGGGTGACGAAACCTATACCCTGAACTTCCTTGGAGAGGACGGGTGTACCGGTGTCATGGTGGTGAATGTTGGTACACTAGATTGCGGAACTGCAGCGGCTTCCTTAGGAGATTATGTCTGGTTTGACTTTAATAGTGATGGAGTCCAGGATGAGGAGGAACTGCCAGTGGGAGGAATTGAAGTTAACCTCTACGATGGCTTAACGGGATCTTTGCTAGGCACTACCACTACTGATGAAAATGGCTACTATCTATTTGATAACTTACCCCAGGGGACTTACTATGTCGATTTTGATCCTTTGCCCGGATTTACCGGAACGCTGGTAGACCAGGGAAGTGGAGTGAGTCAAGATTCTCTGGATAGTGATGCTGATCCAGATACGGGCATTACCCCCACTTATGCTTTATCCTGGGGAGAACATAACCCAACGATAGATGCAGGTTTTATTCCAGACTGTACCTTGGAAGTTGATTTGAGTGTCAGTGATTGTATTGTCGAAGCAGATACCTTGGCCCGCGAGCTCACAATAAATCTCACATGGACGGGGAACCCATACACCTACGATCAGTTTTTGGGGGAGGATACCCTCTACATCGATTTAGCTGCGCTAGGTCAAGAGCTAGCGATAGTGGTGGACACGGTTATGGGGGATACCAGCGTAACGATTCTAGTGAATCCTAACAATACCAGCTCGCTTACGGCTGAGGCTCGTTTTGCTTATGCTGACCTTTGCACAGCTACTAGCGAAACCGTCGAATTTGACCCCTGTATTTTTGATTTGGCGCTCAAGAAGGAATCTACAAACGGCTCTTCATTTGGCTATGGAGATACCATTTGCTTAGATATCATCGTGTTCAATCAAGCCATCCAGCCCGCTAGCAATATCGACGTGATCGACTATTTGCCAGAGGGTTTTGGATTTCTAGAAGAGCTCAACCCAGCTTGGACAAGTGATGCTGGGAATCTAAGGGCAACGATCTCCGATACCCTCTTGATGGGAGAATCTGATACCATTCCATTGAAGTTAAGCCTGCTGATGGCCACCGGATCGGAGTCCTGGACAAATTATGCAGAGATTACAGCCTTTGAGGACACCTTGGGCAATGACCGCTCAGACTTTGATATCGACAGTACACCAGATGAGATAGTGGATAACGATTCAGGTGGTAATCCAGAAACGGCTTCAGACAATGTGGTAAATGGAAATGGCTCCGGAAGTCCCGGTGATACCGATCCTGGTATCGATGAGGATGATCATGATCCATTTAAGGTAGAGATATTCGACTTGGCCTTACAAAAGATCCTGCTGACGGAACCACCTTATCAGTATGGCCAGGAGGTCACCTTTGCTATTACGGTTTACAACCAAGGTAATATCACCGCTGATAGCGTAGAGGTGTCAGACTATATTCCGACCGGTTTCGATTGGCTTGCCAGTAATGAGCCTGCTTGGTCGGTAGAGGATGCTATAGCTGCAGATAAGGATACTGCTACCACGGTGATTGCGGATACGATACAGCCCGGAGGGAGTAGAACGCTTAATATCAGTTTAACGCTCTTGGATGCAGCGCCAGATCAATACATCAATTTTGCTGAGATTTCCAGAGCGCTAGATACCTTAGGCAATCCACGTTTCGACGATATTGATAGTACTCCGGATAACGATATAGAGAATGATGCCGGGGGGAACCCTGGATCAGCTTCGGATGACGTGGTAACTGGAGATGGTTCGGGTTCGCCCAATGGAACGGACCCAGAAACGGATGAAGATGATCAAGATCCAGCCTTTATTTCCATCCCCTTGATCGATTTGACCAAAGCGACTACCTCTGTACTTCCCGCCAGTAGTGGTACTACCGGCAATTTTGATGTCACCTTCCAATTCCAAATTATCAACACGGGAAATACCAAATTGACCGCAATTCAGTTAATCGATAATTTCCCATCCATCTTTGGAAGTGCTTATGTGCAATTGGTAAGTGGTCCCACAGTAGTGGAGATGGCTAGCACTGTACCGATGGGTGATCGCCCAACGCTAAACGCCAACTTCAATGGTGCAGCCTTTGATAGCTTGTTTATAGGTACGGATGGTTGTATGGCAGCAGATGATACCCTGACCCTCCAAGTGGCCATAGAAACCACTGCCTTGACTGGCGTTGACTCCGTCATCAACAAGGCAACCGTAACGGCTCAGGATACCTTCAGCACGCCAACCATGGATATGGATACGGCAAAAGTGGAGATTCCCTCCTGCTTCCTGGATGTGGTATGCCCATCCGCCGGAACTACTTTGTCCTGTCTCGCAGATCTTCCCACAGCTGCAACTAACGCTGCTACCTTCAACGCTATTGATGGGGGTTCCGCTATTCGTAATTCATGTGGAGTGGTAACGGTACAATCCAGTGACTCTGATAATGGTGGTAGCGGATGTACTTCTTCACCACTAATCATTACCCGAGAATATATCATCATTGATAATGGGGGTGTAGTGGAGCAGCGCGATACTTGCGAAATTACCTATACCATTGTAGATGATGAGTTGCCGGTGCTGGTTTGCCCCTCTGCCATAGAGGTGGACTGTAGCATTGATGAAGTAAGCCGCTACGCGGACCTTACAGCATTTGAGGCAGCGGGTGGATATGCTTCGGATGACTGTGGGATTAGCAGTTTTGCTTTTGTTTCTGATGTGTCTGATGATGGTAGCTGTCCAGAAGTGTTTACTCGTACCTATCGCGTTAGAGATGCGTGTGATAATGAAAGTAGCTGTGTTCAGTTAATTACTGTCAACGATGAAACAGGCCCTGTGCTCAGCTGTCCAGATATTGATACAGACTGTGCATTGAGTGATATCCCCGCTTATGCTGATTTAGATGCCTTCTTGGCAGATGGTAATACGATTACAGATAACTGTGCCATTGATTCTATGTCTTTCCAATTGGTATCAGAGACCACGGATGGGAATACCTGTCCACAGATTGTACAGCGTAAATATAGCATCGCGGATTCTTGCGGGAATTTAGGCTTCAGTACCCAGATCATTACGATTGATGATGAAACAGATCCAGTTTTTGCCATGGCTACTCCTGCGGATACTACTATTGACTGTAGTGCTAGTATTCCAGCGGCTGTGACCTTGACAGCAACGGATAATTGTACCACACCTAGTGTAGTTTTTACCGAAACCAGTACACAGACTGATCTCGGTGCCTGTTCTGACTACAGTTACACCATTACCCGCCAGTGGGTGGCTACGGACGCCTGCAATAATTTTACCGTGGAAACTCAGGTGGTTACCGTTCAAGATACGACCCCTCCAACGGTAAGTTGTTGTGCGCCCTTCAGTATTAGTATTGGGACGGAGGTAGATGGAGTCATCGATCTGACGGCGGATGATCTCAACTGCGGATCCAGCGATGATTGTACACCGGACAGCCTTTTGCGCTTTGAAATAGAACCCAGCAGCTTCACGGCTGCAGATATTGACACACATGCCGTAACCCTTCGCGTATATGACCTCTGTGGGAATGTAGATTCTTGCACCATAGATGTCATTATCACCGAGGAACCTGCCTTGGGCATAGCCAAAAGGGTAGTCTCAGTGGTAAATAATGAAGATGGAAGCGGTACGGTTACCTATGAATTCAATGTAGAAAACTTTGGGGATGTAGATTTAGATAATCTCCAGGTGATAGATACCTTGACCAATACCTTTACGGGGACCTGTTCGGTAAATGTGGAGTCGATTACTAGTGATGATTTCATAGTTAATTCGAATTTTGGTCAATCCAATGATTGGAATCTATTGAATGGCCTAGAAGAAATTCCTGCTGGAGATAAAGGGGCTATTCTTCTAACCATTACCGTAGACGAGTGTGGAACTAACCAGGGCCCCTATGACAATATTGCCATTGTGACGGCTGTATCTCCCGGGGACTCAACCCTAACGGATCTCTCCGTAGATGGAAGTGATCCGGATGGTGCCACCAATGATGATGATCCGGAAGAGAGCTCTCCCACCCCCGTTACTTTCGAAGAGAACCCAGCCATTGGTCTTAGTAAACGCAATGTCGGTGTGACCAATAATGGAGATGGTTCTTACACCATCGTCTATGAAATCAATGTCGCGAACTATGGCGATGTGCGATTAGACAGCATACAAGTACTAGATTCTCTGGACCAATCTTTTCCAAGTCCATGTGTGGTTTCAACTCAGCTGACTAGTGAGGCTTTTTCCGTCAATGAAAGCTTCGGTCAAGCAGGTGATTGGAGACTTCTAAATGGAACGGATCAACTGGGGATTGAACAGGAAGGCGCCATCTTGTTGACAATTACCGTGACGGCTTGCGCTTCAGCGGGAACCTACACGAATACCGCCATTGCAGAGGCTATCAGCCCCGATGGCAATGAGGTCGAAGATGATTCCGTAGATGGCTCGGATCCCGACCCTAACGGAGATGGCACTCCAGACGAAGAGTCTGACACGGAAGCTACTCTATCAGAGTCACCAAGCTTAGGTGCCGCAAAGCGGGTTACACAAGTAAACAATAACGGGGATGGATCTTACACTGTTACCTATGAAATTAGTTTGGAAAACTTTGGAGACGTGGATCTAGATAGTTTACAAGCCATGGATACGCTTACCAATGTTTTTACCTCGCCTTGTGAGCTTACTATTGATGAAGTGACGAGTAGCCACTTCAGTGTTAATAGCAATTATGGCCAGTCTAATGATTGGAATTTACTGACCGGTGTAGATGATCTGCCGATTGGTGAACGAGGCGCCCTGTTGCTAACGATTACAGTGGATAATTGTGGCAGCTTAGGCCCATTTATCAATCAAGTGGAAGCCTCAGCTGTCAGTCCATTTGGAACCACAGTAACCGATGATAGTACCAATGGTAGTGATCCCGATGGTTCTGATGAGGATGATACGCCTGACGAAGATGCTCCTACCCCCGTTTCTTTTGCCGAGGATCCTGTGCTCGGGCTAGCTAAGCGTGTTTCACATGGACCACTTTCTAATGGAGATGGCACCTACAGCCTCACCTTTGAAATTCGAGTAGAAAACAATGGTAATGTTAACCTAGATAGCTTGCAGGTAGGGGATGATTTAACCCGTGTCTTTGCTAGTGATTGTGAATGGGAGATTGATGGCTTGTCCAGTGAGGAGTTTACCTTGAATGAAGACTATGATGGACAAGCGGATACCCTTTTGCTACAAGGAGATGATGAACTAAAGAGTTGGGATGAAGGGGCAATTTATATCCAGCTGACAGTTGGTCCTTGCACAGATTTAGGACCATTTAATAATAGTGCAACGGGAACGGCTAAGTCACCAGTGGGTGAGGAGATCACCGATGTTTCCCAGACGGGTAGCGAACCAGATTCTGACGGAGATGGAGATGCTAATGACAATGATGAGCCCACCGAATTTGAATTTGAGGAAATGCCGCTGATTGGGGCCGCCAAGCGAGTTAACTCGGTGGTGAACAATGGAGATGGTTCCTACACGGTGACCTACGAGTTTGGTCTTGAAAACTTTGGAGATGTACTGCTGGACAGCATTCAGCTGGTTGATACTTTGAGTAATGTTTTCGCGGATCCTTGTGAGTTGACCGTTGATGAACTTAGTAGCGATGACTTTGCTGTGAATGATAATTTTGGTACGGATGATGACTGGAATTTACTGGTTGGGGTGGAAGATCTGCCGATTGGAGACCGAGGAGCAATTCTATTGACCATCACGGTCGAAAATTGTGGTGACCTAGGGCCGTTCATCAATCAAGCGTTTGCTAGAGGGATAAGTCCAAGTGGTACAGAAGTCACAGATGCAAGTACTAATGGTAGTGATCCAGATGGTGCAGATGATGATAATGACCCCGATGAAGAGGCAACAACAAGTGTAAGTTTTGAGGAAAACCCCATTTTGGGTATTGCTAAACGAGTCTCTTATGGCCCCATTTCCAATGGAGATGGCACTTACAGCATGACTTTTGAAATTCGGGTAGAGAACAATGGTAATATCACGCTGGACAGCTTGCAAGTAGGGGATGATTTATCAGCAGTTTTTGGAGCTGACTGTGATTGGAGGATAAATGGATTGTCCTCCGATGAGTTCACTATAAATGAGGACTACAACGGACAGACGGATACCTTACTATTGCAAGGCGATGATCAATTGCGGAATTGGGATGAAGGTCTGATTTACATACAATTGAATATAGGGCCTTGCTCGGATCTAGGTCCATTCACAAATACTGCAACGGGTACCGCTAGGACACCAGTGGGTGAAGAAATTATAGATATTTCTCAGACGGGTAGCGAACCAGACTCGGATGGGGATGGTGATCCAGAAAATAACAGTGAGCCAACTGAGTTTGAGTTTGATGAAACCCCTGTAATAGGCGGGGCCAAACGAGTAACCATGGTCGAAAACAATGGGGATGGTTCCTATACCGTGATCTACGAGTTCAACATAGAGAACTTTGGAGACGTGGACTTGGACAGTATTCAGGTGATGGATGATCTAAGTATGGTGTTCGAAACGCCCTGCGAATTGAGCATAGACGAGCTTACTAGTGATGACCTGACCATCAATGAAAACTATGGGGTAGGAGGGGATTGGAATCTCCTACGTGGAACAGACGATTTACCCTTAGGGGATAAATCTGCGATTTTACTGACCATCACCCTTGATAATTGTGGTGAGCTAGGACCTTTTGTTAATCAAGCCCTAGTCAGTGGTGTCAGTCCGACGGGTGAAACGGTAACGGATGAAACAACTAATGGTAGTGATCCCGATGGTTTGGATGAAGATGATATGCCTGACGAAGATGCTTCTACCAGCGTGAGCTTTGAAGAGGATCCTGTCCTAGGACTTGCCAAACGTGTCTCCCAAGGGCCATTGTCCAATGGTGATGGTACCTATAGTTTGACCTTTGAAATTCGGGTAGAAAACAATGGTAACATCAACTTGGATAGTCTACAAGTCAGTGACGACCTGGCAGCTGTCTTTGATAGTGATTGTGACTGGACCATCGATGGTTTAGCGAGTGAAGAGTTTACACTGAATGATAGCTACAATGGTGAAACGGACACCTTATTGCTTCGTGGAGACGATGAATTGAAGAGTTGGAATGAAGGGGCGATATACATTCATCTCACCGTTGGGCCTTGTAGCGATCTAGGACCATTTACTAATAGTGCCATAGGTACCGCTGAAACGCCAACCGGCGAGGAAGTAATCGATGTTTCCCAAACCGGTAGCGAACCTGATCCTGATGGTGATGGAGAGACAGATGATAATGACGTAGCCACCGAATTCGAGTTTGAAGAAAGCCCGCTCATTGGTGGGGCCAAGCGGGTAACCTCGGTGGTTAATAATGGGGATGGATCCTACCAAGTGACTTACGAATTCAATATCGAGAATTTTGGAGATGTTGATCTAGACAGCATTCAAGTCATGGATGATCTCAGTATGGTATTTGAGAACCCTTGCGAGTTGATGATTGACGAAATCACTAGTGATGATTATGCGGTGAATGATAATTATGGCGTAGGAGGGGATTGGAATCTATTGGAGGGCACAGATGATCTACCACTCGGAGATAAGGGGGCTGTCCTCTTGACGATTACCGTTGATAATTGTGGCTCATTGGGGCCATTTATTAATAGAGCGACGGTCACCGCAGTAAGCCCAACGGGTGAAATGATTACGGATGAAACCACCAATGGAAGTGATGCTGATGGCTCCGATGAAGATGACAGCCCAGATGAAGATGCTTCCACCAGCGTAAGCTTTAGTGAAGATCCAATATTAGGCTTGGCCAAACGTGTCTCAGAAGGGCCCCTTTCCAATGGTGATGGCACCTACAGCTTAACCTTTGAAATACGAGTAGAGAACAATGGCAATATCAACTTGGATAGCCTGCAAGTGACGGATGACCTAGAAGATGTCTTCGATACGGATTGCGATTGGACCATCGATGGTTTATCTAGTGAGGAATTCACAGTAAATGATAGCTATGATGGCATAGATGATATAGAATTGCTACGGGGAGATGATGAGTTGAAGAACTGGAACGAAGGGGCGATTTACATCGATCTCACGGTCGGTTCTTGTACGGATTTAGGACCCTTTACGAATCATGCTATTGGTACGGCCAAAACACCAACGGGAGAAGATGTTATGGATGTTTCCCAGACCGGTAGTGAACCTGATCCCGATGGCGATGGCGAAACGGATGATAATGATGCAGCAACGGAGTTTGAGTTTGAAGAAAACCCAATCATTGGTGTTTCCAAACGAGCAGTTGAAGTGATTAACCATTCCGATGGTTCGGCTACGGTGACCTATGAATTCAATATTGAGAATTTTGGTGACGTGAATTTAGATAGTATCCAGTTGGTGGATTCCTTTAATTTAACCTTCCCTGGGCCTTGCGAACCGATAGTGCAGACTATCACAAGTGGACAATTTTCCGTTAATGCGGATTTTGATGGAACTAGTGATTTCAATCTGTTGATTGGTTCGGATGATCTAGAGGTAGGAGAGAAAGGGGCAATATTGGTGAAACTGCTAATTGAGAATTGTGGAACCAACGTTGGACCATTCTTTAACCTTGCCTATGTAGATGCAGTTTCTCCCACTGGAGAGGACATTAGAGATACTTCTACATCAGGATCTGATCCTGATCCTAACGGAGATGAAAATCCAGAGGAACATGGACCAACAATCATTGCCTTCGAACAAGTTACCCAAATCGGCATTGCGAAAAATGTGGTAGAGGCAGTAACCAATTCTGATGGCTCATTCGATATCACTTATGAATTCAATATTGAAAACTTTGGTACTGTAGGATTGGAAGATATCCAAGTGTTTGACACTTTGACCAATACCTTTCCAGAGCCTTGTCAGATAGAGGTTGTAGAGATTACTAGTGATAAATTTACGGTTAATGATGATGATTTTGATGGGGTTACTGTATTTGAAATGTTGGAGGGTAATGACCCCTTGGAAGTAGGTAATAAAGGAGCTATTCTCCTAGTGCTGCGTGTGACACTTTGTGGAGACAATTTGGGGCCATTTGACAATATAGCCCGGGTAGAAGCTATTGCACCCGGAAATAATCTTATTGAAGATAGTTCTAGTGATGGTAGTGAACCAGATCCAAACGCTGACGGTACCCCAGATGAATCAAGTCCAACCACAGTTGTCTTTGCAGAGAATCCTTTACTGGGGATCACAAAACGGGTCAGTTTTGGGCCCACGCTAGATGATGAGGACTATTATGTACTGACCTATGAGATTCGTGCCCAGAACTTTGGAGATGTCGACCTGGAGAAACTTAGTCTATTAGATACTTTGGCTAATACCTTCATTGGGGCTGAAGATTGGATGATTGTGAGTATAGAGAGTGAAGAGTTTGCCATAAATGAAGACTACGACGGAATTTCAAACAACAATCTTATCCTTGAAAATGAAACGCTTGTTGTACCCGGAGAAGAAGGAGCGATATACCTAACCGTTCGCGTGGCTCCAGGTGGGGATCCAGGCCCATATTTGAATTCAGTAACGGGTACGGCGATCACACCATTTGGTACAGCAGTTTCCGATGTTTCGCAGGATGGTTCTGATCCGGATCCAAACCAAAATGATGATCCCCGAGATGATAATGAGGAAACACCAGTTGTACTGGATTGCTTCGTGGAGTTGATTTGCCCGGCCGTAGTGGATACTGTTCGAGCGGAGAATGACCTAGGTTGGTGTCGAGCTACCGTGAATTTCCCACCTGCCTTTATTAATACCTGTGCCGGTGCGCAGGATAGCTTGATTGAGTATCGTCTGGAAGGGGCTGGGGCCTATGGCATCCCTTCAGATACTTGGCTGCCAGGACAGCCCAGCGGCTTGATGTATGAGCTTGGTGTAACAAAGGTGAGTATGCGAGCTAGCATTCCGAGTCAGCCGACTTTGGGGTATAGTGATGTTTGTGTTTTCCATATTGAAATTCTGGACAAGGAGGATCCAGAAATCCTTTGCCAGGATATTACGGTTGGTGTAGGGGCAGATTGTGATTACCTATTGGTTCCAGAACGTTTGGATGCAGGAACGACAGATAATTGTGATGACCCTACTGATCTGCGCTTTGAAATTAGTTTGGATAACATCAACTATGTCTCTGAACTAAGCTTTGGACTGGACGATCTGCTATCAACTCCAATCACCGTTTATCTCAGGGTGACCGATCAAGCTGGTAATTTCGCTACCTGTACCAACGAAATTAACCTAGTAGATGAAAGTGCCCCACAGATTATTTGCCCTCCAGATCAGGTGATCTATACCGAAGAGAATCTCTGTGTGGGCAAGGTGCCTGACCTCACTGCTGAGACGACGATTGATAATTGTGCGCCGATAGACACCATTTTCCAAATTCCCTCTCCGGGTACATTGTTTGGTACTCGACATGAAGATACCTTGGAAGTAGTGTTAACCGTGGTGGATGTATTCGGTAACACCGATACCTGTGGAGTAACCTTGACCTTGCTTGACACCATCTCACCCAGTTTCATCAACTGTCCACAGCCAGATATTAAGGTGAATACCTTGCCAGGTATGTGCGGTGCGTTTGTCAATTTCAGTCTGCCTGTTGCGGCTGACAATTGCGCAGTGGATCAGGTAATTCAAACCGATACAACAGGTTTGACCAGTGGGGATATGTTCCCGGTTGGGACTACGATCCTAGAATTTACAGCTTATGATGTGGCAGGGAACCAGGTGGTATGCCTTAGGAAGGTCATTGTGAATGATAAGGCAGCTCCAGAACTCATTTGTCCACAAGACGAATCTGTGAATATGGACGCTGGGGACTGCGGTGCCGTAGTCGATGGCCTCACACCTGTCACGAATGATAACTGTTCAGATAATCTTTCTGTCATATATCGCTTATTGGATGAACAGGGTGGGCTCATCGATCAAGGAATGACTGATGCTAGTGGCTCTTTCTTCCCTGAAGGTACCACTAGGGTGGAGTATCGACTGCAAGATCAGCCCTTGCTGTTGATCTCGGAGGTCACCCACCAATTAGAAGCTACCGTAGGAGGACAGGAAGTAGTACCTTCCTTTATCACCGGCACGGGGACTGACGATTACCTGGAAGTTACCAACCATGGACCTGCTGCTATGGACGTCAGTTGCCTGGCTATTGAACGTCTATATGATGGTGGTGGTGAAACTTATGCTGTTCCAAGAGGAGCCATCCTAGAACCAGGTGAGGTATTGACTCTGCACTTTGGAGCAGGAGAAGACGACCCAGCAAATCATTACTATAATGTTCCTGCTGTAACAGACTTGGCCGCCATTACGCCTGCGGCCTATATCTTGAGTCACTCCGGGGTAACCTTGGATGTTGCCGTGGTAGGTCAATTCTTTGGACTTAACCAAAGCACCTTGTCCTTCGTTAGCTCGGAGGATTGGACGGGAATAAGCAGCCCGGGTGATGCAGGGCTCATTAGAACAACCGTTTGGGATACGGATACAGAAGCGGACTTCGTAGGAACGGAGGTATGTCGAATGATTACCATTGGGACCTTGAACCCAGGATTGTCAGTGGCGAATAGCAATGGTAGCCTTACTGCTTTGCAAGCTCAACTACCGCATCGGGACGAATGTAGTTTTGAGGTGAACGTAACGGATGCAGAATTACCGCAATGTGGTACCTATGAGGCATATGAAACCTATTCAGAAAGCAGTGGTGAAACCATTGTAGAAGGAGATTGTTTTGAATCCATCATTACAGTTGGGGAACAATACGACATTGCAGACCTGAATGTCAAGATTGTGGGAGGTACCAATTCTTTTGGTAACCTAAGCTTTAGTTTAACTAGCCCTAGTGGAACTAAGGTAGACTTAGCTTCGAATCTCTGTGGTAGTTTTGGAGGTTTTGACTTAAGTTTTGACAGTGATGTCATTGCTATGATCAGTAATCAGTGTCCACTATTGAGCTTTGGCAATAGTTTTCAGCCCTTGGAAAGTTTGGAGCTGCTGAACGGTGAGCCGGCGGCTGGAGATTGGATACTAAGCATTGGTCATGATGGTTCTTTAGATACAGAACTAGCTAATTTGCTGAGTTGGAGCCTCGAAATCAGCAAGAGAATTCCATATGCACAGCCCAATGTAACCTTAAATACAGCTTATCTTGTTTGTGAAAACGAATTCACCTGGCAGCATCCGGTGTTCTTTGATAACTGTGCAGGTGGGACCATCGAGGTACAATACCGTGATGCAGATGGAGAATTGTTGGGTAATGGTTCGATTGCAGAGATGAACTGGGGTACAGCGGAAACGCGAGATTTTCCCTTGGGAGAGAACCTCGTTAGCTATACCCTGACAGATGCAGCAGGTAACGAAACGCTGTGTGAATTTACGGTGACAATCATCGACGAGGAGCCTCCCGTGCTAGATTGCCCAGATGATATCACACGGCAGTTGGCTGCGGGGGAATGCGAAGTTAGTCTGCCACAGCTACCGAATGTAGCTTATGATAACTGTGGAATTACTACCATCACCTATGACCCTCCTTTGGATCACCTTTTCCCGATTGGGACTACGGAGGTGATGGTCATGGTGGAAGATGCTTCAGGTAATAGTCAAAGCTGTAGCTTTGAGGTAGAAGTATTGGAATACGTTCCTGTCAACCCGATTGTGGTTTGCAATGATTCTTTGCATTTGACCTTAGGCCCGGATTGTACTGCCAAAGTCACCGCAGACATGCTTTTGGAAGGAGGAAATTACCGATGTTACGATAATTATGACATTACGATATTTGCCACCACAGATCCTGATGCTCCGATAATTCCAACTAGCCCGGTACTGGGAATGGATGAGGTAGGGACGGCCGTACGAGTGGAAATATGTGATCCAGTTACCGGGCAATGTTGTAGCTCTGTGATTAGCATAGATTTCTATCAGGCACCAGAATTCATTTGTCCAGCTGATACAGCGGTTTCCTGTAATGCCGATCTCTCACCCATTTTCTTGGGCGAGCCCATTGTAACATCCTGTGTACCCGGCGGCGCGTCCATCTCTTATCGAGATCTGATTGATGAACAAGATGAGTGTGATGATCCCCGCGTGATCATCAAGCGAGTTTGGACCGTTTCAGATGCAGCTGGTAATGAGGCCACTTGCAATCAGGTCATTACAATTAAGGCTTTCGATCTAGCGGATATTGAATTCCCCGCAGATTTGGATAACCTCCATCTTCCTGCCTTGGATTGCGAGCTGGTACAGGAGGATAGCGGGGTTACTCATCCGGATGCTACTGGTTACCCAACCGTAGATGGAAGTACCGATGTATTTGGGGTTAACTATTGTACCGCTTCCTTTATCTGGTCCGATGAGATTTTCAACATTTGTCCAGGTAGTTATGAAATCCTACGTACTTGGAAGGTCAGGAACTCCTGTCAACCAGTTATGCCAGGGCTGAATCCATTGGAACACATCCAGGTGATCAAAGTCCAAGACTTTGATGGACCAGATATCATTTGTCCTGAAAACCTGGTCGTTTCTACGGATCCATTTTATTGCACAGCTACGGTGGCACTGCCCGTTCCGACAGTAGAAGATGGCTGCTCCAATACGATGTTTAGTGCTAGTATTAGCGCCGGTTATTTGATCGTAGTTGACGGAATCTTCACCGCACATCAGCTACCGATCGGTACGCATGAAGTAACTTTCGTTGGTCGTGACGAATGCGGTAAAACCTCATCTTGTCGATTCCAATTGACGGTGGAGGATCAGATAGAACCCACAGCAGTCTGTAATGATGATCTACATATTAGTGTGGATGGAACAGGCTACGCTAGGGTCTTTGCTACAGATATTGATGAGGGTAGTAACGATAATTGTGGTGTTGACCGGATTGAGGTTCGGCGTGAGCATCGGGTGGATGACAACTGTGAAGAGATAGTTTCTTATATGGGGGATTGGGGTGAATTTGTGGAATTTGATTGTTGTGATGTCAATGATTCTATTCTCATCGAATTACGGGTGGTAGATATTCATGGTAATACTAACATCTGCTGGCTAGACGTATTGATTGAGGATAAAGCGAATCCTTTCTGTATTCCTCCCCATGCAGTACAGATGTCCTGTGATAGCCTGCCGTACGATTTGGATTACAATGATGCCTTACTATTAGGAAGCCTCTTCGGTACAGCTACTACCTCCGATAATTGTGATAATGTCATGGTGGAAGAATTGAGTCCTACGGTCACCGTTAATGATTGTGGTTCGGGCAGAGTAGTTCGACACTTCCAAGCCATCGATCAAGCTGGAAATCGATCAAACAATACCTGTGATCAGATTATAGAAATTGTTGATCGATCCCATTACATGATTCGATTTCCGAAAGATGCCAGCGCTAGCTGTGGGCTACCTGAAATCGATACCATCCAGACGATTGAGTTGGGCTGCGATCTATTAGCAGTAAATGTAGTAGACGAATTCTTTTCTGCTTCGGGAGATGAATGCTATAAGATCTTGCGGACTTATCAAGTGATCAACTGGTGTGAATATGATGGGGAGTCTGATGCAGTGATTATTGGTCGAGACGAAGATTGTGATGGCGTCACCGGTGATGAGGATGTTTGGGTGATTGTTGAGGAAAATGGCCAAACCTACTACGACCGGGATAGCTTGCCTTTCAATACCGAACCGATAGCCGGACTCCGAGGAACCAGCTGCGATGGTATGACCAATCCTACCGGGCATTGGACTAGTAATATAGTAGATCCTAGCCTTCAATCTACTGGATTCTGGAGATATACCCAGGTGATCAAGGTCTATGACAATGATGCTCCCGAGGTAGTTTATGATGCTCCTGATCCAATCTGTACGCTTAATGATGCTAGTTGCGCTGCGAAGGTTAGTTTATCCTTTTCAATTGATGAGAATTGCACCCTCAGCGAATACTATCTCGAACTTGCTTTAGACATGAATGCCGATGGTCAAATCGACCAAGATCTTGACCCAGCTTCCGTTTTGCGGGGAGACTTTCCGAACTTCACGCTGGTGGGAGAATATCCTATCGGCAAACATATCGTTGAAGTCCGAATTACAGATGGCTGTGGAAATCGCAATAAGAGTGACCTAGCCTTTGAGGTTGTGGATTGCAAGGCACCTTCGCCGATCTGTATCAATGGCTTGGCGGCAGAACTAACGCCAGTTGCTCCTGGAACAGATGTAGATAATGATGGATTTGCTGATCTTGCTGCCGCCATTATTTATGCCGCTGACTTTATTGCCAGTGATGCACCAGACTGTTCAACTCCGATTAGTTACTCCATTAATAGAGTAGGGGAGGATGCAGATCCTAATCAAGATCACTTGATTTTAACCTGCAAAGACGCTGGCACCCTTGCCATCGAGATTTTTGCTTGGGATCAAGCACAAAACCCATATGCGGTGCAGCTGGACGGTTCCCTTGGGGGACCGAATTACGACTTCTGCGTTACGCAAGTCAGTGTTCAGGACAACAATAGCATATGTGATGGTCCGGGTGAAGGAATTATTGCGGGCTTGATCGCTACGGAGGATGATCGAAGAGTGGAAGGAGTGGAAGTGTCGCTCAGTGGTCCAAGGGAAGCAATCAACATCACTGCTGCGGACGGGATCTACAGCTTTGCTGGCCTAGCCTTTGGAGGAGACTATTCTGTTACGCCTATATTGGATGAAAACTATCTGAATGGGGTGTCTACCTTTGATCTGATTCTCATTAGTAAGCACATTTTGGGCGAACAAAAACTTCCTACCCCTTATCGAATGATTGCTGCTGACATCAACCGTTCTCAGTCTATCACCACCATTGATGTTATTCTGATGAGAAGAGTGATCTTGGGCATTGATCCAGATTTTAGGGGTAATACCAGTTGGCGATTCATCGATCGATCCTATGATTTCCCTGATCAGGATAACCCTTGGCTAGAGGAGCTTCCAGAATTGATGAGCTTTAATAATCTGGCTGAGGATCACCTCAATAGAGACTTTGTAGCAGTAAAGGTAGGAGATGTTAATCTCAACGCTGTTACCAATGCCCTCCAATTGATTGAGGAGAGAACAGATGTAGAAGACTACTCGATTTCGCTGGATGATCAGTCTATTCAGCCAGGGGAGATTCATCAACTGACGCTACGGGCCACAGGGCTTGATACCTTGCGAGGATTCCAGTTTAGCTTGCGGGTAGATCCTGCACTTGTGGAGTTATTGTCATTCGAACCTGGTATGCTCACCCCTGATAATATTGGTTGGCAGCAGCGTAAAGATGGCTTAATCCATGTCAGCTGGCATGATCTAAAGGCGAAAGATATGGGTGAGCAATCCCTGATAACATTGCGTGTCCAGGGGCTGCAGCCGACGGAGCTAAGTCGGGCCATTTCCTTAAGTCGGGAAGACTTACAGGCCGAGGCCTATACCGGGCGAGATGAACTGATGGATGTAGAGCTTAAGTTCAATGCGGCTACTGCGGTTACGAGTAAAGCTCAACTCTTCCAGAATGAACCTAACCCATTTGCCAAACGGACCAAGGTACGTTTTGTGCTACCAGAAAAGATGCAAGCCAGTCTTCGGTTTACGGATATCAATGGCAAGCTACTTAAGGTGGTAATGGACGAATTCCCTGCGGGAGAGAATGAGGTGATGCTAGATGCAGGTACTTTCAAAGGGCATGGGATCATTTACTACACCTTAATTGCGGGACCGTACACGCATACTTTGAAGATGATTCAATTGGAATAGATCGATTGAATTCGCAAGAGTAGAAATGGGGTAGCCCGCCTTCGAACTTGATGGTTTTCATGTTGAAGGTGGGCTATTTCTATTTGAGGCAGATTACCTTTCATAGAAGGGACAGTCGGTTCCTCCAGAAATGCTTATTTTGATTCATTGTCCATCTTAAGTTTCGTAGCCTTTATGAAAAATAGTACGCTCCTATTTTGCTTCTTCTTCTTGTTATCTCCAGTAGCTAAGAGCCAAGACCAGCTAACATTCGAAGACCTACCCACCCAAGTGCCCGTCTACCAGACGGTAGATCTTCAGGTCCAGGTTGAAAAGGCTTTGGCACATCCTTTTGAACTTACCTTTGGAGCTGTTTTCCTGGGCCCTGATGGTGATCGCTATACGATCCCAGGATTTTTTAATGGTGGGCAATCCTTTGTCATCCGGTTCTCGCCTCCTGCTCCGGGCAAGTGGTCTTTTCGTACTTTCTCGTCTTTGGCTGCACTTGCAGGCTTAGAAGGACAGCTCTCTGCTGTAGAGAACACCAATGCTAAAATTCGAGGTCCCATCAAGGTCCATCCTGAGCGGCCCCAAAAATTCATCTATGCCGATGGCTCCCCTTACTTTGCTTTGGCTTTTGAATTGGATTGGCTCTTTGCTCTGGACCATGGAAACCCCAATGGAATCCCGAGGACGGAACAGCTCATCAAGGAGGTGGAAGCAAATGGCTTTAACCAGGTGGTTATGAATGTCTATGCTTACGATGTGGGATGGAAGACAGCTACGGATGTTCCCCAAAAATATCAGTATGGTGCTCCTGATTATTCGGTCTTTGCAGGGGGGAATAAGCAGCCGGATTTTGATAGCCTAAACCTGGCCTTTTTTCAGCACTTGGATCGCGTGATGGAACACTTGCTGCAACAAGGCATTGTCGCACATTTGATGATTTATGTATGGAATAAAAAGGTCAATTGGCCTCCAATGTACTCTACAGCTGATAATCGCTACTTCGATTATGTTATTAAACGCTACCAGGCTTATCCCAATGTGATCTGGGATGTTTCGAAGGAAGCGCTAGATTACGGTCGCTGTGATATTCCCTATATCAATGAGCGGATACAACGAATTCGACAATTGGATGCTTACCAGCGGCTGATTACAGTCCACGATTATGAATATTGCCGATTGGAACCAGATCGGGTGGATTTTATCTCTATTCAGAATTGGCGGAATGATTTATACTCCCTGAGCCTGGAAGCTTTGCAACGGCATCCAGATAAACCGGTTATGAATATTGAACATGGTGGGTATGAGGTAGGGCCTTATCTTTCTTTCTCCGGCAATTACATCAGTCCAGAGACTTGTTTGATTCGAAACTATGAGTGCATTTTTGCGGGTCTATATTCTACCTACTATTGGCAAAATACGTCTTGGAATATCGTCATTTTCGACCCGATGAATCCTGATCAGAACTTTGAGGCACCTCGCTTTGATTACTATCGCCATTTGCAGGCCTTGTTTCAGCGATACGATTTCAATACCCTGCAGCCTCATCGCCCCAAGCTAACCACTAATGGCCGTATTGGTGCCGATAATTTGGCTTCCAGTGGCTACGCCCTGAGCAATGCCCAAGGGCTGTATCTATATCTGCTGCCCGGAACCAATTACCAAACCAATGTTGTGCTGCCTGAGCCGCCTAACAAGCAACTGAAGGCGACCTGGTTTAATCCTTTTACGGGTGAGTTCCAGGATGGGGGAGTAAGTAACTGGCATATCTGGAAGCCGTACCGGAGCCCCTGGAAGGATACGACCAGTATTTTGGTGCTGGAGGCTCAATAATGATCATTTTACGCTTAAGAATAAACGAAAGACTAATGCTAAAGCATGCTTTTTATCCATTTCTATTATTGCCTTTACTGCTATTACTCAGCTGTTCTTCTGAACCGCAGCAACGACCTCGG
Source organism: Saprospiraceae bacterium (assembly GCA_013214355.1). Classification (GTDB taxonomy): domain Bacteria; phylum Bacteroidota; class Bacteroidia; order Chitinophagales; family Saprospiraceae; genus DT-111. The sequence goes on along the minus strand of JABSSL010000016.1, from coordinate 80,470 downwards.
AGTGGCGATGAGGAATTGAATAATCCCGAGGCGGTGCTGGTAGATGAAGAAGGTTTGCAAAAGGCCTTGGAATTTCTCCGTTCAAAATCTTTTGCGGACGGGATCGAAGAAGTCGTAATCCTGAAAGATGGTAAGCTCATTTATGAGGGGGATAGCACTAGAAAAGCACATAATATCTACTCTTGCTCAAAAGCATTTACGAGTACGATCCTCGGACTGTTGATCCAAGATGGGGTAGTGCAATTGGACGAAGTTTGTGCAAACTATGAGCCGGTATTACTGGAACAGTATTCCACCGTGACTTTCCGCCATTTTGCCACCATGACTTCTGGTTACAGTGCGGTGGGACGCAGTCGCTGGAATGATGAAAATTCAGATTGGTCATGGACGCCTTACGATCCTGATGTCCCGCACTTTGCTCCGGGAACACATTATGAGTATTGGGATGAAGCGCAGATGATGTATGGACGAGTTTTAACTAATATTTTAGAGCGGCCATTGAAGGATTTCCTCACGGAAAGGATCACAGATCCGATCGGTTTGGGGGAGTGGTCTTGGGGGACCGAGCAGGAAACTGCCAAGGGGATTCCCATCAATAATGGCTGCACAGGGGTAAAAGTGAATGCCCAGCAATTGGCAAGGATAGGGCAACTCTACCTGAATGTAGGCAACTGGAAGGGCCAACAACTGCTGGATAGTACTTGGTGTAAAATGGCTTTGCAAAACCAGGTGCCAGCTGAGATTCCCGTGTTTCCTGGAGATCGAGCTAGTGCACGCGGCTCTGGCTCTTACGGCTTTAATTGGTGGGTCAATAGTCCGGATGGACTCAGTCGAATGCCTGATGTGCCATTGGATGTAGCTTACATGAGCGGATTGAATCACAATGTTTGTGCCCTCATTCCCTCCTGGAATATGGTCGTAGTAAGAATGGGCGATGATAAAAATCCGCCGGAAGGGAAATATGTGGTTTGGAATGATTTCTTGAAGTTATTGGGAGAGGCTCTGCGCGAAGGGTGAAGGGCTAGAATGAGTGAATTGGCAGCGTTCTCTCTTCCAAAAGCAATTCCCAAACCTTAACTTAGGGAGGACACTGGACAGCTGCCGGAAAAATGGATGCTGAGAGTCATAGAGATATCTTTTAGATACTCAAATTATCTTCGCTCCTAGGGACGAGTCAAGCCCCATCTGGTCAGCTAGATAGCATCACAAAAATGGCTGGAGAAGGACTGTTTATTTGAAGAATTGGAATCTTCTGTTAATTTTACTTTGAAACACCTGGCAATAAATAGGCACCGGGCGTAGCACAAGCGAAGCTTTATACTGCGAACTTTACCTATTTGTATGCTTATCGGGGATAAACAGCTGATGATGTCCATAACTCAGGAAGCCGAAAAATATATTACCGATCTACTTGAGGGGAAACTTGGAGATGACTATTCCTATCACAATCTTTCTCATACCCTTGGGGTAAGAGAAGCCTGCCTAGAAATTGGGAAAGGGATGCAGCTGAAAAAAGAGGAATTAGAGCTATTGGAATTGGCGGCATTGTTTCATGATACTGGCTTCGTAGCACAATATGATGGCCATGAGGAAGCCAGTCAGCGAATTGCCAAAGCGTTCTTGGAGCAAAAGGGATACAAAGAAGAAAAACTCGAAAAAGTACTCCACTGTATCAAGATTACTCAGATGGGGAAGGAGCCTACCAATCTGCCTGAACAAGTGATGAAAGACGCAGATTTGGCCAATCTAGGTAGTGTCGACTACCTAAAGACATTAGATGGCTTGAGGCACGAATGGGAGGTGATGTTAGGACAGGTTCATTCGGACCAGGAATGGTTTGAGTTGAATCGCTCCTTCCTAAAGAATCATAGCTACTACACGACCTATGCCGATACCCATTTTGGACCTCAAGTCCAAAAGAATCAGAAAGCCCTCAAAAAGCTAGCCAAGGCACAAAAACAGGACATGAAAAAGTCAAATAAGCCAGCACCAACCAGTATTACCGGAAGCCGTAGTGCGCAAATGATGTTTAAGACGGCTTTGCGTAACCACTTGGATTTGAGTAATTTGGCAGACAATAAGGCCAATATTATGATTAGTATTAATGCGGCCATTGTGACCTTTGCTTTGCCTGTGGCTTGGTCCTACATCAGTACACTTGGCTACCTACTATGGCCTTCCATTACGCTTTTGATCACCTGTCTCTCCTCCATGGTTTTTGCAACTTTAGCCACCCGACCGATCAAAATGATGGGCTTCACGGGGGAGGATAAAATCAAGGCGGGGCAGTCCAATCTCTTCTTTTTCGGGAACTTCTACAAAATGAGTTTTGATGAATACTTTCGGGGAATGCAGCAGACTATTGAACAAGAAGATCGCCTCGAGGGAGCTATTATGAGAGACCTCTACTTTCTCGGAAAATCCCTAGGACGAAAATACAGTCAGCTCCGTGTCTGCTATAACATCTTCATGTTAGGAATCATTCTGACCGTACTGGTGTTCCTGGTCTCCTTTAATGTACTTCCAGCCTAATCTTGATAGACTACTTTCAACCATTTAAAGAAGCGCTTTTTCCCTGTATCGATTTCCAGTTGTAACCACCAGAGGCCAGCTTGTAGCTGAGGAAATTCATTTCTACTGATCTCGATCTGATGCTTACCCACTGGGTAGTCGAGTCGCTGCCCAGAAGAAAAGCGCTGTCCCATTCCATTCCATAGACCGTAGCTGATCTCTGCTTGCGTAGCTAGTTCAAAAGGAATCGAAATGGATTCCTGGAAGGGATTAGGGAATGGGGTTTGAATTTGGATCTCTGCTTCTGGTCCTACGGTTCCAGGTGTGTTTAGCAAACAGGTACCCTCCGTGTTTTGACAGTACAGGCGTTTAGGCAAGGTGCAATCGAGTACAAAGGGGTTGGCTTTACCATCTTGATAATGGGCAATCTGCCACGTCCTTTTCCATTCCTTTTCATCTACTGGATCGAGGTAGTGCCAATTACAGAGCGTCTGCATCTGAGTCGCAAAGAAATTGGGGTCGGCAGCCATGGCTTCGTCCCGGTAAATGGTATAGAAGTAGAAAATGGCACGTGCTACATCTCCTTTGTGAGCTTCCGGTGGTTCGAAGGCTCCGTTGCGGAATTCGCTGTAGGCATCAATATTACTGGAGGGTATGGTATTGCGGAATTGATTGAGGTAGAACCATCGCTCCGTCACATTATCAGGGATTTCGGCAAAAGGGAAATTATCTCTTACCTGATTGATATCCACCCGGGTAGGAAATAGATGATGCATGTCAGCGCGGGCGGGCTCCTGCGAAGCGCCTTTCGCTTGTGGGTAGGTATGTTCGGTGTTTAAACCACTTCCATTCATGAAGGCAGCCTGGGTGGGGTCTTGTGTGGGATCCAAATAGATTTTATAACCGGTGTATACGCAACGAAGGGTGTCATTCTGCTGATCGATTCTACCGAATAACGAGTCTCTGGCTACCGCATAGGTCTGGGTGGTAGCAGGTGTGAAATCGTCCTGAATGGCATCCAGGAGATCATCACCACTCAGGTCGGGAAAGAGCGTTTGCTGTTCTTGAGCCTGGATGTGGCTGTGAATCAGCATAAATGCGCACAGAAAGGGAAAGCCGAAGCTCATTAATCTTTTTATCATACTATAATGGTCAAGCGTTTTTTTGTTTCTTTTCTACCCATAGGTAGCGTTTTTTGGGTATTTGCAGACGCTCTTTTAGCTACTAGCTCAAACCTCCAGGAGAAATGAACAGAAGGCAGGGTTTTAAGCATTTGTAACTATATTAAAATATTGTTTTTAGAGTCTAAAAGTATCAGAAAAAAGGAGCAACTTCCCACCCGAAGAGTGATCGATAAACAGGTATGTAGCCTACTTCCCTCTGCGAAAGCAAAATTGATAGAAATCGTAAACGACTAAGAGACTCTTTTCGAGATAGTGTTTACCCTCTACCAAACGCTCTTGGTGCATTTGCAATAACTCCTCATCCTTGGCTAATAGGGTGTAGATGGTTTTAGCAATTTTGCAAAATCTTTCGAAATCATCGGCAGCTGGAAGATTAGCCGTGCCCCAGCGCCCCAGAACTTTCCAGAAGGTAGTACCGTCATAGTAGGTATATAGGTCGGGGTATCTGAAAGCTAGGTATAAGGATAGCATTTGATAGCGATCGCCATGGTAATGGTTGTTATCGATCGATCTTGGGAATTGCTGCTTGTATTCTTGTAGTAATTCATCGCAGTGAAAGACAAAACGATCTACTCGTCCGCCGATCGATTTTTCTTCATTAAACAGATCTTTGAACATATAACCTACAAAGTCAGCCTGCATTTCCATAAAAGCCAGCATCATTCGCTTGGGCTCGTAGGCCTCCCGCTTCCAAAGTCGCTTGGTTTGACTGTTCTGGAGACTCAGATCATACATTTTGGCTATTTCAGGAGCAGCCAAGTCCCACTGGTCCTGGAAAACCTGTTGAGACTCCCAAATAGGTAAGTATTTCTCGGCCTTTGCCGTACCGAGAAATACCTTGTAAGCAGCCATATCGGCTTGTATTAGTCTTAATTGCATGTGACTTAAGGCGCTGGGTTTGGCGTAAGCTCGTGCACTTCTTCGATCGCCTTCAAAATGTCTTTAGACAAAGTAACATTGATGCTACCAATGTTCTCCTTCAATTGGGCCATGCTGGTAGCGCCAATGATGTTACTGGTCACAAAGGCTTGTTGGGTAACAAAAGCCAAGGACATTTGCGCTAGGCTGAGACCATTCTCCTCAGCGATCTTCAAATAAGCTTCCGTAGCACTGAGTGAGGTTTCTTTATTGTATCGAGACATCACGGCAAACTTGTTGAGGCGTGAACCTGGCTCGTCGGTTCCTTTGATGTATTTACCAGAAAGGCGACCAAAAGCCATGGGAGAGTAAGCCAAAAGTCCAACTTGCTCTCTCATAGCAATTTCTGCTGAACCTACTTCGAACAAGCGGTTTAATAAGCTGTAAGGATTCTGAATACTCATGACCCGAGGCAAATTATGCGCCTTTGCTAATTGCAGAAAATGCATGATGCCCCAAGGCGTTTCATTGGAAATGCCAAAATGACGAATCTTCCCGGCATCAACTAGCTCTTGCATCACTTCTAGAATCGACAAGAAGTTGTCCTCCCAAGGATCACTAGCACTATACTTGAAGCCTCTTTTACCAAAGAAATTAGTTCTCCTTTCTGGCCAATGCAGTTGATACAGGTCTACATAATCCGTTTGCAGCCGCTGCAGGCTTTGATCAATGGCTATGTTGATCTGCTCTCGGTTGAAACGTAGCGGATTTCGGATGTACTTCAGACCGCTGGAAGGACCAGTGATTTTGGTAGCCAAGACAAACTTATCTCTATTCTTACGTGCATTGATCCAAGTACCGATAATCCTTTCCGTATTCCCTTGGTTATTCTCATTGCTCGGGACAGCGTAGAGCTCTGCGGTGTCTATGAAGTTGATTCCCTGATCAAGTGCATAGTCCAATTGCTCATGCCCCTCGGCTTCGGTATTCTGTTCTCCAAAAGTCATTGTTCCTAAACAGATCTTACTGACTTTTAGGTCTGTATTTCCAAGCGTTGTATACTGCATGATGGATGAATGTTGAATGGTTTCAGAATGAAGAGGCCGAAATTACTAAAAAAAGCCCTGCTTTGACAATTAGTGATCACATTCATAGAGCGAAATGAAAAAGCGTCGAAAAGTAGCAAGAGATTTGGTCACTGGCCGGTCCTTACCCCTAATCAAATGCTACACATTTATCACTCTCCCACGCCACTTCAAAACCCAGAAAGGACGGCCGCGGTTGAGGCATATGGAAATAATTTTATATTTATACCCGGGATTGTAATGAATAATTCAAAATGTATAATTTATAATGGGAGGTAATGGGATGTCGTTGTAAGGGGGGGAGGCAGGTCAATACCCATGGTACATTACCCATTCTTCCTTCAACATTGAACACTATTCATTTTCCATTCAACCCTATACATTACTAAGCTGGAACCCAAAACAAAGATGCAGGAAGGAACGATTGCGATTGATGACTGCGGGATTTTTATTGGTCTCTCCTCTATGCCCTTGCCATTTTCTAAGGGAAAGGAGTTTTACGAAAAGAAGATTCGTGAAGGAATTTTTGATAGGTATCGCCATACAGTTTTGGAGTATGCCTTTACAAAGGACGAGGACGATGCTTCAGCAGTGGAAGCCTTTGAAAAGTACTTTTATCAGACGCAAGCTTACTTTCTTTTTGGCACTTACGAATTGGCTGTTCTTGCCTTAGTGGATGATTTCAAATTGGGGAATAAGAATTTTCATCCCTATAGTTATCTCTCCGAGGACCTCGTAGCGGCGGAGGAATTGCCTGGCGCCGAGCCCGAGACCTTTAGCTTTCATACGATGACAGGAATTTCTGCCGTCGGCAATACGGAAGATGTTCCCTATATCAGCTCTTCCTTGATTAGTAGAGCCAGAGACACCTTTCTGAAGCCCGATTCAGAAAAGGGGAAATATCCTTTTATTGGCATCTGCTCCTTAAAGATCAATAACGGACTGCTGATTGGACAACGAGATGCCATTGAGTATTTGATTGCCAAGAAAGTAGAGTACGTTTTGGCTACCACCCCCGGCGGCGGCGAAAACTTTGACTTCATCCTGCTCCGGACCACCTCCTGGAATGAATATACGCTTTTGCTGTTTGCTGATAGTTACGATTTGATGACCGCCTTGATTCTTTCCATCCGGGAATTGCAATGCAAGGATCTACATGTCCTAGGTGAGGATGATTTAGCGGCCATCAACGGCGTCAAAGACAATTGCTTGCTTCAGCGCTTGATTAAAGAATGGCAGGAAGGAGACCATGATCTAATCAATGAGGCACATCTTTTCGTGCATACACATACCACCTTTGGATTTGATCTCTCTTTATTTGACTTCATGACGGAGGAAGGGGTAAGCTATCCAGATGATTTCTTACCAATCAAGGACGAGCCCTTTAGACTCAATATTCGATTTGATGTCAAACCAGGACACCTCAAGACTTTATTGGGAAAACTGCAGCGTGATCCAGATAGTGCAAAGATTAGTATAGGTAGTGGAGATTTCATCTATCCTTCCCAGGGAGGGGATATTGGGATGGTGTATCGCGATTTATTGAAACAAGAGCGGATTAACCAGCTCAGTAAACACATTCGCCGCATTCACGCCTCTCCTGATGTTACCTTGGATCCAGCAAAGATCAAGGGAGGAGATTTAGATGAGCACTTTTTTTATACTCATCGACTCCACCAGTTTGCATTTGGCATGCAGGAGATAAAAACCTTGAGAGAACAGCTGATTCGATGTAGAGTGGCAAAGGGGGTGCGGGAGAAGGTGATCAATATGTTCGTCAATTTCAATCACCAGATCCAGGATCCGATTCTCTTTAATTACTTCATTGAACTAAAGCCTTTTCTGAAGGACGTACTTGCTGGACTTCAGCACTTTTCGGATCTACAGGATGTCTCCGTCGAAGAGATCACACAGCAGCTTTGGGTTTGGACCAATCATTTTGAACAAGCCTATAACAACCGTTATAACCTGAGCTACCATTCGCAGAATCACCATAGTTTGCATCTTGATTTTAACGTGGGTGTCCAGCAAATGGTGAGCCTTTTTGACGGAGTAGCAAAAATTTTGGCAGCCTGCATCGATTTGCCCATCAAGGAAGGACCTACCCTGGTTATTAGTAGTACTTCTGAGTTGAATTTTTCGGGAAGCATCTTGGAAGTTGGTCTGCGGCATCTGATTCAGCCCTCCTTATTCCTATCGATGGCCACCCATGTAATTACTAGTGATTTTCTCTTACGAACGGCTGGTCTATCGGGACTATATGAAGACTTTCATCAGCAAACCGCACGATTGCTAGGACAGCAGGAGGAGCTACCCTTCTTGGCGACGGAGCATGAAGTGGATGCCTTCTTGGGGGCTTTATTCAACTATTATGTGACTTTCAACAAGGATAGTGATCTATTCCTGTTTTGGTACTGGCATCAGTTTTTGCAGCAGCCCGGAGCGTACCATAAGAATGGAGAGATTGATGAGAATTTGTTTGTGAGTTACCTGATTCGGATGATGGTGTTGATCGAGTTTGTTGATCATGATGCTCGATACTTCAGGTCGAAGGTAGTAGCGCCCTTACCAGAATTACAAAACCTTTGGTTCCGTTGGTTTATTCATATTCGCCGAAGAGTGGACGAAATCTTAGAGAATAATCCAGTACAAATTTTGAAGAGTTGGTTTGATCAGGCTAAGATGCTGATAACTACGGAGATCATTCCAAAATTGTACTTGGGCGCCTTAGAAAAAGATTGGAGGGAAGAGGCTGACCTGATGGCCGCCTATCGCCAAATCAGGGAGCAAAGGGGGCAACCCTTAAGCCCTGCTAGTGATACCCTGATAAAGCAGCAAATGGCCCAAGATTGGTTTGATGAGTTGAATACCATTACGGGACTAATCCTATCACAACTGGAAAAAGGGCAAGCCTTCAATCCCCCAGAAACACACTACCGATCGGCTAGTTTTTACTTGCAAGCCGTGAGTTTGGCCTATCTGCGATTAATTCGAAATGCCTTCAAAACAGAACACACTATCCTATATCGACTGCCGGCCAATGGCACGCCTTCTGCCTTTTTCGACCCGATCGATACCCGCTTTGAGCGTAAGTATGGCCCCTTTGTTTTCGATCCGAAAGGAGGTCTGTTTACAACGAGTATCTCTGCTAGACGAAAATATTTCCGCTATCGCATAGCATTGTATACCAGCCTGACCGCCATCGTGGCGAAGCAGAAATTGAAATTGTACGAAGAATAGGTTAAGCTAAATTATTACGAGCGAAAATCAGTAGGAAGGGATGAGAAGCAGTAGAGTATGGGCGCGTACTAAGTCTTGTCTTTTTTCACTAACCATTTGATTAGTTTCTTTTCGTTGGTGCGATTGGGTAATACGCGATGTTTTCGGATTACCGGTGTGTTGGAGAAAAGGATATCCAAATTTTCTTCCTTATTCAAGGATTTTGGACTCACCTTCCCCACCTGACTAATCTTGGTCGTCTTCGGCATAACTGGTATTTGTTGGTCCTGTCTGATCTCCGGCCAGGCGTACCTAACCAGATAATGTGACTGGAAATTAATAGTATGACAATAATTCCAATCCATAAATTTAGCCTATTTGATGCGAAAAAATAGTTAAAAACTGCAGATTTCTTTCTTATTAAACATTTTGAAAGCAATTCTTAGTTTCCCATCGAACTGATATTTTTTTGTGTCATGTATAACTTGCAAGAATTTCTGGTACTTCTGTTGGTAAAGTTCCTGGTATCTTTCGTAAGAAAGTTGGGCGGTGGTCTCATGATCATAGATGACCAAGCAGATCATTTGCCCCGTAGGAAGTTCCAAGCTGTAAAGCTCCTTGATGTAGGCAATAATATCTTCTTGGCTTTGCGCGGCAGAGATTTCTCGCATGTGTAGCCCTTCCCGCCGCAATAGCCTCGCCTCCAATTCAACTTTACTCATGACGGCAGTGGGATAGCCATAGGCATTAACGAAGAAGTTCCAATAGAAGGTTGCATTGAGGAAACGATCATAGCTATTCGCAAATCGATCCTCAAACTCATCCAACTCCGCATAGAATTCATCTTCCGTCGGCATAATTAGCCGTAGGCTTTCGTCCAATTCTCGATTCTGATCTTGTTTTTGTTCGAATTGGATAGCCGTTGCCAGGTTTTTCAAATTAATCGCTATATCTAGATAGGCTTCATCCTTGCTGGGCCAGATAGAAATTGGCTTTCCATTAGAAGGGAGTGGCGCAAGATCTGCAAATGCCGTCGTCTTGTACAAATTTGGACTTTGGATAATCGGAACTACCGTTCTCTTTTCTCGCAACAAGAAATCTAAGTTGCCATTGCGACTGTCCTCTTCGAAAAAGAAGAACAGGAAAGCTGGATTGATCAAGCAGGCCAAAATACCCACATCGGCCATTTCTTGGCGGTTGATTTCATCTCTAGTTATATCAAGCCCCTCAATCAGGATGAGCCCCTGGTTTTGCAGTGGTGTTAGAAATTGTTCCAATGCTTCGAACTCTAAACGAGAAGCTTCAGAAGCATATAGAAAAACCATGGTTACGGGCTCCATATTTGTTGGTGTCAGAAGATAATCTTCGTAGTTAATGGTGGATTTTCAGCGCCTAAATATAGTGTTTTTCTTTATCCAGTTAATAACTGTTAGAAGTGGCCAAATAGTTTCTGCCAGACGATTTAATCTCCACAAAGACATCCATTTACTCAATAAATAGGACAGCTACGCAAACAGGCTTGTTTACAAATCGACTTTTTGCTAATTTGAGTGCATGAACCAGCTAAAGCTAAGTTGTCCCAACTGCCAGGCAGAAATAAGGGCCGCAGATATCAATATGGCGAATACCTTGGCCAAGTGCGACGCCTGTAACACCGTATTCGATTTTTCGCCGATCCTCAAGCGACCAAAGCACAAAAAAGAGGAAATTCTTCTTCCGCCAGGAATAGAGGCTTATGCCACCAATTATGAATTAGACATCGAGCTCAATTGGCGGAAATCGTCGCAAGCTTTGGGCTTCTTCCTATTCTTTACCCTCTTCTGGAATGGGATTGTCTCCATCTTCGTGGTGACAGCCCTGCTGACCGGCTCCTTTGGTATGTTGGCCGCCATCAGTGTCCATTTGCTGATTGGAATAGGTCTGTTATACTATGTCTTATCCGTGTTCTTCAATACTACCTACATTGTGGTAAACCAGAGAGAATTGAGCATCGAACACCGGCCCTTAAAATCGCCTTTTTACCGTAATCGTTATATCGAAGCCCGTGAGATCGATCAGATTTTTGTGGAAAAATATGTAGCAGGCAAAACAAACGGTAGGCCAAACTATGCCTTCGGCGTGCAAGCTATACTACAAGGGGGCAAAAGAGTCAAACTTGTGAAAGGCTTGAAAAACTCTGATCAAGCGCTTTATATAGAACAGGAAATTGAATCCTTCCTGACCATCCAAGATGAGCCGGTGGATGAGGAATGGAAAGGATAGAAATAGCTCGGGCCACCAGCATATCTCTGCTAGTGTATTATCTTGGCTAGTTGTGTGGTAATTCCTATCTTAAGCCGTGGTGTGAGTTGTGTGTGCAAAATTGAATGTAAAGGCCTCATGATGCAGACATGCTTTGCACCCTTCATAAACTTCAACCTTTTCAAACCACCAACAAATGAGACATTTAGCATCCCTATTATTTTTGCTTTGCTGCGCAAGCCTATGCTGGGCGCAAGTAGATTGCCGCCCCTTCGTACCCGTTGATACCGGAACAAAATGGGAAGTCACGGACTATTCGGCCAAAGGTAAAGTCCAGGGACGAACGGTCTTTGAATTAGTAGATAAAGTCGTAGAAGGCGAGGATGTAACTTTTAAGATAGCTACGGTTTACTATGACAAAAAAGACAAAGAATCCTTTAAGAACGAATTTGAAGCTTACTGTAAGGGAGGAACTTTCGAATTTGATATGGCTTTCAAAATGAACGGAGGCGCCATGCAAGCCTACCAGAACATGGATTTAGAGGTTGATGCCTCTTCCTTCACCGTACCTGATATGAACGCTAAGACGGGCACCTCTTTACCCGACGGCTCCTTGGCAGTCAAGATTAAGAGTGGCGGCGTGGCCATGTTTAATATGAAAGTAGAGGTAATCGATCGGAAATTAGAGGCCAGAGAAGACCGGACAACGCCAGCAGGAACCTTCCCTTGCGTCGTACTTTCTCAAACGGTAACTACGAAGATGGTGATGAAGATTCAGGCCAGTTCCAAGGAATGGTATGCTGAGGGCGTGGGTATGGTGCGATCCGAATCTTACAACAAGAAGGGAAAATTGACAGGGTATAGTGAGTTGACAAAACTGGAAAAGTAAGTCAGCGGCTATTAATGATTTTTCATCCGCTCCATTGGGCTGCTCTGCTTCCATTGTTTACCTTCAAGTTTGAAACAAAAGCAGCCCAATGGAGTCTTTCCCATTACCTCCCCTACAAATAGAGCCTTCGAGCTGGCTGGGACCAGAAATGGCCACCCAAGCTGAATCATGGCAATGGTCCTGGTCCGAGGAAGAAATTGCTGAATTGAAAAAAGCTGCTGCCCCACTGGTGAAGCAGGAGGTGGAAATCGGGCAAATACAACGGCAAGATTTTCCTTTACCTAAACTTGGACCTAAGCTAGCCCTGTTGCGTCAAGAACTGCTCCAGGGTAAAGGTTTTGCCTTACTCAAGGGCTTGCCCATTGATCAATATAGTGAAAGAGAGATTATTACGATCTTTTTTGGGATTGGTACACACCTAGGGAGTGCCAGATCCCAAAACGCACAAGGGCATGTCCTAGGCCATGTCAGGAACTTGGGCCTGGACAGCACTGATCCTAAAGTTCGTATCTATCAAACCAGTGAACGCCAGACTTTTCACACTGACTCTGCTGATGTAGTGGGTTTGCTGTGCCTGCAACCCGCCAAGGAAGGCGGAAAATCACTGCTGGTTAGTGCCAACACTGTTTTCAATGAAATGCACAAACGCCGACCGGATCTCCTTTCTTTACTTCTACAACCGATAGCTACCGATAGGAGAGGAGAAGTTCCCGCCGGGATGCTGCCTTATCTGCTGATCCCCGTCTTTAGTCATTTTGAGCAGCGGATTACTCCTTTTTACCAGCGACAGTACATCGAATCAGCCCAACGCTTTCCCGATGCACCCCGGCTCACTCCCCAACATTTCGAAGCCCTTGATCTCTTTGATGAGATCTGCAACGATCCCGCCTTTCATTTGACTATGATGTTAGAAAAAGGAGACATTCAATTTGTCTACAATCACGCCATGTTACATGATCGCACCGGCTTCGTAGATTGGGAAACGCTAGAAAAGCGGCGGCATCTACTCCGACTTTGGTTGTCCATCCCTGGCGATAGATCCCTACCTCCAGTTTTTGCTACCCGCTATGGCTCTATTGAAGTGGGAAACCGAGGAGGGATTATCGTACCAGGCACACAATTGAAGGTACCTTGGATTCATGAGTTGATGGAGTAAGAAGTATTTAAGATGGATGAGTATGTTAGGAAACCTAAACCGTGTGAAAAGAATTGTCAAAGTACTGGGTATGGTCAATTCTGATCCTAATTTCGTAGATCAGCCCAAGGTGATCAATGGTTTTTCGGATTTGATGGTAGAGGTTTTTGGAGATCAGGGCAGACACGCAAGAGCTGCTGTTGGCATGGCTTCTTTACCCAGAGGGCAAGCCGTAGAGATTGAGTTGGTGGTAGAAATCTATGAATAAGCAAAGCATAAAAATCCCGACACATGACTTTTGATGAAGTAATGGATCGCCTGCAGCAATTGGGCGATCCAGAGAAGGTAGCGTTCAAAAAGAAGAAGTTTGGCGTAGTAGCGCACAATTCCATTGGCGTGTACCACAAGGATCTCAAGGAATTAGCCAAAGAGATAGGCGCCGACCACGAATTGGCGCTACGGCTATTTGATAGCGGCTTATACGAAGGGCGATTGCTGTGTAGCAAGCTCTTCCGTCCTAAGCACTTGACGGAGGAATTGATGGAGAAATGGACGGCCACCTTCGAAAATTGGGAGATCTGTGATTCCTTTTGTATGGGAATTTATGCAAAGAGCAGGTTTGCCGTCCAAAAGGCCATCGAATGGACTGAAAGAGAAGCTGAATTTGAAAAGCGGTCGGGCTTTGTGATCATGGCGGCCTATTGCATGGCGGATAAGAAGGCCGATAATGCCGTTTTTGAAAGCTTTTTTCCCATCATCATGCGAGAAGCCAAGGATGAAAGAATTTATGTAAAGAAGGCCGTCAATTGGGCCCTGCGGGGCATTGGAAAACGCAATATTGACTTGCATCGCCGAGCTACCGAAGTAGCTCAGGAAATATTGAAGCTGGAGAACAAAACAGCTACTTGGATCGCCAAGGATGCCCTTCGAGAATTCGAAAAGAAAGGCCTCAACGTGATGGGATACCCACGAAGCATCTACGAGCGGACGGTCGTCAATCCATTATAGTGTCTGGTTGTCTAGTTGTGCAATGGAAGGCGACGCTAAACATCTAAAATGGGTTGGGGTGATATTATTTGATTTGGTGTTTAAAGCGAAGTTGCTTAAGAATGGTCGATTGGCTACTTTCGCGGATGGTTACATCTCCTCGCCCCTTGTATACGACTCCCTTCCTATTGCTATGCCTCAGTAATGTGTTATTTTCGGGAAGCTTCAATATGATCATTCCTGAGTTGCCCAATTTCCTAACCGAGTTAGGAGGAGCAGATTACAAAGGTTTAATCATTTCTGTTTTCACGCTCTCTGCCGGACTTTCTCGCCCATTCAGTGGCAAGTTGGCTGATACAGTAGGCCGAATTCCCCTGATGATCTTTGGAACCCTCGTTTGTGTAGTTTGTAGCCTGCTTTATCCAATACTGACCACTGTCGCCGGATTCGTTTTATTGCGTTTTTTACATGGCTTTTCTACTGGATTCAAACCCACAGCAGCTACTGCCTTTGCCGCAGATATTGTGCCTATTGATCGCCGGGGAGAAGCCATGGGTATTATGGGGGTAAGCATGAACTTAGGGGCCTCTCTATTCCCGCCTCTAGGGAGCTATTTGGTATTGGAGTTTTCGGTAAATGTCATGTTTTACGTTTCCTCTATCATTGCGCTCATTTCTATCGGAATGCTCATGGGCTTGAAAGAAACCTTACTGAACACGCAAAGGTTTCGTCCAAAGTTATTAAAGCTATCCTCCAATGAAATCATAGAGCGAAAAGCACTTCCTGTGGCCTTAGTGACTGCATTTATTTACCTGACTTTCGGTATTCTATTAACTATTTCTCCTGATCAGGCAGATTTTGTGGGCCTTACCAACAAAGGCATGTTATTTACCAGCTTTACCGTATTTACTATTCTATCCAGAGCCACTGCAGGGCGGGTATCAGATCGGTATGGGCGCGTTTCGGTTATCAAAATATCAATTGTTTTCTTAGTGCTATCGCTTATCTTTATGGGACAGGTAAGCAATGTCACCGAGTTGATGATAGCGGCTGGTGCTTTAGGTTTTTCGACCGGTATTGCCGCTCCCGCCGTATTTGCCTGGGTGATTGACATTAGTCCGGAGGACAGACGAGGAAGGTATATGGCTACAGTATTTATTGCGCTGGAAATAGGTATTGGCTTTGGGGCTTTGTTCTCAGCTTGGGTCTATGACAACAACCCTGCCTTTTTTGCTCGGGCTTATTATGCTGCCGCTACACTCACTTTGATTCCAGGAATTTATTTACAGTTCTTTTGGAAAGGGAATACCAGCCATAAAACATAGCCAATGAGAGTCTTACTATTTTGTTTTTTATCGGTATCAATGACCACTACCATTTATACAGCAACTGTAGACTTTGGCCAGCGATATATTGCTGCATGGACAGCATTTTATCCCTCCAAAGCTTTGGATCAAGGCATTCACGCCGCCATCTTTGATTATGAAGACCTAAGCCCTGAAAAAATTGCAACTTGGTTAGACTTCAATAAAGAAATATTAAAGGTGGTTTCGGATTTGAGCGCTCCAGCATTGCAGGGGCGGCAAATTGATGCCAGATTATTGCGAGCACAAATTCGTTCAGAAATTCATAAATGGGAGCAACAAAAACCGCATATCAATTCCCCTTCGCTCTATATCAGCCTGATCAGCAAGGCCATGGATGATATTTTGAAAGCTGATTTCTTGGATGATGCTGACCGGGCGCAATTGGTCTGTCAACGGATGACTGCCGTAAAAGCCCTATGTATCTCAGCCATGCAATCCCTGGAAACGGGTCCACAATCGGAGTTCCAGCGTGGATTGAAACAGCTCGCGAAGACCATGACTTTCTATTCGGAGACCTTACCCCAACTCACCCGAGATTGGAAGATGTCTGCGTACTGTTCCAACTATACCAAGATCTACCAAAGTACGGCTAGTAAAATTGAAGAGCTCCGTAAACATTTGAAAACTAAGATTGCTCCGCTAGCGACGATTACCAGCCCCATTCTTGGCAAACAAGAATATGGAAGGAGGCTGCGCAATTACTTGGACAATGAGCTTTCGCCTGAAGCGCTCGGCCAAATGGCTTTAGAAGAGATTGAGGAGGTCCGAGACTTGATCTATGAAGTATCGAAGAGCTACTTACTGGAACGATACCCGGATCAAGCGATTCCTAAAGATCGACTAGCTGCTATTAAGGCCGCTTTTGCTGACATGGAAGAAGACGCCCCGACTAGTGGGCAAGACTATTTGGCATTTTGGCAAGACCTATCGGTTAAGGCCATGGCTTTCATTGAAGAGCATCAAATTGCCACGCTCCCAAAATTTCAAACCCTCGAAATAAAATCTGCCCCGGAAAGTGCTGGTCCAGCTGCTAGGATAGGCTGGGTAGAAAGCGCCCCTCCTTTTGCGCCCAACCCCTTAACCACCTTGTATCTACCCTCCATCCCAGATACCTTACCCGCTCAAGAACAGAAAGAGTTTTGGTCATCTTTTAATAAACCTTTTAATCGGATGATCGTGATCCACGAGTTATTTCCGGGTCACTATATGCAAATTAAGATTAGTCGGGAAAGCCCACATCCTGTTCGTTTATATTTCCCGTATCGACTTTACTTCGAAGGCTGGGCTACGTTTACAGAGCGGGTTTTACTTGATGCGGGTTGGGAAAAAGAAAACAAACTCACCTTACTCGCTCATCTTAGAAAACGCTTAGAGAATGCAAATCGGGCGTATACCTCGGTACAAGTCCATTGCCAAAATTGGAGCCAAGAACAAGTCATGCAGTTCTCCACCGAAACTTCACTATTAGCGCCACAGTTTGCCAAGAGTCTTTGGGGTAGGTTGATGCGTTCTCCTATGCAGATGACTTCCTATTTTTTAGGAGGTAAACAATTTACTGATTTACTGGCTAGTGAAAAAGAACGGCTTGGAGAGGACTTCGTTCTGATCGATTTCATGGATACCATCTTACGAGCTGGCCCAATCCCCATCGACGAGTTTACAAACTTACTGAAGTAAATATTTTGCACTTGAATTAACCACAGTGACTCTAAGTTCAGCTAGACGGATGGGGCTGACAGGCGGCGCTAGGCATCCGAAGTGAGTTGGTCGAGATCATGTGGTGCTAGCTTCTTAAACTTTACCATTTTTTGGATATTATTTCGAGGGGCGGGACACTTATACTTTACCCAAGTGCACAGGTTTACCGGGATTCATGGCTAGGTATATTTATCCCCTAGCGAGTTGTTTGGCCAAAGATTACTTAACTCAAAGCCGTCAGTCCAGGCACCTGTCACAGCGTGACAATATATGCATGGCCAGATATCCAGGTGGGATTTTCGTGCACTTTTGTACGATATATGAACCCTCCATTTTTGGAGAATACAAAACTTCCAGATTGCCAAAATTTTGACCAACCCACATCCAAAGCTTTCCTAAGACATGGCAAGGTCCAAGTTCGGCTGCTTGTGACGCTGAATGTTAATGATCCATTGAGCTAGGATCAGCTGCAATATCCAAGGTAACCAGGCTGATAAGCGATAAAGATCCAGGAAGGGAATTGGGGTGAATAGCGCAAACAAAAGCAAGGTCCGCTGAGGAATCGTGGCGAAGGTCAGGGCATAGCTGCGGATCATCCATTGGCCATGTTCCCGATATCTACCTTGTAGGATCGTCCTCAATCCCATGCCAGTAACAAAGAGCCAAACTAGTCCAAGGGTAAAGAACCCCGTCTGGGACACGGCGCCACCCATCGCAAAAGGGGCAATACATAGGCCCGCAAAGCCACTGCTGAAAATGCCAGCATAGTAAGCTGTTCCCAACCCCCGGTGCAGCTTCGGGTATTTTCTTCTCCAACTAGAGATAAATTGGAAAGGGCCAATTAACATCCCAACCAGCCCTCCCGAAATGTGGATATAGAAAAAGAATAGGTAAATAGCAGAGCTACTGGCAGGTTTTGTTTCTAAGACACCTGCATCAACAGATTGATAGTACTGCATGGCCATGAATAACATGCTCATCGCACCAACGGCCAGGAATAGAAGTAGTAGTGATTTTTTCATACTACAAAAGAAGCCCATCCATCCTTTTAGGGTGTCTCTACCGATCCAGACAGACTAGAAATACGGCATAAATTGATCAAGACCGGCCTTTGGGTTGTAGATTTGGACCTAGTAAGCAAATTGACTCATAGTGCAAGATTTGATCTCATCGCTGTTTAATGGCTTTACGATTGCCGGTATCTTGATCGGCGTCTTACTAATGATCTTCATTGGACGAAGTGGTTATCCCTTTCGGGGAAGTTGGATACTAGTTTGGTTAGGCTTAGTCTCTCTGCATCAGATCTATTATGTACTAGTATTGAATGAATGGGTAGCTCAGGAGAGCCTATTTGCTTTATTGGGGTTTCCCTTGGCCATGTTACATATGCCAGTGTTTTATCTCAATCTGAGAGAATTAATGGGGTTTAAACGCCCCTCCGTAGTAACCGTTTTTCTACACGTTCTGCCCTACAGCCTCTATGCCCTTTATTTCATTGTGTTTTACTTCACCGAACCGGTAGGACTCAAACTTAGCGATGGTTTCTTGGTTTTCCCAGATCAAGTTCGGGCCCTGCTGGCAGGCTTTAATGGCATCCCCATTGCTGTTTCGGGTGCCTTTTATGTGGTATTGAGCGTCCTGGCCTTGCGAGATTACGAAAAGGCTTTACCGGGCTATTATGCCAATTTGGAGGGCGTAGATTTATTTTGGCTTAAGCGCCTGGCCACCTTCATTGGGCTGCTGTTTCTGATCATTTTCATGTTGATTACCTTAGGCAGCACCTTTAAACTTTTCGATCGACAATATGTATTCCGTTGGGTAAGTTTCACTTTGACCCTCTTCACGGTGTATTATGGTTATCGTTATCTGAAGCAGGTCGAGTGGTTTTTACAACAAAAGGCTGCCCCGCCCATTGTCCCCGCTAACAAGTATGCTAAATCCTCCTTATCTGATGCCGAAATGCGACGTATTCAGCAAGCTATTATACAAGCGGTAAAGGAAGAAGAATTATACCTCGACGAGCATCTCACACTGATGAAATTAGCGGATCATATTGGAGAATCCTCCCAAAAAGTATCTGAGACATTGAATCGGCAGATGAGTACTACCTTCTACAATCTCGTAAATCGATTTCGGATTGCACAGGCCAAGCAATTGTTACTCGACCCCAAAGCCAGCCACCTTAGCATAGAGGGGATTGCCTATGAATGTGGGTTTAAATCGAGATCAACCTTCTTTAAATTCTTCAAAAAGGAGGTTGGGATGACGCCTACGGCTTTTAAGGTGACCAATGGATCTAACTGACAAAAGAATGATTTTGTTAGGTAAATTGTCTGTTATTAACGAAATTTCCAAGAACCAAATAATGATTAGGTGGATATAGAGAAAATAGATGATGGATCCAATTTCCTTAATGATCTTATTAATGAAATTAAGTCAGTCGTTGATGGAGCTAAGTCAAGGATAGAAACTAAAGTGAACGAAGAACTTTTGAGAACTTATTGGACCATTGGAAAGTTGATTGTGGATAGAGAAGTTAGTGGGGATCTGACACCAAGAGGTTTAATTTTAGATCTTTCTAAGGAATTGACAAGACAGCTAGGAAAAGGATTCTCTCGTTCCAACCTCTTCAATATGAGAAACTTTTTTCTAAATTATCCCGATGTCCAGACAGTGTCTGGACATTTGAGTTGGAGTCATTATTGTGAATTGCTATCAATTGCTGAAACCGATAAACGATCATTCTATGAAAACGAGACAATAAACTCAAGATGGTCCATTCGGGAACTGAAAAGACAGGTCAATAGCTCATTATATGAGAGATTGATTTTATCGAAAGGGCAAAAAAATAAGCAAGAGGTTTTGCGTTTATCGAGAGAGGGGCAAGTAATTGAAAAGGCAGCGGATGTTATAAAAGAGCCTTATGTCTTAGAGTTTTTGGGGATTCCAGAGAATAAGCCATTGTTAGAAAAGGATTTGGAAAAGAAACTGATCCGCTACATAGAAGATTTTTTACTTGAATTAGGAAGAGGTTTTATGTTTGTAGGATCACAACAAAGGATAACGATAGGAAACCATCACCATTATGTCGATATGGTTTTCTATAACAAGATTTTGAAGTCTTATATTCTGATCGATTTAAAGATGAATAAGCTAAGGCCAGCAGATATTGGCCAAATGAATACCTACCTAAATTTTTACAAGACTGAGGTCAATGAGGAAATAGATACTGATCCAATAGGTATTATCCTTTGTGCAGACAAGGACGAGATTGTTGCTGAATATGCTCTAGGCGGTTTAAATAATCAAATCTTTGCATCTAGATATGTTCACTATCTGCCAAACAAAGAAGAACTGATAAGACAAGTTGAGATGGCATTGCGAGACTTGGATGAGGAGGAGTAGAATTAAGCATTGGACGAATCGTATACTTTAATACCTCCCAAAAGTATCTGAGACTTAGAATCAGCAGACAAGTACTAGTCCCTCCCGATCCAAATAGATTTTTCTAAGTCCTCAACACCCTAGATTGTTCGTAAATCAAAACAATCTATTATGATGCTTTTTGTATGGATGTACGTAAGTCTACTATTATCTCCAACTGGAAGTCAAGGACAGATTCTCTTGGAAATTGAGCAGGTGAAAAAGCCAATAGGCATGATGCGTATTGGTGTGTATGCTGATGAAGAAAGCTATTTGAAAAAGGCCATTCACTTCCAAAACGTGGCTGTATCTGAAACAGGTACGATGACTGTAAGCCTGCAGGATATTCCTTTCGGTACCTACGCCATCAGTCTATTCCACGATCAAAACGGGAACGGAAAATTGGACAGCAATTGGATGAAAATACCCAAGGAACCCTACGGCTTCTCCCGGAATGCAGCGGCTACCTTCGGCCCGCCGAAATTCGAGAAAGCAGCTTTCCAACATGGGCAGACCATCACCAAATTGAAGATTAAATTATAGTCCGATACGTGTGCCTGTGGGCGGGCACACATATTTTCCTAAATTTATGGCCTAATACAGTCCATAGATGAAAGCTTTCCGAATTTGCCTCTTATGCTTGTTGAGCCTAGTCACGCTCCAAGCACAGTCTCCATCCGATTTTGTTAATCCCTTTATTGGGACTTCCAATTTTGGGGCTACCCATCCAGGTGCTCAGTATCCACATGGCTTGGCTTCCGTCGTACCCTTCAATGTTGCCTTTAAAAAGGGAGCGGAAAACAAATTTGAAAAAGATTCGGAATGGCATTCACGGCCCTATGTTCATGAAAATTCTTTCTTGACGGGCTTTAGTCATGTCAACTTAAGTGGTGTGGGCTGTCCGGACCTGGGCAGTATCTTACTAATGCCTACGGCCGGGGCTTTAGAATTGGATCCAGAGCAATATGGGAGCACCTACAAAAATGAAATGGCTACTCCTGGATACTACAGTAGTATTTTGGAAAAGCATAACATCAAGGTAGAAGTCACCAGCACGCCCCGCACGGGTTTGAGCCGATATACCTTCGCCGGAGGGGAGGCCAACATTCTGCTAAACCTAGGCTTAGGTTTGACCAATGAAACCGGGGCCATGCTGCGTATGGTATCGGATCGGGAAGTGGAAGGTTTTAAAATGATCGGCACCTTTTGCTATAACCCAGAGGACGTGCGGCCAGTCTACTTTGTAGCCAAATTGAGCAAAGCACCAAAGGATTTTGGGGCTTGGAAAAAAATGCCCACCTACAAAGGAGTGGAAGGAGATTGGGTGAAATACAATAATACCTACAAACCTTATCCCCGCTTTCAGCACGAGATGGCCGGGGAGAACCTGGGTGCCTATTTCTCTTTTGATACCGAAGAAAATGAAACGATTGAGGTGAAAGTAGGCGTCTCCTACGTCAGCATGGAGAATGCCCGAGAGAATTTAGAAAAGGAGCAGGCAGACTTTGACTTTGCAGGTACGGCAGCGGCTTCCAAGCAGAAGTGGGACGAATTACTCGGGCGTATTGAACTGAAGGGAAACAATGAGAATAAGGTCAAATTCTATACGGCCCTGTATCATGTGTTGACACATCCTAGTGTTTTTCAGGATGTAAACGGCGAGTATCCTTTGATGGGACAGTTCGGGACGGGGCAGGTAGCAGGTCGGAATCGGTATACGGTCTTCTCCCTTTGGGACACCAATCGCAATCTGCATCCGCTGTTAAGTCTCATTTATCCAGAGATCCAGTCGGAGATGGTGCGCAGTATGATTGATATCTACCAAGAGAGCGGTTGGCTGCCGAAATGGGAGTTGATGGGAATGGAAACCGGCGTAATGGTAGGTGACCCCGGCACGCCAGTGATCACGGATACCTACCTGCGAGGCATTCGCGATTTTGATGTAGAAACAGCTTTTGAGGGAATGAAAAAAGCGGCTATGACCGAAGAAAAGGGCAACCCACTTCGACCAGATATTGATGCGTATATGGAATTGGGATATATCCCTATGGATAAAGAAGGTCCTTACGACGGAACGGTGTCCACTGCGCTAGAGTATTACATTGCAGATTGGAATATTGCTACCCTGGCGAAGGCATTAGGAAAGACAGAAGACCATACTTATTTCCTGGATCGTTCTCTGGGCTATAAGAACTATTTCGATGCAGAAACGGGAATGCTTCGTCCCAAGCGGGCTAATGGCCAATGGTTTGCGCCTTTCGATCCAGAGTATGGCAAGAACTTTGAACCCGTCACGGGCTATGTGGAGGGGAATGCCTGGCAATATCGCTTTTATGTACCACATGATATCAGGGGCTTGATTCAGTTGTTGGGAGGGGAAAAGGCCTTCGCCTCAGCCTTGCAGACTTGTTTTGAAACCGACAACTATAATATGGCTAATGAGCCAGACATTACCTATCCATTTTTGTTTAACTACGTGAAGGGAGAAGCCTGGCGGACCCAGGAGAAAACCCTGGAACTAATTGACAAGTACTATCCTAATGCGCCTCATGGAATTCCCGGCAATGATGATACAGGTACTTTATCTACGTGGTTGATTTTTAGTATGATGGGGTTCTATCCGGTTTGCCCTGGTGATATGGATTATGCTTTGTTTACCCCGTCTTTCGAAGAAATAACCATCCACCTGAACGATGCCTATTATCCCGGTAAAAAGTTGACTATAAAGTCGACAGGATATGAGCAAGGCAAAAATCGATACATCAACAAGATCCGATTCAACGGTAAAAAAGTGAAAGACTATTTCTTTGACCACAATGAGCTGGTGAAAGGAGGCATATTGGAATTTAGCCTCCAGGATAAGCCTTCGAAAAAGTAGGTGCCGTACGCACTAGATTGGCCTATAATTCGGTGGTGCGGCGTTTAAAATGATCAAGGTGTTAACTGTAGGACTGACTTTGGGCAAGCCATTGGTCAAAGGGATTGCCCAAAGCCTAGCTGCTAATTATCAACAGCCTGCCCCACTAACATTCTAAACATCCAACCCGTTTGATCATCTACTGGACCCCGAGTTTGCTTCATTATGATACCAATGATTTTTTCTTTGGGATCAGCAAAGTACTGGGTATTGAAATAGCCACCCCAGTCAAAAGTGCCCAAGCTGCCTCTACCCCCCTGGGCCACTCCAACCTCATCCAATACGCCGAAAGCTAGTCCGTAATGCCTCCCAGATCCTTCCCAAAAATCTTTGATCTGATTCTGCATCATCGTTTCGATGGTGGTTCGACTCAAGAATCGGATACCATTCAACTCTCCACCATTGAGGTACATCTGTAAAAAGGTCGCATAGTCCTTGGCGGTGCTGGATAAGCCAGCCCCTCCAGAATAGAAGCGCTTGGCTCCAGTAATTGGATAGTTAGTATCGTAGAAAGTGACCGGATAATGTTCCCACTGGTCACCCTGCTTCCTTTGCACCTTTACCAGTCGATCCGCAAGCTCACTAGGCAAATAGAAATGCGTATCATTCATGTCTAGCGGTTTAAATAGTCGTTCTTGCAGAAAATCGGAGAAAGACATGCCAGAGATCAGTTCGATGAAGTATCCCAATACGTCAAGACCTTCACTGTACACGTAACCCTCTCCGGGATCATGATGCAGGGGTAATTTGGCCAGTTTTTTGACACTTTCTTCAATCGTAATGTCCTCGGTAGTAAAAAGATCAGTGATACCCGCCTTCTCATAGATCATGCGAAAGCGCTCATCCCCATCAATTACCCCATAGCCAATACCTGAGGTATGAGTTAACAAATGTCGGATCGTAATTTCACGTTTGGCAGGAGCTGCATTATAGGTGGTATCTCGATATCTAAAGGAGCGAAGTACTTTGGGGTTCTTGAATTCGGGAATATACTTGCTGATGGGATCGTCTAAACGAAATTTACCTTCCTCCCAGAGCATCATGACTGCGGTAGAAGTAATGGCCTTGCTTTGAGAGGCAATACGGAAGATAGCATCCTTAGTCATGGGTTTCCCCGCAGGACTATCGGCCATTCCAAAGGCCTTGTGGTATACAATACGTCCATTTTTGGCTACGAGAGCGACCATTCCTGGCAACTTTCCTTCTTTAACATGTTCTTCGCACATCTCATCTATTCGCTGTAGTCGCTCGTCGGACATACCCGCACTTGCCGCACTGCCCGCGGTTAGAGCAGGACTACGTTGACTGGATTTTGTCTGGGAAAAGCTCACGCCTACCAGCAAGCACAGGATAAGGGTTAATAGGTTTTTCATTATTTTGTTTTGATTATATTTAAGAGCATCAATCTATAAAACAAAACGAATTTATCCAATGCCAGGCAAGCTTAATTGGTTCTACCTTAGCATACTAACCGTACTTTTTGGATGTCAGACCACTCCTAAAACAACCATCTCAACTTGTCAACAATGGGCGATGTTTGAGATCCAACTAGAAGCTGAATTAGTTCCGGAAAATGCCTACACATCAGTGGAAGTCTATGCAGAATTTAGTAATGCCGATGGCGTGACCATCAAACGACCGGCCTTTTGGGATGGTGGTGCAGTTTGGAAGATACGTTTTGCCTCACCTGATTCGACAAGCCAATGGACATGGAAAACGATCAGCAGGCCAGTAATAGAAGGGTTGCACGAAGAATCAGGCACGATCCAAGCCGAAGCCTACCGAGGAGAAAATCAGCTGCTACAACACGGCTTATTGAGAATGTCTGAAGGTAAGCGGAACGTAGTCCATCAGGATGGAAGTTCGTTCTTGGTGGTTGGAGATACCCCTTGGGCCATCCCTTTTCGGGCAACGATTGATCAGGTTAAGACCTACGCGGCCGACCGGCAACAAAAGGGTTTTAATGCTGCTTTACTAATGACAGTACAGCCTGATATGCGAGCAGAGGGTCCGGCAGCGCGTGACACTCCTCTCGGCTTTATGCGCGCCTTCAATGACTTGCCCGAAGGACATATTAATGAATTACAACCCAGTTATTTCCAATACCTAGATACCCTCATGAATATCCTCATAGACCATGAAATTGTGCCCGTCTACCAGCCCGTGTTTCATGGCTTTGGCTGGAAGGGATTGGATGTGATGGGCAATGTGGCTGTACCTGAAGAATACGAACGCTACGCTAAGTATCTACTGGCCCGCTATGGAAGTCAACCGGCCTTTTGGTTGTTAGCTGGGGATAATGGAGGGAGAGATCCTGGAGTAAAGGAAGCGGGAGAAATGTTGGAGATTTGGGACGCCTACGAGCAGCCCACCGGTTTGCACTACAACCCTTCTGATGATTACGTGGCCGATTGGGCCAAGGATAATCCCTTAAAGCACGCTATGCATTTCAATAAAACCTTTCAGGAGGAGCCCTGGCTTGATTTTCAATGGGCACAAACGGGGCATGGGACGGAGCATCTTTTCCATAAGGTAGAACGTATGTACGACAATCTTCCGACCAAAGCAGCAGCTAATGGAGAGCCTACCTACGAAGGTATGAATGACGGTAAAAATGGCCTGGGATGGTGGCAAGGTGAAGATGCCTGGGGGCAGTTGATGGCCGGAGGAACGATGGGGGTGGTTTACGGAGCAGCCGCGCTTTGGCAATGGAAAGTGAGTCCGGATGAAGAAGGCTGGACGGCTTGGGCTAGCCAAGCGAAATCCTGGGATCAGGCATTGCGGATGGAAGGTTCTACCTATGTTGGTCTGGTATCACGGCCATTTGCAGGGGCTGATTTTTCTGATATGGAAAAACGACCCGAGCTGGTAGAAGGGGAGGGGACCTTATTGGCAAAAGAAGATAAATTCTACTTATCTTATCTACCAAATGGTGGATCCATCCAGCTGAAATCCTTGCCTGATGGCCTAGAGGCCAGATGGTATAATCCTAAATCAGGTGAATTCACGCTCATAGATTCCTCAGCAGACGCTGGCGTTTTTACTGCTCCTGATTTATCACCATGGGTGTTAGTCCTAAAGGGATAATCTTTAAATTTCAAATGCTATGACTAAGATACCAGTACCTTCTTGTGCTTTTTTTCTATTGCTGCTATTGGGCTTTTCCTGTAACAATTCGACCTCCACAACAGAAACTGAAGCGCCCCAGGAGGAGCCTACTAGCCTGATTCCCGTCATTTTCGACACAGATGCGAACAATGAATTGGATGATCAACACGCCATGGCCTACCTCTTATTCAATGGGAAAACTTTTGATGTAAAAGGCATTACCGTGAACGCTACCCGGTCTGGCGGGAATATTGATGAGCAGCATAAGGAGGCGGAGCGTATCCTGAAGTTATGTCAGTTGGATGGGAAAATTCCTTTGTATAAAGGGGCGGACCAAGACTTTCTCACTATAGAAGAAGATCTTAGTAATGCCGAACATGATGGAGCAGCAGCGGTCGACTTTATCATTGCGGAAGCTAAAAAAATGCAAGACGAGCCCCTCGTGCTTTTAGCGGTTGGCAAACTGACTAATGTAGCTTTAGCCTTAGCCAAAGCACCTGAGATTAAGGAAAAGATACGAGTGGTTTGGTTGGGATCCAACTACCCTGATCCGGGAGAATACAATCAGGAGAATGATACCGCTTCCATGTCTTACGTGCTACAAAAAAATGTGCCTTTTGAAATGGTAACTGTTAGATATGGGAAACCATCTGGCACGGATGCCGTACAAGTAACTCAAGAGGAAGTGATGCAAAAGATGCCGGGCAAAGGACCACGGATTGCAACGCCCATTACAGGAAGACATGGAGGTACTTATTTTACCTTTGGAGATTACGCAGTAAACCTATTTGAGCATATCGAATACCACGTAGATCCTCCGGCTAGAGCCCTTTATGACATGGCTGCGGTAGCCATTGTGAAGTCTTCAGATTGGGCGGAAAAGACCTTAATTCCTTGTCCAGTTTTGGTGGATGGGAAATGGAAAGATCAGCCAGAGAACGATAGGAAAATCATACTCTGGGAGAATTTTAATAAAACTGCAATCATTCAAGACTTTTATCAGACGCTAGATCATATCGATCCAGTAGCAGGGAAGTAAGCTGATTTCTTCTCTGATAAAATTATATTTTTTATATTTGAAAATAAATTATTCAAATCTGATGATTTCTGTAAGAAAGATCAGATCCAATCTACCCTAGACTCTCGAAACATTCGGCCCATTCTAACAAGCACACAGACACTTCATTCGGCAGATTAGAGCACGCTGTCCTTTCCTGCTGTTCGATCAATACTAAACATAGAAGACCTTGGGGGAAAAACTCCCGTATTATTATTAGACCATCTTGACGCATGAGTGTTGAACGAATTAACAATCATATTTTACTAGGTAGAATTTATCTTTTACTTGGAGGTTTAGGGATGCCTGTTTTCACTGGTTTGAATCATTGGATTGGCTCCGGAGTATTCGAATCTAGCTGGGAATCTTGGGTGTTTGGGCTTATATGCCTTTTCTTGTTTGCTGTAAGCCTAAGAAGAGATTTATCAACAGATCGTCGATTTCAGGTTTTGGATTTCGGCTTCTTCTACTTCACCTTTGCTGGTTTTTACATCGACTACCTAGGTGGCTTTGCCAGTCAGTATCTGATTACTCAGATGATACTGATTCAGTTTACTTTTATGGTGCTCAGATGGCACCGCCAGTTGATCATATATAGCCTCTTCATCTTTGGCTGTGTCCTTGTTTTCTTGGGCCTTTCAGCGGAACTTGCTATAGCATACAAGGTATTTGTTGCGTCTGCCTTTGTGATTATTTCCATTGGTAACTACTTCGTGTGGAGTCGAAGATTAGCAGAGCAGGACCAGAATCAGCATATCAAGGCCCTGATGAATGGGATTTTAGAGGTGGCTCAGGATGGGATTATTGCCGTTGAAGCTAAGCGCAGTCCCAATGGCAACATAAGGGATTTCGAGATCACACACGTTAATGGAGCCTTTTATGATCTTTTTCCTTTTCTGAAGGGGCAAGAGGTGAAATGGGTAAAAGAATTGATTCCTCGTCGCTATGGCGACCAGGTCTTTAATCAGTTTATCCAGGTGGTGGAAGAGGGACGACCTTTTGAGCTTTCTGACCGATTTCAGGGGTTGGACGGAGCCACCTTATGGCTGAAGCTGGTGGCTGCAAAGCTGGAAGATGGTTTGACGATTACCTTCACGGATGTTACCAAGCAGAAAATATATGAGACGGAACTGGAGGAAGCAAAAGAAAAAGCAGAAGAAGGCGCTCGTGCTAAGTCTAGTTTCCTCGCTACCATGAGTCATGAGATCCGAACTCCGATGAATGGTATCATTGGGATGATTGACTTGATGTACAATACGGAACTATCGGTTGAACAGCTGGAGCATCTGGACATCATTCGAACCAGTAGCGAAAGTCTCCTCACCATTATCAATGATATACTCGATTTCTCAAAAATCGAATCTGGCAAGCTCGAATTGGAGGAACGCAATTTCTCTCTTCGTGCCTGTCTAGAAGATACGCTAGATCTTTTAGGCAAAAGAGCTCGCGATAAAGAACTTGATTTGTTCTACTACATGGAACCAGAAGTGCCTGAATACATTGCTGGGGACGTAGTGCGTTTGGGCCAAATTCTTACCAATCTGGTGAGCAATGCTATCAAATTCACAGAAACGGGCGAGATCTACGTCCATGTCAAAAGAGTAGATCAAGGATGGGCCGCCCCTGGCGATCATGTCAACTTACATTTCAGTGTGAAGGATACAGGTATTGGAATTCCTGCGGATAAGATCGGACAGCTTTTCCAAGCCTTTAATCAAGTCGATACCTCTACTACCAGGAAGTACGGTGGTACCGGACTGGGATTGGTTATCTGTCAACGTCTTTGTCAATTGATGCATGGTAAGATATGGGTGGAAAGCGAGTTTGGCAAAGGATCTCAATTCCAGTTCATCATCTCTTGTAAGCTTTCACCGATGACCTACGTGCAGGAACAGGATCAGCCTCGAATCCTGGATGACTTGAAGGGTAAGCATATTTTGTTGATTGATGACAATGAAACCAACTTGATGATCCTGGCTGCCTTCATCACGCGAATGGGCTTGAAGCCTACCGTGGCAAAGTCGCCAGTGAAGGCTTTGGAGATCGTAAATAAACAGATGTACGATCTGGTGATTACGGACTACAATATGCCGATCATGAACGGCTTACAGATGGCCAGTGCTATCAAGAAGCAGATGAACTGCCCCATTCTGTTATTGAGTTCTAGTCAGGAACTTCCGATGAAGGAGGTCAGTAAATGGGTAGACTCTTATCAGTTTAAGCCCATCAGAGAGCGGCAGCTACAATTGCTAATGGTCAAACTCTTCAATAGCCCAACTACGATCAAGTCCAGTATCAAAAAACAAAGAGCTAAGACCTTTAGAGAAGACCTTGCAGAAGATATCCCTTTAAGAATTTTGTTGGCGGAGGATTTTATTGTTAACCAGAAGATCGCCAACCGGATCTTTAAGAAAATGGGCTATGAAATCGATATCGTCGAAAATGGTCTGGAAGCGGTCGAGAAGTCATCGAAATTCACTTACGACATCATATTCATGGATGTACAAATGCCAGAAATGGATGGACTCCAAGCAACCCAAGCGATTAAATCTAACATGCAGGAAGATAGTCCGGTTATCATTGCCATGACCGCTAACGCCATGCCAGAGGATCGGCAAAAATGTATTGACGCGGGGATGGATGACTACTTATCTAAGCCTTTTAAACCAGCGGAGTTACAGAAGCTTCTAGTGAAATATAACCCAAGAACTTATCAGCCCGAGTAGGGGCAATAGCAGTTAATCCAGCTTTTCCTATGCACAACACTAACTAGAGAACTTACTATCATTAACAGAGATTCAATTTTATGGACGTTCTCCCAAGGGAAATGCAAGGGACGGAAAGTGAAAGAGATCTGAACTATATCTTTTTAGGAAGGATCTACTTGTTTTTGGGTGGGATTGGAGACCCCCTGATTACTGGCACCCTACAGTGGATTGACAATGGACAATTCACCATATTGCCAGATCGATATGGAGTGATGGCTATGTGCTTCTTGGGCTTAGCATTGAGCTTCTTAAAAGGCTTCACCGCTAAGCAAAAATTAACACTCTTCGACCTGATCTATTTTTGCTTCTCCATCTACGAAATCAAGACTTTTTACGATGGTAACTTCTCCGGGAGTTATCAGGCGGCCAATATGATCGTACTAACGCTGATCTACACGGTTTTGCGGTCAAGGAGATTGTTACTGCTGTACAGTATTACCATCATTCTAACCGTTTGTGGATTGCTTTATTTCAGTAGTATCCCGGTCGAAAATAAATGGACAGTAGCAGGTACTACAACGCTAGTCTGTTTGATAAACCTGGCAATCTGGAGCTGGCGCACCTCTGAATTGAATCAAATTCATCGGACCAAAGCCTTGATTAAGGGCATTTTAGAAGTCTCTCAGGACGGCATAGTGGCGCTTTCTGCTACTCGAGATGAAGCTGGGAAGATCAACGATTTTCAGATAACCCATGTGAATCCAGCAACCTACCGGCTTTTTCCCTTCCTACATGACCTGGATATTGATAAAAGCCTGAGTAACCTGATCCCTTTAAGTTTTGGTGGAGGCTGGTTTGACCAATTAGTTGCCATTGTAGAGACGGGTACCCCCCTTTCTTTTGAGGAAGATTATGTGATGCCGGGAGGAAAGCAATATTGGGTGCAGATTGTGGTTAATAAATTAGGTGATGGGCTAACGGTGACCTTGGCAGATGTGTCCCGCCAGCGTTCTTATGAGCAAGATTTAGAGGAGGCGAAGAGAGAAGCAGAATCCGGGTCTAAAGCCAAATCCAACTTCTTGGCAACGATGAGTCATGAAATTCGCACTCCGATGAATGGGGTGATCGGGATGGTTGATCTATTAGATAACACAGAACTTAGCCAAGAGCAGCGAGATCACCTAGAAATCATTCGAACCAGTAGTGATAATCTTTTAATAACCATTAATGATATACTGGATTTTTCCAAGATTGAATCTGGTAAACTGGAATTAGAAAGGCGTGATTTTTCCTTGAGAAACTGCTTGGAAAGTGTTTTGGATCAGCATGGGCCTGCAGCTCGAGCCAAGGACCTAGATCTATTCTATTACCTGGAACCCGATGTGCCAGAATTTATTAAAGGAGATGAGGTGAGGGTTGGGCAGGTTTTATCCAATCTGATCGGGAATGCCATTAAGTTTACGAATGAAGGGGAAGTCTACATTTATGTGCAACTTTTCAAAGATGAGGCCTTGAGCGGGGATGATCTATTTCCCGTCCATTTCAACGTGAGAGATACCGGGATAGGCATACCGCCAGAAAAATTACCATTATTGTTTAATGCTTTCCAGCAAATTGATGATAGTAGCACGCGACAGTTTGGCGGTACGGGCCTTGGCTTAGCCATTTGCAATAAGCTTTGCCACATTATGAAAGGCAAGATTTGGGCAGAAAGCGAAAGAGGGAAAGGATCACAGTTTCAATTTGTTCTACCCTTAGAGAAAGGAATCCCGGTAGATAAGCATGTGCCACTCATCACAGAAGATGATCTAGCAATGTTGATGGGTAAGCGAGCCTTGATTGTAGATGATAATGCCACGAATCTGATGATCTTGCAAGCCTTCGTGGAAGAATTGGGGATTTACCCTGAACTATGTAGCTCTCCGTTAGATGCTGTGGAGTGGATAGAAAACAGACCTTATGATCTTGTGATTACTGATTTCAACATGCCGGAAATGGATGGTTTAGGATTTGCGCAAAAGGTTAGAGCGCATTTTTCTGGTCCGATTTTATTGCTGAGTTCTAGTCAGGTATTACCCATCAAGGAGATAAGAAAAGTGATCGATCAATATCATTTTAAACCCATCCGCAAGAAGCAGTTACGATACGTAGTATTGGAGTTGTTCAAAGTCAGTAAAGAAAGCAAAAAGAAGGCAGAAAGTGTAAATCGAAACCTCAAAGCGGATCTAGCTTTGGATATCCCAATTCGTATTCTATTGGCAGAAGACTACATTGTCAATCAGAAAATTGCAGTACGGATGTTCAATAAATTAGGCTATGAGATCGATATCGTTGAAAATGGTAAGGAGGCCGTGGAGCGGGTACAGCAAAGTCAGTATGATTTGATCTTTATGGATGTACAAATGCCGGAAATGGACGGCTTGGAGGCTACCCGAGTAATTCGCAAGTTACTCAAGCACAATAGCCCAATGATCATTGCCATGACCGCCAATGCCATGCCAGAGGATCGTGAAAAATGCTTAGCTGCCGGCATGGATGATTATCTTTCAAAACCCTTTAAACCTAAGCAGTTACAGCAAATCTTAGAGAAATATCGCCCTGTACTTAAAAGCTACTAGTTGCTTGTATTTTAGCTAATTGTCTGTATTTATCAGATCGCATCTAGCGGATAAAATCAAGTCAATAGCGTTACTTTTCAGCCGAATTAATGTCTTATCTTTGAGTCATTGTGACCCCAAGCTTGAGCGGGACCGTATGATTAGCAGGTTTTAGAATCGTCTTTTTATGGCGAAAACTTATCCTGGTCTTCATACTAAATGGCCCATATTTCTAGTTTTGGGATTTAGATCAAGCAACTAAGTAACCATGAAAAAGCTTAATAGTATCCTCGTATTGGCGATCGCAGGCGTCCTTTTATCTTCTTGTAACAAGGCTAAGGTAGCTGAGTTAGAACGAGAGCTGGAGCTGAAAGATGACAAAATCGAATTGCTAGAGGAGCAGCTCAGTCATCTACAGCAAACCAATGGTAGCCTCCTAGACCGCATGTCCGATCTTTCCATTGTCAATAAGGCCGGTGCTGAGAGTATCCAGAAATCGCTGGAGAATATGACCCAGCAATATTCCTTTATTCAAGATCTTACCACCAAGATTCACTCCAAGGATTCCTTGAATCTAGCTCTGGTGATGAACATTAAACGTTCATTGAGCAATATTGACGATGACGATGTTCAGGTGGAGGTGAAAGGAGGAGTCGTCTATGTGTCTATCTCAGATAAGTTACTCTTCCGTTCGGGAAGCTCCAAGATCACTAGCGAAGCTAGTGAGGTGTTAAATAAGTTAGCCTTGGTGATCAATGACCACAGCGACCTCAATATCCTAGTAGAGGGCCATACCGATGATGTGCCCATCTCAAATTCCTGTATGGATGACAATTGGGACTTGAGTGTAAAGAGGGCCACCTCAGTGGTACGTATGTTAGTGGAGGATTATTACGTAGACCCATCTAGGATGACGGCTGCTGGTCGATCGGAGTACATTCCTAAGGAAGATAATGGTAGCAGTGCAGGCAGGAGTGCGAATCGCCGTACGGAAATAATTATCACCCCGAAACTAGATCAATTTTTCCAGCTCCTACAGGCGCCAGCTGTAGCAGATTAAGTCTGCCTTAATCGGTGCTGTGTTAATAGCAAAGCCCCTGCCTGTGCAATGAAGACAGGCAGGGGCTATTATATTCGGGTAAGATCAATTCTATTACCTCACTACTACTTTCTGATAACCGGAGAAATCGGAACCTCGAACAAGCAGCACATAAGTCCCTGGTGTAATTTGATTCGGTAGGGAAAAAGTCTGCTGTTGCGTTCCACTAGCCAAACCCTGCCAGTTTTCGGTAGCTAGTAGCCTGCCTTTCATGTCAAAAAGGTAAGCTTGTGTGCGTTCTTCACTACTTTCGAGACTAAAAGAGACCTGTACCTGCTCACTAGCTGGATTGGGGGCTACAGTTAATGGACTAAACTCCCGCTTCACTTCATTGTTGGACAACACTGCGTCCGTTTGTATGTAGAAAGTCAGGATACCAGCCTCTTCACCCACTCCTGGTGGATCGTAATCTACCAATGGGGCCAACTGATCTGGGCTATACCACTCGTAGGAAGTTGTACTAGTACTGGTATTACTCAGCACCGTCCCTGTTGAAAGGCTTGTTGTAAGGGTGTTTTCAGTACTGTAATGTGTAAATCTTACGGCTTGATCAAAACTGCCAAAGGGGGTCTCTAAGGAACCGTAGGCATCATATACGATCGAATCGCGCGTGTTTCTGACCGTCCTAGTGTCAAAATCTACGTCATCCTCAATTTCCTCATCCATTCGGATAAAGTGTTCATTAAAGCTGAGTGGTAGCTTGAATTCTAAGGAAGGCATTTGATTCACCACCGTACTGGTATCCTCTATCAAAAGACCTAGGATTTCAATCTCCGTGATGCTAGTAGTGCCCAGGTCGTACAGCCCATCGGCACGTTCCTCCACAAAGGAATAGTTGTCAGTGAAAAAGAAAAAGTCAATCAATGTTCTGATGGCGAAGTCCGCGTCGGGGAAGCTATCCGCCCCAATTAACCCATTGGGTTCAATGACTTCAAAGGCGAGAAAGGGATCTGCTTTCAGTTCTTCGATGATCTCCTCTGGCGTACCCTCGAGACTATCAATAATCCCCGTAAAGTTCCAAGTTTGATCAGCACCAGCCATGCCGACTGGGTATTGTGCGGGATCGAATTCCAAGAATAGGCCGATCCATTTGGTGCCAGGACCAGGGATGATGTTAGAGTTAAGCACGGGTTGAGCTTGCAGTAGGGTGAAACAGCAGATCGTCAGCGCGCTGAGTACAAGTGATTTTTTCATGATTGTGGTATTGGGTTCTTTAAAACCTGCAAATAAAACTAATTTCTTGATATTACGAATCTTAATATGTGACTATGTTGTCCTACTTTAAGAAAATAGGAGCCGGCTTCCAGTTGGTCCGTCGGTATTTGGCTACGATATGCTCCAGCGGGGACCGTCCCCAGCTCCATTAGCTGTCCTAAGCTATTGAAGATGCGGTAGGATTCTTCTTCCTCCGTGTTGGTTTCCAAGGTAATTTGAGACTGAGCTACTGTGGGGAAAAGTCTTGCCACTCCGGTAGGCGCTTGGTACCCTTTGATGTCACCTGCAGGAGGTTTGACTTCCGTACTTTTGTCGACCACTACATCATGTTGGCAAGTGATTTCCGACCCATCCTCGAAGGTTATATAGAAAATTGTCCGTATGGTGTAGATGCCCCCGGCGTCCAAGTGGAAGTTGTGGAATTGTGAGGACCCGTCCCCCGGATCAATCGTGATGGGCTGGAGGATATTAGTGAAATTATCTCCTACAATCATGGATTCAGCACGTACGGTAATTGGTTGACTAGTATTATTGGTAAAGGTGTAGTAAATCAAAAATAATCCATCTGGAGTGCCCGTGAGGTCAAAGAATTTCTCGCCTCCACATTCGATCGATTCAAATCCTTGTGCGGGATCATGACTGAAGATAATGTCGAGCGGCTGCATCCGCTTATCTACAATGACTCGGTGTTCACAAATGACTTCTGTTCCGTCCGGAAGTGTGATGACTATCTCATAGATGATGGTATAAAGGTTCCCTGCTTCCAAGTTGAAACCTGTCTGATAAGTTCTGATGTCGCCTGGATCCAGCGGGACTAGCGGAAATACGGAATTTGAATTCTGTTCAATTACAGTTAATTCGATATTGACATCGATTGGATGTGGGCTCAGGTTTTCTAGCCTGTAATACAACCGAAATATTCCATCGGGCGTATCCGTCAAATCAATGAATTCCTCATCCCCACACTCAATTAACTCATATCCTTCGGAGGGATCGAGGCTGAAGCCTAGTTCGATGGGCATCAAGCGCTTATCTACAATTACGGTATGTACACAAGTGATTTCAGAACCATCTGCAAAGGTTATCAAGAAGGTCGTCAAGATCGTGTAGATATCACCAGCGGCAAGATTGAAAGCTGGCCCGTGATAGCCAAATTCTGCCGCTTCCAGATGGACTATATCTAAAATACCCGTGATGCTACTACCCAACACAGTGGTTTCCGCTTGAACCGTAATAGTGCCACTACTAGTATTTTGGAAAGAATAGTTGAGTCTGAAGGTGCCATCTGGCTCGTTCACAAGATCAAAAAACTCCTCATCGCCACAAACGATCGGCTCGTATCCAGCCAAGGGATCATCGGTGAAACTGATAGCTAATGGCACAATTCTCTTATCGACTACAACACGATATTCGCAGGTCACCTCCGTTCCATCGGGAAGTGTAATGAAAAAGGTAGTAAGAATCGTGTAGATGTCTCCGGCAGCCAGGAAAAATGAAGGGCCATGATAACCACCATCTCCGGGATCTATCTCTATCGGATTAAGTATATTGGTAAATATCCCTCCCACTACAGTAGACTCTGCCCGCACCGTGATTGGGACGTCGCTTTGGTTACGAAAACTGTAATGCACACGAAAGTTACCATCGCTGGGATTCTCCGTGAGATCAAAGAAAGACTCCCCTCCACAATCTACTTCTTCATATCCGGCTAAGGGATCATCCGTGAAACGTAATAACAAGGGATCCGGCTCTAGACCAAGACCATATAAGGAAACTTGACAAGTGTTGTCATTGGGGGCTGAACTTTGAATGGTGAACGAGCCTAGGTGAGTACCTGGACTACTCGGAGAAAAAGTAACGGTAAAGCTGCGTTGCCCTCCTGGAGGTATGAATAATATGCCTTCAAAAGGAAGATTAAATGCTAAGCCGAAATTTTCAAATCCAGATAAATCATAGCCATAGACTATGAGTGGGGCCTGTCCAATGTTAGAAATTGTTACCACCTTTTCAGTGGAGGAACCCACAATTTGGCTTGGGAATGAAAGGGTGGATCGATCACAAAGAAGCACTTGGTCATCCACTGATAACTGAATTTCTGAGTATAGACCTCCCGGAAAGACTTGTCCATAGGCTATAGGTATGGAAAGGGATAAAAGGAGAAAGAGGTAAATTTTACGATACATTTTTTAAAATTTTGAGAGAAATAGCGTTAGATAATGGGCTGGAGCGCCCCTGAATAGAAAAATCACTAATCAACCCTAAACAGGGGACTCCAAATTGTTTTATGTAGCCTGGTTAGCCATGGCGTGAAGGATTAATACTGGCCTTGATGGCCTAAGTTTTTTCATACAGCTCACGGAAAAGGAATACGCTACTCACCAGCGAAAACCCAGGCTGAAAATCATTTTTAGTACAGGCTGTAA
This sequence comes from Saprospiraceae bacterium, assembly GCA_013214355.1. Taxonomy (GTDB): domain Bacteria; phylum Bacteroidota; class Bacteroidia; order Chitinophagales; family Saprospiraceae; genus DT-111. The sequence goes on along the minus strand of JABSSL010000016.1, from coordinate 42,749 downwards.
AAAAGGATGTAAGCCAAATCTTTGTGAGATGTTATAGATAGCAGGAACCAGCACTTGCAGGTAGGATAGATCGCTTTTACTTCATCCCACCTTCGTGCTAGTAGTCTTTTAAATGGCTTTTGATCGGCATCTTTATCACGTGTTTAAATATCTTTTTTTTGGTAATCTATTGATGCCCTGATTTATCAACGGTTAGGCTGGGCGGACCAATGGTTTATTTGACTTTTCGGACAGAGTTGGTTAGATTTGAACCAATTAATGACTTCCGCGATGCGCTACCAGATGCTGGTATTGGTTCCCCTCCTCCTCCTTCCTTGCTTTTCTTGGGGACAGAACTTCTTTTTTCGCCAATACACCACTTCTGACGGACTTCCCAGTAGCAATGTTTTTGCCTTTGACCAGGACAGCGATCAACTCCTTTGGATGGGGACCTCCAATGGGCTGTGTAGCTTTGACGGCAAGAAGTTTACTTCCTACTCTATCGAGCATGGATTGGTGAATAACTTAATCTATGGCCTTTCCATTGATGCCAATAACAGAAAGTGGCTGAGTACGATGGCAGGTCAGCCCTCTTATTTTGAAAACGGAAGGGGGCATATCCCGGCTTGGGCCGATAGCCTTGCCGTGGGGAATTATTACTTCCAATGCATTGATACCTTCACTTGGTTTTCAGGAGTGGATGTAGAAGGAAATAAAAAGCCTAGAGCCATAGCCCATATAGCTTCGGATCAGCGGATTTACCCTACCGACATCTATAGCCCTTGGGAAGGGCCGGCAGGGATCCAGGTGGATTCTTTGATCTATTTTGTAGATAGAGGTCGACTCTACAGGTTAAACACGGAAGGGTCACAAGAAATCAAAGGGATAGAATTACCCATTCAGTTAGCGGAGTGTCGATCCCTTGATCACGGTATCATTTGTATCGAACGAGCAAAAGGTAAGGATCACATCGTCTTTATTGATCCACAGGAGTTGACGGTCAGCTATCAAGAACATGTAGAAGCTTATCAGCCTAGGAAAAAGATAAATAGTATTCTAGTAGATGACAAAGGGCACATTTGGCTTGGCTTGCATGGAGAGCTACTGTATTTAGAGGACTGGTATGCTGAGCCAGAACCGGTCTTACGAGATGTATTTATTAATGACTTGTATTATGATCACGAGGGTAATTTATGGGTCAGTACTGAGGGGAAAGGGGTGTTTTTGTTGGTTTCTAGCGAAGTACAATCCCTAGAAATACCTGGCAAGGATAACTACATTGTTCGCTCAATTGAAGTAGATCCGTTTGAAAATATCTACGTCGGCTATATCAGTGGTCGAATGGATGTCTTTGACAAATCCTTCAAACTCATTCGAAGCAATGAATATAGTCCTTTACGTATTGTGGATATACTAACGGATGAGCGTGGATCCTGGATTGCTACGAATTCAGAGGTTTTTCGACTAGATAAAGACGGAGAGGTGCAGGCTAAATACACCACTACTTCTCCGATCAAGTCACTTGCTGTCATGTCTGATTCTCTCTATGTACTATCTTATGATATCGAGGTGCTGAGGGGGGATTCCATAGCCGATACAGGTATACCTTTTTCCGCAAGAATCTATACGAACTATACCATCGATGATCAGCACATGTGGCTGGGATCCACGGACGGCTTGTTCAAATTTAATGGAAAGAAAACGGAACAGGTCGCCAAAGACCGAATCTATACAGATATTCGAGGGATTAGTCAAGATCATAGAGGTCGGTTTTGGATAGCAACGGCGGGTCAAGGGATATTTATCCTAGAAGGAGATTCCATCGTTCAGCATATTACTACTGGCCAAGGCCTTTCGAGTAATTTGTGCATGCACCAGGTGGTAGATGGGAAGACCATGTGGGTGTCTACCAATCTTGGGATTAATAAGATAGATGTGGAGACCGATAGTATCCAAGTCTTCAATGAGCAGGATGGTTTATCCACTGGGGAGGTTAAGTATTTAAGGATGGTAGATCGCCATGTTCTGGCTGCGTCCTCTGGTGGAATAGATATTATTCCAACGGAAATCGCTTCCTTTGAGGAGCCTCCGGTCCTGAGTATTAAAGCTTTATTGGCAAACAATGAAGTCTTGTCAGATGAGCAGCGTTTTACCTTACCCTACCATCAAAATGATTTGGTAGCACAATTGAGCGCTGTTTCTTACAAAAGCCTTGGTAATATCACCTATGCCTATCAGCTGGAAGGCTTGAACAAGGACTGGATAGAGACGACTTCCGAGGAGGTAAGTTGGGCGGCGGTCCCTTCAGGAAATTATCAATTGAAAGTAAAGGTAAGGGGGAGCGGTGGCATCTGGAGTGATATTATCGAACGGCAAGTAATTATCCGCTTGCCTTGGTGGCGGCAATGGTGGTTTATTCTGGTGGTAGGAGTATTGATTGGCGGAGCTCTACTTTTTACCTATCAACGGCAGCAAGCGAAATTTAGGCGAGAACGGGAAATTCAAAACCGCATGCAAAATTTGCAGCTAACCGCACTTCGTGCTCAGATGAACCCGCACTTCATGTTTAACGCCCTGAGTTCTATACAGGAATTCATCAACAATAGTGATTTGGAATCGGCCAATCTCTACCTTAGTCGATTTGCTTCCTTGGTTCGTAGTGTTTTGAATCATTCTACCCAAGAAAGGATTAGTTTGGAAGAAGAAGTGAGTCAATTGGAGTTGTATCTTACGTTGGAAAACTTGAGATTTGATCAACGTATACACTATGATTTGCTCATTAAGCGACCTTTGCAAGCCAGTAAGGTTTTTATCCCGACTATGATCATTCAACCCTTTGTTGAAAATGCCTTGAACCACGGACTTTTTCATCGTAAGGAGGAAAAGAAGCTGCAGGTTCGGTTTCAGCAAATTGGCGAGAATATGCTCCACTGCCAAATTGAAGACAACGGTATTGGCCGACAACGGGCCATGGAAATTAACGAACAAAAAAAGTATAAAGGGAAATCTAAAGGTATTCAGGTAACCCGAGATCGGCTAGAACTGATCAACAAGACCAACGAGGGGAAAATTGCCTTAGAGATAGAAGATCTAGTTGATGAAGCGGGGAATCCAAAGGGAACCTTGGTGCATCTGATGATCCCTTTTTCTTCTACTAAAGCAGGCATGGCATGAAAGCAGTAATTGTCGATGATGAAGCCGGAAGTCGGAATAATCTAAAGTTCTTGCTCGAACGTTTCTGTCCACAGATTGAGATGGCCGGTTGGGCAGCAGATGCCGAAGAAGGTCTAGCGCTGATCACAAAAGAAGAACCTGATCTGGTGTTTCTGGATATTGAAATGCCAGAACAAGATGGTTTCCAACTCATCGAAAAACTACCCGCCTACCATCGCCCCAAAATTATTTTTACGACGGCCTATGAGCAGTATGCAGTCAAGGCCTTTAAGGTATCGGCTGTAGATTATCTCTTGAAGCCTATTGATATCGATGAGTTAAAGGCCACCGTACAACGTATCGAAAAAGAAATGAATGCGACTTGGAAAGAGGCCTTACAACGTTTCAAAGAGGAAAGTCATAAAAAACTCGTCATCCCTCACCAATCTGGCATAACTTTTTTGGAAGAAAGTGAGATCGTATGCCTGGAGGCCAACCGGAACTATACTGAGATTCATACGAAGAGAGACAAGAAGATCATGGTAGCCAAAACCCTCGGGGATTTTGAGGATCTGCTGACTTCTGGCTCTTTTTTTCGAGCACATCGTAGTTTTATCATTAATTTAAAGGCCCTAGAGCAGTGGGTAAATTAGGATGGAGGCTATTTATTGATGTCTAACCAGCTACGAGTACCCTTGGCAAGAAACCGTAGAGAAAGGTTTTTTAAATTGATTCATGCCTTATAATCTGATTTTTGCCCTGCCTAACGAGACCTTTAGGACAGCTTTGGTGGCCATACAAACGCAACCTCCAAGCCTGTTCTAAAACGGAACTCGACTTTACCAACCTAACAATAACAAAATGAGAGATCAACGATTACATCAATGGCTTAGCCTTTGGGTACTCCTCCTGATGGCCAGCAGCTGTGCGCCCAGTGGAGAGACTCAACAGGCGGAAGAAGCGGATACCCCCAAGGCCACTTTCGTAGCCAATCCTCAGCCCGTTACCGAACGGGAAGTACCTACTTTAGCGATCGGAGCGGAAGCTCCAGATTTCAACTTGCCAGGTGTCGATGGAAAATTCTATTCGCTAGCTAATTTTTCGGATGCAGAGGCGCTATTGATTGTCTTTACTTGTAATCATTGCCCTACTGCTCAAGCTTATGAAGACCGATTGATTGCCATTACAAAGGATTACCAAGACAAAGGCTTGTCCGTAGTGGCCATATCACCGAATAGTCCTTTGGGACTTCTATACGAAGAATTAGGGTATACTGATCTAAACGATGACTATGAGGATATGATAGTACGAGCTGATCACAAGAAGTACAATTTCCCTTATCTCTACGATGGCGATAATGAGGAAGTTTCTATGCAGTATGGTCCAGTTGCTACTCCTCATGTCTTTCTGTTTGATTCGGATCGAAAGCTGCAGTATGTCGGCCAGATCGATGGCTCTGAGAAGCCTGGCTCGGCAAATGGTGAAGTGCTGAGAGACGCTATTGACGCTGTTCTAGCCGGACAAACTCCTCCAGAGCCTGTAACTAAGACCTTTGGCTGTTCCACTAAATGGGGGTGGAAAACTGCCTATAAGGAGAAAGTAGAAAAAGAATGGGCTGAAAAACCGGTGTCTTTGGAAGCAATAGATGCAGCAGGTATTACAAAGCTCCTGAAGAACGAAGATTCGGAGAAGCTCCGGCTTATTAATGTATGGGCAACTTGGTGTGGTCCCTGCGTGATTGAATATCCCGATTTCATTGTGCTGCAGCGGATGTATGGGGCCAGGGATTTTGAGTTTATCTCGCTTTCTGCTGATAAGATAGCACAGCAGGATAAGGCATTGAAGTTTTTGGAAAGCAAGCATTCTGCGGTGCAGAACTATATCTTTGAAGGAGAGGATATTTATGAAATGGTGGAAGCTGTCGATAGTAGCTGGAATGCGGCTTTACCTTACACTATTTTGGTAGAGCCGGGCGGAAAGATCGTTTACCAAAAACAGGGAGAGGCAGATTTTCTCGAACTAAAGCAAATCATTGTGGATCATCCAATGATTGGGAGATACTTCTAAGGACGTTCGTAGACCGATTACTGAAATTGAAATACGTTCTAAGATAAGCTGGTCGAATGCTCGTATCGGTGAGCAAGTCTGTTTGATTTGCTCACCGATAATGCTCCAGTCCTACCGTTCCAAGGCGTCTAATCCCACCTTAATGGTTTGCTCAACCAGCGGTAGTAAGAATCCAATTAGCATATCCCTGTGAAGCCAATCCATCTTGTCAAATTGCTCAATAGAGACGGACCAGGCTTCGTCAAAGTCACCTGGTTGTAACGGACGCTGTGCCTTGACGGTTTCATTAATGGTTTTAAGTTTTTCCCCACTTGCGTCGTGCAACACAATCCGGATGCTACTATTGGGGCGGAAACCAAGCAGGCCGCCAATCAATGGTTTCGAACAGTTGATCGAGATATTCAAGAAATAGTCACCTATATTATTGTTCTTCTTCTTGATGGGCTTCTTCGGGGTTAAAGGAGTGGGATAACCACGCTCATTGAGCCTAGTGATTTTTGCGGTCTCTTCCAATGGAAGTAATTTGATACCCCGGCTTTCCAGTTCCTTCAGTAAGATATCAAAGACATCATCTTGATACCATTTTTGCAGTCTGCGATCCAATCTTCTCAATAGCTCTTTTTCTGCGTCGGTAACAGGCTCTAATTTATCGAGGCTATTTAGGACATCTTGGTCAATATTGCCATCAAAGCGTATTAGGCCGACTCGAAAGGTACTCAGGTCTTGCGCGGATACCGTTAAAAAGTGACAAAAAAGGATAAGACAAGTGAAAAGAATCTTTTTCATAAGTTCATTGTGGGTTAGAAAGCCGGAGAGTAAGGCAGCAGTGGGGAGCGATAGCCTGGTCCAGCTTGGTGTTGAAGAAATTTAGTTCTGCAGGTACAAGTGCATGCACTAAAGGCTAAAATAAAAAGCCTTTTGGAATTTATCGTATTATCTTCCGCTTCCTAGCTTGCTTCGGGATTGATTATTGTAGTTGCGGACCAAAAAATCGAAGGAGGGCATTGACGGCATGAGGATGCTCAAACTTACCCCCTAACAACCTCTGCTTAACCTCTTCTAACGGTATGGTGATCCACTCCACATCTTCTCCAGCATCAAGGGAAATTTCATGCGTCAACTCCACATCCCTAGCTACCCAATGGTGTACATAGCTGTCCATGAAGACGGGATTGGAGCCAATTTTACCCAAATATTCCCAAGATGCACTGCTAAAGCCGGTTTCTTCTTGCAATTCCCGCTTTGCTGCCACGCCATGATCTTCTCCTGGATCTACGATACCGCCGGGCAACTCCAGCGTGTAGGTCCGTGTTCCAAAGCGATATTGGCGTACAAAAACGATTTCCTTTTCTTTGGTCATGGGAACTACATTGACTGAATCAGGAGAGGCGAGAATAATCATCTTTTCAGTTAGCTGATTTCTTGGGTTGAGCATGTAATCGAAGCGTGCTTGAAACAACTTAAGGTCAGGCCCTTCTTCGCTTTTTACACAAGTCCAGTGTTTTTTATCTGAGGACATAGGCAGGATAATGGCATTTAAGAGCATATTTAAAATTAACCCTTTCACTAATATGAACGCCTCTCTTTGCCGGGCTTCAGCTAATTTTTGGGCCGTATCTTCCAGATATGCCCCAAAAATGAAGCTTCGCGCGGCTGTGAGATCCATTTCATATTACAAGAAAAACTAAATTTAAACATACTCTAAAGAAGTTGTTCTTCATTGCAAAGAAGCAATAAATTCTTGTAGGTAGCCTAGTATTTTGGAAAATGTTGAATATCGAGCAAAAATAGAAGCGATTTGAGCGGATTACGAGCTGCTTATTCATGTAAAATAATAATATTTGATTTTTTTATGTTTTTATTTTTAAAAAATGTGACATAATTATATCTTTGTGATGTCCTAAAGAAACTTCCCTCTAGTAATACCCAATATCCCTTACCCATTTAAAGAAAATTCATGATCAGCCTCCGAGTTTGGCTGTCATGTTTGGATAAACACTAACTTCCTGAACCTTCCAGAAGGTCAGACACTAAGAACGACATTCAGGTCCTAAGCTAGAAGTATCAAATCCATTTTTGATGGATTGGTCCGCAGTTTGCGGAGATACGGTAGCTTAGGGCCTTTTTTTATTAGCAACACTAACACAGGTTTAAGAACCCGAACAACACTAAGAAACTATGAACAATTTACTGACTACTCTTGTAGTGGGGCTATCTCTCCTTGCCTCACAACTGCAGGCACAGGCCGTCCTGTCCTCCGGAAAATATACCGGGCAGGACATCAAGACGAGCCTGGGTGAAAATCGTTCTATTGTCATTCCTGATTATACTTTAGTTGAACTGGATGGTGATTGGAACCTAAGAAGCTTAGGCGCCATCTCCATTACCATTCAAGGTTCAGGCTGCATCGTCTTTAGCGGATACGGTGATGGTGCCGAGCGCATGCGTCTGGCGCAGGGGTCTTCTATTATCATCGAGGAAGGGGCCTCCAATCCCTTTGCCCTCCTGGGTACTGGCATATCTGAACAGAGACGAATCAAGATAGGCGAAGACTGGTATAAGGAAAAACATTTCCAGGATATCATCGATGGCTTTGGTGTGAGCAGCTTGCTGCCCATTGAGTTGGCCTATTTTCGAGCTCATCTTAAGGGTTCCGCGGTAGAAGTGAAATGGGGTACGGAGGTGGAAATCAACAATGCCTACTTTGAGATAGAGCACAGTACCAACGGAAAGGACTTCAAAAGTATTGCTTATGTGGAAGGGGCAGGCACTAGTACGAAGGCCTTGTTCTATGACTTCCAACATAAAACACCCGAGCGAGGTGTCAACTACTATCGACTCAAACAAACTGATTTTGACGAAGCTTTCAGTTACTCAGATATAGTAAGTGTAAAGTACGAAAGCACAACCAAAGCCACCGTAAAGGTCTTTCCTAATCCCGTCGTTGATCGATTTACAATTACCCATGACAGCGCGGCGGAATTATCGCAAATTCAACTCTACAGTGTGCTGGGCCAACAAATGGTTGGGCGTTGGACAGAAGAGCAAGCCTCATACCTGTTGCCGAAGAGTCTGACCCCTGGGCAGTATGTACTGCGGATGCGGGCAGGTGCGAAGGAGTGGACTGAAAGAATTATCGTTCAGTAGAAAATAGCGTTAGCTACGGCTAAAAGAAATTATAGTTAGAGGGACAATTGATATTTCATGGAGGTCGGCTCCAGTAGCCGACCCTCTTTTGCCCTCAAACTCAGAATTATTTAGGGGGAATTTTACAGCGGAGATGCCATCTATCCGGATGGGGGATGGCTCTCCTTTTTTCCTCAGAAGATGTAAATGTAGGACTTAATAACAGTCTGTCTTCAAACATGGTCAAATTTATCTTATTGCACAATCACACTTTGGTGGCCACTTAACCGAGTCATCGTAGAATCTGTTCGAAGACGTAGGGGTCGAAGAACAAAAAAATTTTAGGGGGAATTTGTGTGCGTCCATGCTCTTTACAGAAGGGCATGGACCTCTTTTTGATTTAAGTGCCTCCCTTTGGATTTTATGAATATAGACCGTCGTGTTTAAGCTGCTAAGCAAGAAATACAGTATTATAATCAGCAAAGCTTATGTGTAAGTATTTATGATTTAAAGGTTTGGTTAAAGGCGAGCATTTTGGAAGGGAATTGTATGCTTGATTTGGGAATTTGTGCTAATTTTGATCGTCTATTCAAAGAAAAGTAGTTTACCCCCACTTGTAAATTTTAGCCGTAATTCTCTTCCCCTTCTACCTAATAGGCGAACCTATTTCTATTTATACTTCGCAGATTTTCCCTAAACCTATTTCAGATAATTGGTCAGGATGATCCTTGATCAACCACTAAGGTTTTCTCCTTTCATAAGCCCAGTTTGCCTGCAGTATATCTGTCTGGCCCTAAGGACCTTTGCCATAAAACAGTAATTGATCTATTAACAACACTAAATGAACAACTATGAAATGGAAAACTGTCTTATGCCTATATCTGATGTTAGGGATAACTAAGCAGCTGGCAGCACAATGCACCCCTTCGGGATCACCCACCTGTGCGGCTAACATCAGCACCGTACAGCAATTGACCGATTGCCTCGCGGCTGGTGGATCGCCCAATATCACAGTTGATTTAGCGGACATTAACTGTACATACAATCTTTCTGGTGCTACCATTAATTTAGCTGACCAAGTAGACATTAGATTTACAGGTATCGTGACGGTAAGTTCGAGTACCTTCTTACCTCTTCCACGGTAAATGCCAGTATTACCGTTGGACCACTTTTGATAACTGCCACTAGTGTAGGCGGGGGAGATTTGACGTTTGCTCAATTAAATCTTGCACTAGGTTTCCTACCCGGGCCAATCACGCTGAATGCTGCACTAGGTATCCTACCGGTTGAATTTTCCTCCTTCAGTGGGAAGGCTTCCGGTAGAGGAATCAGACTGGACTGGTCCACCGCTACGGAATCCAATAACAAACAGTTTGAGGTCGAATTTAGCGAGGACGGAAAGTCATTTAAGCAAATAGGGGTGATAGCAGGAGCTGGTACAAGCTATACTCCCCAACAATACAATTATGAGCATACGACACCTTCCACGGGTATCAATTACTACCGCTTGCGACAGGTAGATTACGATGGTACTTTTGAATACTCCAGTATGGTTACGGTGGAAATGAAAGGCAAAGGCTTTGCGACCTATCGGATATTTCCGAACCCAGTACAACATACATTTACGATTCAAAGCGAAGGAGGAGAAGCGCCCAGCAATGTGAGTTTAATCAACACACTAGGCCAGGAGATACGCTTACAAAATACCCACCCCAATTCTTTCTTTGAATTGCCAAGGAACTTACAACGGGGCACTTACATCCTGCGATTCGAGGGTGCGGGAGAAACCCGCTTTGAAAGAATTCTAGTCCAATAATAGACGACGTTTTTCTAGAAATTGAGACAGCGCAAACCTCCCGCTTGGAGGCTGCGCTGTCATTTTTATCTCAAATCCTTGCCCTTCAGCTAAGGAAAAGTTGCGCTTCAGGTATCATTGGTAGTTAATCCTCATCAATGATGGCATCATCAATGATCTCATCTCCGTCACCATCCAAGTCTTCAAACCCTGCCACTGTCCCGTCATTCTTCTTTGGCTGATGATCCGGATCTTTTTCGATACTCATTTCGCTATTCTCAAAGATGGAATTGGTCTTTTTCTCTCCTTTCATGGAGTAATCACCATCAGCAAAACGTTTGGCCTTTTCAAAAAAGCTATCTTTCCCCTCTAGTAGACTGTCACCGGATTCTTCCAGCTTTTCTTTAAAGTTGGAGGTCGTATCCTGGACCTTCGACGCGGCTTCATCACCCATGGCTTTAGCCTTGTCAATGATGCTATCCATATCCTCCTCGGCTGCAGCTTTTTGGGCTTTTTGTACCAGATCTTCGGCTTTATCAAAAATTCTACCCCCTAGTTCTTTGGCTTTATCCAGGGCACTGCCTCCGCTTTCCAAGATCTTTCCGCCTAGGTCTTCGGCTACGTCCATGACTTTACCGCCGACCTCTTCAGATTTATCCATGATCTTGCCACCAAGATCCTCCGCTACATCCAGCACTTTACCTCCAACCTCTTCAGATTTATCCATGATCTTGCCGCGTACGCCACTCGTTTTATCCATGAATTCATCTCCAAGGTTCTTGAGCGTCTCTCCCGCCTTTTGCGCAGCCTCCTTGATGGCATCGCCAGCTTTGTCTGCTGCTTCTCCAACTCTTGAAGTCGTGGCTTCGGGTTCTGGAGCTAGGATATCGTCTTCTATATTTAAGTCCGGAACTTCTTCCATAGGGGCAGAAGCTACGATCTCTTCCTCCTTATTGAGGAAATCGTCAGCCTTATCCTTTACTTTTTGTGTAAGATCGCTAGCCGCTTCTTTTGCTTTACCAGCAGCCTCTTCAGCTTCCTCCCAAATTCTTGCAGCAATATCCTCCACGGAATCCTTGGCTTTTTCCACGAAATCACCCGCTTTATCCATGGCTACACCCCCTACCTCTTCTACCTTATCTTTGGCTTGATCAAATAATTCTCCTGATTTGTCCGCTATATCACTGGCTACTTCCTTCCCTTTCTCCACTGTCTTGTTTGCCGCAGACTTACCCACGGATTTAGCGCCAAACATTAATTTTTTGAGATCATTAATAAGTCCCATGGTCTTTATTGAGTTTGTTAATAATTTGGATTGATCATCTTGTTATACTATCTGATAAACGACCTACAAAAGGATGGTTTACCTTGGTTGGCTGCAGAAGATTGCTAGTAAGTGGCCTTAGCTATAGAGCAGAACCCTCTCGATGGAGAAAACTACCACCGAATTGTATTTAACTAAGGACTCCAATGGCTTAATACCCAGGAAGGTATTAGTAGCAAGGAACATAATTTTTGGGAAACAATCAACTTTTTTAGCTTTAGAGTATGAGGAATATGCTGACCTACCAAGAGATTAGACCCGGCGAGGCTTTAGCGGACTATATCTACTGTTATTGGATCTTTAGCTATCAACCCCAGGATCATCAGGAGATTTTAGAGCATAGCATCCCTCCTGATGGTTGCTTTTCATTGGCTTTTCCATATCATCCCTTAGCACCAGGTCTTGGAATCTCCTTACTGGGACCACAAACTTCGATCTTTCGATTACCTGTATTTCCTGGTAGTCATTGCTTGGGCGTACGTTTTATGCCCGGGGTGGGAAAAGCCCTGTTTCAGATATCTCCCAAAGAATGGGTCAACCAAAATTTAGAGGCAGAAGATTTAATCGGGGAGCTGGACACTACCGCAATTTTTGCACGTTGGCCAAAGGAGGAGGCTGCGATCTCCTGGCTAGATCCCATTTTTATGGAGTGGGTAGCGGAAAAGAAGGTGCAATTAGATGAACCCGTTTTAGAAGCCGTACGAAGCATTCTTAGGGCGGATGGAAATGTGAAAGTCTCAGCGTTGGCTCAGCAGGTCTTTATGAGTGAGCGACAATTCCAACGCCGCTTTCAAGAGGCGGTTGGGCTTTCCCCAAAAGTCTTTAGTAGGATTCGCAGAATGCGCGCTGCTTTGTTGCAAAGATTACTAGCAGAAAAATCCTATGCCGATATTTTGTTTGACCATGGCTACACGGATAAGTCTCATTTCAATCGCGATTTTGCGGCCATTGCTGGCCTCTCTTCCGCCGAATTAGAAAGCTATCTCAAGCAAATCGAGCATCTTGGCTTGGAGGATTAAGGATTACTGAATCCTCAGTTGATTGGCGAATGTCGGTTTTTTACTAGGTAGGATATTCCCCTTCGGCCTAACTTGGCTGCAAAAAAATCGCACAATGAAAAACGCTTTTTTAAGTTTTATGCTGCTCTTTTTTGGTGTTACTGCCTTTGCTCAAATGCCCGAAATGTCTGAGGAACACCGTCATGCACTAGATCAATTGGAATTCATGGCAGGTAAGTGGTCTGGTAATGGCTGGATGTTCATCCAAGGAGGTAAACGCGTCACTTTCGAACAGACGGAAGATATCCAATGGAAGGCTGGGAAAGCTGCCTTGGCCATCGAAGGAAAGGGCCACAGTGAAGGAAAGGTCATTCATGATGCTTTTGCCGTGATCACCTACGATCCCCAGAAAAAGGCCTATGACTTCAATTCCGTCTTAGCCAGTGGAATGGGAGGCAAATTTGCCGCCAAGATCTTAGCCGAAAATACCTTTGAATGGAAGATGGAAATGCCTGGCCGTACGATTACCTATGTGATCACCTTGAATGACAAGGGCCAGTGGTATGAGAAAGGCATGGTGAAGATGGGGGAGGGGCAGGAATTCCAGTTTTTTGAAATGACGTTGGATAGAGTGGAGGAGTAACTTCTAGCCATCCTAGCTTTAATACAAACATGGGGAGCTGCCAAAATATTGGAGCTCCTTTTTGTATGATTGGATAAAGAAAGATACCGTTAGTCAAACGATTGGGATCACACTAAATTAGAGGATTGATCTACGGCCATTTACAATACAATCGTTTGAAATGTACTACTGAAAGAGCGGATAGGAAATAGGCAGAATGCTTAGTCAAAACTAGCCACTCAATCCTCTTTCATACATGCTGGCTATATAATGCGTGATTTGCTCGATGGAGAAACCATCTTTGCGTTGGCGAGATTGGATAAAGGTTTCGAGACATAAACCAACTACAGCATATACCGATAATTTATACTCATGCTCTGCTAAATGTTCAAATGCTGGATGCGCTCTCATATCATGTTCAAAAATATCCAAGTGTACGTAGAGCTTCTTATTTCTGAAATAGGCATCGCGAAAAGCAGAGGGAGCAGCTACAATTAGCTCCCGGTATGGAGAAGTATCTACGGCACACATAATGGGATAAATCGAGGTATAGATAAAATCAAAGATGGAAGTAGCCTTTAAGCGCTCTTGATAGACTAATGTCTTGAATAAATCGGAGATGATTCTGTCCCAAATCTCACTCTTACTTCGAAAATAATTGTAGAAAGTGCCAAAGGCTAGATTCGTCTCGGCTACGATATCGCTGATCTTCGTCGCCTCCGCTCCTTTGCTTATAAATAATTGAATGGCCTTGTCGACAATTTCTTGCTCATTCCTGAGCTTATTAGCAGCTCTTTTTCCCATTTCAAGATATGTCAAATGAAAGCACAAGATATAAAATTCGGATGTAAGCGATTTGATTAAAAATGAGAGATCCTCATTTTTTTATCGTGAAAAGTGAGGAATTCTCATTTTTTAAAATATCTTTGTTACTATCATGCCCCTTTACTGGAATAACCAGTGAAGACTGGGATTCCTAAAGGGAATCTAAAAGGTGATATTAATGCTCTTGCCCAGGGTGTCTACTATGGGTTTATCTGTAAAGAGAAAAACTTGCGTTCGGACGCGATAAGGGATATCCAGGCAAGAGCTTCTGGAACTTGCTCTCCATTTTAAAGAAACGTCAAGAAAGGAATTGCTAAAGGCAGCATATCAGCCATTTTCAGTTTGTTGGAACACCTGCAAGCCAGATATTCTAGTGTTACTAGGGCTGTAATCATAGGGCAAAAAACCTCATTCAATCGGCTTTTTGCTAAAGACATTTCACTAAAGGATCAATTTTTTCACTTCAACAATTAATTGCCTACCATGGATAAAACACTGATAGAATACTTTTACGAATACGAAAAAAGCAAAGCCGATAGTCCTTTTTTGAATCAACCTTTTGGAGATAGCTGGGAGACTTATAGTTGGTCAGAAGTAGGGCAAAAAGCAAGGAAGGTGGCCGCTTGGCTAAAGAAACAATGTCCCAAAGACAATGCTCATATTAGTATTATTTCCAAGAACTGCCGGGAGTGGTTAATTGCAGACATTGCCATTATGATGGCCGGATTTGTAAGCGTACCCTTTTATCCCAATTTGAAAGGGAAGGAAGTAGCAGAAGTGATGGCATTAGGAGATGTGGATTTAGTATTGATTGGTAAGGTGGAAGGTTGGGAAGATATGAAAACAGGTATCCCAGCGGGTATGCCCGTCGGAAGGTTCCCTCACTATAAAGACAATCCTACTATTGATGTTGGAACAGCTTGGGAAGAGATTATGGCGACACCACCGATGCAAGAGAGCCCTGTTCCTGCTATGGAGGCCGTTTGGTCTATCATCTTTACCTCAGGTACGACGGGCACTCCTAAAGGCGCGTTTTTCAAACAACAGAAGTTGGTGCAGGCCATCAATATGCCGATGAATACGTACTGGTTTATGCTGGATGAAAAGCAGGAGAACCGCTTCTTTTCCTATCTCCCTTTGAATCATATTGCGGAGAGAACCAATCAAGTCATGGCTATTCGATTTGGGGCGGAAGTGTTCTTCACTGAGTCCTTGGAAACCTTTGCTAAAAATCTTCAAGAGGCTAGTCCAACTCTCTTTATCGCAGTTCCTCGTATCCTGACAAAATTTAAGCAGGGGATT
Organism: Saprospiraceae bacterium; assembly: GCA_013214355.1. Taxonomy (GTDB): domain Bacteria; phylum Bacteroidota; class Bacteroidia; order Chitinophagales; family Saprospiraceae; genus DT-111. The sequence goes on along the minus strand of JABSSL010000016.1, from coordinate 27,558 downwards.
ATGAGTAAAATCCCTCAAGAACAATTGGATACGCTCCTTAATAATCCAGCTACAGCCGCAGGAATCCAACAACAGCTGAAAGCAGGTCTGGGCTTGTCAAAAGCCAGAATTTGTATTACGGGTGCTGCTCCTATGACCCCTTATGATGTGGAATGGTGGGGTAAATTAGGCATTCCATTAAGTGAGGGATATGGTCAAACGGAGACCATGGCACATGCCGCTTACGCCCCAGTGGGGGGCATGAAGCCTGGTAAAGTAGGCAAAGCACACGAAGGCATGGAGATTAGAATAGCTGAAGGAACCAATGAAATTCTCCTTAAGTCACCTCTAGTAATGAATGGTTACTACAAAGACCCTGAGAAAACGGCTGAAACGATTAAAGATGGCTGGCTACATACGGGAGATGCTGGCAAATTACATGAAGATGGTTATCTGTCCATTACCGGCCGAGTAAAAGATACCTTCAAATCTGAGAAAGGAAAATTCATCATTCCCACCAAGATTGAACATTTGTTCAGCCCTAATTCAGACATAGAACAAATGTGCCTACTCGGTTTGGGTATGCCACATCCGATTTTGATTGTGGTGCCTTCCGAAAGCGGGATAGCCAAATCTAAAGATCAATTCGAAGCTAGTTTAGCAGGAACCATGCATACCGTTAATCAGGACTTACCCAATTACACGAAGGTAGGAACGATTGTGGTCAGCCAACAACCCTTTACGCCTGAAAATGGATTGCTAACGCCAACCTTAAAAGTAAAGCGATTTAATGTTCAAGATAAATATGCTAGTCGGCTCAGGGCATATTGTGAAGATGAACGGAAAATCATTTGGGAAAATTAAGATCAGCAAGATCCGATCTATTCTTGACTCCTTGTCTATTACTAAACAACATCCAATGAAAAACCACACTGTCAGGCAACGCCTACTTTACATGACTTTTCTATTGTTGGGTCATTTGTCCTTACTAGGGCAGAACAAAGTTTCTGGAACGGTATCAGATGATGGTACCGGAGAACCACTAATTGGTGCCAATGTGATAATTGCGGGTACCGCTATAGGTACGACTACAGATCTAGACGGAAAATTTGAATTGTCCACAAACCAATCCCCTCCTTATGATTTGGAGATTAGTTATACCGGATATTCCAGTCAAACAATAACTATTACTTCAGCTGATGAACAGCTCAATATAATCTTGATTGAAGGCATTTTGATTGGAGAGGATATCGTGGTTTCAGCCTCGAGAAGGAAAGAAAAAGTCCAAGAGGCACCAGCTTCCGTCTCCGTTTTGACAGCAAGAAAGTTTGAAGCTACCCCAAATGCTACAGATGCCACCAGAAATCTAATCAATACGGCAGGCGTTCAGATCCAGCAGCAATCTGCCAATAGAATTAATATTTCCATGAGGGGAGGTTCTGGACTTTTTGGTACGGCTGTATTTCCAATTATGGATTATCGAAGTTTGATTGGACCTGGTATTGGTACTTTCCAGTCAGACCAAGCAGGTATCAATAATCTAGACATAGATAGAATCGAAGTAGTACGCGGTGCAGGATCCGCACTATACGGCCCAGGAGTGACACAAGGAGTGGTACATTTTATTACTAAAAGCCCAATTGATCAGCCGGGGACAGGGATAGAATTGATTGGTGGAGAGTTAAATACATTTGGAGGTGCTTTTAGACATGCCACTAAAGTAAGCGATAAATTTGGCTTCAAAATCACAGGACAGTATAGAAGCGGTAATGAGTTTACGCTAGATCCTAATAATGCCGACGATGCTGTACAAATTGCTCCCTTCCAGAATACAGTTTCGGAAGGGGCGCTTAGCCCACTGGGCGTGGTGGACCAAACAATGCCTGGAAGAGTTCTTATTGATAAATTGGATGAAGACGGAGACGGTAATCCAATGGCAGATGATTGGCACAATGCGGCTTTCAGTACCACCCTGGAGTTTAGACCCTCTGATCAAACAAGCATCAATGTGTCTGGAGGGTATAATTCCGCCAGCTCCGTCTTTTACAATGAGCAAGGAGAGGGACTGGCTCAAGCTTCAGAATTCTGGGGGCAGGCTCGAGGCCAATTTGGAGGTCTATTTCTTCAGTTTTTTGCCCTGACTAATGATGGTGGGTCAGATGAAAACCCAACTTTCCTTTATCAGACCGGCCTAACCACTCCCATTGCCAGAACGCAGATGGAGGCGCAAGCCCAATACAACTTTGATACCCCGAGTTTCTTAGATGCCAACTGGACGGCGGGATTTGACTATCGTTTTGCCGGGCAGGATACCAAGGGATTAGTGTATGGTAGACAGGAAGACGATGATGATTTTAGTGTAGTAGGAGGGTATATACAAGGTAAATTCGCTTTATCCAAAAAAATCGATTTTGTAGCAGCCGCCAGATATGATCGGTTCAATTTTATTGATCAGGGGGCCTTTTCCCCTAGAGCCGCTCTCGTATTCAAAGCTGCTCCTAATCACACCTTCCGGGCATCCTTCAACAGAGCCACATCAACCGTCGCCAATCTACAATTGAATATTGATGCACCCCTTGCTGCGATAGTTCCGGGTTCTTTTGATATATGGCTAAAAGGAAACAAAACGGAACAAGTATTCAGCAATAATGCCACTATCGATTGGTTTACTGGACTGATTCCAAGTATACCGGTGGGTACGGCGGGCGCTGGCTTGCCATTAGGGGCCATTCTAGGGCAAGAAGCTGCTCCTGGTGTTACTTTAAATGAGTTTATCATTGCTCAGATTCTAGCAGGAGTGGAAGCGAATCCCGAAACTGCGCCCCTACTTGCTGCGGTGCAAGCTGCGCTAGCGACTATTACTCCAGCTAGTATTGGTTTCGGTGGAGCGCTGTCGCCAGGGTTTAATATTTTTGATGGTTCTCCTTTAGGCCTTCAAACTGCCCCGATTTCACAGATAGCAACCAATGATAGTTGGGAAATTGGCTACAAAGGCCTAATTGCTAATAAGCTTGGTGTTTCACTAGATGTGTATAGGGTCACGGAAAATGGTAATTCTCAGTTTACCGCCATTTCTCCCGCTTTTGCACTTTTGGGTATTGAAGGCTTATCCGACGACTTAGGTAGGAATGCAGCGGATTTGTTTACTCCTGCTTTCATTGCAGCCCTTCAGGCATCAGGCATGGATGCGGCAACGGCTAATGCCATAGCAGCGCAGGTATCTCCTCTTATCGATGGAGCGTACATGCAAGGAGGAGATGCAGCATTAAATACTGCTTCACCCGCATTTGGCGGGGCAACTTTATCCCAAGTTTTACAGGCTTTGCCTTTTCATGCTACTGTAGAAACTGAACAAGTTCCCCAAAGCGATGGCATCACTCACTTGGCAGCTGGTTATAGAACTTTTGATGCTAGAACCTATTATGGATGGGATTTGGGACTGGAGTATTATGTAGATGAAAATCTAACGTTTTTCGGCAATTATTCTGGAGTAAGTGAAACCGATTTTATGCAGACCGTACGAGGAGATGATAGTGGACGTACCTTGCCCAGTAGTCTAAATATTCCAAAGAACAAATTCAGATTAGGAGCCAATTACACACCGGAGTTTGGATTAAGAGTCAATATTGCTTTTCAACACGACGACTCCTTCAATCCTATCGCTGGCCAATTCTCTGGGGATACAGGAGACAGAAACTTAGTCGATGCGGGGCTTGGATATAAGTTCAACAACGGTGTGCAAATAGATTTGACAGCCACCAATCTTTTTGATGATAAATACCGATATTATCAAAATATGCCAATGATTGGGAGACGAGTACTTGGGAAAATTAAGTATGAGTTCTAACCACAATCCATGCAGAAAATGCTAAAGAAACTTATAATTGGAGTACTCGTAATCCTACTTATTGCGAGTACTGCCGTCTACTTTTACCTCCAATCTTTTCATCCTACCTATGAAGGCACACTGACTTTACAGGGCTTACAAGAGGAAGTGGAAGTATATTTTGATGAGTATGGTATTCCACATATTTACGCACAAAGTGAAGAAGATGCCTACTTCGCCTTTGGCTATATCCATGCGCAAGAGCGATTGTTTCAGATGGAAATGCTCCGACGAGTTGGTAGTGGACGTTTGGCGGAGATCCTAGGCGAAGACCTGGTAGAGACAGACCAATTTTTCAGGACCATTGGCCTCAAGGAGACTGCAGAAAAATCTGCTAAAGCGTATCTGTCTGAGCGTACAGCACCTTATCAAAAAGCGATGTATGCCTACCTCGATGGCTTGAATGCCTATATGGAAAATGGTAAGCTACCGCTCGAATTTCAAGTATTGGGGATCGGAAGAGAAGCATTTACTACAACAGATATCTACTCCATTGCTGTATACATGGGGTATACTTTCAGCATAGCGTTCAAAACGGACCCTCTTTTAACTAAAATCCAGCATAAACTAGGTGAAAAATACACCAAGGATTTTGCCATTGGATACAAAGGTGGAACGGCTATCTCCTCTTATCCGAAGGAAGGATCAGGTAGGATTTCAGAAGAGGAGCTCATCAATAAGGCTATCGGACAGATTTTTGATCAATTGCCTGTGCCGGTTTGGTCAGGCAGCAATAGTTGGGTAGTATCCGGTAGTAAAACCAAATCGGGAAAAGTGTTTTTAGCCAATGATGCGCACATCGGTTATTCACAGCCTGCGGTTTGGTATGAGGCGCACCTAGAATATCCCAATCAAAGCTTCTACGGTAATTTTGTGGCAGGCATGCCTTTTTCTACTATCGGGCATACCAAACATCATGCGTGGGGAGTCACTATGCTAGAAAATGATGACACCGATTTTTACGAAGAAAAGCTCAATCCTGATAATCCTAATCAGGTCCAATTCAAAGACACTTGGGAAGACTTAAAAACTCGACACGAACGCATTAAGGTAAAAGGTAAAGAGGACGTTGAGTTTGAGGTGAAGATTTCCAGACATGGCCCCATTATCAATGATTGTATACAAGGGATAGATGAGGTCTCTGCTAACCCTATTGCAGTTTCGATGACGTTGACGAAGTTCACTAATCCTGTCTTTCAAGCCTTTTACCAATGTGCGAAGGCAAAAGATATGGAAGCTTTCGAAAATGCCTGTGCCATGATGACTGCTCCCGGCTTTAATATGATGTATGGAGATACGACAGGTAATATTGCTTGGTTTGCTACGGCCAAACTCTCTAAACGCCCAGCCCACGTCAATTCCAAATTCATTTTGAAGGGTTACGATGGGGATGATGAGCTGTTGGGGTATCACGATTGGGCTGAAAACCCGAAATCTATCAATCCCCCCTCAGGATTTGTTTATTCCTCTAATAATCAGCCAGATACTGCTTTTGGTATATTGCACCAAGGCTATTATTTACCAGAGAATAGAGCTAAACGAATTACCACGCTTCTCAAAGAGGAAGATCAATGGGATATGGATAAAATGAAGCGTATGATTACGGATGGCGTATCTCCAACCTATGCTGAAGTAGCGAAAGAGATTACCTCTGTCCTAGCACAAAACGCTGGTGAATTAAATGATACTCAAACTCAAGCACTGGAATTGTTGAAATCTTGGGATGGCCAGCATGATTTGGAAAGTATAGCACCGACCATTTTCTATAAGGTAGTCTACCACATTTTGGCTAGAGCTATGCAAGATGAATTGGGTGAAAAAGACTTTACTGCCATCGTCAATACAATGATGATGTGGCGAACGATTCCCCTTTTGTTGAGCAATGACACTTCCCTATGGTGGGACAATACCACAACGGATGATACGGAAAGCAGACAAACCATCTTTAGTGAGGCTTTTGAACGGGCTACGTCAGCCCTAGGAGAACAGTTAGGCAATAATCCACAAGCATGGGAATGGCAGAAAGTTCATCAAATTGCACACAAGCATGCATTTGGTCTAGAAGGAGGCCCTTTGGGTTGGTATTTTAATGTAGGTCCTATCCCTATCAATGGCGGGCATGAGGTGATCAATAACGTCTCGTTTGATTTGACCGCAGACGAGATGCATACGATCTCCTTTGGGCCATCTAAGCGAATCTTGATTGATCTTGCGGAGATCGAAAATGCTGTTTCCATCTTGCCAACTGGGCAATCAGGACATGTAGCTAGTAAGCATTACGATGACCAAGCTCAGCTATATGCCGACGGGAAATTCCGTAATATGATGATGAATGAGACCGAAATCAAGGAGGGGAGTCGGAAATTAGTTTTGAAAGCTAAGTGATAGTTTTCAGGAACCTGCATAAATAATGGAATATGAACTTAGTTGAGACCATACGAAAAGGAGATTATGTTATTCTGAAATTAAACAGAGGGAAGGCCAACCCGGTCAATAATGATTTGGTAGTAGCTATCCGTGAAGCCATGGCAAATTTGGCCGCAGATAATTCGCTTAGAGGAGGTATTTTAACAGGTAATACCGATGGTTATTTTAGTGTGGGGCTTGATTTGAAAGCTTTGGATAGTTACAATGAGCAAGAGATAGAGCAATTTCATCACAATTGGGATGATATGATCTTAGAGATGGTACAAATGCCCAAGCCGCTTATTGCTGCAGTAAATGGTTATAGTATTGCTGCTGGCTGCTTTATTGCACTTACCTGCGACTATAGAATTATGGCAAAAGGAGACCGATTTACCATCGGCCTGAATGAAATAGCGGCTGGGGTCAATTTAGAAGAATATGTTATTTGGCTGTACGCTTTTTGGTCCGGCTACCGGATAGCTTATCAGAACTTATTGAGTGGTAAGCTATTAAGTGTAGAAGAAGCCTACGAACAAGGCATGATCGATGATCGATGTTCGATGGAAGACTTACTGCCAAAAGCTGAAAAGACATTAACCACATTATTGAGTACCCCAGATAATCTTCTACAGGATGCCAAACTATCTATGCGGGCTGAATTAATCGAAAAGTTTACCCACTTCGCTAAAAAAAGTAAAAAAGAGAAAGTAAAAGCCTGGTTTGAACCAGCATCCATCCATCAACGGAAAAAGTTAATGGAACAATTTAGTAGGTAGACTTTAGCAGGGGAAGCTGGGTGTTCAGCAGCAATAGTCCCAGCGTAGGAGGAGTCAAAGCTGTGCGCGTGGGGTCACGTGAATTGCAAAAAACAATCAACCTGATTTTACATTATGTTTTTTACCGAAGAACACGAATTATTTAGAACCACCTTGCAGGACTTTTTCAAGGCTGAAGTTACGCCTTACCTCAATGAGTGGGAAGCGAGGGGAGAGGTGGACCGTAGTATATTGCGAAAAATGGGTGAAATGGGTTTCTTAGGCTTAGAGGTGGATGAAAAATATGGGGGGATGGGACTGGATTTTCTATACACCACCGTCTTTTGTGAAGAAATGGGAAGAATCGGCAATTTTGGCTTTAGCACCGTAGTCAACGCTCATGCTTACTTGGCCATGAATTACCTAGTTCATGCCGGGACATCTTTTATCAAAGAAAAATACTTAGTTCCCAGTGTGCAAGGAAAACTGATCGGCTCGCTGTCCATGACGGAGCCTTTTGCTGGCTCTGATGTAAAAGCGATCCGCACTACCGCGAAGTTGGAAGGAGACTATTATACAGTGAATGGTTCCAAGACCTTTATTTCCAATGGTTATTATGGGGATTACACAGTAGCTGCAGTAAATACCGAGGCAGGTTTATCTATGCTGATCATTGATTTGAATGCGGAGGGAGTAACCACAACAAAATTGGACAAATTAGGATTACGTTGTTCCGATACGGCTGAACTTGCTTTTGATAATGTAAAGGTCCCGAGAGAGAATTTACTGGGTGAAGAAGGGAAAGGATTCTACTATATGATGGAAAGTTTACAAGTGGAGCGATTAACCGGTGTACAAGGAGGGATTGGGTTAATGGAACACGTTTTAGCCATTACCCTGCAATACATTTCTGAGCGGTCAGCTTTTGGTAAGCCGATCAATAGATTTCAAGCCCTAAGGCATCAAATTGCCCAGATATCCAGCGAAATTGAAGCTTATAAAGCCTTTACCCACTTGACTAGTTATCGGTTGGCCCAAGGAGAAAATGTAGTTAAAGAATGCTCGATGTTAAAACTGAGAGTCAGCGATCTTTTAAATGAAATTGTGTACAAATGTCAGCAGATGTTTGGGGGTTACGGTTTTATGGAAGAATATCCCATTGCGCGAATCTATCGGGATGTTCGGGTGATTCCGATTTATGGGGGCACATCAGAAATTATGAAAGATGTAATTGCTAAAATCGTAATTGATAAGGTAGAGTATAAACCTGTTTATAGAAAGTAGTGAGTATAGTTTTTCGTCATTTTGGTTCTATGCTAGCTCTAGAAAGCGATGAAATACACTTTTCAACATCGTCTACCTAGAGTTACCTCTATCTACTTCTTTCCATGAAAGAAGTCTTCTTCAGCGCTTAATTAGAATAGGAGCTTAATACCGCCAAACCTCAACTGTTAGTATTTCTAAATTTTGAAATAAGTCAACTCACTCCGCGTTGGAATAGAAAACCACCTCATGAAAAAATTAATAATTCTATTCCTCTTTTTCGCTGTAAATCTTAGCTATGCTCAGGTTCCAAATGAGCTATCCAAAGAAGAAAAAGTCTTTGGCCTTTCCACCTTCTGGCAAGAAGTTAACTACAATTATATCTATTTCAACAAGATCAACCAGTTGGAATGGAATAAGCTGTACACAAAGTACATTAGGGAGGTTCAGGAGACAGAAAATGATTATGAATACTACCGACTGTTACAAAAGTTCTGCGCCTACCTGAAAGACGGACATACCAACGTCTGGTTCCCAAAAGAAATTCGTGATAGTGTTTTCAATACTCATTTTGGAGCCTACCGTCTCTTCCTCACCAATGTCGATGGCAGGGCCATCATCACCAGAGTAAATGAAAGCAAAAAAGTAGAGATTCCCATTGGAACCGAAATTCTTTCAGTGAATGGGATAGAAACCCAACAATATATTAGCGAGTATGTCATGCCGTATATTTCTTCATCAACGGACTATATCCGCCAAGATTTGTCAGTGACCTATATGCTAGAAGGCTATGTCGGAACAAAATATGAGCTCGAGCTAAAGGACCCTAACGGAAAGGTAAAGTCCTTAACCGTAACCCATGCTAAAACAGAAGAAAAGGAAGTTTACCCCGCATTTGAAGACAAAGATTTGCTAGATCTAAAATGGTACGATAACGATATCGCCTACTTGGCCCTCAACTCCTTTTCGGATTGGAACGTTTCCATGGAATTTGCTGAGAAAGTACCAGAACTTCAAAAAGCAAAAGCGCTAATAGTAGATTTAAGAAATAATGGTGGTGGAAATTCGAGAATAGGGAAAGTCATACTCCATCATTTGACGAATGACACCATATTCTACGGCCCCAAAACACATAGTCGAGTACACATTCCAACTTTAAAGGCATGGAACCAAGAGGAGTATTATCACGATTTTCCATATAGCCCCGATACGCTGGGGATAGGAGATAGAAACCTATTGAGGACCAGTAGAATTGTAGTTCCAACAGTAATTTTAGTCGGCAATGGCACAGCCTCCGCTGCGGAAGATTTCTTGATTTATGCCGACAATCAAGAGCATATGACGAAGATCGGCGAACCCACCTATGGCAGTACCGGACAACCCCTATTGTTCGAATTACCCCATGGTGGGATCGCAAGAGTATGTACCAAAAAAGATACCTACCCAGATGGCAAAGAGTTTGTGGGTGTTGGTATTCAGCCAGATATTCAGATAAGTAAGGGACTATCTGATTACATTGAGAATAGAGATCCTGCTTTAGAAACAGCGATTGGCTATTTGAATGAAAGAAAATAGCTGCCCTAAATAGAAACTACCCTTCAGCAGCTGCTTGACACGGAGTATGCTGAAGGGTAGTGTAAATATGCTACAGTATCTGATTGCTAGCAAAACGCCAATGGGAGATCATATTGTTTACCACCCTGTAAAACAAACTTTTGGAGGCCGGCCCAATCTGCCTTGGCTCGCGGATAGGGCAATTCCTCCCGTTGATCTACTAGTAATTCGGCGGTACAGCCAGGAGGTAAGTTTAACCGCAGGCGGCGGTTTCCTTTGCCACCACTAAGCTGATATTCGATTGGCCCTTTTACAGTATAGTTAGTCAATGTTATCTGTTGCAGAGCACCTGGCTGCGGACGAATTTGAACTCGCTTGTAGCCGGCCTCCAAGGGGCGAATTCCGGCCAAGTCCATATAGGTCAAAAACAAAGGCGCGATGGAGGCATGACTCCATTGAGATCTACCATCAGCTTGTGCTTTCCAAGCCTCTTGCATGCTGTTATTGGCTTCGACGGACTCCATTTGAATCCAGCGGGTATGCAAATCATGGAAGATAGCCTCCGTTTCTCCTGCCTGTGCAAGTGCCCATAGCCCCCAGTTGGCATTGGCGGGATAACAGCGACCGAGATGCTTCGGAGGTTTGGCGAGCAGGGCGACGGATCGTTCGGTTTGGCCCTGATAGCAAAGATCAAATAGAAGGGCGTGGGCTAGACTTCTCTCGCAGTATCGTTTCTGGCCCTCTTCAGCGCTCCAAGGTAAGTTGCAAACAAAGGTTTTCTCTTGCTTATCCCAGAAAGTAGCAAGTGTGCTTTTCCATAGGCTTCTCCCAAATTCTTCGGCCTCTTGGGCTAGGGCCTGCTCATTGAAAGCGCGGCACAGCGGCGCGAAGGCACCTTGCAACATGCCGATCGCATATAGATTAAATGCACAGCGCTTGTGTCGTTGCTGCTGATAAGCATCTGTATCCAACCAGACTGTCGGGATCCCAATATCCTCTACTGGAAGCATCCCATCAGCCCTTTTGATTCCTTTTAGATAATGGAAAAAACGGCTTAGTCGAGGAAATACTTCAGCTAGCGCCTCCTTATCATTGGTGTATAGATAATGATGATAACAATCAAAATTGAAGGCGATGCCGTGATCGAGGAGAGGGCCCCAGGGCGTGAGTCCCAATTGCCGTTGAGCGAGGCGGTTGAGGCGATCGTAGGCGGGCCAGGTGTCGAGGAAGAAGCCATCCAAAGTCATGCCTTGACTGTAGGTGTTGAGGTAGCGGGCGGGGAGGCGGGTTTCGCCAAATACACTGTACAAGGCGTGTAACTCATGCCCGATATCGCCACTGTATTGCTGGCGCTCTCTACCAGCACCGTCCACGATGGTATCGTGAGCATTATTGTAAATGGTATTGATGGAGGCGTCAATCAGTTGCTGTAATTTAGGATCGTCTACTTGTATGGTTGGAGCATTAGGGAAATCGTATAATCTTCGTTTGATCCCCACTTTACCCACGGTCACTTTACTGTTGGTATTATGGATGTGTAGCTGCAGCCATTTTACACTTTCGTAATCAAAGGGCATGAAAGTATTTACCCCCTCTTTACAAACAAATCGTGACCAGGAGTGGAAATGACTATTCATAATAGCTGGCCCCCCCTCCGAATGAGGGATATGCGCTTCGTGTACAAGCAACTCAACGGTTGTTCCTGCAGCTGCTTCGATGGTGAAAAATGGCCATCCCACCATCTGCTCCGCTAAGCGGAAAGTCAAAACCGTCCCATCCTCTTCTTTCCCCGGCTGAAAGGACCAGCTACTTTGATTTACCTTGCTAATGATGGGACTGTCCGCAGTTTCATAGGCATCAGGGGGAATCATTTCGAAATACTCGCGGATCGGCCGCAGCCATTGGATGGAATGAGAGGTCACTAGTTCGATGGCTTGCGAGTCTTTTTCGAGAATCAAAGGAATACTGCGCTGGCGTAATTGGGTGGTTGTAGCACCTGCACTGGAATTGTATAGGTAATCGGAGCTATTAGTGCTGAGTGCGGTGAGATTTGCAGCCCCACGTAGCTCCTGAACCGGGAGCCAGTCTTTTCCTGTCCTAAACTTAGGGGTGGACCAACCGTAGGGATAAAGCTTGGCATCAAATTCCTCCTGTAAGGCGCGTAAGTACCAACGCTTATAATGACCAGCTTGCCAACTTCTTGCTAAATGACATTGCCACTGCCCATCGGAAACAATGCTCTCTTTCTTACCTGAGGTATAGACTAGGTCTAATTTGAATATAAAACCTGGTTTGCCAACGGGCCAGGTGCCATCTCCCATGCCATAATAGAGCACCGTAGCCCCTAGGACATTCTCTCCGGTTTTCAACTGATCCGTCAAATCAATGGGATCTGCCTCCGTATACCTGGGGTCAGCAGGTGGTGGGCCCCATTGCACTCTTTGTCCATTGAGTTCTAAGAGATAACGACTATCTCCCAATATCCAGCCCTGGGCAGATTGTAGCCCCTCCTCGATAGGTAGCATTCTGCGAAAGAGGATAAAGGTATTGGGTAGGGTTCTTTGGGAGGGATACCAGACCCATCGTGCCGGGCTGAGATCCAGCGCAAGGGGAGAGGAAGGTGAGGGAAGGGGTAGGGCCTTGGAAGTGTTTCCTGTTTGCCGTTCTTCGCTTAGAGCTGTGAGACGTTGACTGGAAAGGAAGGCAGCGCCTCCAAGTGTACCCGTTTTAAAGAAATCTCTACGAGAATAGGACATAATTGATGCGTTTGTGTTTTGAACATGTTCTTAAGCCAATTTCTCCAATAGCCAAACCTTTTCAACAATATCTTGAGTTGCCTTAAGTTCTGCTTTTAACTTATCTAATTGTGGGGTACTGTACTGTTCTTTTTGTAAGAGCTTCCGCATGAATTTGATAAAATTCAGATAGTGTTTTTTGTGGTACCCCAACTGCCGTTTTCGATAGATATAGTTTTGAAAGCTATCTAACAAGGAATACAAGGGCTCCATTTGTTCGAGTTCATAATAGATACAAGCTAACATTCGGCGGGCATTCAGATTATTCAATACATCATCCGTGTCGATGAGTTGGAGATGTTCCATGGCTTCGGTATAGTTGAGCGTCTTATAATGTAGCAGGGCCAGATTGAAGTGATAGGTGCTTTCTTTGACTGATTTGTCTAGATAGCTTTTGTACTTTTCAATGAATTGCGCCACCCAGCTATACTCTTCCAAACCTAGCCCCAAGGCGACAATGTTTTTATAGTTGAAGCGAGATAGTATACCATTATCATAAAACACCCCCTTGTCCAATCCTTCTTGGTAAATACTAAAGGCCTCGCGTTTAAAGTATCCTTCCTGTGCATTGAGCCTACGGATACAGAAATTTAGGGCAAAAATGTACAGATCACGCAGCTCCGGAACCGGGAACTGCTGCTGATGTATCTGCATTAAAGATCGCAATTCTACAAAGTGTGGTAAAGCTTCCTTCTCTAACATCATTTTGACGCAATGATAGTAGACGGCTACCGCTGGGGTATCCAGGTAATTCATTTGCTGATCCACTTCTTCAAGAATAGGGTAGAGCAGATCTAGATTTAGATCGGATTGTCCCACTTGTTGGTGAGCCATAGCCAAAGCAGCATGTTTGAACTTATTGGCAATAAAGAAGAGGTCGAGTTGCCGGGAAGCTTCTTCTAAGCCCAAGTGGGTACTTCGCTGGGCTGACACTTTGAAAAGATATTGCTCTTCCTGGACCAGAAATGCCTGTAGGTGGAAGTGAGGATGTTGATATTCTTGCCCGAGAAGTTCTTCTTCCGTGGCTTTTAAGCTGGTCTCAAATAAACGATTTCTTCCTTTTTGACGCATGGCTTGCAACAAGGCCTTTTGTGAAAGGAGTGGATTATTCAAATAGACTTGGTGACTCAGAAAGGCTTGTATGCATTTATAAAGGAAGGACATAGCATACCTCATCTTCTTTTCCTGATACTTTTGTTTGGGGTATAATGATTTAAAGACCAGTACTTTGTCCAGCTTATCTGTCTTGCGGCTATGGGCATGATGAACCAAGTATTCAAATAGATCAGTAACATCCTGCCTTTGGTTGTGATAAGGGGAGTTGACAAATTTCCGTAGGTCACGGATTTCTTTCTTGGATAAACATAGGAATAATTCTAATAGACGACTATTGTTCATTTAGATTGACAGAATATTTTGCTAATTATTGAAAATCAATTAATTGAAGTTTAAAGAAGCTTGATTTTGATTGACAAATTAAATAAAATGTTGTTGTTGGGCTGAGAAGAAAGCAGGAAATTTATAGGTGAATAGTCATTTATTTTCGATTTTGTATAGAATTCGAAGTAAAGGAGGGTACAATTAGACTTTGACAGACAACAAATTGGCCATTTCAAGCCTTTACTTATAGATGACTTTGCTTGGAGTCCTTAACGGTCGGAATACTACTAAAGACCCCGGATTAATATTCGTACGTAAATACACGATTTATGAAGTACTTTGGTTTTGGGAAGAAGATCAGTCTTTTACTTGTATGGATTTGTTTGGTACACTTTGGATTTGCCGCAGAAACTACTTACTCGATTGAGGCTCCTCTCCTTGAAAAGGAAACGTACAAACCAGAAAGCCAGTCTCCCGCTAAGTCAGCGCTACAACATGGCCATCAAGAAAGCTCCATTGACCTAATCCGGCTAAAATATGCTCCATTACTCGAGCTCATCATTGAAGCAGACAAAAAACAAGAAAAAATTCTGCTCCCTAGTATTGTTGTAGACGATGTGATAGTCATGTTGCAGGATTCTCCCCATTCCCTATATTCCAAAACTTCACGACCGCCTTATGAGCGGTCTCCTGGTTAGTCAGGTGCCAGCCCTGATTCCCGCCCTACACCCTGAAAACCATATTTGGACTAAGCTGTCCTATTCTATTTTGCCCAAAAAAATGAGTCTTAATGAAAAGGAAAGGTCTTTTATTCTCAGGCTTGATTGCCTCCTTATTCCTGCTTACCGCAGTGATTTCCACACCCAACAGTGCTGAAAAAGAAAGTTTGATTCTCAATATCATGTTGTCCGTGATGGATCAAATTCATTTTGAACCTAAAGATTTGGATGACGAATTTTCTAAACAAACTTTTGAACGGTACCTAAATAGCCTTGATGGAGCTAGAAGATACCTGATCCAATCAGAGGTAGATCAACTTAAAGCCTACCAATTTAAGCTAGATGATGAAGTGGAAGCGAGATCCACAGCCTTTTTTGACCTTTCCATGGATTTGATTGATCAGGGAATGGTGCGTACGAAAAAGATCTACGAAGAATTGATCGCAGGAACCTTTGACTTGGATAAGCAAGAAGACTTGGAGCTGGATGGAGAAAAGCGGGGATATGCCAAGGACGAAGCGGCCCTGAAGGACTACTGGCGTAAGTATATTAAGTATCAGATTGTCTTAAAGGCCGAAAGAAAGATTTCAGAGCAAGCCAACTATAAAGAGGGGGTCGAAAAACAGACGGAAGAAGAAATTGTGGCCGATGCTGTTAAAGAGACGAAGAAACTATTTGACGATTGGTTTGATCGAATTGGCAGACTACGCAGATCTGACCGTTTCGAGGCCTATCTCAATGCCTATACCCACATTTTTGACCCCCACTCTTCTTACCTGAGTCCAAAAGATAAGGCCGATTTTGATATGGATATGGGCGGGAGATTGGAAGGAATTGGTGCTCGCTTGGTACAGAACGGTGATTTTGTAAAGATTTCTTCACTCATTCCTGGGGGCCCTGCCTGGAAGGGTAAAGAATTAGAGGTGGACGATATTATCCTGCAGGTAACCCAAAAGGGAGAGAAAGCAGTTGATGTGTTAGGAATGCGAGTAGATGATGTCGCGCAGATTGTTAGGGGCAAGAAAGGAACGATAGTTGTTCTCACGGTAAAGAAGAAAGATGGTACCACCGAGGATATTCGCATAGAGCGGGACGAGGTGATTTTAGATGAGTCCTTTGCCCGTTCGGTGATGGTGAATCTTAACGATGACATCACAGATATTGGGTATATCAAACTGCCCAAATTCTATTCGACCTTTGATGGCGGCAATAGCTGTGCGGCGGACATAAAAACCGAGATCGAGAAATTGCAAGCCCAAAACGCGAAAGGGATTATCCTGGATCTCCGAGATAATCTCGGCGGCTCTTTACCGGACGTAGTAGACATGAGCGGTTTATTTATCGAGAAAGGGCCAATTGTGCAAGTAAAGTCTAGAGATAAAGAACCTTATGTCTACAAAGATAAGGACCCTGATGTAGCCTATGATGGTCCTCTTATCGTGATGGTAAATGCCCTAAGTGCCTCGGCATCTGAGATCTTGGCGGCAGCCTTACAAGACTACAAGCGCGCTGTGATCGTAGGAGGTAATTCTACTTATGGTAAAGCTACAGTTCAGCGATTCATCGACCTGGATAAAGTGATCAGAGGAGCTTCGGATGTTAAGCCATTGGGAACGGTGAAATTGACTTATCAGAAATTTTATCGAATTAATGGTACATCCAATCAACTTCGCGGCGTAGTACCTGATATCATTCTTCCGGACCAATATACCAATATGGATGTGGGAGAGAAAGAATACGATAACGCCTTGAGCTGGTCAGAGGTGGAGCCGGTGAACTACTACCAGGATGTGTGTAAGCTACCTAACCTAGAGGCACTGAAAGCCAATAGTGCTCAGCGTATTGCCACTAACCCAACCTTCGATCTAATCCAGGAAAACAATATGCGCCGCAAGCGTAACGCGGAGAGAAGTGCCTTCCCTTTGGATCTGGATGATTATGTGGCTTATCGGGAAGGACGTGCGGAAGAGGCTAAGAAGTATGGCGATATCATGAAGGCAGATGTAGCAGGTCTTCAGATTGAAAATCTTCCCGTGGATACTGCATACATTCAGGAAGATGAATCTAGAGTAGCACGCAATGAAGACTGGATTAAGACCTTGAAGAAAGACATCTACTTGGAAGAAACCTTGCATATCATGCAGGACCTAATTAAGGCTACCAAATAAAAATGAGCCGTTTCAGATGTAGAGATCTTCTTTAGATTCGGCTATATGCCTGCCTCCAGGTGGTTGGCCTGTTTTGAAGTGGGAAGTGGGACATGCGAGGCGGAAGTCCTTTTCTGATTTTGTACTTCCGATTTCCCACTTTCAAGCTTTAGTCTGGAGAACAAAAATCAAGAAGATATAAGCACCATACATCTGGTACTGCTGAATAAAGATTCACCCCTTTTATGCTGTATCGTGAAGCTCGACTAATCTAACCGTTGGGCTTCACGGTAATCATCCACTTACAAGTATTGTATTATGTTGCGGAACTTTATGCTAGTGGCCTGGCGCCACCTAGTACGCCAACCCTTGTATTCATTACTGAACATCTTGGGGCTAGCAGTGGGAATTGCGGCCTGCTTGTTCATCTTACTTTACCTAAATTTCGAGCTAAATTTTGATGAATTTCATCAATACAAGGATCGACTTTACCGAGTTGAAACCAATGGTTTAAAGTTACGGACTAGAGAGATGGATGTGGATTGGCAAGGGGTACCCCGAAACTTGGGACCCTTGGCAAGAAAAGCGTTCCCAGAGATTGAAGAAGTGGTCTGCTTCCATCAGTTTCACTCCGAAGGCACAATCAACTTTGATTATGAAGGGCGAGTAATTGGGGAGGAAGCCGTTTATGTGGTGGATTCCAATCTGTTTTCGGCTTTGAGCTTGGAATTGGTGGCGGGTAGCCCATCGCATGCCTTGCATGGCCCTAGTCGCATGATCATTTCGCAAGATCTAGCCAACAGGTTATTTGGAGATAGCCCAGCCATTGGGAAGGTGGTAACTACGGAAATGACACACGTTCGATTGAATGCACCTGCCAACTATAACTTAGAAATTACCGGAGTCTTTAAGAACCTTCCACCTAACTCGCATATGGAAGTAGAAGCACTGCTTTCTGCTGATACGGACCCCTGGTTGGACAACTATCACTTTGCTCATTTTAACACCAGTACTTATTTTTTATTACATCCGCAAACCAAACCAGCTGAAGTAGCTGCCAAGCTTACTTCTTTATATGAAAAACATTTGGACCCAGATCGAGAGCCTGTATTGTTGAGCGCCAGGCATCAATTGACGCCAATTACCGCCATTCATATGCAGGCTACTGGAGGCCCAACCTACTTATACATATTCGGAGGAGTTGCCCTACTGTTATTATTGATCGCCATGATTAGCTATGTAAATATGGTAACGGCCCAGGCGAGTCGTCGGTCCATGGAAGTGGGCCTTCGGAAGGTCTTGGGGTCTGACCGCAAGCACTTGATTGGCCAATTTCTTACTGAATCCGTTGTATTGAGTGGGTTGGGTTTACTCCTTGCCCTCGGGACCGTCTGGCTGTGTTTAAACCCGATCAACCAATTATTAGACCTTCAGTTGTATGCTGGCCAACTATTGAATCCTCAGGTAATAGTGGGAGGGCTTTTGATTTGGTTACTTCTGGGCGTATTAGGAGGGAGTTATCCCGCCTTCTTCCTTTCCGCTTTTCAACCCATTACGGTGATGAAGGGGCACAAAAGCAGGGGCGTACCCATTCGTCGAGCCTTAGTTGCGGTGCAGTTCATGGTCGTTCTGTTTGTGCTGATTTGCACCAGTATGATCTATCAACAACTGCAGTTCATGCGAGCCAAGGATCTGGGCTTTGATCGGGATCAAATGTTACAAATAGGACTGGAAGGGACAGATGCCGCAGAAAAATATAGCCTTCTTCGAGAACAGCTTTTACAGTACCCTGGGATTAGTGCAGTTTCACAGTCCAGCTTCATGCCAGGCCTATCGCAGATGCCTCGCCGCCCCATTAGCGCGGAAGGATCGGCTGGTCCAGAGCCTCAGTTTGTACATTTTGGACGGATCGATGATGATTTCTTTGAAACCATGGGGATTAAGCTAGTGGCGGGAAGAAATTACGCTCCTGAATTTCCCGCTGATGATACCACTGCTGTCATTGTCAATGAAGCATTCTGTCGAAACTTCGGGATTGAGGATCCAATTGGGGCAAGAATTCGCATGGGCGATAGTGGAAATCCAAATTATGAAACCATTGTGGGGGTGGTAGAGGATTTTCATCAAAGCAGCTTACACGATCCCATAGCGTCACAGCTCTTTTTCCGGGCGCCTGGCTTGCAAGTAGGGGTGAAACTCAAGGGAAATGTGCCGGATGCCATTGCTTTTATCCAGAACAAATGGTCAGGCTTATTTCCGGATACCCCTTTCAATTATCAATTCCTCAATGAGGGCTTAGATCGTCTTTACGAAGCCGACCAGATTCGTGGACGCATCTTTTTTGCCTTATCCTTAATGACCCTTTTTATTGCTTTCCTAGGCCTGTTTGGCTTAGCTTCCTTTGTGGCGAGCCAAAGAGACAAGGAGTTGGCTATTCGTAAGGTAGTTGGTGCAAATTGGACCGATTTGGTTTCACTGCTGACCAAGGACTTCCTCTGGTTGGTGCTGCTAGCTGCGGTGCCAGCATTTGTTGGGTCATGGTTTCTAATCAAGAACTGGCTTTCCGAATTTGCTTATCAAGTCCCGATCAACTATGCGTTGTTTTTCGTAGTGCTTCTGTTTACGCTCCTATTTGTCCTTTTAACTACTGGTCTGCATGCGGTGCGCGCTGCGAGTTTAAGTCCTGTGCAGGCACTGAAATCTGAGGGATAAAATACTATCTTAGCTGACCTTTTCTCAGCTAAAACAACAACATGTCTACCAAGAAAGAATTCCTAACCGAAACAGTACCTACGCTTTTAAAAGACTTAAAAGAAGACCAAGACCCACAATTTGGCTTGATGACGGCCCAACACATGATCGAACATTTAACTTCGATCATCAAGAGCTCCGTCAAGCGTTACGGAGAACCAGATCCGGCTTTGACCGAACGACAAGCAGGTTTCAAACGATTTATTCACAAGGGCGCCGTCTTCAAGTATCGAGAGAGTGACAAGACCAAAGCCGACCTTCCTGCTTTGAAATACGAAAGTTTTGCGGAAGCTGTGCCTCAGCTGATGGCAGGTATTGATCGTTTCTACAACCACTTCGAGCAAAATCCAGATTTTAAAACCTACAACCAATTTATGGGGGAATTAGACTATGGGGAACTCGAAACCTTTCATCATTCGCACGTCTGCTATCATTTCTGGCAATTTGGCTTATTGCCGGAATATCCATAAATGATAGTTGACCCCAACCTTTATGGCTTTGCTAAGGGTCTATCCCTAGAAAATGTAAAGCCATGAAAATCATCCGATGCACACTATTCTTCATTAGCTGTTGCCTATTCCTGCCGCTGCAGGCCCAGTTTGTATTTGGTGTAAAGAGCGGTGCCACCAAAGCTTGGGAGGATTATGGTGACGTTGCCACTCCTGATGGTGCAAACATCCATATCAATGGGTTTCAGCTTTCGGCCTTGGCCTATTACAAGTTTAGCCCTAACTTCTGGGTAGGCATGGAACCGGGTTGGGTAGAAAGAGGCGCCGCATGTGAACCTGGATTCCTCATCTTTAACGAGGATACCAAGCTATTCCTGAACTACCTAGAAGTGCCTGTACTGGCGGCAATTCAGTTGCCCATCTATAAGCAACAAATCTTTCTAAGAGCAAAAGCAGGCTTTGGAGCGGCTTATATTGCTAGTGCCTTCCGAGAAATCAGAGATCTCAATAATGTAGAACCGACCAGCCGCACTCGCTTAACCTTCGATGGTGAAGGGGCCATGAGTCGCTGGGACTACGGCGCCCACGGTGGTCTGGCTCTGTCCTATGCCTTTGGCAAGCACGAAATCCTCTTGGATGGTAGCTATTACTATGGTTTGCCGGATGTGGATGCCTTTTTCACTTCTAGGAATCGTACCCTCAACCTCAGTCTCGGATACCTGATTCATCTACACGCTCCAAGGTAGCGATAGGATCAGCTGGTTGCAGGAGCATGCGCAATTTTCGTTGCTACGACTATTCCGGTGGACCAACTCATTTTAGTTACATGAAATTGTGGGTGCTCCTCCAAGTAAGTGATCAAGGCCGTTGCCTTCTCTGCATGGCCTTCAGGCCAGTCATCTGCCGGCAACATATCGTCAATTACGTAGAACCCTCCAGGCTTTATCAGATCCAAAGTCTCCTCTAGATCAAAATACTTCCCAGGCCATGCATCGGCAAAGATCAAATCAAAGCCCGATCCTTCGTAAGTCTTTATCCACTCGCCACCATCCTGACAAATAATTTCTACGCTAGTATTATTCCCAAAATGACCTTGAGCAATGTTGCTCAGTTGAGGGTCGTTATCAATGCTGTAGAGATACGAGCCTTGATCCATACCTTCGATCATCCAACAGAGCGAAAGCCCAATTCCCGTGCCCAATTCCAAAAAATGGCCTCCAGGCTTGCTGGCTACCAAGCTGGACAATAGCGCTCCAATATGCCGATCAGAGGGCATGGTGAATCCAATAGCCTGGCATTCTTGCTCCAGCACTTCTAGTAAAGGTGGTACGGATGAAAAATGTGTATCATTCATGTCTTAGGTGATGTTGGTGGTGAAAATGAAATTATACAGGGCATCAAAATCCGCTAATCTTTTACTCGACACAAGGCCTTAATTCGCTTTAATTACGAAGTCCAAAGGGAGTGTTTAGGAATTTCTGCTTGAGCTCATTGGGTTGATTGGGCTTTCCCTATCTTTGGATAGAACCAAATTAGAAGAAGATGAAATGGTTGACGAAAGTATTGCTGGCATTGGCCTTTCTGCTGCTCCTGGGGATCGGCCTATTTTGGGTTGCCATCCAAGCTCGAGTGTCGGTTGACGATTTCCTAAACTTGGAGATGGGCACTACAGCTGACGCCACACCTTCTTCAGCCCTAGTAGCTCAATTTGCAGGAGTCAGTACCCTTCTATTGAGTGATGGAGAAACTACCATTTTGACCGATGGCTACTTTTCACGTCCAGGTGCTTTACCGCTGGGTTTTGGAAAAATTGCACCCAATGTGGAAGATGTGAAGTGGGGGGTAAAACGATTGGGTATTACGACGCTTGATGCGATTATCGTGGTGCATTCTCATTTCGATCATGCCATGGATGCGCCTATTGTAGCAAAATTGACCGGAGCGCCCGTTTATGGTTCTGAATCGACAGCTAACATTTGCCGAGGGCTGGACTTGCCTGAACAGCAGATTAGACTGTTGGAGGAGCGTCAGCCGCTGCAAATTGGGGACTTCCGGATCACTCCGATTTTGTCCAAGCATTATGAATTTCCGAATCCTAGCGTTCGAGAAACAGCTTTGGGCGGAAACCAAGAAATTACGGAACCGCTGATTCCGCCTGCGAAGCAAGAGGCGTATAAGATGGGTGGAGCCTATACTTTTTACTTTGAACATCCCCTTGGCAGTTTCCTCTTACAAAGCAGTGCTGGGTGGAAAGAAAATACTTTGGATGGTATTCAAGCGGACATTGTGTTTCTAGGGGTTGGAGGACTCGGGGCACAGACCCAGGATTATCAGAGCGAATACTTTAGGCAAATTGTTGATCAAGTGAATCCGAACAAGCTTATTCTTATTCACTGGGATGCCTTGACGGGCTCTGTTCAGGAACCCTTGCAAGGCGAAGTATGGTTGATCGATAAGCTGATGGGAAAGACCCAGGAAACTTTTGATGCGGTGGAAAGAGAAATGGCTAAGCGGGAGAATATTTCCCTCTTTACCCTACCAAAATGGGAAAAGCGAGAACTGTTTCGCTAAGTAAAATGCACGCTAAAAGAAAAGGATAAGATCAGGATTTTTGACAAAGATGCTTATCTTAAAGCCTATCAAAACGGAAAACACAGCACATGCAGATAATAGAATCTCCAAAGATGTATGATGCCATTATCGTCGGCTCCGGGGCGGGCGGCGGTATGGCCACGAAAATCCTTGCCGATGCTGGCTTAAAAGTAGCACTAGTAGAAGCCGGCAGTTTCTTTGATCCAAAAGATGAAGCCACGCGAACGCAACTGAAATTCCCTTGGCAGTCTCCACGCAGAGGTGCTAGTTCTACCCGAGCTTTTGGGGACTTTGACATGTCCTGGGGAGATTGGAAAGTGGATGGTGAACCCTATACGAATAAGGGGGATACTAACTTTTTCTGGTGGCGAGCTCGTATGTTGGGTGGAAGAACCAATCACTGGGGGCGAATTTCCTTGCGTTTTGGACCAGATGATTTTAAGCATAAGGATATTGACGGCTTGGGTGAAAACTGGCCCATTGGTTATGATGATATCAAGCCTTACTATGATCGGTTGGATAAATTAGTAGGTGTATTTGGTTCCAAAGAAGGTTTACCCAATGATCCAGACGGCTTTTTCTTACCGCCTCCTAAGCCTCGTTTGCACGAACTATACTATATCAAAGGTGCTAGGAAAGCGGGGGTACGCGTTATTCCTTCTCGCCTTTCCATCTTGACGAAGCGGATTAACAACGAAAGAGGTGTTTGCTTTTATTGTAGTCAATGTGGTCGATCTTGCAGTATGTACGCAGATTTCTCGGCAGGTTCTTGTCTGGTCTTTCCGGCTATGAAAGGAGGACAGGTAGATCTGTATACTGACTCTATGGTTAGGACAGTTACGACAGACAAAGAAGGTAGAGCAACCGGCGTTTCCTACATCAATAAGGAGGATCGCAAAGAATACCAATTGAAAGGAAAGGTAGTTGTGCTCGGTGCTTCTGCTTGCAGTACGGCCAGAATCCTACTGAACTCAAAGAGTTCTCAACATCCTAATGGCTTAGGTAATAGTAGCGATGTAGTAGGTCGCTACTTGCACGATTCGACTGGTTCGAGTCGTGGAGCCTTTGTTCCCGCTTTAATGAATCGCAAAACCTACAATGAAGATGGGGTAGGGGGGATGCACGTTTATTCTCCTTGGTGGTTAGATAATAAGAAGCTGGATTTCCCTCGCGGGTATCACTTGGAAATCTGGGGTGGCTTAGGAATGCCTTCTTACGGATTCGGTTTCAATGTCACGGAGATGAATAAGTACATCGGTGGTGATATTGGCGGGTATGGCACCAAGCTTAGAGAGGATGTGAAACGATTCTACGGAGCAACCATGGGAATAGCTGGACGTGGAGAAGCCATTGCACGTTATGAAAATCGCTGTGAGATAGATCCGAATGTGGTGGATCAATATGGTATTCCTGTGCTGCGATTTGATTATAAGTGGTCGGATTACGAGCGGAATCAGGCCAAGCATATGCAGCAGACCTTTGAAGAGATCTTTGATGCTATGGGAGCAGAGGTGATGGGGGAAACTCCAGGTGCGGATAAAGATTATGGATTGGCGGCACCAGGACAGATCATCCACGAAGTGGGAACGACTCGCATGGGAGATAATCCCAAAACGTCAGTGACCAATAGTTGGAGTCAATTGCATGATGCTGACAATGTTTTTATCGTGGATGCTGGACCATTTGTTTCCCAGGCGGACAAGAACTGCACCTGGACCATCATGGCCTTGTCCATGAGAACCTCCGAGCACATTATTGAAGAACTTAAGAAAATGAACCTATAAATCATGGATAGAAGAGAATCATTAAAAACCTTGATGGTGGGGACATTGGCAGGAGCTTCTTTAGGGACTGCCGTTAGCTGTAAGACAGAGGGAGAAGGCCCAGCAGTGGAACAATCAGCGGTTAGTGCCGATGAAGAAAAACTGTATGGCCGGATACCTTCAGAACTAGAGCGAGATAAGCGGATTATGGATTCCGTGTACTTAAATGAACATGAATTGGCAACCATAGCGGTGCTTTGTGATATTATATTACCCGCTACGGATACAGCGGGCTCGGCTGTTGAGGCGAAGGTGCCCGAGTTTGTGGAATTTATTGTAAAGGACATTCCCAGTCATCAGCTACCTATGCGCGGCGGCTTAATGTGGTTAGATATTGAATCCAATAAGCGCTTCAATATGGTCTTTCAGGACTGTAAGAATGATCAACAAATAGCGATCATCGAAGATATTGCTTATCCTGATCCAGACAACAAGAAACCGGAGATGGGACCTGGCATTAAGTTTTTCAACTTGATGAGAAACCTGACATTGACCGGCTACTATACGACGGAAATGGGTTTTAAGGACCTAGGTTATGTCGGAAACTCTCCAAATTTCTGGGATGGAGTACCTCCCGAAGTTTTGGCAGAGCATGATGTGGATTATGAGGAGGAATGGCTTGCTAAATGCGTGGATCAAACCAAGCGGGAGGTAACTGCCGAATGGGATGATGATGGGAATCTATTGACCTAAGTACAACAACATATGCCAGTTATTAAAGCTGTGAGAGGTAAGCATCCTCAAATGGGGGAAAACTGCTTTATAGCAGAGAATGCCACTATCGTCGGGGAGGTCACGATGGGGCACGATTGTAGTGTGTGGTTTCAAACGGTAATCCGGGGGGATGTAAATAGTATTACGATCGGTAATAAAGTCAATATCCAAGATGGAGCCGTGATTCACGCCACTTATCAGAAGGCAGCAACTGTAATCGGCAACAGTGTTTCTATTGGTCACCGAGCGATAGTACATGGATGTACACTAAAGGATAATGTCTTGATCGGAATGGGGGCTATTGTGATGGATCATGCAGTAGTTGAGGAGAATTGTTTGATTGCTGCGGGAGCAGTAGTGTTGGAGAAAATGCGGTGTGAATCAGGCTATATCTATGCCGGGGTCCCGGCCAGGAAAGTCAAGGCCTTGAGTGGTGAACAATTTTCTGGGACCATTGATCGTATTGCTAATGCCTATTTGATGTACGCAGGCTGGTTCAAAGAAGAGTAAACTCTTGAACTGATGCCTACCCATAAATTAGGGGCTATTTCAAATTACTTGAAATAGCCCCTTTCTATTTTAGGTGTTTACCCTAATGGGTTTAGGTTTATTTGTTCACCATAAACTTCTTAGTAATCTTACCGGAAGGAGTCATCATATGCATGAAGTAAATTCCGGCTGGATAACTATAGACATCTATTTTCGTTTCTAAGTTACCTTGAACTGCTCTGAACTGCTCTTGACGCATCGTTCTACCCTGAAGATCTGTAACCTGCAGAATCACGTCTTCCATAGCTGGAATGTTGAAACGTACAGTCAATTGGTCTTGAACAGGGTTCGGGAACAATTGTAGGTCATTCGATAGCACAACTTCTTCCTTAGCTACCTGCAATTCTCCTACCGGTAGATCAGGCTGGATCAAGGCCCCAGTAGACTGACAACCAGAGATTACCACATCATCGATGTAAATGTAATCTGAGTTAGCGGAGGCATCACAGCGGAAACGCAGACGTGTGTTGGAACTGAAAGATCCTGGAATTACTACAGTTTCAAACTCACGGGTATTATTAGAGAAGTCCTGACCCGCTACCCAAGTCGCTACCGTAGTATAGGAAGAACCACCGTTCGTGGATACCTGTAGCCAGAAGTCTTCACCATTCTCCATCAATCTTGGCAGATAGTTAAAGTCTACGGTTAGTTCACTATAAGAGGTAAGATCCAAATTATCAGTAGTCATCACCGATGATGATGTATTATCACGCAAGCGTACTGGACGACCCGTTCCACCATTAGCGTATGCTGCATCATTGGCACTTCTACGACAGTCCGATCCACCGTCATTCCAGATACCCCAAGTACTATTAAAGTTGTTGGAATTGATAGTCACATAAGTACATCCTCCAGTACAACCGGTAGTCGTAAAGTTGAAGGAACCGCTCCATGCACTAGTTGCTCCATCGCAATTAGACTGTACCTGGAATTCATAATCTGTACAAGCTGTAAGTCCGGTATAATTAACCGGGGAACTCAAATTGTTACCTGTAGTCCAAGTACTGGTTCCTACTTCTCTTGCCCTAACGTTATAGTCAATGGCTCCAGTTGCAGCGGTCCAAGTCAAGGACGCTTCAGTCTCTGCTGGAGAAGCTCCTAGTCCACCAGGAACATTACACGTTACTACACATCCCGTCGTGGTAAAGACGAAAGAGGAGCTCCATGCACTGGTAGTACTACCACAATTGGACTGAACTTGGAATTCATAATCTGTACAAGCCGTCAAACCTGTGTAGTTTACAGGAGAGGAAAGGTTACTTCCCGTGGTCCAGGTACTTGTTCCTACCGCTCGAGCTCTAATATTGTAATCTACCGCACCATTTGCTGGAGACCAAGTCAAGGACGCTTCCGTATCAGCTGGAGACGCTCCTAAACCTCCAGGAGTATCACAAGTAACAGGGCCACCGCCACCGTTTACACAGAAATTAGTGGTTTCAGAGGAACCGAAGTTTCCACCACTTGCTAAAGTGGATCCATCAGAATCATCCGTCAAGGTGTAACTACCTGAGCCGTAGGAACAGCAGATACCGTCACCATAGCTATCACTGATGACGAAATCATAGCAACCATCCGCTGGCAAGCAAATATTTTCAACCACCGTGCTACCATCGGGTTGAGATCCATAAGTTCCACCGGAAGCGACAGTTGTTCCACCACTATTGCGAATGATCCAGCTTGTTTCTTCTGGATAGTTATCTAATGTGATGCTTAGTGTTACACTTGGCCCATTACATGGGCAAGGGGCACAATTGGAACCTCCACAGTCTACTCCTTCTTCATCTCCATTCTGAATA
>JABSSL010000159.1 GCA_013214355.1 Saprospiraceae bacterium | reverse complement strand
CTTCTTTCTTGTTTCAATCCTCATTTGTTTTGGAAGTGCTCTGGAAGTCGTACCACAACCTAACTCACTGACTTTAAAAGACTTGTAGCCAATCAGCGATCCCTAACTTTCTTTTTATCCCCATGTCAAAGAACGTTTTCTATCCCTAATACACTACTTTTCAAGTTCACAACTACCTGTAAATCGGTAACTTAACAGCGTATTTGCAGCCAGCGAAAATAAATTTGTTTCCGGATCCCGATATGACTTGCTTAACTAGCGAATACAAATATTCCGATACGAACAAGATACACATCTTTTCTTGTATTTTGTGGCCTTTGGATACCTGTTTTGCTGGATAATCTTACGGATCTTTTGGGCTATTTGCTGAATTGATGAGATGTTCTCATTCGTTATCGATACTTCGACTACTTTACTTCGACTTCTGGTGTATACTAGATAACCTTTGTTTACCTCGGCTCCAAAATGCGTCTGGATGAGCCAGGCATAACAATATAACTGCGTCTTGTAAGTGTCGTATATACGGTCTTCGTAGACAGCAAATTTGTAGTCTAAGGGAGCCATGGTTTCATCAGCCAGTAGTAGTACCTCATCTACTTCGCCTCTTAGTAATTCATTGGTCAGGTATTGATTAGTGTACTTTTCTAATACGCCTAGCTTCTTCCGAAGATAGAGCGGGTTTCTAGTTGTTTTCTGCTGATGTACTGCTCGACCTCTTCGTACCTTGTAGAATTTTCCTTCGTACTGCGGGATGCGAAGTACGTATTCAAAGTAGCTGAAGCGGGGACAGAATAGGTATTCGATAATATGAGAGGGGGTTAGTGATAGCATTTCAGAAGAATAAGGCTTTTACTTTATCGCTTACTAGCTTCTTGTCAAAGGCCTGCCCCAGTAGCACAGTGGATTGTAGAGCTGATTTCCCCATCGGGAAAAGATACACTTTGTCTTTGTCTGGATCTATCTCTTGTTCGATTTGTAATGCCAATGTGTCCTTGTGATTGTTATCCAGTGTGCCTACAAACACAGAGTATTGTACCCGGTACAACCCGGCTTGCTGGCAGTATTTAGCTACTCGTGTTCGTGCTTTGTCTTGCCCAATATCATATAGTACCCAAGTAATCATAGGTCTGCTAGTAAGGAGTTGGCAAATTGGTGTGCAGCGAATTGCATGATCTGGGCCCGGGTTTGGTTCCGCCCCCGATACCGTACTTTTTGTTCTTCTAGGGCTATATTGAAATGTTGCATGAGCAGTTCCTTGCCCGACTTATTGAGACGCACACCGTTGGCGATGATGTCCACTTGGTCCTGTCGTACTTTTTTGGCGGAAAACAATTGAAAGACGGTCTTGTCTGCCATTATGCGGTAGGGCTCAATAAAATCGTAGACCATACTTTTATAATTGTAATCGTCTCGGTGTAGGAAACCTACATAAGGGTCCAAACCGGCTAATATCAGGACTCTTTCTGTTCGACTGTACAAAACACCGTATGCGTAATTCAAGAAGGCATTAAAGGCATCTTGTGCGGGTCGGTGCGATCGACCTCGAAACTGGTACTGAATAGGTAGTACGTAGCTGAGGGTGGCAAAGTAGAGGCGGCCAGCTGTTCCTTCCCATCCTCTTAATCGATCGGCTACCTGGTCTACAGTTTCGGCTTCTATTTGTTGGATCGAAGTCAATAGCGCTTGTAGGTGTATTATTTTTTTGTCTAGGTAGGCTTGGTGGAGCTTTCGATGCTTGCGCAAGTTTTGGATGAAGTTGAGCTGGTTTTCTACTTTTTGTCCCAACCAGTTTTTGACGTGACTTAGACCGAGTCTTCCGAGACTGGCTTCTAGCTGCTTTTTCCGAATGAGACTGGTACTGCCTAGTTTACTGTGCCAGATCCGGGCTAGTGGTTGACCTGTGTACTCTAGGAAGACGATGTCTATGTTATGTTGTACGGCTGTCTTTACGGCTTCGGAGGAAAGGGCAATGCCCTGTCCTATCCAAATACTCTTCACCTTTCCGGGGGCTATCTGGTGCTTTTCAGCTTCTCCTTTAATGCGTATCTCAAACAACTGATCCTTGATGTGGAGGTACGTCCCGTAGGTATTCAAATGTAATTGCATGTCTTAATTGATTTGATGAATCGTTCCAAATCCTCGGGATACCGATTTTCCCAGGCCAATGTAATTGGGTAGCTGCGCATTGGTGGTAAAGTCGCCCAGGAAGCCGGACATGTGCTCGTTCTTGAATTGTATCGGTACTTGCCTTAGCTGACGGAGCTTTACTTGTATTTGTTGTTCTTCAAAGTGATCGATTCCCTTGAAGAAGGCGAGAATGTTGTTTCGAAGCATTTTTTCCAAGTAGGGCTGGCGCTCCGCTACGGATAGATTAGTATATAGTTTGTAATTTTTCTGATTGAGGGCCATCCAAGGGTGGGTGAAGGTGTAGTCATATAGGGCATCATGTACTTTGGCTTCTACTTCTAAATTCTCCAGGTTTTTGGCACGTACCGGGTACTTCCGACCGTTTATATCCAATTCCCGAATGGTCAAGAATCGTCGCATGACTAGCGCTGCTCCTTCTTCTAGTCCCAGCAGGATGGCCGCACCATCTACCACTTTGTATTGAATCAAGGGATAGCGATAGATGACCTTTCCGTTGGCTTGGTGGTTGTGCCATAGATCGGAGTCTTGACCAAAACACTGGGCAAAGTAACCGCGAAGTTTGTGGCCATCTCTGGCCGTGAGCTGAATTTCGGGGAAGTGGAGCAAGGCTTGATGCATCGTTTATTCTTGTTTTATAGGGTGATAGTGGTACTGGGTTGGTAACCCGTGTTGCTGCGAAAATCGGTTGGATCATAAGAATAAAACCTAGAAGGCCGATCTAGTCGGGATACGTAGAAGTGTAGCTCTGCTTCGCTATCAAAGTTTATGTGCTCCTGATCATATGGCACTGGAATATTGATCACATAATCATAGAAGATGGATTTGATGAGGGCAAAAGCTTCTCTTTTTTCAAAGATTGACCGTTTGGGGTCGCGGTAAATGGCCTCGTATTGTGTCCATACATCTTTTGCCTTGGCATCTAGCTGTACAAATAGCGACTCTGTTTTGCGATAGTCGATCAGGTTGAATTTTCCCAAGTCTGCAAATTTGAGCTGACATAGGTAAGCCAGTTCTTTACTCTGGTAGTTGTCCGAATCCTTACGTACTTCTTGATAGTAGGCTTGTATGAGGGCTAGATAATGGGATTCGTTTATGGTTTTCTTTCCTCGTAAAACGTTCCGTGTTTTTGTCATCAGGCTCTTGCCATACAGTAGGTTGGTGGCTTTTTCTAATTCTTTTATGTGGTATAGATAAACGGAGGCTATGTCTGCTTTCTCTGCGTACCGATTGGCTCGTCCTGCTGCCTGGATGATGGCGTCTAAGGGTGCGAATGCCCGGAAGACAGTGTCTACTGAGATGTCTACACCAGCTTCGATTAACTGGGTGCTGATGATGATGGCCGGTAAGTCCGCTCCGGCCTTGATCCTACGAATAATAGCTTTGCGTTCGTATGGTGTTATCCAGGTACTCAAAAAGTAAACCTGAGCGGCCGTTCGCGATACTTGCTCTATTACTTGATGAAAGCATTGCCGGGCTGTTTCTTTGGTGTTTAAAATGACTAAAATGTCCTTCTTTGGGTATCGCTCATGATATGTGATAACCGCTCTTGTAAAATCTGCTAAGGTAATTTCCTCTTCGGTTCGATTGATCAACCGTGTTCGGTTGAAGTATTGAAAGTACTGCCGATAGTGGGGTATGACTTCCTGTATTTCTTTTTCGGGTTCAAAGATTAGAGGTTGTGTTGCTGACATCAAAATAAAATAACACTGATACCGCTTTGCTAATACTTGGAAAGCTGTCCTGACTAGCTCCCACAATTCATAGTTTATCTGTTGAATCTCATCTAGTACTATGATGGCATTCATTAGGTTGGGATACTTCAACAGTTTGGCCTTATTGTTGGTAAATATACCCTCCAGTAGCTGCACGAAGGTGGTGACCACTACCTCTGATTGCCAGGTTTCAATCAAGAACTTACTGGCTTCTAGGTCTCCCTCCCACAGACTGTCTTCCTGCATCTTGTATCGGGGTTCAGCCATGTGATGATGCTTGAGCAGTAAGTCTGAGGACGGGTACTGGAATACTTCTTGAAATACGGTATAGTTCTGATCTATGATCGAGGTAAAAGGTATGGTCACAATAATGCGGGCTTGCTGCTTATCTAGGCGCTTCCTCAATTCCATTGCGATAGCTAAGGAGGTAATGGTTTTGCCTAAGCCAGTGGGCAAGGTGATGGAGTACAGGTGTTGCTGGGGATCGAAGGCGTGCTTCAATTGGGCAATTCCTTCGTAATAGGCTTGGTTTTTTAATTGGTTGATGACTGAAGTGGGTTGATTGAATCCTTTGGTTTCACGAAAGGTTTCAATGGCTTGATAGGGGAAATCTGTTCTTCTGGATACTTTGTTGTTCCCTAGCTTCACATCGGTCTTATCTGACAGTAATAGCGTAGCGTAAAATAGATGGTGCAAGTAGAAGTAGCTCGCTTTTTGGCTGTTGGATAAGGTCTCAAAAGTCTCTAGTAAAGTATCCACGGAAAAATCGGTGAATTCGATGAAGACTTGCTCCAAATCGGCTAGATAGGTTTTAAAATCCTGCCATGAGTATTGCAATCCGACTTCTGCTACTAGTTCATCCAGTATGGCTTGTACCTCTTGTTCAAAGAAGTTATCCCGCAATATTAATAGATCAGCTTCTTTTTCGCTGAGGGTCTCCATTTCTTCGTCAAAATTCTTGACGTTCCCGTGGTGGCGCTTGATAGCGGTGAAAATGAACTTAGACAATATCTCCTGATCGAATTTCGATAGCTTACTTTCTTTCAGGTATTGCTCGGCAAGCAGCTTTCCTAGATAGGCTGATATCAGGGCGTGATGCTTCGGCGGACTTACCTTTTCGCCGTTGGAATGAATGTACTCCTGAAAGTTCCGAGTAGCTTTCCCTATGTCGTGTACGGCTCCCTGTATAAAGGCCAGTTTACGTAATACCTCCTGGTCAATTCCTAAGTCAAAGGTACGTTCGGATATGATTGAAGCACAGTTTCTGGCTACTTCTCGTAGATGAACGATCAGGGGCTTGCCGGGATGGGAAATGATTTCAGTCATAGTAAACGAATTTTACCAAAGGAAGATTCCCAATAGCATTTCGTGTGCAGAGTAATGGGTTGTCCGTTTCGTTCAATTAAGACTTCGCCATATTCGGTTACGGTGCGATCCATACGCATAGCCATGGGTAAGTTATCCATGGTATAATAGGTGTTGCTGTGGAAGACGACCTCTTCTCCTGGCGCTAGCTGGCTCATGTTAATGGCGCTGTGTGTTTCTATTGTTGCTGAACTGGATAATTGTCGGGCTGTCAATTTTTCCTTCCCTAACCATTCTAAGCTCGCCGTGAATTGACTGAGTCCTAAATAGGGGGTGAAATAATGGCGCATTTTCCGTAGCCGGACGGCTAGATCTTCATATATAGATGCATCTGCGTGTGTGAAAAAGATGCGATACTTTGGGTGCTTCAACAACTCAAATTCTATTTGGGTTCGATGCTGAATATTGAAGAATGATGTGGCTGATTTTCCAGTATCTAATAGGTTAAAGCCCACGTTCACCTTCTGGATCGGATTTACTACCTGGATAGCCAATTGAGTTTTCTCGCGTGTGAAGATTTCATGTAAGGGGGTAGAGCCAGACGGATATACCCCAGGCCCTATTTCTCTTTCTATTCCCAGTACCGCTCCTAGTATCCCAACCACAGCTAGTCGGGTGGGTATGGAGTAGGTTAAGGGAGACGAAGTCGTATTGTATTTCCTAAAATGCCCATATTCACCGCTAAGCTCAAATAAGAGAAATTCATACGATGTCATGTAATCGGGAGTTTAGATCCACAATCTGGTTTTCGAATTGTACGACTAGGCGGTCATCGATCCTTAGATCTATGGAAGCAATTTCATCTTTGTGCTTTTTCAAGACTTGCAACAGCTGTGTGACGTCTAATTGATAGTCTCCGACACTTCTTATCTTCAGTTCGTTTTCACATATGAGCTTTAGTCGCTGGCGCAAATTGCCAATGTAGAATGGCTGCTTGTAGGTTATGCTTAGCAACAGGAGCGGAGTCTGGCCAAATTTGGAGCGCGAGATCAATTGCTTAGTCCCTTCCCAGATGCCTTCGAGGAGGAGGGCTTGATCAGCGTTTTGCATTTTGGAGTACTGAGCGGCTTTTTCATTGATAATACCGTTAAAGCCAATTACCGCGTAGGGTAGCTTGTATTCCGTTCGAAAGGTGGCCTGACCCTTTTTTTCTCCGGAGGCAAAGGCTCCCGTTCCCTGTTCTTCCACGACTTCTGTCTTGTTGAGGGATTTCCCCATCTGAAACTGGGTGGGTCCTGTGAAAGTAATGGAGTCTTTATCTAGCGGCAATACGCCCCCAAAAACACGGATGTCAATGCATCGTTCTAGTACATTCCTGGTCCGTGCTTCTTTGGTATCTTGTTTATCTCCTTTGAAATCCGCAGCTCTTCTTTTGCCGCTAGCGACGTACTCATTTTCTCCAACTTGATATTTCGTTTCTCTCACGAAAATATCTTTTCCATCTCTGCCATTGTACCCCTTATATTCAAACCAGTAATCTCTAATGGTGCGTTTCAGACGCACATCTGAGACCATGGCACGACTGTCCTCTCGGTCAAACCGCGGACGGTTTTCATTGAGGGGATCGCCATTGGGGTTAGCGTTTTCAATTTCATAGAGAAATAGGAGCTCGGTCCGATGTTGAATGATGTTATTCATTTTCATTTGATGTTTTAAATTGATTACCAAATTCTAGTCCTGATACGAAGTAAAAGGAAAGTTCATTATTGGAATATTGATGGAGTCGATGGCTGTTGAGTACGAAATATTCATTGATGATATTTCTCAGTGGCTGATAGGCATGAAAGCTACTGTACTGACTGAGCTTTTCCAAGGCTTCTAAATAGATATTCTTCAGATGGTCTGCATTGAGGTTGTAGCCTTTCAGTTTCTTCTCGAAGGGTGTATTGCCTTCCAATTGGCGGGCTTGCCAATTGAATACTTGCCGTACCAGGACCCCCACCGCAAAGACGCCTACTTTGGTTCCTTCGGGTAGATCAAAAAAGGAGGAATTCTGCTCAATGAAGTTTCGGAAGCTTTCGCTATCGAAGCCTCTTTTTTGCCCTCCCTGTTCTTCTGATAATTCCATCTGTTCTTTGGTTTCTTCCATTTGATATGAAGTTTTTCTGTTAGAGATGATATTCAATGCTTCCAGGTACTTATAGGTCATCATGGCTTTTAGCAAGGTCCACCGCAGCGGCTCTACAAACCCATCAGTGGTTTGCGCTTTGTTAAAGTTGGCTCTAATTCTATGCATGAATTGACTGAATAGTGCTTCTCTATCCATCGGGGAACCCCTGAAGACTGTTTGTAGAAGTTGGTAAAAATCACTTT
The DNA here is from genome assembly GCA_013214355.1 of Saprospiraceae bacterium. GTDB lineage: Bacteria > Bacteroidota > Bacteroidia > Chitinophagales > Saprospiraceae > DT-111. The sequence goes on along the minus strand of JABSSL010000159.1, from coordinate 6,500 downwards.
CAAAGAAATCTTTCAGGATCCCAAAGTTGAATTGCAGATCTCGAGGCTCTTTCTTGACGGTAATGGCTCGCTGGAATAAAGGATCGACATTAATGATTTTAGGGACTGTGATAAATAGTTTCCTAAATCGGGAGGGAAAGATCTCTTCGAGAAATAGCTTGATCTTTATGGCTTTGGTCGTAGTGTTTTCCTCGTAGAATAGCAGGTTGAGCGTGTATAAATTATTATCTCCTGCTTCTTCTCCAATTTTCCGCATCAATGCCTCTTCCCGACTGGCTACCTGCTGCCCCTTGCCGTCCCCTTGTCGATATTCGAGATCTGTCAAGATACGTATGGCTTTTTTCAGCAGCTTATCATCTGTTTTCGCTACTAGTTTGGGAATAGCAAAAAAACGGGTCCGGTAGAAGGACTTGCTTAAATGAGCCGTTATATAGTGCTTGCCTAATTCGAAGTCCAAAGCACAATCAGTGCAAATTGGATAGTTGCGCCAATTGTTGATGTGTTTGAAAAATCCGCTGACCAGCCCCGTCTTGTCCACGGTGGCATATTTAAAAGGAGCAGCAAAACCATGTAGAACCGGCTTTACCTCGTGGCAAATCGAACAGCACTCATCGTAGCCCTCTGAAATGACTTGGTGCTTACTGGATTTACCTGCTGTACCTTCCTGATACAACAGTTGCTGTACACTTTCATAGTCAGCCAGGTATTCTCCCGGCACCTCTCCCTTAAATCGAATGCTAAACCCCGTGCTCATTTGCTGTTGCTTAGCTAGTGACTCGTACTCGGCCTGCAATTGCTGCTTCAAATCCTCGCCTGATTGTTCCAGGTATTTTTGTAGACTTTCAAATATGCTTTTGTCTTGTGGTAAATCTCGTTGCGCTGCGAAAGCAATCAGTTGCTTAACCTGCCTAGGATAAAAGGCCTTGAACTTTTTGTCCAGGTCTCCAAATTTGGTCGTAAAGGTGATGTCGCCAGCTCGGGCAGATCCTTTACGGTAGGCATACGGTATGTAATTTTTTTCGCTTACCCTGTCCACATCAATCTTATCAAGCCTACACTGATATCCTGCCTTTACCTTTCTGACCTCAAATACCGGAAGGATCATATCGTAATTCTTGCCAGGAAACATATTCTGGATGAAGTTTTGGTAAGGCTCCTCCTTCCTGTTTCCGACTACTCTCCCGATGTCGACAATAGCTTGATCTTGCATAGTTTACTTGAAATTATCTTGATCTAATCTGAAAACTCCAACAAATGCCATGGTTACGTATCTTTCACCAACAATCCCGCAGCTCCACCGTCAATTGTTGCGTGTTCTTCACCAACAATCTCCTTGCCGCCCAGTCAATTGTTGCGTGCCAACCTAGCTATAGCTAGGTTTTCTACCAACAATCTCCCTCACACAACAAATCTCCACCTTTCCATTCCCGTATTTCGGGACTGGTCAAAATTCCTCGATTTTTTCTTGCAGATAGGTTTTAAAGGCCGGGGGCTCCAGTACCTTTATTTCGCCTGGCAATCCAAGCACAAATCGGCCAATGCCCTTCCAATGACGTACCTGCCCCTCAAATAGGATCTTGTCACCTTTTTTGGAAATACTCGACTGACTCAAGGGAAACTCTTCCAGTAACAAGTGATGCGCCGTAGGGCTAAGCTCCATTCGAACAGAAAGCCAGGCTGTTCCTGTCAAGCCGAAGATATCCATGGGAGAAGCGACATGCTTCGGGTTCATCTTCTCATCCAAGAGATCAACGTCTTCTATGCGGTCAATCTTAAATTGTCGCTGGTCATCTTTATCTAAGTCCCAGGCTATCAGATAGCGAGCGTCAGGTGTAATCTCAAGCGCTTCCACATAGCGATCTTTCACGGTTTGACTGGTTAGAGAGCGATAATTCCGAAGGACCAGTCTGCTACTAGTATTAATGCCTACCCGCAGCAACTGAATAATGCGGCCTCTATGTAATTGAGGCAATGCATCCGCTATGGGGATCAAGGACAAGTTCAGGTCAAATTTATAGAGGATATTCTTGGCATGTAGGTCCTGCCCACCAAACCGTTGCAGCAGGTCCTGTAAGTAATGTAATTCATCCGCTCCGAGTGCTCCTTCCCCACTCCTGGGCGTAACAAAGTCAAAGGACTTTCTATGGTTTCTATCCGTCTTGATCCTGTACCCAACTTTTTCCAGCAACTGCAGGTACTCATAGACTCTGCTTTTTGTTGAGCCAAGCAAGCGAATCAATTGCGATACATTCTTGGCGGGAGGTGTATTCAATAATCGAATGAGCATCAACACCTTGTGCAATTTCTTCTGATCAGCCATCATGTCTTGGTTTAGTTCTTTACGTTTTAATATATAGCCCAATGGATTAGCCTACAGATGGGAATGGGCCATTGTGACTACTTCTAATGATCCCTATATGAACTAGGACATGCGCTGAAAAACAAAAGATCTGACACTGCTAATTTACCATAAATTTAGAATTCTATCCAGGTTTTCTATAGGTAAATCCCAGCAACAAGCCCCCACCCCAAAAGCCCACTACAAGTTAGCTTCCGCCTACCAGCTCTACAAGGTAGTATACTTCATATCTCCACCTGGTATAGCTGTCCGGCTCCAGCAGTCTTAGCAGTGGTCTTTTGTTGTGGGGGCTTGTTTTCGCACTAGGGCTAGTATTCCATGTTTCCCTACTGCTATGTACATAAAAATGTACCTCCTCTCTAACTCCTGGCGTCTTCAATCTCGCCTCTCACTAGGGGCTTGATTTTCCCCTTTGGCTAGCATCAAAAATCAGGAAGAAAGCCAAGAACCGTAAGCATATAAAACACTGTAAATCAGTTATTTAACTAAAATAAAAGCATCATATTTGTTGCATAAACCTCTGATTATCCGTATCTTGTAACTATCAACAAGTAATAAAAGATACAAGTATGAATCGCGCTCAATCGTCTAAAGGGTCATCCTTTGACCTATACCTCCCATATATGCTCCAAGTCATGCGAGAATGGGAAATTGAAGAACAAATCGCTGAAGCTCGAGCTGCGGAGGAAGAAAGAGAATTATTGCTCCGCACTGCTTTTGCGTTGGCTCCCTCTTTTCAACTACAACATATTGTTAGAAGATGGTGGATTGCGGCCATCGATGAACCTTTGGAGCGAATAGCTGACTACAGCTTTCCCGATAAGCCGGTCGAAGGGGTCAAGGAATTGCACCGGATTGATGCCCATACCTTGCTTCTAAGAACCGATCTTTCTGGTACCGAACTACTAGAAAACCTAGAACTATTATTCTTACCCTTTTAAACTAATCAAAACTCTCATTATGGCCTACTATAGAAATATGACCATTCGGTCTATCGCTAACTCTATTGCCCTGCATCAAGGATACACCTTGGATGATGACAGCTTCAAAAGATATTATAGGCAAGTTCGCCGTCAACCTTGTGGTGGCAACAAATACCACATGGCTTATTGTATCGTCGAGCTATTCCTCTTCAATGATGATCCTCCTCGCAATCCTCCAGTACCATACAACGGCACCTGTACAGTCCGCTTAATCAACTATGAGCCCAATTTCATAGCTAAACAACAATGTATTTACAAGTCGAAATCAAAGAAGCAATCCTGTACGGCTTAAAGGCCCATTCCGTTTTCATGAGGCCACGAAAAGGAGTAATTTTTTGGAGTCCCACCTTGAACGGGTGGCCGTCCCATAGTGTCTGAGTGGAACGAGTTTATGGGACAAGATTTTTTTCGTCTATCTTTTTATCGCCTTAAAAAAATTTTACCTGGCTTTAGACAGGGGACAAAAGCCTTGAAAAAAGGAGTCATACCAATAGACTTAAAAATCTAATTTTCAATAAACAAAACATCAATCATGCAACATCAAACCTATCATCCTGCTACTAACGTAGAGACCATTAGAGCATTCAAAGAAATCCAATATCTACAAGGTGCCCCACGTACCTACCGCTTCCATGCCAAAGCAGGGAATTTCAATTTTCGTGGTGAGACACAGCTGACTGCTCGCGGTGAGTCCTTCACCTTCATACCTATTGCTTATCGCTTCTTTGCGTGTGACTTGTTCTCTGGGGAATCCATAGCCAGAGGTTGAATTCTAAACAGATTCAATAACTTCATCTCTAGTGAGAAAGGGCAGTTTCTTTCTCCATCTAGGTGAGTGGATGAAAACACTATCCCCATCGATCGGGAATTGGCAAGCTCTGTTGGTGAAGCGGGATAGAAAGCGGGTAACTCCAAGTCTGATGGAGAATCCCACGCGAGTTTGAGACTATGCGTAGAAAGACCTGATTGGCAGGTTAACGAACACACAATTGAACCACCGTAAGCGGTAACAAGCCTACTCAGACTAACAGGCTTGAACTAAAAAGTGCGATTGTCGGATCACAGTTTGCAAAGTCTGTTATCACTCATCCAAACACAATCCGGTGGATAGTGTGGCGCTAAGGTCTCGTAATAATAGAGGTGAGGAACAAGGTAACCACATTACTCGCTCTGCTCATGAAGTTCATCTAGGAGCAGCAGGAAGCCATCCGCATGCGGTAATGTGGAGAGATTGAGTAAGAAGCCAATGCCAGCGGGAAAGCCGCTGGATACGCTGACGTACTCAACGGGAGTTAATGATAAATCTTGTTAGTAAAAGTTAAAACGATGAGCGCAAAATCAAGCATTTTAGCGTATGAATGGTCTACCATCAAATGGCATCCTATCGAATGTCAGGTATACAGACTTCAAAAGCGGATTTATCAGGCCTCAAAAGATGACGACAGAATTAGAGTTCACAAACTGCAAAAGTTATTACTGAAATCTAGATCAGCCCGATTACTGGCAGTTCGTAAAGTGACTCAGGACAACAAGGGCAAAAAGACGGCTGGAATAGATGGGAAGAAATCGCTTCAGCCCAAAGAGCGTTTACAGCTCGCTTCTAGTCTGAGTTTGAAATATCGCCCCAAAGCGGTAAGACGGATTTATATTCCAAAGTCAAACTCGAAAGAAAAGCGGCCACTAGGCATTCCTACTATTCACGATCGGGCCGTTCAAGCCCTGGCTAAACTTGCCCTGGAACCGGAATGGGAAGCAAAATTTGAACCAAACAGTTTTGGTTTCCGTCCGGCAAGATGTGCGCATGATGCCATAATGGCTATTTTCAATTCCATCAAGCAGAAAGCAAAGTATGCGCTTGATGCCGATATTGAAAAGTGCTTTGACAAAATCAACCACGCTAGCTTACTTAACAAATTGGACACTTTCCCAAGTATGAGAAGGCTAGTCAAAGGTTGGTTAAAAGCAGGCATATTTGAGGATAATAGCTTTAAGCCTACCCAAGCCGGAACTCCGCAAGGTGGGGTAATTTCTCCCCTGTTAATGAACGTGGCCTTACATGGCATGGAGAATTACATTAAACAAATATTTCCCTCTAAGGATATCAAACGGAAAGGAGTCAGGGTTAGAATCCCCACTCCTTCCCTAATCCGCTATGCCGACGATCTGGTCATTTTGCATCCAGATATCGAGGTCATTAAAGCATGTAAGGCGAAAATTGACGAGTGGCTCATGAATATTGGACTGAACTTAAAGGAATCAAAAACTAGGATTTGTCATACTCTGCTAGAATGTGGGGGAGAAAAACCCGGTTTTGATTTTCTTGGATTTAATATCCGGCAATACCCTGTGAGTAACAAACACAGTGGTAAATGCAAAGGAAAATATCTAGGCTACAAATTGGTCATAAAGCCTTCGAAAAAGGCGCAAAAGAAACATCTTTTACGACTACGAGATCTAATCAGAAAGTATCGGTCAGCCTCTCAAGCCATGCTGATTGCTGTTCTAAATCCAATCATCATTGGTTGGTGCAACTATTATGATAAAACAGCATCAGGTAGTGCCTTCTCACGGATGGATCACATGCTGTACCAAAAACTGAGAAGCTGGGCCCTTCGGCGACATCACAGTAAAAGTCGCAAATGGGTCATCAACAAATATTGGCGCCTGCGAGAAACTGGAAAATGGATTTTCGGTACCCCTGGTGGTGATTTCAACCTAGCCAGACATTGCAACTTCAAGATAAAGAAGCATGTTCAGGTAAAGGGAAATCGCTCTCCATTTGATGGAGACTGGGTTTACTGGGGCAGACGGATGCAGAAATTCCCACTACTATCGCCTTTGGACCTAAAGCTCCTCAAACGGCAAAAAGGTAAGTGTAATCACTGCGGACTCTATTTTAAAAGTGACGATTTGATCGAAAATGATCACATTGTCCCAAGAGCTTATGGAGGCTCTCACAAGCGTGACAATCGCCAACTTCTACATCGTCACTGTCATCATCAGAAAACAAAAATGGATAAAGATCTTTACGAAAGGACTCCAAAGCTAAAGAGAGAACATCCATTATTCAGCTTCTCTTTTGTAGATTAACTCTCGAGGAGCCGTGTGAAGGGAAACTTTCACGCACGGTTCTGAAGACCAGTCGTGCCGGTGACGGC
>JABSSL010000158.1 GCA_013214355.1 Saprospiraceae bacterium | reverse complement strand
GGATGTGGCGGATTCGGTGGCGGTGGATTCGGCGGCTTTGGTGGTGGCGACTTCGGCGGTGGTGGTGCGATTGGAGATTGGTAGTTGTAATCTTTGATGTTTGATGGGAGCTGTGCTTTTTCCTGGCGTCAACACTGTTCATTTTCTATGACTCATTACAAACTCATCATTGTTCATTACAAATTATTCACTAATAGTCGTTCCTATACATTTTTCATTAAAAACCGACCTCAAACGTGTACCCCAAGTGAAAAAACTATTGATGGCTTTGGCCTTTTTGATGCTTCTATTGGCCTGTTCTCCACAACTCCAACAACGTTTGGTGCAGCAGGAAGATCTAATAGAAATAAGGAGTAAAGAAGAGCCAACGAAAACGAGTGCTTTTCGAATCGGCGGGCCTTGTCTCGATAATGAGGCCTATGCTCCTGATACCAATTACTTGGATCATACCCCTATGAAATATATTCGGGTTAATGTCCATTGGTTCAACACTGCTGATAGCTCCAAGAACTACAATGGTCAAGAAGCCATAGACTTTACTCGAGGGTTGCTCAGTACAGCGAACAAAGACCTAGCACGAAATCAACCCATGTGGTTACCAAGTGGCAATCAGACCCCTACCCTTCCGATTCGCCATAGATACGTTTTAACGCCTCGTCCTAATGATCCTACTGACGATGGAATATATTTTCACTACGTAAATGATGAATCTTGTTTCCTCATCCATAAAGGAAGAAATACCAATCTGTACAAAAGAGGAATTATCCGAAAATTTGGGATACAATTGGACACGGTGCTGAATATTTTCATCATGCCCCATCACCCGGATAGTGTTGCCTCCCCGACCTACCATCCCAGTAGTACAGGAGTGGCGCTGGGTTCCGTTGTAAAAGTGGCGGGTATGATCGAGGACGGTGGCCCAAGTTGGGAATTTCGGAGTTTAATCAACCATGAGGTGGGACACATCTACGGACTTACCCATACCTGGGCCTATAACGATGGTTGTGATGACACGCCTAAGCATAGTCAATCTTGTTGGAGTAGAAACCAAAGACCAGAATGTAGAGATCAAACCTCCAATAATGTGATGGACTACAATGCCGAACAAAATGCCTGGACCCCCTGCCAAATCGGGAAAGTGCAGAGACGGATGGCAGACTTAAAGAGTCGGCCGCGCCGTTTTTTGCAAAAGCGCTGGTGTCAGCTTAATCCACAAGCCAATATCACCATCAGGGATTCTATCCGTTGGGGGGGAGCAAAAGACTTAGAAGGGCATTTGACCATAGCAGAAGGAGGTACCTTGACCATCGGCTGCCGTGTTTCCCTTCCGGCTAAGGCTAAACTAACGATCCAAGTTGGTGGAAAATTGATCTTGCAGGATGGGGCTCAATTGCACAATGCTTGCGGAGACCAATGGGAAGGAATCTGGATAGAAGAATTCGGAAAGAAAAAGGGTGAAGTTCTATTCGAAGGGCAGCCTGAAATTTTGGACGCCGTCAATGGAATAGATCTCAGTCAGACGGTCGAAAAATCCTCTTAAGGTAAATTGAAGCGGGAAGGAATATACCAAGCGGCCAAACCCAATGCGGCGTAAAACTAATTGCTTTCAAAAACTGATCTTCAATAAAGATCAATGGGTATTATACAGGGTAAAAACTTAATTAATTGAGTGAATGCTGTCTTACCAATCAATCAAGAAGAGAGTTCACACACCGGGCTTGGCACTACTTAGTATTCCAAAAGTGTGGACAGTTTGAGTCCATCTACATATCTTATAGCTGTAGAAACACTGTGCTAATTATGAATGGGCTAGAACACTCACAAGAGCGTTAATTCTTTAGCGTCTCCGAATGTATAATCTTAGGATGTATATGGGTTTGAAAGAAAGAGGGAATGGGGAATAGTTGAGTCTTAAAAACAACTCAAAGATAAGAAACAAAAAGCGCAGATAATAACATTAAAGTATTTAGTTATATATGATTATGCCCAAAAATCAGGTTGTGTACGCACCCAATTTGCGCCACAAAAAAAACCTTCTATTCTGTACCTAATTTAGGAAGAATAGAAGGTTCTTTTCGATTGTCCGTACCTACTTATTTCAGGCCACTAGTCATCTCTTCTGGACGAACCCACTGATCGAATTGTTCGTTGGTTAGTAGGCCTAATGCTACAGCTGCTTCTTTCAGAGTCGTATCTTCTGCATAGGCTTTCTTAGCGATCTTTGCCGCATTGTCATAGCCAATCTTAGTATTCAAGGCAGTTACCAGCATCAAGGAATTATTTAGGTGTTCCTTGATTCGTTTGGCGTTGGCCTCGATCCCCTGGGCACAGTTTTCATCAAAACTTCTGCAGGCATCTCCGATCAGACGAGCCGAATTCAAGAAGTTATAGATCATCATTGGCTTGAAGACATTGAGTTCGAAATGCCCCGTCATTCCTCCTACATTGATGGCCACATCATTTCCCACGACTTGCGCCATAGCCATGGTTAGCGCCTCCGCTTGCGTCGGATTGACTTTCCCAGGCATAATAGAGGAGCCTGGCTCATTAGCAGGAATCACGATCTCTCCGATCCCAGAACGCGGTCCAGAACTCAACATTCGAATATCATTACCAATCTTCATCAGGGAACAGGCTACTGTCTTTAGCGCACCATGTGCTTCAACAATAGCATCATGTGCCGCTAAGGCCTCAAATTTGTTTTCTGCGGTAACAAAGGGTAACCCACTTAGATCCGCTATGTATTTGGCCACATTTTCGGCATAGCCGGCCGGCGTATTTAAGCCCGTACCTACTGCTGTACCTCCGAGAGCTAGTTCAGCCAAGTGCACTAAAGAATGCTTGATGGCTCGGATGCCGTGATCCAACTGAGAAACATAACCGGAGAACTCTTGCCCTAGGGTTAATGGCGTAGCATCCATGAAGTGCGTCCGACCAATCTTAACGACATCTTTCAATGCCTCTGATTTAGCCTGCAAGGTATCGCGAAGTGCTTCAATCCCAGGAATGGTATTTTCTACCAAGATCTTGTAGGCAGAAATATGCATGGCCGTAGGAAAAGTATCATTAGAAGACTGAGACTTATTGACATCATCATTGGGATGTAGTCTTTTGGATTCATCCGTCAATGTGCCGCCACTAATAACATGACCACGATTGGCTACCACCTCATTTACATTCATATTAGACTGTGTTCCTGACCCAGTCTGCCAGACGACTAAGGGGAATTGATCATCCAATTCACCATTCAGGATCTCATCACAAACCTTGGCGATTAATTCAGCTTTATCTGCTGATAACACACCTGCATCTCTATTGGTAAATGCGGCTGCTTTTTTCAAAATAGCAAAGGCTTGGACGACTTCGATTGGCATCTTCTGCCCACCGATTTTGAAGTTTTGGGAAGAGCGTTGAGTTTGGGCACCCCAGTACTTGTCAGCGGGGACATCAACGTATCCTATACTATCTTTTTCTTTTCTAAATGCCATAATTTTCTTGGGTTGAATTTGCGGCCCAAAGGTACTTAGAACCTCTTTAAGTTTTCGTCTTTAGGCCAAAAATCATTCATTTTTTGATTGGATAAATCAGAGGCGACTTAGGACGGTACTACTACGAAGCGCCCAGCATTCATAAATTACCAAAAGCCCCATGGTTTCCTGAGATAAAATTATTTGGGGTTCAAATCGATCTACACTTTTATGGTCCAAAGAAAGCTCCTATATTCGCGGCGTCGGGCTTGCTGGCTCGCCACTTACACGCTGCTAAACAATGTTTCGCTTACTAGCGTTACACATAACAGAACATTCATTCTTACACTGTTTTCATAAAAAAAACCAATTATGGCATTTCAACTACCTGAGCTTCCCTATTCCTTTGACGCTTTGGAGCCCCATATCGATGCAAGAACGATGGAGATCCACCACGGGAAGCACCATGCTGGATATACAAAAAAATTAAACGCTGCTATTGAAGGCAGTGATCTTGAGAATATGAAGATCGAAGATATCCTGGCCAATGTTTCTCAGCACCCAACTGGCGTAAGAAATAATGGTGGAGGATTTTACAATCACAGCCTATTTTGGTCGATTATGTCTCCAGATGGAGGTGGCGAGCCAAGTAGCCGCATGAACATTCACAAAGCGATAGAGCGTGACTTCGGTGGTTTTGAAGCCTTCAAAGATCAATTCGCAAAGGCAGCTGCTACTCGTTTTGGTTCTGGTTGGGCATGGTTGTGTGTAGACAAAGATGATAAACTATTTATCTGCTCTACTGCCAATCAGGATAATCCACTGATGGATGTAGTAGATGTTGAAGGAACGCCAATTCTAGGTCTTGACGTTTGGGAACATGCTTACTACCTAAACTACCAAAACCGTCGCCCAGACTATATCAACGCATTTTTTAACGTTGTAAACTGGGATGCCGTTACCAAGCTTTACAATGACGCGAACCCTGGAGCATCTGATCTCTAGCGTTACTAGTGCAGAGGCGCGATATGCCTCTTGATAAATAAAGGAATGTGAAAATGCCGCTGGAGTCCCAGCGGCATTTTTCGTTTGAGCCTGTGCAAGGGCGGAAAAGGAAGAAAAAGCCCCCCTCTTACCACTAATCCTGAAATTTCTCTTTACTTTGAAGTGACTTATTACAGAAAGCTTGTCTAAAAGATGTGAGCTAGAGATCCCAATCCCTATTGCTCTTTATTTCATTCAATCTAAAATATCTAAAATGGGTTTATTCTCTTTTATTAAAAACGCAGGTTCGAAACTTTTCAACAAATCCAAAAAAGAAGAGGAAGTTAAAGAAGTAGAATTAACTAGAGCTCAAGCACTACAACAAGAAATTCAAAACTTAGGCCTCCCAGTTAGCAATTTGCAAGTAGACCTTGGACAAGCCGTTATTGTTCATGGTGTCACTGATACTAACGCTAATCGTGAAAAGATCATTCTGGCCTTGGGTAATGTGGAAGGTGTAACTGCAGTAGATGATCGTATTACCGTGACCAATCCCGAGCCAGAGGCTGTTTTCTATGAAGTGGTAAAGGGAGATTCATTGTCAAAAATTGCAAAGGCTCACTACGGTGATCCAATGAAATACCCTCAGATTTTTGAAGCCAACAAGCCTATGTTGACTCATCCCGACAAGATCTATCCTGGTCAGGTACTTAGAATCCCTCAAGGGTAATTCACCAGTATATCTAGCATGAATAATTCCAACTGTAGCTTGAATTATTCATCTACTACCATAAAGAAAAAGCTCAGCAACAGACGCTCGTAGTCATGTTGCTGAGCTAATAGTACGAAGTGCGTGCCGTGTAATCAGGCTAATAAGTTTTTCTTCCTTTAGTCTTTTGCTGTAGAAGTAATTTTTCCTGCTTTCGCTTTAGTCTTTCCGAGTTTGCCATCCTATTGTTCATCCTGAATTACTGGCTCTAGCAGTTATCCAGTTTTAGAAAGGGGTTTTTGGGGCTAGGATTCCAAATAACCACACCTGTGTTATGGAATTCCATCCCGATGTCACAGTCCCAGCAGGGACTTACTTGGGAAAGTAGAGAGGTGGAATGATCAGCTGAAATAGCCGTTGCTACTCCTTGCTTTATCTTCCGATCTATAACAAGCATCAGGCACAGCGACAACAGTTGAAACCTTATTCTGGCATTACAGAATAGCGGGAACAAAGGACTTAACACTTTTTATTTGACGGAAGCTAGTGGTAAAGTAAACATGAAAAAGACAATTTTGGAATGTCTCTTTACCTTAAAACCTATCGCAGAACGAAAATAGGTCTAATTCAGGACCTCCCAAATACCTCAAAAGACGTAATTATATATAACCATTCCTTATACATTTAGCGATCAATTGCACGGTGTTACGACAATCTAAGCGTTTTAGTATGTTCTGTCGGTGAGTTCGAATAGTATGATAAGACAGGTATAGCCTTTCAGCCACCTCCTGAGCCGAGTATCCATCAGCCAAAAGTCTAATAATCTCCATTTCCCGCTTGGAAAAGGGCTTATCTTCTAGCTGTAAATCTAGTTCTTCTCCCTTCACTTCTAGCCCTAGATAGGAAGGCTCCCCCTGTAATCCGATAAACGATATCCGATGAGTATTGGTGTTCACAAAATGACTTATATCTGAATGAACCCCAATGACCTTACCTATATTACCCTTATCATCCACGGAAATCGTCAAGGCTTGATGAAGCATTAAGCGATACTTGTTATCGCGATCCCGCATCCTGAAGCAATAACTAACCTTATACAGTGGAATCTGATGGATCTTGATCTGTTTGAACAAAAAGCTGGAAGCCATCTGCTCACACTTGATGAAATGCTGTTGGTCTTCCGGGTGAATTCGGAATGACAAATCCATCAAACTTACACCTTCCGGGGAAAGTCCTAGAATGTCCTCAATACTGGGATGCATATATACAATCTCCAGTTTGGAGAAGTCCATCAAATAATAATAGAAGGGCCCAGGGCAGAAAATGGCCCCTAGGTACTCATCAATCTTTTGCGCGGAAATCTGTTGCTCATCTTTCGATAACTTATGCTCGAAAGATTTCCAGACAGCACGCAGCTTGCCTACATTATCTTCCATGTTTACTCTACTAGCTGTAAATCCGAATTAGCGATAACCGTCAATCGTATAAAAGACAGGTGCTATATGCAAAGAGATTCCGGTAAGTCATACCGAACTTACCGTACTTGTCTTACAAGTACACCAAAACTGCGATAGAAAAAGGGCTCAGCTTAGGGACTATTTTACTGATGCATCTAAAGGGTGGGGATTTGCAATTTTATAGTTTAAACCTTACAAATATAGCAACAGCTTTCACTTAATCAAAGTTTAGTGAAACCAGTAAAGGGGCCAGACCGGTCAAAAAAGGAAGGATTCAGACCATATTCCGAAAGATCCGGATCGACCATCAAAATAGTCTGCAAATTGACTGTGTAATCAACGATTTAAACCCAAAATAAAAAAACATGAAACAGTACGCAGCGCAAAGAAACAGATTATACTCGTCACTTACATTCACTTGTTTAATTCTTTCAGTTTGCCTTTGGTCTCAATCTTACCAATACCTTGGTGGATATGATGACCTTGGGCTCCCCAGCTATTTAGAGGAGAATGAAGAGATCGATTCTAGCGTACTAACGCTCATCAGGCAAATCCTTCCAGAAAGAGTACCGCTCCCCGAACGACGCCCTGAGCTCATCAACGGAGCATTCGATTCCGATCTTCATATCGTCGAAAAGGCCTCTTTGTGGGTTACTTTCTTTCATGAAGAAGCAGGCTATAAAAATGTACTAGGATTTTATACTTATGATATGGATAGTCCCCCAACTATGAAACCAGCCCCGGAAGATATTACGATCATCTTCCCTAATGCATCTAGGGAAGGTAGCGGAGGAAGACTAGTAACGGGGGCAAAGGTAAAAATTGGCACTTTTGAGCCAGGAACAGGAATCGGTTGGGTCCTCTTCTCTAATGGATGGAAAGCTGCGGTAACACCTGGCAACTGGGAATTATATTCAAATGCCAACTTCAACACAGAAAAAACAGCTGAAAAGCGCGCACATAGTGTATCCATCTACAATCCGTCCTTGGATAACGTGATCCTGGGTTTTGAGGATCTATCCCGGGAACACCCAGTCTGTGATCACGATTTTAACGACGTGTTGTTTTTCGTATCCGCTGACCCGCCATCAGCTATCCAGAAAGCGAACTTGGCAGATACGGAGTCTGCTCTTGAGGAAGTGGTAGAAGTGCCCGTGGAGGCTGCCCCAGAATTGACCGAAGATGTGATTGAGGAAGGTGCGCTAATTAGACTTTCTAAACTCTACTACAATTTTGACAAAGCTTCGATCCGGGCAGACGCCACCGAAGATCTCGATGAATTGGTACGCATCATGACCAAGTACCCGAACATGACCATCGCGATTAGCTCGCACACCGATTCCAGAGGAAATGAGAGTTACAATCTAAATCTATCCAAAAACAGAGCGAAATCTGTGGTTGACTATCTAGCGAAGAAAGGAATTGATCCAAAGCGGGTAAGCTCCGAAGGATATGGAGAGACCAAACTGCTAAACGACTGTGCTGATGGTGTTTCTTGCTCCGAAGAACAGCATCAATATAATCGCCGGACAGAAGTGCGAATTGTAGAGATGGGCGCTAAAGTAGATGTGGAATACAATGACAACGGGCCCAAAACCATCGATAAGATGCCGGGTTCAAACCGATAAGCTATAGGTAATCAGAAAGAATTTTTTTTGGGAATAAAATGTTGATTGCAGGCCGTCTTCCTAGTGGGAGATGGCCTTTGTTTTTTCCTCATGGCAGTATTAAGTAGTGGTGGATAAGTCCTACCGGATCTTATGAGGCTCTTTTGAACGTATGCTGCGTTGCAGAACTGGGCTTGTTAGCGCTGCTAGCATCCCAAATCTATCTGGCGGCTAGATAGGCCTGCGCCTTGCCTACATTCAATATAACACTCCTAATATACCAGATCACTTATTCACCACTACTTAAACCAAAATGTATTTGGATAGTCTAATTGAAAACTGCCCCTCAGAAGCAGTATCTAAGGGGGGGCATTAAAACCCAAAAAGAACAGACTATGCGAAATCTGATGCTTTTCCTAGCGCTCCATTTTGCACTCCCCTACTTTGCACAAACACAAGCCTCCTATTTCCCTCCAATTGGTGAAGGGGTATGGGAAAGCACCGATCCCACTTCCCTTGGATGGTGTACTGAAAAAGTAGCAGCGTTGAGCGCCTTCCTCGAAGAAAAAAATACCAAGTCCTTCATTATTTTAAAAGCGGGTAAAATAGTCATGGAAGCCTACTACGGAGATCATGATGCGGACAAAGTATGGTACTGGGCATCCGCAAGCAAAAGCTTAGTCGCTATGCTTTATGGTATGGCCCAGGAGGATGGGATACTACAGATAGATGATCCGACCTCTACTTATCTTGGACAGGGATGGACAAGTACTACCGCAGAACAAGAAGCCGCCATCACCCTCAAAAGTCAACTCTCCATGGCTTCTGGCTTAGATGATGCCATAGAAGATACAGGGTCAACCAACAACTGCTTTGAGCCTCAGTGTTTCCAATACTTGAGTGCACCCTACAGCCGCTGGGCTTACCATAATTCAGCCTATCGTATTCTCCAGGATGTCCTAGAGACAGTCTCAGGACAAAACAAATTCAATTACACGAGAAGCCGGCTAGGAGATCGCATTGGAATGAAGGGATTCTGGCTCAACTATGTCTACTACAGCAAGGCTAGGGACATGGCCAGATTTGGTTTATTAGCACTTAATCGGGGAATCTGGGAAACGGACACGCTTCTTCATGATCAAGCATACTTTGATGCGATGATTCACCCTTCTCAGCAGGAAAACCCTTCTTATGGTTATCTATGGTGGTTAAATGGACAAGAGGCCTTTCAACTGCCGGGTGTTCAATTCAGAATTGATCGGGAAATGATCCCAGCGGCTCCAGCAGATCTGTTCGCTGCCTTGGGCAAAAACGATCAAAAGATCTATGTGGTGCCTAGCGAAGACCTGGTTGTGGTACGACAAGGAGATGCGGCAGGGGGAGTGGTTTTAACTAGCTCTTCCTTCGACGCCGAATTATGGGAACGTTTGAGCGATATGAGCTGTACGGTAAGCGCGAGCCATGAAATTTCAAAAACCCTCTTTTCTGTATCCCCAAACCCGGTGCTGGATGAGCTCCGCATTCAGGCTAATTCCCCAGTGGAAGCTATTCGCCTATACGATCTACACGGGCGAACCTTATTCGCTAAAAGTGGAAAAGTGGTTTCCTCAAGGGTATCGATGGCGAATCTGCCCAGCGGGACTTATTTTCTGCGGGTAAAAACTCAGGATGGTGTAGGTATAAAGCGAATCGTGAAATAGCCCGACAATGGTAATCGTGAAGTTTCTGGTCGTGAAATTTTCTGGCCAGGCGAGATAGGAAAATTGCACCCCGGTCTGCCGCCAGGCAAGGTAGCCGTAGGCTTGGGAATCCGATAGCCAGCAGGGTGTTCTAACGAAGTCTAGCCAGAAAAGTCGCAGCAGAAAAACAGGAGTATCTATTGTCGCGCTAATTAACTCCTAGCCCTCTCCTTTCAAGATATTCCATACCAACAGCTTCGTCAAGGGTCTACTGCCCGCCTTTTCCCTGACCTCGTCGAAGGGAAAACGAAAACTACAGCCGGTCTTCCAGTGACTACAACCGTAAGCCGTTTTTCCCTTAACCACCTTCCCTACCCCACATTTCGGGCAGGGGATCGGATCAGGTACTTGCTCTTGCTTAGAGGGCCTGGCTGCTGGTACCTCTTTCTGTTCCAAAGTAATCACATAATTGCGATCAAAGACCAGCTTACCTGTTAATCGTTTTGGTCCTTCTTTGAACCCTTTAAGTTGTACGGTTGAGCCCTTAGCAACTAATCGTACTATCTGGGTGGTGGGAATCTTCTTTTGTTTATATGAAAACGGGATTCGAAAGCTGCAGCCAGATTTCCATTCACTACAGCCATAGGCCGCCTTCCCCGCTAAAAGCTTTCCCTTTCTGCACTTTGGGCAGGTAAGCTCTGTGGGATTAACCTTAGCCTTTTTCTTGGCAGGAGCAGAGGTAGGTTTTTCTACATTTGATTTCCCTCCTTTGTTGCTGTTTTTGGAGGGCTTTGTACCTTTGGAGTTTTCCGCTGCTACAATCTGTACCCGAGCGCGGTCTTCTTGTACCTCCTTGACCAAGGAGGTCACCATTGTCCTCATATTGTCGATAAATTGGGGAGCGGGAAAACTTCCGCCCTCAATCTCTCGTAACTTCTTCTCCCATTGCCCAGTAAGTGAAGCTGACTTTAACAGATCATTCTTAATCACCCCAATGAGTTGTATCCCGGTTTCCGTAGCTATTATCGATTTTTTTTGACGGCGTATATACTTGCGTTTGAAGAGCGTTTCGATAATGTTAGCGCGCGTGGAAGGGCGGCCAATTCCATTGGCTTTCATCAGTTCTCGTAGTTCGTCATCATCCACCTTTTTACCAGCCGTCTCCATCGCTCGTAATAAGGTCGCCTCGGTGTAATACTTGGGAGGCTGGGTTTTCTTTTCTATTAATGATGGGTCGTGTGGCCCTGTTTCTCCCACTTGAAAACTAGGTAGAATTTTCACTTCTTCTTCCTTTTCATCGCTCTCCTTATCGGTACCTGCCGTTTTAGCTTTGGGCTTTTTAGCATTGGCAGGTTTGGGGTATAATACACGCCATCCTTCTTCCAAGATTTCCTTTCCTTTAGCCTTGAAACTTACGCCAGCTGATTCCCCAATCACTACCGTATGCGAAACAATACAATCCGGATAAAAGGCAGCAATAAAGCGTCGGGCTATGGCATCATAAATTTTTTGCTCGTTGTGGGGTAAAGTCTTTTGCACACCCGTCGGAATGATGGCATGGTGATCGGTGACCTTTTTATCATTAAAGACCTTCTTCGATTTGCGAATGGGCTTACCCAAGAGTGTTTGGGTGTACTGCTGGTAATTCGTCATCTTGGATAAGATCCCTGGAACCTTTGGATAAATATCATTCGGCAGGTAGGTCGTATCCACTCTGGGGTACGTGACTAATTTCTGCTCGTACAGGCTCTGCACTAACTTGAGGGTTTGATCGGCAGAAAATCCAAAACGTTTATTGGCATTGACTTGTAAGCTAGTCAAATCAAAGAGCTTGGGCGGGTATTCCCTTCCTTTTTTCTTGTTGAAGGAGACAATTTTGAAATCCTGGCCGGTCACCTGCTGCAATAGGGTCTCCCCGTCTTCTCTTTTGTAAAATCGGCCTTTTTCGCAGCTAAAAACAACTTCCCGGTAGAGCGTTTGAAGCTCCCAAAACGGTTTGGGAACAAAATTAGCAATCTCATGATGCCGCTCTACAATCATCGCAAGCGTAGGCGTTTGCACTCGGCCAATAGAAAGCAGTTGCTTATATCCTCCGTACTTCAAGGTATACAATCGAGTGGCGTTCATGCCCAGTATCCAGTCCCCAATAGCACGCGAACGCCCGGCATGGAATAGGTTGTCGAATTGACTGGCGTCAGTTAATTGTTGAAAGCCTTCTCGAATGGCTTCGGGGGTGAGAGAAGAGATCCAAAGACGTAATACTTTTCCTTTGTACTTGGCCATTTGGAGTACCCATCGTTGAATCAACTCCCCTTCCTGACCAGCATCACCACAATTGATGACTACTTCCGCCCGCTTAAACAGTTGCTTGAGTATCCCAAATTGTTTCTTGACGCCTTTATTGGTAATAAGTTTGATATCGAACTGCTCTGGAAGGATAGGTAGGGTGTGCATACTCCATTTTTTCCAGCTTGCCTCATAGTCATCAGGAGCCTTGAGCGTGCAGAGATGACCGAAGGTCCAACTGACACAATAGCCATTACCTTCGTAATAGCCATCTTGGCGAGTTCGGGCCCCAATGATCTGGGCGATCTCGCGAGCAACACTCGGTTTCTCCGCGATGCATACCTTCATAGTACAAAGGATGGATTTGCCCCTAATTAATACGATAACAGAACAGAGTCTAAAATAGTCACTTTTCCTGGTAAGGACAATATTGGGCGTGACCAGGGATGGATGGTGAAGTTCTATTGGCTATAATGAGATGAAAAGTCTGGGTCAAACGCCTTATTTCCCCACAAACTTCATCTTATAACTCACACTAATCGTTCCTTTTCGGATTTTTTCTAGTTTCCTGCGTACCAGCTGTCGTTTGACTGGTTTCAGTTTCTCCGTAAAAAGAACGCCCTCTATATGGTCGTATTCATGTTGAATCACTCTAGCCTCAATCCCTTCGTAGGTTTCTTCGTAGGTTTCAAAATTTTCATCCTGGTAGCGGATGCGAATGGTATCTTGCCGATCGACATCGCCTCGAATGTGTGGGATGCTCAGACATCCTTCCTCATAGGCCCACTCCTCACCCGTTTCGTCCAAAATTTGGGCATTGATAAAGGCCTTTTTAATCCCTTCCTCTTCCTTACCTTCTTCCTTCGTTTGCTTGGTATCCACCAAAAACAGGCGGATAGCTAAACCCACCTGAGGGGCAGCTAAACCTACGCCTTCTGCTTGATACATGGTTTCCCACATATTCTTGAGCAGCTCTTCCAGATTCGGGTATTCTGCGGTGATCTCTTCTCCCTTCTTCTTCAAAACGGGATGTCCATAGCCATATATCGGTAAAATCATCTATTCTATTGTTGTAATTCAAGCTTGCGTTTGGCGGTGCAAATTTGCGAATACTTTTGCTAATAATGGTAATGATCCAAATAATCTTGTAAGATTAGTATGGCTGCCATCTTATCCACTAGTGCTTTATTTCGACGTTTTTTCTGTTTTGGAACAGCTTGTAGGATTAATTGTTCAGCAGCTTTGGAACTGAAACGTTCGTCGTGCAGTTCCACCTTGATATTGGGAAAGGCTTTCTCTAGCTTTCTGACAAAACCTACAACCAGGTGATGAATTTTAGCTGGCCTCCCATCGGGATATCGGGGTTCTCCCACTACGATTGTTTCTACTTCTTCTGTCGCACAATACCCCTCCAGAAAAGGAATAACCTCTTCTGTAGATAGGGTATCTAAACCGTTCACACTAATCTGCAAAGGATCAGTGGCGGCTATACCCGTACGTTTTGTGCCGTAATCAATTGCGATAACTCTTGCCACGCCGCAAAGATAAGTAATGAAGTCTTATTCCGTCTAAAAAAAAATTGCCGACCCCCCATACAAGTATGGGGAGGCCGACAACTATCCTCCGCAGTCGTATTTTAATTCAATCTTTACTATAAATGTAGTGAACGAACTGACGATATTTTTGGGTAAGGTGACAAATAGCTTGGATTGGGTGACAAGTAACAACTTGCTACGTCTTAATGGAGTAAGCAAGGCTTTTAGGCAGCTATCCCTCTAACCTAAGGTAATTGCATAAATATAACAAATGTTCCAATTTTGTTATGGTAATGTTATGTCATAATTTTAGCTAGGGTTATCCGCTAGTGATAGAGCTTACTTAGTATATCAAAAGACGCTGTGATCTAGATCTCCGATTTTCACACCGATAAAATCGATATTTACATCTCCAAAAGGGAGATTGAAGGATACCGATTCTGCTTGTGATGCTTCTTCCCACGGAGCACTTGGGTTAATGAATGTGTAGTTCTTGTCAAAAAACCGCCAGGCGTTATTGTTGACGAATATATCTTGCAGGCCTAGAATGATACGCCGCATTTCGATCACATCTCTTATGCTTAGTTGTCCATCCTGATTTATATCCGCTGCTAGCAATCTATAAGGGTCCGAAATGATGGTAGAAGTACCTAAAATATGTCGTTGGAGAAGCACGATATCAAATCCAGTAAGGCCTTGAACGGGCTCCGAATTCTTACTCGGACTTATGGTAAGGCTATCTAATCCTATTCTAGATCTATGTAGGATTCCACGTTCATTAGTAGTTAAAACCGTATCTAGATCTCCTCGAATTTGGATATCCACATACGGTACATCATAGCCATTGATGGTGGAAATACCGATGCTCAAATCGGCAGGCTCATAGGTGCATTTCTGCTCAAATACAGATCCGGCTACATACAAACGGCTATAACAAAAACTGGAATTTCCCTGCTCATCCCAAGCATGTACCTGTACTATCGGGAAGTTCTGTATGGACCAAGCTCCGGGGCAGGTCAATACGAGTGTATCTTGGGAGCGGTCCACTGGCGCCCCATCTTCATTACTGGAATAATCAAGCACTAATTTTCTATCTTCTCCCGAAGGCGATTGCCCAGTGCAATCCATTGTCAGTTCTTCTAGCAAATCAAAGGCAGATACTCGAAGTGCAGCCACATCCTTTCGGCCATCCTGATCAATATCGATTTCGGGAACACTTTCCATCTGCACCTCGATAAATAGTTTGCATTGAGGCTTGGGGGCGATGGTGTCCAAAACGGAAAAGAATAACAGTTGAGCCGTGTCATTACAACCAGGACTAGCATGTCAATAGAGTACGTGCTGTCCAACGGGGAAATTGCCAGCAAAGAAAGTATCCTCCTGCTGCCTTCGA
>JABSSL010000157.1 GCA_013214355.1 Saprospiraceae bacterium | reverse complement strand
CTTAGGGTAAAAAGCATTGAGATTGGATCAACTTGCTCTCTTGCATCTCAATGCTTTTTACCCTAAGTTAACACCTAAGCCAATTTTGGAGAAATATTATTTACTCATTCCTCTAAATATCGACCAATCCACTTCGGAAGTGTAGCGCGAGGGGCTAAGACTTCGGAGAGCCGGACCACTTTTCCGCATAGCCACTTTTTTTCAAAAAGCGTTTGTAGTGCTTCAGGCGAATGATGTCAATTAATGCTTTATCCTTGTCTTTTGCCCCTTCGTAATACTTTTCACAGATCTTGTATCCGATGTAGTAGCCCAAGTCAGCCGGTCGCCCCTTCGCACTCGCTCCATTGTACAGCCATTTATTCAGCTTGTTTTTTAACATCTCTTGCTCAAATTCCTTCCATAATTCTTCTTCATTTTCTTCCCCAAACTGGAAGATATGGGCATTGATATGATAGCCTACGGCTTTCTCGGCAATGAAGTCAGCCGCCCCTTCTCTAATCGCGAACATCAATAAGCGATGACCAAAATAGGCATTGGCCATGGGTAGCACCGCTTTAGATTGGAGGAAATGGACGGTCTCATGCGCTACCATTCCTGTAATATTACCCGTTTGGCCTAAAACACTTTTTAGCCAGATATTCATACGATCCTTATTGGTCGTACTATCTGCACTGGCGATCTCCGTTCCAATCAAAAGGTAATCTTTCCGCACGGTCCCACCGGTCCGGAGGGTGCCAATCGCGAAGCATATCTTGGGAGGCTTGAATTTGGGATAGATCTCTTTGTAGCGTCGAAAAATGTCTAAAATGACTTTTTTTTGTCCTTTCACCGCCAAGGTGTTGGGGCGAATAGATTCCCAGAATTTCGGGAAGGCGCGAATGAGACTTACGTACTCTTGGGCTGTGAATTTGCGAGCTTTTAGGAATTGTTTTAGACCATCCGTGCCTCGATCAAGGTAAAGGCGCTGGATCGTGCCGACACTGTCTTTGGTGGTAGCAAGACTATCGTAGGCTTCCCAGAAGTGATCAATATCAACGGTGGTAATGTTATCTGCAGCGGATTGTTGAGCACGGCAAAATAGAGCCAAGGCTAGCAGGGCGATCGTCGAGAGTAAGCGATTCATAGGTAAGCGTTCTATTGGTATGTATGTAAATATCATTGGGTCGGTATCTACCTATCACTAGATAGAAAAAACACCGACCAGCGCGAATAGCACTTGCGGGTGTCTGCCGGATGCAGCTAGATTTTAGATCCACAACGTCCAAATAAAAAATGTGTATACAACAAGGACTAGCAAAACCATAGATTAGGCATCTAGTACCCCTCTGACATAACCGACGCATTCGGCTAGGCCAGGTAGTGTATCATTAGCATCCTTTTCGAATTCCAGACTCATGACACCCTGGTACTTGATTTTTTGCAGCACCTTTAAAACGGCAGGAATATCGATGACGCCTCGTCCTACTTCTATGGAGTGCCCTTCTGGGGCCGCTTTGTTGACATCCGTAAGATGAATGTCATAGAGCCGATCCGCATATTTTCGCAGGTTTTTCACGGGGTCTAGGCCGATGCGTATCGTGTGTCCAATATCTACGCAAAGCCCCATTCTGCTATCTAGGTTCTTCACTTTTTCGTACACGCTCTCTGGGCTCGGGTACAGTTTATCCCCGGGGCCATGGTTGTGGATAGCCAGTTTTATATTAGTAGCCTTGACTTGTTTTTCCACCAAGGGGAGTAGATCGTGATTAGGGACTCCGATGATCATTTCCAGACCAGCCGCTACCGCATACCGGAAGGCATTTTCTACTGCTGCTGCCGATTTCATGTAAACGACACTGGCGCCATATAGCTGTATGCCGGCATCGCGTACTTTTTTAGCGATAGCTGCAATTTCTTGGTCCGGTGTATCCAAAGGAAGATGCATGCTTTTAAGGGCCAGGTACTTTAACCCCAGCCGATTGCACATTTCTAGTACTTCATCTAGACTGTAGTTTCTTAAAGAATAGGAAGCTAGGCCTAGTTTTAGATCGGCTTTTGGAGGGGGTACAGAGCGTGCCTGACTCGCTCCTGGGAATGCGCCAATAAGGCTGGCGCCCATTACTTGTAAAAATGATTTTCTTGTAAATTTCATTGGTTGGTTATAAGTTTTGATTTGCTTTTACAAAATACAAATAAGTTAGTATAGACCACGGCCGGGGGGTTAAACCACTTTGACAAAAAGATATAGACAGGAGGCTTTTGTGGAGAGTAAGTGATTCATAGTTACAGGTATATTGGTGGATTGTTTAAATGTAATTTTTTTCTGATTTTAGATGGAGCTGATAGCTGTATTTAGCTCTTTTTTTTGAGGGCAGATCCAGAAGTTGCAGTAGATTATCACCACTTACAACAAGTTAACATAGGTGAAGTAGATTACATTGTAAGTTACCGAACTTGATGACCTAAATTTAAAGAAATGAGTCGTCGAAAATTTATAAGAAATAGTGCTTTGGCGCTAACGGGTTTGTTCGGTATGCCATATTTTAATCGCTTTACGACTTCAAGTGTAGCAATGAACCAAAAAGATGAAATCATCAGTGTCCAAGTGGGAGGAATAAAAGTCCACGCTATCACTTCCGGATTGGTTAAGGTTAAGCGTACGCATAAAAATCCAAGTATTGGATTCCCCGCTATCCTGTTAGACCCATTTTGGACAGATTGGTTGCCGATTCATACCTGGTTGATTGAGCATCCTGAAGGCAATATATTGATAGATACTGGGGAAAATAGTCAGGTTAATGATAAAGGTTACTTTTCATGTGATACGGTAAATGGTGCCGTTTATCGAACCATTCTAAAATTTGACATTGATCAAGACAGGGAATTACCGGCTTTACTTTCAAAAATCAATATCCAACCAGATGATATTCGCTGGGTAATTTTGACACACCTTCATCTAGATCACGTAGATGGTATTCACTTTTTTCCCAAAGCTGAATTTGTCGTAGCTAAAAATGAATTTCGGATAACTTCCCCGGGGCATGTACCTTGTTTACTTCCTTCCTGGTTTGCTCCCAGAACAGTGACTTTTTCGACCAAGGATAATCTTGGGTTTGATGGTTCCTATGCACTGACCCAGGCAAAGGATGTCATGATTGTACCCACACCTGGGCATACCTATGGGCATCAATCTGTGATTTTGCAAACCAATGAACAGGCTGTGTTCTTTGCTGGCGATACAACTTTTACCCAAAAACAACTACTTAAAACCAAAGTGGCGGGAATCTGTGTGGATAAGAAAGCGGCTCGAAAAACTATTCAACAGATTCAATCTTTTGGGAAAAACAACTCGATGATATATCTCCCTTCACATGATTTGGAATCAGTCAAAAGATTGAAGAACCTGGAAGTTTACCCTTCCTAAACTGGTTCGCACATCGAATTTAGGAAGAGAAATGGGGTTACAATAGGTTACGATTTACTTGGGCTGCGACAGGTTTTGTATTTTACCTTCAAGCTCCCACCCTAGGAGTCATTTCTGTGAAGAGAAAACAAAATGATGAAATACCCACTTTTAAGCATTTGCCTACTCTTGCTAGTAAGCTGTCAACCTGCCGCCGAAGTAGATCAAGCTCCCCTTTCAAAGCCTGAGCAGCCCAACATCCTACTCATTTTTGCCGATGATCTAGGCTATGGTGACCTCAGTTGCTATGGACACCCCACCATCCATACCCCCAATTTAGACCAAATGGCCCAGGAAGGGATTAAGCTAACTTCCTTTTATGCTGCAGCTCCCGTTTGTACACCTTCCCGCGCAGGCCTTCTAACGGGACGGTATCCGCTTCGCATAGGTATGCCAGGTAACCTGGGGCCGGATTCGGAAGGAGGCTTGTCCAAGGAGGAACGGACCTTGGCAGAAGCGCTTAAGGGCAATGGCTATCGAACGGCCGCCTTCGGAAAGTGGCACCTAGGGGCTGTTCCCGGATATTTTCCCACGGATCGTGGTTTTGATACTTACTTAGGTATTTTATACAGTAACGATATGATGCCGCCTTGGGTGAATACGGAGCGACCTTTACATCTGTATCGTGACGATCAACCGACCGAGGAATACCCCGTAGACCAAACTACCCTGACGAAAAGATATACCCAGGAGGCAATTGATTTCATTAAAGCCTCCGGTGATGAGCCTTTCTTTATCTACTTACCCCATGCTATGCCGCACCTCCCGATATATGCTTCTGAAGAATTTGATGGTAGATCCAAAGGGGGGCGTTATGGAGATGTAATTGAGGAAATTGATCATAATGTTGGACGGTTATTGGAGACCTTGAAAGAGGAGGGGAAGGACGAGAATACCTTGGTGATTTTCACTAGTGACAATGGCCCGTGGAGGAATCTCCCGCCGCGGATGTTTAATAGTGAGCCGGTGGAGAAATGGCATGGCGGAACAACCGGACCGCTCAGAGGAGCAAAAGCCACCACCTACGAAGGCGGATATAGAGTCCCGTGTATTATTCGTTGGCCCGGACAAATCCCTCCGAAGCAAGTCAAGGCAGAGTTGGCTACAGCGATGGATTTGCATGCAACGATTCTTCAGTTAACTGGGACGGGGCAGCCGGAGCGCGCTTTGGATGGTAAGGATATTTGGCCGCTGCTCAGCTCGGGTGCGGCCTCTCCTCATGAGTACTATCACTATTTTCGTCGGAAGCGATTAGATGCGGTGCGAGATAAAGACTGGAAACTACGAATAGCTCCAGAAGCGGATAACTGGATCAGCCCTGAAATGCAGACTGGGGATGAGCCTGTACAGTTAGCGCTTTTTAACCTGCAGAATGATCCCTTTGAGCAATTTGATGTGGCAGAGCAGCATCCAGAAGTAGTTCAACGACTGCGGGCTGAAATGAAACGTATGGCGAAGGAATTAGGAGCAGACTTGCCCCTTTTTGAAGCCTTGGATAAGACCACGGACTAAAACCGATGAAGGAAAGCTTTAAACCAATAGGAGGAGTCTCTGTTTAGAGAACACTTAACCTATTCATCCTCATTATGGCTTTCCTTAAATTCTATCTTTTCGCCATTTTGGCATTCTTTCCTTTGGACATGATCTGGTTGGGCTGGTTGGCTCGTCCGTTTTATCAGAAGCAGATGGGGCATTGGATGGCTGAAAAGACAGATTGGCCCACTGCCATTGTATTTTACTTCCTCTTCCTTAGCGGATTAGTTTACTTCGTGGTACTCCCCTCCATTCAATCCACGGGAACACAGGTATTGCTAAGAGGGGCCTTCTTCGGATTAATCACCTACGGCACCTATGAACTTACTAATCGGGCAGTACTAGCCAATTGGCCCTATACACTGGTGATAGTAGACATCCTCTGGGGGATCGTTTTGTGTGCGCTGGTCAGCTGGGTGAGCTGGTATTTTGGGCGTTAGTTTACATTTCTGATTACCTCTACCGGGCGTTTAATTGCGGCTTTACGCGCTTGTAAGCTGACCAACACTATCAGTAGCAGTAGAATAATGCCACTTGCTAACAGGACGACCCAAGGTTTTGGGTCTATGCTATAGGCAAAATTATCTAGCCAGTTTTGAGAAACAACCAGTGCAATGGGGAGCGTGATCAAGGTGGCAATGCCTAGCAAGAGCATGAATTCTTTATTGAATAAGAAGAGAATTTGTCCGACGGAGGCTCCCAAGACTTTCCGAATACCAATCTCCCTTTGTCTGCCAAAAGCCAAGTAAGAAACCATTCCCGCCAGTCCCATGAAGGCCAGGATCACAACGGTAAGTGTTAATCCCCCCATCAGCTGACCTGCTGTTCTTTCGTTTTGGTAGAGCTTCTCTAGACGCTCCGAAAGAAACCCTGGATCAAATGGACGTACGGTTTCGATTGTTCCATAGGCCTGCTCTATCCTGCGCATACTTTGGCGCCAGTCATCGGTTTGCACTTTTACCAATACCTCATACACCCATTCTGGTTGTCGGACGATATCTAGGAGCAGAGATTGATTGGGGTGTTTTAAGCTGAAGTACTTATAATCATCAATGATGCCATCAATCAGGTGTGGAATACCAAAACCATGCTCTTCATTTTCCCATTCGGGTTCCGTCACTAAGGTGGTACCCACGAGCTCTTCTGGACTTATTCCTCTGGTTTTAGCTAGCTTTTCTGCTGCTGTTCGATTAATCACAAATATACGCTCCTTTCCCTCTGCTAGGGCTTGACAAGGAGGGCACTCAATGCCAAGAGTCTGGATACTACCCCAATCCAAATACTGTTGAGTGCCATCGCTGAGGGTAACCTCTGCATCCTTAAGTTTGTAGGTTAACTGATTGTACATTTGTTCACCGGGTACTCCATTTGCACCGATGGAATTCACTTCGGGAATTTGCGCTAGTTTCTGACGTAAGGCTTGATACTTTTCTGCACCATCCACGCCGAAATAGACTACGCCTTCTTTTTCAAAACCTAGATCTTTATTCAGGATGAATTGCATTTGCTGATAAATAAAGAGCGATACGCTCAGCAGACCAACGACCATCACAAATTGTGAGGTCAGTAGGACGTTCCTAAAATTCAGGTATTTGTATCCAAAGGCACTTTTGATTTTATCCCCCATCAAATGAACTAAAGATTTACGCCCGTAGGTCACAGCGGGATAAAGGCTACTGATAATTCCCGTTAGGAGAAGTAAGGAGAAAAGTGATAGCAGGGTAAGTGGATGGTTAAGATTGGCTCGACCCAATCCGGTGCCTAAGATTTCTCCAAAATAGGGGAGTGTAAGATGGAGCAATAGGTAGCAAAAAGGAAAACTCAATAGGGCTAACAAACTGGCTTCAGCAACCAATTGCATAGAAATATCGAATGGTCGAGCTCCCATTACTTTGCGGATGCCCAGCTCTTTCTGCCGGTCCGTATACATGGCAATCGAAAGATTAGTATAGTTAATCCAGATGATCAATAGGATGATCATCCCGATCCATCCAAAGGTAGATAGATAGGCGGGGTTAGCTACAGCCTTGATTTCATATAAGTTGCCTTCCGTAAAATGAATCTCAGTCAATGGTACTCCTTCTATACCTTTCCGTAGGACATCTTCAGAGTAACCCGGATAGACTTGATCGATTTGCTGATTAAGCCGTCCGAGAAAGTCAGGAAAGGAGGCTTGTTCCGTCAATTTTAGATAGGTGTATGCTCCCCAACTGGGGATTTCTTGCTGATATACGATCCAATCAAAATCAAAGTGTTGTTGACTAGGCGGATCGGCCACGATACCTCCTAGGGTGTAAAGCTCCTCTCGGATCGTCATGGTAGTACCAATAACTGATTGCTGCTTCCAGGTATCTCCAAACCAACGATTGGCAAGTTTTTCTGTAAGGATGATACTATTGTATTCGCTAAAGGCCGTTGCTGGGTTTCCCTGTAGAAATGTTTGTGGGAAAATAGTCTGGAAGCGTTTGCCGGTGTTGGTGTATAGCACATCTTGGGCTACAAACCGTCGATCCTGAATTTCCACATAGTATTGATCGTTTCCACCAATCGCCGTGTAGGAAGGAACAAAGTGGCAAGCGACGTCTACGGCTTCATCTTCTTCCAGAAAACGAATCAGCTGCAGCTGGCTTTCTGCCGAAGAACTGTAGTAGTCCGAGAAGTGCATATTCGTGTAGGTCTGATCTCGATATTTACTTTGCAGCCGATATACTCTTTCATGATGGGGAACATGCTTGTCAAAGCTATATTCATGTTGTAGATAGAGACCAATCGATAGCAAGGCGCAGATGCCAATGCTGAGCCCGAGGAAATTGATGGCGGTGAAGGATTTGCGATGTAGGATATTGCGCAAGGCGATCTTGAAATAGTTGTCAAACATGGGTAGGAATTGCTTGGTGCGAGAATATTTTTCGAAGGCATAGGGTCCGAAAAATGCAAATACGTCTTTAATGTAGGCCCATTGTGCATGGAATAGGCCCTGGTGCTGCTGACGATGATAGAAGGCTTCGTGAAGATCACCTTGAATCTCCTCTAGTAACTCTTCAGCACAAAACCAGCCTAGGAATCGGTCGGCCCATCTAGGAGGTTGAGGATTGTTTTTCATGATAGATCAGGTATTAGGTCCCATAGCTTTTCGCGATTGTCTTTGATATCCGAGATGGTCTGTCGCCCGGCTGCTGTCACCTCAAAGATGCGTTTTTGCCTCCCTCCTCGTTCTGGGGTGGCGCCTCCCATGTAGCTACTGATCAAGCCCTTTTTCTCCAATCTGGACATCACGGCATGGATAGCACTAATGGAAATAGCCTTTCCCATGTGTTTTTCATACATCATCGAAACGGAGTAGCCGTATGCATCTTCATCCATGAGCATGATGAGTAGCAGGATCGTTTCTTCGAGATAACCTAGTCCTTTCATTTCTTCAATACTTGTAGAATATGTTGGCAAAAAGAAAGTGTTGATTAGTACAACACTTGTAGAATTTGCTTTCAAACTTAAATAGTTTGTGATAAATAGGCAAGTGGGGAGGGTTTAGAAGTTGAATGTTTAACCTTTGTGATTATTTTATTTAATTGATAATTAAGGTTTTGAGTCTTGTTTTTGATTTGGTCTGATTTTCCGCATAGGTCTTGGCTGGAAATTAATTGAGATTTTTTCGCTCTTTTCGGTAGGGTAAATCTCTGCTCACCTTTTATAGTATCAATGCTGCGATATTTTATTTCCTCGCCTACCATTGTGGGGCGATTTTAACCAAAACAGACTCGCGTATAAGACCAGGCTTTACATTTTTTGTGTTGAATATTTTTCTGCATTCGAACTGCTTTAAATCATTTAATTTATGCCAGGTCAAAAGTCCTATGACTACACCATTGTTCTTTGTTTTGTAATCCCCGTTCTTCTCATTGGATTCAAAATTTGGAAGACCCCAGCTATCTGGGAACGTATGATGCCCAGGGAGGTTTTCAGAATTGACTATGAGTTTGATGTGACTGGAATAGAAGATCAGGCCAAGGTGCGCGCTTATATTCCCGAAGGCAATCTGCGCCAAACCGTTCATCTCTTGGGTGCCACAGGCGATTCAGTCAACTTTCAGCAGGCAGCCTCACCGAATGGCTTGCAAGGTATTTGGAATATTCGCGGACGACGGGAAGCTTTCATAACGCAATCCTTTGAGGTAGAAGGAAGGGCCATTGAATTTACTTTACCGGAAAACGTCCCATTGCAGCAGGAATTCTCCGATTCCATTGCTAGCTTCCTGCTTCCTTCTGATCACATTCAATCTACGCATCACAAAATTGTGGGCCTAGCCAATGTACTTAAGCGCGGCCAGCTTCTACCCACCTTACAATCCAACTTCCAATTTGTAGCACAGATCCCCACCTCCAATACTGGCTTATTGACCGACGCACTGACCACTTTAGAGCGGAATCGAGCCTCCTGCAATGGAAAGAGCCGTCTGTTTGCCGCTATTTGCCGGGCCCAAGGAATTCCTGCTAGGGTAATAGGAGGAATTATTATGGAGGATGTAAGCAAGCGAACTTCTCATTTGTGGGTGGAGGTATTCCAGGCTGGACATTGGATCCCCTTTGACCTACTCAATGGGCATTTTGCCTACTTACCGGCTCACTATTTAGAGCTGTATAAAGGAGATCATTTTTTGATTTCACGGACGCAGGAGGTATTATTCGATTATCAGTTTGATATCAAAAGACAATATCGTTCTGAGTTGGGTAGTGCGGCATCCATTTCCGGCTTGTGGCCATTGCTTTCGTTTAAAGGAATTTCTGTTCCCTTGCTTAGGTCCTTGCTTCTACTACCTTTAGCCGCTTTGGTGATTGCCATCTTGAGCAATGTAGTTGGTCTCAAGACTTTTGGCACTTTACTCCCGGCCTTAATTGGCCTATCCCTGGTGAATGTCGACTTCCTGGTCGGGATCATCACTTTTGCCATAGTGGTGATTGCAGTAGCCCTGATTCACTTTCAACTATTGAAATGGCGGTTGTTGCATGTGCCGCAGCTAGTGATTATGCTCACGATGGTGATTATGGTCTTATTGGGAATGGCCCTGGCTGGACAAGCACTAGGGTGGGACATGGCGCGCTTTTCCGTCTTACTTCCGATCGTGGTGTTATCGATCACGGCGGAGCGTTTTGCCAAAACACTAGCAGAAGAAGAGCTTCCAGATGCTTTGAAGATGCTTTTGCATACCTTTTTAGTGGCCTTTCTATGTTGCCTGATTTTCCGATCCAACCTGATCATCGGTTATTTCTTGACCTTCCCGGAAAGTTATATCGCATTGCTTGGTATCCTATTGCTTCTAGGGCGATGGATTGGCATGCGTTTGATGGAGTATCATAGATTCAGCCCCTTAGCACGTTTGGTAGCCACCAAACCGAACTAGATTTCCAGCAGTAGTTTTTCCCTCTATCTGTATTGATTAATGTAGCTGCAAGCCCCGTGCCTTGCTAGCATTGAAGAATCCTTTGTTATGTTTAAACAGTTTAGGAAAACCCGTTCCCATTTACGGCGACATATAATGGGGATCAATGAGCGCAATATCCGCTTGATCTTTGACCACAATCAAAGAGCACATTACAAACTGGCCGATGACAAGATATTGTGCAAATCCATTCTCGAGCAACACCAGGTTGCCACTGCCATCTCCTACGGTACGGCTAGTAGAATTGGTGAGATAGGACCTCTATGGGAGTCCGTTTGCCATTATGATAGCTTAGTAATCAAGCCGGCTAAGGGCGCTGGAGGGAATGGTATTCTCATCCTGAGGAAAAGGGCTGGAGTCTGGTACAAAGGAAGCCAGTTGATCTCCGAAACACAGATATGTACCCATATGGCACAGATCATCATGGGCATGTATGGTTTTGGTCATTCGGATTGTGTTTTGATTGAGGAATGTATAGAGCCACACCCTTTCTTTTTGGATATCTACCCGGATGGTGTACCCGATTTCCGGATCATTCTCTTGCAGGATCAGCCGATCATGGCCATGTTGAGAATGCCAACTAATGCTTCTGATGGTAAGGCCAACTTACATCAAGGAGGGCTAGGTATTGGTATTGACCTCAAAGCGGGAACACTACAGTATGCCTTCGATGGGGAAGGATTTGTAAAGGAGCATCCGGATACGGGTAGGCTTATTTACCAGCGCTTGATTCCCTACTGGGCAGAAATGTTGGATGTATCTCGACGTACTTCCGAACTCTTTCCCCTGGACTATCTGGGCGTGGATATCATTCTCGATCGAGCAAAAGGCCCGATGGTGATGGAGATTAATGTCCGTCCAGGTCTTGCTATTCAATTGGCCAACCAAAAAGGGCTTAAACAAACTTTAAAATCATAATTCCATGAAGTATTCAAAATCTGCATTTCCGTATTTAACCTTATTATTTGTTCTCTTGCTAGCTATTCCTTTTCGCAGTTACCAACTGGAAGTTGAACAAACCATCTCCGTGAAAGTCCAGGCTGTCGAAAACGAGGACTTATTATCAGCGCCTCAATATGTGGAGAACCTCACCTTCAAAGGTCAGCAATAAGCCACACTGATCATTCGAATTGTTAACGCCTAAACTATAAATCATTCCATGAATACGAGTACTATAAAATACCTGCTGGGGCTATTCGCTTTTTCCCCGATATTTCTAATCGGACAAACCCAGCCGAAGACAAGTTTTAAGTGGCAACTTGGGAGCGGAGCCGGGTATGAATACAATGTGTATAATGCCGGAAATAATCAGTTCTTTTTGATTGGAGAAGATTCAATCGTAGGCATTCAAAGCGGTTTTTTTCAACGATTACAGTTGAATGTAGCGGGTAAGATTAGCCATAGGCAATCTACTATTGGGTTTAAGTTGCGGAACAGGTACGATTACTTTCCCAGCTTGACGGAGGCCAATGTAATTCGACCGGAAGTGAGTGTGTTTTATCAGTATAAGTTGAAGAAGTTTCACAGTTTAATTTGGGAAGGAAATTATGTACTGAATAGAACCAATAACCTTGAGGATGCTACCTCGGTCATCAATACTACTAATTCTTATCGAAGGGCATGGATGGAGCTAGCTTACAAGTTTAGACCGATCCGCTTTAATGCCAGTAAGCTTACGCTAAGTCTGCAGGACAAGGCTTACGCGGAGCAAGAAACAGGGCAGTTGCGGTATGTGAGTAAGCGAATAAATTTCCAAAGCAAGCAACGCTTCAAACGTAAAGGGAAAAATCCCCAATACTTGATCCTTGATGCTTATGTGGAGCAACGGAATTACGAGGATATTCGCTTTTTTGAAATCGAAGAAGAGGAGGAGGAGTTCGAAGAAGAATTTAAAGAGCGAATTTGGAGATATTATACAGGTAAGGTCTCCTATGAAAAAGCGGTCACGGACCAGCTAGAGTTGGGCTTTGGCCTATCCTACCTAGAAAGAACGGATGTCTTGGCTGATCGATTAGGCTATCAACAACCTTCTGTCTTTACGCAGCTTAGTTATGAAGACGATAAGTGGTCCATCTTGATGAAGTTGCAATACGATTATCGTCAGTATAGGAATCTGAAAGCTAGTAATAATCAGGAGGACAAGCTATTACATCAATATCTTCGCGCTAGTCTCCGCGCGAATTACAAGATTGCAGATCAGTGGGAATGGCAGACATCTCTTCAGGTGCGACAGCGCTGGCGGAATTACTCAGCAGGCGCTACTCGATTTCTACCGTATGCGAATGTGGTGCTATCCTCTGGCTTGCGCTAAACACTTCGCCAGTTTAGCTCTTCCTCTTTTTTCGTCGGCCAAGCTATCCTTGGCTAACTTTTCGCTGAAGTGTTGAAGAAACTCAGCCAATGCATCGTATCGGAGATCGCCTAATTCTTCGGCTAGTTGCTGGAAACTACCTTGATAATTTTCGAGTGTGCTTCGGTGGACCATTTGCGGCTTTTTTGGTTCGCCGTAAGGTAAAAAGAAACTTTCTTCGACTAATCTCGTGGACAATCATAAAATGAAACGAAAAAGCGCACTCTGATGATAACTGTAAAGTAAAGCGTTGAATTTCATTTTTGAGTGTCTTCAAACACGAGATTTGTCGGAGAACCAAAAGAGATACCCACCGGGTGACTAAGTCACCCGGTGAACTATGGGCAGGTATTCTACTTTTTTTGAAACCAAGCCGATGCTCTTTCGATTACCTCATTCACTTCTGCATCTTGGTCATAGTAACTGAATTGGTGGAAAGGAGAATCCAATTCTGTCGGCATCCAGTGTAGTTCCTTTTCAGCACTACCAATGCGCTTAAAGTAGGCTTTGGTATAGTCCGGCAGAACGGCGCCATCGGAGTGGATCATCAGGATAGGAACGGTGATTTTTTCCGCAGTGATGGTGGGGTCAGTAGTTAACCAGTCTTCCCAGCTCATGACCGCAAATTTGTCATTGCTCCATTCTTTGATCGCGCCGCGTTCTGGATTTAGATAGTAATCATAAGGGCCATACATGGCGGCTGCTTCATCGGTTTCAGAGATCGTAGGTATGTAGTCTACGGTTCCGGTCGAGCTGTATTTGCTTTTCGCTGCCTGAGCTGCCTGAATCTTTTGCTGTACCCCTTCTTCTCCGCCGTAGAATAACTTGACGGCTTCGGCATCGTGGAGCCAGGATGCGGCGGTAACTACTTTGCTGATTCTGGAATCTTCGGAGGCAGCCATCAAGGTATACATGGCTCCTGCGCAAACACCAAAGGCTGTGATGGCATTCTTGTCCACTGCTGGGAGGCCCTCAACGAAGTCTACCGCGCTGATGATATCTTGAGCCTTCATAGTAGGACTTTCAAAGAAGCGGGGTTCACCGCCACTTTCTCCGAAGTTACGGAAATCAAAGGCGAGGGCTAGGAAGCCTTCTTTAGCGAATTTTTCGGCATATAGTCCTGCCATCTGTTCTTTTACAGTAGTCCAACTTCCAGAGACGATAATGGTGGGATATTGCTTGTCCTTGTTGAAATTCTTGGGATAGTATAGGTCGCCAATGAGATCAACACCTTGGCTTTTGAAGCTTACTTTTTCGCTTGTCATTTTATGTTCTTTTAGGCTGTTATTAATGGTTGTTTCTTTGATCTGATCTAGCATGCCAAATCCTGCTGCCGCCACGATCGGGTTGAAGATCTCTACGTACTCGGTAATCTTCCCTTCCGTATTGAAGGTGAAAGTAGAGTAGTAGTCATTCTGATAGAATCCAGCATTGTTCTTCAATTTGATCTTCCCGGTGTATTTGATGTAGATGATGGATGGATCTTCCAGGGCATAGAGGGCTTCGATGGGAAATTCCATACCGTCAAAATTGCCAGGGACTGGTGTCCAATAGGCGGATAAGGCTCTTTTACCGACTGCACCCTCTGGGAAAAGGCCAGAGGCATATGGGTTTACCTGTTTGCCATCCTCCGCAAATAGATCGATGAAGGCTGGAATGTTTTCTTCACTGAGTAGGGAGAAAAATTGTTTTACCGTGGCTTTGTTCCGTTCCGCGATCGTGGCTGAGGGCGTCGATTTGCCTTGCACACGCTCCTGGGCAAAACGGGGTAGGTCCATGTTCCCAGACATTTCTTTGAGATTGAATTTCATCTGGTCAACTCTCCATCGCCCATCCAGTAAACTCAGGTGATGTTCATAATTACCGATGACTATCCATCGCGCTTCTCCGGACCGGCCAGCTAGGAAGTGAACTGCATTGCCAAAGTGCTGAACCTTAGCCGTTTTACCTTCTTGGTCGATTTGAAAACTGGAAACGGCGTGATGGGTATAATCAAAGCCAGGTAGGATTCCTTTCCAACTGTCAGTGATTTGCTGTGGGCTAAGACGAGCTGGTTCGCCGCCAGCCATGGAGGTGTAGTCCAGGAGTACCTCAGGTGCGAATAAGTTTTCTACTTTATCCCATTCTCGTTCATCGGTGAATCGAAAAAGATCTTTTACGGTTTGTTCTATTTGTTTTGAAGCTTCGCTTTGGCTGCTCATTTGGATCTTGTTTTGTGAAAAAATGGTCGTTGTAAAAAGCAGGATGATGATGGACTGTACTATCTTTTTCATGTGGTCGAATTAGTATTTTGGATATGTTCGATACAAAGATGGGGGAGAGCGAGTGCCAATGACTTGTACTCAATTCGGATGGAATAGGACAGAATTCGGATGGGTAATAAAAAGCAGTAGAAAAAGGGAGATCAGCCTTAGAACTGATTCAAACTTATTGGCTGTCGACGAGGCCAAAGCATTGGATTTACTGGCGAAGCTCTTTTTGAGCCTGTCTGCTGGCGCTAGCCAGGCAGGTTTCATACCTGGAAGGTCTGGGACGAACCTGTCTGGCGGCGCCAGCCAGCCAGGAAAAAGCTGAAGCTCACGTGGATTCAAGGCTTTAGGTCGCAGTCGTAAGTTTGTAAGAGCTTAGATGAAACGCCTTAACTTAGTGATGATACCAACATAATTTGAGCAGTAGGCAGGGTCAGACCGAGTCGCAGTTGGTC
>JABSSL010000156.1 GCA_013214355.1 Saprospiraceae bacterium | reverse complement strand
GGCGGAGACAATGGCGGCGGAGACAACGACAATCAAAACTGTACAGAGGAGGAGACTAAAATGTACCTAGATCTTACCCTTGACAACTTTGGCATGGAAACAACCTGGGAAGTCCTAGATGCCAATGGAGATGCTGTCGCTAGTGGTGGGCCTTATCCTAAGAAAATGGCAGGTGAAGTAATGCGTGATTCCTTCTGCCTTGCCGAGGCTTGCTATACCTTTAAAATTATGGATTCGGATGGAGATGGTATATGCTGTGCTTATGGACAAGGTGGCTACTATGTAATCGATGAAGCAGGCAACGTTTATGCAGATGGTGGCAACTTTGAATCAGAAGATCTTGCTGATTTCTGTATCGGGCAACCAGACGATGACAATAATGATGGCTGTCTAGGCATCAATTTTAATGACTATGTAATTGAGTCCTATGGATCCTTCCAAGATGTTGGGGATGCTGAAGTGATGAACAATGGTACTACACTCAAAATCGAGAATAACGCTTGGAAATCCATTAGCATCAATTACAATGTTACGGCAAATACAGTACTGCAGTTTGATTTTGGTTCCAGCATAGAAGGTGAGATTCATGGTATCGGATTAGATGACAATAATACCATTTCCTATACCAAAACCTTCCAATTCTACGGTACCCAAAGATGGGGATATCAAATGTACAATGATTATGACGGTGCTTCTACCTGGAAGACCTACCGCATTCCGGTAGGAGACTACTATCGAGGCTTGTACAAATACCTTGTATTCCTAGCGGATCACGATGGTGGATTCAGAAATGGCAACTCTTTCTTCCGCAACGTAGTGCTCTTTGAAGATGAGAACAATGAATGCTACTCAGGTTTGCAGGAGGGAGGTACAGCAACGAGTGCATTACCCGTAGAAGCCTTATCTGTTTATCCTAACCCTGCCCAAGATGTAGTTCATGTGAACTTCCCAATTACTGATGGTAATAGCTCATTGGTTAGAATCTTTGATGCAACCGGACAAGTAGTTGAAGAGAGAAAGGTAAACGCGACGGAACAAGGACATAGAGAGTCCCTACAGATTGGTCATTTAAGTCAAGGAACTTACTTCATTCAAGTGACGCAAGGAGAACATCAGTGGAGTAGTAAGTTCAATATCAGTCGGCACTAATTTAGCACCATAATTCAGTCCCTTTTATTCCGGTGTAAGCCCAAGGTCCTACGGCATTGAGCGCTTACACCGGTTTTTTATGCAAAAGATCGAACACTTCTGATTTCCACCCGTATACTATGCAAGACTTCCCCGCGCTCCATCACCCCACTGTCCGAAAAAGCAAAAAGCACCCGTTTTTCGTATATTTAGGAGTATTAATATTTGATCTGTAACTCGATGTCGTTCATTAAGGACCCCGCTAAAATGTTGAAAGAAAGACAAATTCACAATGTAGAAGAGCTCAATGAAGCCCTCGTCAGTTTATTGGATGGCAAGGACTTCAAGCTAGGCATGGAGAAAGCCTGCCGTATTATAGCCCAACACCTGGGCGGGGAACACTTATTCCTGATTAAGACCAAGCAAGAAGCGGAAAAAATTGACTTCTCGATACAACTCGCACTGAGTAATATAAACGATGACTGGATCGTCAGCGCTTCTCCCATTGGTACACAATTGACTCTTGATGCCCCGGCTGATAGCCGCTGGGTAAAATCCTATGAAAAAGGAGAGATCATCATTGGAAACCTGGATCAATACCAGGGAAGCCACCATGGTCAGTTTGAGGCGGTAGGATTTCATCACTTTATCCATCTTCCTATTCGGGTAGACTCCTCTACCTGGGGCATCCTAACGATCACCTCCAATGTGGAAGAAGATACTTGGATCCCCCTTTACACGAATATGATTACCCCCCTCTTGCTCGCCATGGGCAACCTCTTGGCCAGGAAGATGGTGGAAAATGAGTTGAAAAGCCAAAGAGATTATCTCAGGAAGGTAATTGACCACATCCCTTACATGGTGTTCGCTAAAGATCGAGAGGGACGCTACGTGATGGCAAACCAGAGTGTAGCCAACGTCTATGGAACTACGCCTGAGGAGCTCTTGGGCAAGAGTGATATAGATTTTAATAAAAATGTTGAAGAGGTAAATCGTTTCCACCAGGACGATCTAGAGGTGATCAATAGCCAAGAGATCAAATTTATTCCCACTGAAACTGTCACCAGTACCACTGGGGAAACCCGCTATTATCAAACGGTAAAAATCCCTTTGGCAGATGATGAGACGGGAGAAGTAAAGGAGTTGATTGGAGTGGCTACAGATATTACCTCCCTCAAGGAAATTGAACACCGGATACAGCAGGAAAAGCGCCTCCTAGAAATGATCTCTGGAACTACACCAGACATCATTGCCTTAATTGATCTAGATAAAGATGATGTCGTTTATTCTAACTTGACCGGCTTGTTCTTAGGGCATGACTTTTCGCAAGAAGAGACACCTTTAAATCTGTTCCACAAAATTATTCATCCTAGTGATCTTCACATTGCCCATACGGACTTTGTAGAAAAGATGCGGCATGCAAAGGATGATGAGGTCGTGGAGGCTGAATACCGATTACGAGATATTAATGGATCATTACATTGGTTCAAGGAGCGTGCAAAGGTCTTTATCAGGCATGAGAATGGCGAGTTGCATCAGTACATTTCATTTCTGCAAAACATCAATGAAAACAAAGTCAACGAAGAAAAGATACTAGAAAGTCAGAGGCGGTACCGCAATTTCATAAAGTACAGTACAGATGGAATCCACTATATGGGATGCAGTACACCTATCTCAATTGACCTTCCCCTTGAAGCACAGTTGGAGATGTATTATGAAGTCGGGCAGATCGAAGAATGTAACATAGCCATGGCCAAAATGTATGGCTATGATAATTCCAACAAACTGCTGGGCCTCCGAATAGCCGATATCCACGCAGGACCACATTTAGAAGAGAATAAGAACTCATTCAGAGCTTTTGTCCGTCAGGGATATCGAGTAGAAAATGTGGAGACCATCGAAGAAGACATCAACGGAAATACAAAGATCTTTACCAACCAGGCAGTGGGTGTAATTCGCGATGGTCATTTGTTGGGTATCTGGGGATCCCAGCAGGATATTACGAATAAAAGAGCCGTGATGGAGGCCCTTAAGGAAAGCGAGGCCTTGCAGAAAGCCGTATTGAAAGCCCTACCTGATCTTAAATTTCGGATCAACAAGGACGGCATTTATACTGCGATCTATCCTTCCACCTCGAAAGTCCCCGGAATTTATGCCAAGCCAGAAGATTTCTTGCACAAGAGCATCAATGATATGATGCCAGCCTATTTGGCTAAGGGAATGAACTATAATCTTCAGAAAGCGCTGGCTACTAAAGAAGTACAACGATTCGAATATGCCCTTCCGGCAAATGGTAAATTGATCTATTTTGAGGCGCGCTTGAGTGCTATTGATGACAATCAAGTAATTACCGTCATTCGTGATATCTCGGAACGGAAGAAATTCCAGGAAGCGCTGCAAGAGAAATACCGCGAATTGGATATTAAGAACCGACAACTACAAAAGTACATTGATTCCAACATGCAGTTGGAGAACTTTGCCTATATCGCTTCTCATGATCTTCGGGAGCCAATCAGAACGATGCGTACCTTTGCTCAACTCCTGAAAAAGCGCTACGGAGAGGGGATGGATCAATCTGCCTCCGCTTACCTTAAATTCATCATTGATTCCGCCCACAATATGAATCAATTGATCGAAGATCTACTGACCTATTCGCGTGTCAACACAGAAGAACTCGTTTTTGAAGCCATTAGCCCCAAACAGATATTGGAGGAAACTATCCAAGATCTGGATAGTGTAATTCAGCAAAAAGGAGCTAAGATTCGCTTGAAAAATATCCCCATCCGTGTCCAAGGTAATTTGACACGGATGAAGCAGCTCTTCCAGAATCTACTGGCCAACGCGATCAAGTTTTCCAAACTTGATCAGGCGCCGGTGGTTGTAGTTTCAGCTAAGGATGCTGGCCATTTCTGGCAATTCAGCGTCAAGGACAATGGAATTGGCATCGAAGAAGAGTTCTTCGAAAAGATTTTTCTACTCTTCAAGAAATTGCATAGCAGAAAGGATTTTCACGGTACGGGGATTGGGTTAGCCCTCTGTAAAAAAATTGTAGTGCAGCATGGTGGAGAAATGTGGGTGGAGTCAGAGCCCGATAAAGGCACAACCTTCTACTTTACCATCAAGAAAAAGCCCTAGTAGCCACCCTATTTATCAGATTGGATGCTAAGCGGAGCTGTCATTGCAAAAAGGGGTTGATAATCGTCAGATGATTTTATCCGCTGACAACAAAAGCTCACCCAAGCTGTTCTTTTGATGTTCTCGCAAGGCAAATCAAATGAGTTTATTAAGCTTCACTGAAAATGGAATTTACTGTGCGCAGGCCGATGTCTATATCGATCCCTGGCGCCCCGTCAAAAAGGCCCTGATCACACATGGTCATTCCGATCATGCTCGCTGGGGGCATCAATATTATTTGTGTACAGAAAGCGCCATGCCCGTTATTCGCTACCGATTAGGGAATGTGAATATCACCACCATTGCTTTTGGCCAAGAAAAATATATCAATGGAGTTTCTTTCCAGTTCTTACCTGCAGGGCATATTCTTGGCTCAGCGCAGATCCGAGTGGAATATAAAGGAGAAATCTGGGTAGTTTCCGGAGACTATAAGCTAGAAGATGATGGTTTAGCTGAAGCTTTCGAACCCGTGCCTTGTCATAGTTTTATTACCGAATCCACCTTTGGTTTGCCGGTATACAAGTGGCGACCCCAAGCAGCGGTCTTCGAGGACATCAATCAATGGTGGGCCGACAATAAAGCCAATGGAAAATACACTATTCTAACAGCCTATGCGCTGGGAAAAGCGCAACGAATTCTGCGTCATTTAGATCCTTCCATTGGTCCTATACTCACACATGGCGCCATTGAAAACACCAATGAAATTATCCGTCAACAAGGAATTGAATTACCAGATACCGTCCCAGTGGCCTCGGCTTTCGACCCAAAGATCCATAAAGGTGGTATTGTAATTGCCCCTCCCAGCGCCATCGGTTCATCCTGGATCAAGAAATTCAAATCAGCCTCACTGGGCGTGGCCTCGGGCTGGATGAACCTCCGAGGAGCACGACGACGCAGAGCCGTTGATCGCGGATTCGTACTTTCAGATCATGCGGACTGGGATGGCCTCAACCAGACGATCCAGGCCACCGGCGCCGAGCACATTTATGTGACACATGGCTATACGGATATTTTCCGAAGATGGCTAATCGAGCAAGGATACGATGCACACGAAGTAAAGACCGAATACACCGGTGAGTTGGCCGAGATGAACGAAGAAACCTCCAATGAGGATACCGTAGATAAAAAGGAGGAATCATGAAGCACTTCGCCGCATTGTTTAAACAACTAGATCAGACGACTAAAACCAACACCAAGGTACAGGCACTTGCCGACTATTTTGCCAAGGTAGATGATAAAGACCGGATGTGGACGATGGCCATTCTTTCCCATCGCCGCCCCAAACGCACGGTTACCACCACCCTCCTACGTCAGTGGGCGGCTACTTACGCCAAACTCCCCCAGTGGCTCTTTGAAGAATCCTACCATATAGTAGGTGATTTGGCAGAAACCATAGCTCTAGTTCTACCTCCTGCCCGTCAAGAAAGTGATCAATCCCTCACGTATTGGATTGATTTCGTGAAATCATTAGGCCCCTTAGAAGAAGCCGAAAAACAGGAACGCATTCTCGATGCTTGGGACCAATTAAGTCCTACCGAGCGGTTCGTCTTCAACAAAATCATTACGGGGGGGCTACGCATTGGTGTTTCTCAGAAGTTGATGGTTCGGGCCCTGTCCAAGTTTACAGGACAGGAAGAAAGTAGCCTCGCTCATCGCTTGATGGGGAAGTGGACACCAGATAACATTTCCTTCGAGGAATTGATCCTCAGTGAAAATAGCTTGGACGATATCTCCAAACCTTACCCCTTCTACCTCGCCTATCAATTGGACGAGGAAGCCGAAGCTTTGGGGGCTCCCGAGGAATGGCAGGCGGAGCATAAATGGGACGGAATTAGGGGGCAATTGATTATCCGAGAACAACAGTTGTTTCTGTGGTCGCGCGGAGAAGAGCTGGTAACCCATCAGTTTCCAGAATACGATCCCTTGGCCCAGCTTTTACCTAGTGGAACGGTATTGGATGGAGAGATTC
Organism: Saprospiraceae bacterium; assembly: GCA_013214355.1. Classification (GTDB taxonomy): domain Bacteria; phylum Bacteroidota; class Bacteroidia; order Chitinophagales; family Saprospiraceae; genus DT-111. The sequence goes on along the minus strand of JABSSL010000156.1, from coordinate 9,949 downwards.
TGCCTTTTAAAGATGGCCATCCACTCTCCTTTCAACAGCTTCAAACTCGCCTTGGCCGGAAAAATGTAACCAAGAAAGTACTCGAATCAGCGCCAGTTATTCTAATGGCTTATGATCTATTGGAATGGCAAGGACAAGATATTCGCAGTCGCAGTATGCAAGAGAGGCGTGAATTACTGGAAGCTTTAGTGGAGAACTACCCTACACAGGGACGCTTACAGCTTTCTCCTGTGGTGAAATTTGACCGATGGGAAGATTTGCGGGCTGAAAGGAGTATTGCTAGAGAGAAGCACAGTGAAGGTATTATGCTGAAGCGACTGGATTCGCCCTATTTAGCGGGCCGAAAACGAGGAGATTGGTGGAAGTGGAAAGTAGACCCCTTGACGATTGATGCGGTCATGATTTATGCGCAGAGAGGGCACGGAAGACGAGCAAATCTTTTTACAGATTTCACCTTTGCTGTCTGGAAGGAAGATCAACTGGTCCCTTTCACCAAGGCCTATTCAGGTCTGACAGATAAAGAGTTTGGGGAAATAACCGCATGGGTACGCAAGAATACGATTGACCGTTTTGGTCCCGTACGCTCAGTCACCCCATTCCACGTTTTTGAGATTGCCTTTGAAGGTATACAAGCCTCTAAAAGGCACAAAAGCGGAGTGGCGCTGCGATTCCCCAGAATTTTACGATGGCGGAAGGACAAAGATCTAAAGTCAGCCAACACCCTAGAAGACTTGCATCAGATTTTAGTACAATATGGATAGTCTTCGGTATATTTAACTAAAAATCACATGTCTACTATCCGACCAGTTACCCCTATAAAATCTCTTCTGCTCTTCTGCCTGTGTTTGGGCGCAAGCTACTTTCTACCGGCACAGAAAGTGGATCTCCCCGAAAATTTCACGCTACTCGCCACGGACATGGCCGTTGACTTTATGGCACCATTAGATGCTGGCTACAAAGATATTCGCACCTTCCCTAACCCACATCAGAACTATGAACTGGCCATCCGGTCTCGTAAAGAAAAACTCGAGATCCGCTATCACCTCGAACCGGAACAAGAAAATAATCCTATGACTCGCATACCGCATGTCCGCTCTATGCAAATGATCGCGAACATAGCATCGAACGAGGATGACACACGCGTTTCTGCCTTATCACTCCCCGATTCTGTCAGCCTAGACCTCCTCAATGCAGATTGGGCCAAGGTATTTTTTTTCACACCAAAGAAAACCTTTAGCCCTCGCCTCACCTGCCAAATGCTAGCCATGTATAAAGAAGGTCGAGGAATGGTCTTTACTTATTTGCTTTTCAACAAAGCACCCATAGAACTGGATAGCCGCCTACTCACCGTCCGTTTTGAGGAGGAAGAAGCGCAAGACGATCTATGAGTTTTACAAAAAATGGGAAGAGAGCGGAGACGCAAATGCCTGCAAAAGTGTGCTGAGCAAGTAGGTCTTAGGTATTTAATAAACAGGCATCTGCGAAATCCTTTGGTCAGTCAGGCACTTGTCCAAAACTGACAGGTAGTAGCAATCTATACTTGATGCCAAGCGGTGTAGAAAACGGTTTACCCACTTGATATAAGTATATCTTTTAGGTGTTGTCGGTAATTCATCCCGCGTATCTAAGCATTTGGATGAATTATACCAGGTGGATTTTCAAGTCGAAAGCTCAGGTCATGTTTAGGGTTAAACTTTCGCTGTGAAAGTAAGATGTAAAATTAGTTTTTTGGAGTCAGTACCTACAGTTGGAATGGAGAGGATTTCCCTTTCCCTAACCATAGCTACTTCATATTGGTTATCTTTCTTCAATATATCTAAAAGCAGGAAAAAAGAGAATGGCTCTTGGATGAGAGGTACAATATTGACTGTAGTTACTCCGAATTGAGTTATAGTTCAAAGGGAAGGAAAGCGGGGGGAAGCTTATCATCATTTTCGGTACATCTATCCACAAAAACAGCCTAACTATCCTTAAAACCAAGCCAATTATCAAATTCGACCTTGCGGCTTTTAGCCACAGACAGCTTGGTCCCATCTTTCATAATTAGGTATCCGCCGTCCCTAGTAGTGTACTTCTTGATAAAGTTACGGTTGATAATGTAGGAAGCGTGGGTTCTAAAAAATAATTGCGCTGGTAACAATTCCTCCATCTTACCCAGCGAATAAGAGGTATGTTCCTTGCGCTTATCGTCTTTCAAATAAATGTAACTAAAATTCCCATCAGCCTTACAATACATAATCTCATCCACTCCGAAGAAACGGTACTCCTTCTGATTTTTAATAGCAATGGTCTTAATCTGTTTGACGTTTTCCAAGAGGACCTCAAATTCGCGTTGTGGTGCCACTTTTTCCTTTGATTTCACTTTTTCAATGGCAGCTACCAATTCATTCTTATCGACTGGTTTCAACAAATAATCCACTGCACTAACTTTGAAAGCCCTTACGGCATAATCATCATGGGCGGTAATGAAGACGAGGTTGAAATCAATCTCCTTCAAAATCTCCAACATCTCAAAACCAGAAAGCTCAGGCATCTGAATATCTAAAAACACCAGATTGGGTTTTAGGCGACGAATCGCAATCATCCCTTCAATGGGAGACTGGCACTTGCTGATCACTTTTACTTCCTCAGCACAATAGCGCTTTAGATCCATTTCCAGGGTATCCAGGGCGTCCTGTTCATCATCAATTAGTATTGCTTTCAACATAAAGGTGGTCTTTTCAAAATGATAAAGTCGAGCTTCGATCCTATTAATCGTAGTGAATATTAAAGAGGACTTTCAGCCCCGCGGCCTGCCCTTGCTTATCCTGTTTATCGATAAATCGCATCTCAAGTTTAGTGTGGAACAGCTCATTGTATACCTTAATTTTTTCTTTCGTATTGGCTATTCCAGTCGATTTCTTTCCACGTTCCACTCCGTCCTTTAATACACCGTTCATAGATTTGGAACGGCCGATGCCATTGTCCTCAATGGAACACTGTAGGACACCTCCCTTATCCTCAATTTTCACACACAAATGCTTTGGACCCTCCTTCTTAATCAAACCATGCCAAATCGCATTTTCTACAATTGGCTGAAAAAGCAAGGGAGGGACCTCGATGAACGTAAGCAAATTATCATCCACTTGAATGTCAAAATCATAGTTGAAAGTTTGCTTAAACCGCAAGCGCTCCATTTCCAGATAAGATTTGCAAATCCGCAATTCCTTCTTTAAAGACACCTTCACTTCTTGAAAGTGCTCTACCACTAGCCGATGCAACTTTGAAAACTCTGTTAAGTATTCGATGGCCTCTTTTTCTTTTTGCTGTTGGATCAATAGCTTGATGGAATTCAGACAATTGGCTATGAAATGCGGACTCATTTGGTCCTTTAAGGCCATGAGAGTGGTTTGCATCAATTGTTCTTGCGCCTTGCGTTTTTCGGATTCCAGTAGATTCGTCTTATAGCCGATCGCCGCTACAAACAGTAACAATTCCAAGAAGGTCCCAAAAATGATCGGTAAGACATTGAAGTAATCATAAAATACCCTATTCAAAATCAAGCTAACTAGCAATATCCCTGTACCGATCAAGATATATCTCGATAGGGTATTCTTCAATCGGTAGGTTTCATACAAAGTATAAGCTCCCGCAATGAAGGTCATATAGAAAAAACCTTCATCAACTTTATGGACTACTGTATCCAAAGTGTCCATCGGGCCAAAAAATTCTTTAATCCAGGTCATAATAAACTGGACAACCAGCAAACCCATCACGGACGGTTTCAAGTAGTTGATGAACTTTTTGAATCTTTCCGAATGACTGGAAATTTCCAAGAAAGAATCAAGAAATAGGAAATAGATGAGTACCGTGGTCCATTCTACTAAAAAGATGTAGGCGTGAATGATGCCAATGAGTTTTGGCTCCATCACCAAAAAAACACCTAGCACGTACAAAGTGTACATGATGTAGTACTCCTTACGGTTCTGCAGATACAGAATGAACATGAAGCTCGTTTGGAAAATGAGCGCTCCGTAAAAGGCATATTCTATCATCTCATACATATCCCGAAACCTTAGACCATCAATTGCGAACTCCTGGAGTATCTACTTTTATACTATTTTATCTGTTTGACCATTTCAAGTTAGCGCTTTTGGCAAAGAAATGGAACTAAATGATTTTCGAAAGTCTCATTATCTGGGTAGATGACTAGATTCGCTGGATAATCTGCTGACTTGTCCTCCGGCCACAGCTTACTACCCAGCAGAAAGTAGGCATTAGTCAACTATCCGCAATAAAGGCCATTGTATCCATAATCTTGCCCTGCCATCATGAAAGTAAGGGAAAGTAGCAGTAAGGCCATCAAAATTTAGCTCACCTCTACTACCTCATTAGAAGCAATTACAAACACTCGATCTCCAGCTCTCACCGCTATATTTGCCGTACCGGTAAATGCGCCGAAAGCAGGTAAGATTCCTTGCTGTTCCCCAAAATAGAAACAGGGCAAGCGCAAACTTTGCCGCGCTCCTCCTCTTAATTTCACGCTCGGATGAATGTGTCCACAAAGATTGTAAAGTCCCTCTGGTATCTCATCTTGGGGATGATGCGTTAGGTAGAAAGGCGGGATTTCCAGGGTGAGCGGGTGTAGATATAGACCAGCAGCTTGGTAGTATGGGTCTTCCAGGATATCGTGATTACCTGGCACCAACTCAAAAGATATCTCCTTAAATTGTTGGATAAGATCCCCTAGCTCTTCCCAAACCGGATTGTATTCACTATGAAAGAGATCGCCCAAAAACAAAACTCTAGCCGGCTTAATATCAAAAAGCAGAGTCTGCAAGCGATCCCAATTGCTATCGCCAGCAGTGGCGGGCACAGGGAATCCTCCCTTACGAAAATGAGCAGCTTTACCTAAATGCAAATCCGCTAAGAGCAGCATCTGCTGTTCCTCCCAATAGATGGCATGAAAGGGATGCAAGTAAAAGGTTTGTTGGCAAAGCTTAATTTGGTGCATACGGTAAGAATTAAAGAGCCCAAATTTCTTCTTTTTTGCTTATCTAACCAATTGCAGCTTCATCTTCTTAATGCGATCCTCTAATTTCTCGGAGGTCAGACGCCCACGTAGTCGATCTACGATAATCGGGAAGGAAAACGGGGTGGCCTTGGAAGGGTAACTTAAGCGTACTTTCTGTTGCTGAATCCGCCCCAGGGCCTCTCGCATCCGAATCTCTTCGAGTTGAAAGATCATCACCTCTTCATGTGCTTGCTGCAGCAAGAGGTTATCGGGTTCATAGTCCGTAAATACCTCAAAGAACAGCTGGGAAGAAGATTGCAAATGTCGATCCTTCTTTTCTTTACCCGGAAAACCCTTAAATATTAAGCCAGCAATACTGGCGATATCTCTAAAGCGCCGCTTAGCTAATTCTGCTTCATTGATGCTAGCTTGTATATCTCGATAAAGATGTTGAGTGCTAAACAAGTCTTGCTCTAAAGCCGCTTCGATTGGGATCTCTACATCTGACAACAACTCGAAACCATAATCATTCATGGCAATAGAAAAGCTAATCGGGGTGAGTTGGCTGATGCGATAGGCAAACAAGGAGCCCAAGCCTTCATGTACAAAACGCCCTTCGAAGGGATAAAATACGAGATGGTACCCCTCGCGACTCTTGAAATATTCTATCAGAAACTCATCATCACCTGGTATGTGCGAACGATTTCGCTGTAATTCGGCAATAGGTTCTAAAGCTTTGAGCTCTATCTCCTCTCCTGTCCCATTGCGCAGTTCTCTCATTTTAAGTCGTAAATAATGAGTCAAGTTAGAAGACAAAGGCATCCTCCCTCCCTGCCAGGACGGGATCTTCCCTGTTTTTTTCTTACTCTTGCGCACTTGTACCATCATGCCCTTCATCCGCACCAACTCCAAGCTTCTACCCGCGAACCAAAAGGTATCACCAGGCTTAAGCTGTGCGATAAACCACTCCTCGATGGTACCTATCCTGCCGCCACTCACATATTTTACGGTAAGATTGGATTCGCTGACGATGGTTCCCATTTGTAAACGATGGCGTGTAGCGATCCTTCGGCTAGTTACCTGGTAAAAGTCTCCTGCCCGCTCCACCTTTTTATACTCATCATAGGCACTTAAGCTGCTTCCTCCATCGGTGATGAAAGCCAACAGCCATTTCCATTCTTTTCGGCTAATGCTATTATAACAAAAAGTACTTCTGACCTCTTCATATATTTCTTGCTCACGAAAGCCATCGGATACCGCCAGTGTAATTAGATATTGTACTAAGACATCAAAAGAACGAATAAAAGGCACCCTACTTTCCAACTGCTGCTCATCAATCGCCTGTCGCAGTGCCGCTGCTTCCAACAACTCCAAGGCATGAGTAGGGACGAAGTAAATTCGACTCAAAGCACCCGGTTGGTGCCCGCTTCGGCCCGCCCGTTGGATAAATCGAGATACTCCTTTGGGGCTTCCAATTTGAATGATTGTCTCCACCGGTCTAAAATCGACCCCCAGATCCAAACTAGAAGTACAGACGACAGCCTTTAACACCTCTTCATGCAGGGCATTCTCCACCCAATCCCTCAAATCTCTAGCGATTGAGCCATGATGCATCGCCATAATACCCGCTAAATCAGGAGCGGCTTCTAGCAATTGCTGATACCAAATTTCGCATTGCGCACGCGTATTGGTAAAAATCAAGGTACTCCGACTCTGCTGAACAATCGGAACTATTTTTTCCAGAAGCTTGATCCCTAAATGGCCGGCCCATGGCAACTGTTCTACTTCATCCGGCAGTATAGAGCGCACCTCAATTTTCTTATGAATTGAGGATTGAATTAGTTTGTAGTGACCCGTTTCGTAGCTATTTCCCAGTAAAGCATGTAGCGCTTCATCCAGATTACCGATCGTCGCCGAAATCCCCCATACCCTGAGTCCAGGACAAATTACCTTTAGGCGAGAAAGGGCCAATTCCATCTGTACTCCGCGCTTGGACCCCATTAGCTCATGCCATTCATCTATGATGACACTCTTGAGGTGCTTAAAGTACTTGGGATAACCTTTGGAGGCAAGTAAGAGGTGTAAACTCTCAGGAGTAGTGACCAGTATCTCAGGTGGTTTGCGCTTTTGCTTGGCACGTTCACTGCTGGAGGTATCGCCGGATCGTATCGCCACTTCCCAGGAGAGTCCTAAGCCCTCTATGGCACGTTGTGCCGCAGACTGTATCTCCTTAGCCAAAGCTCGGATGGGGGTGATCCAAATGGCTTGCAAGCCATTCCCCGTTTTTTCCGTGTAGTCTTCGGGGTTTTCTTGGATAAATTGTAAAAGGATTGGAATGAGCAGCGCATAGGTCTTACCACTACCCGTCGGAGCGTTGAGCATACCGTGATGGCCTTCCATATAGGCATCCCAGCAATCCCGTTGAAAGGGAAAGGGCTTCCAAGCCTGCTGCTTAAACCAAGCTTGGGCTTTGTGAATTACTATTGATTTCTCTTTCTTCAATTCAATTGATATGACACGCTGGAAGTAGTTTCTATTGCGTAAAGGCTCATCAAGCAGCCTACTATTGCAACAGAAAAAGTGGCTAAAGGTTGGCAAAAAAAAACTCCGAGATAAGGTTATTATCCCGGAGCGATATCATAATGTCCCCCTTATAAAAAGGCTCTTTAGTGTTTCATAGAAAAATTAAATATATTCTATATATCAGTACAAATAAAATTGATTTTCAGGAGAAAATTTGGCCAACAAGGGGTGAATTTTCGGCCAAAAACGACATTTCCTGATTTTATGTACCCTAAACTGTTGCTTTGATGGATCAAATACGACCAGCTTCACTTGCTATGACATGCAATTTGTATTTCATCCACCCATTATACTAGAATCCGCAGTGTATGTTTCACAACCCACTTCATTTTTTCAAAAAAAATCTGAGGGTCGCTTGCCAGATCGCTGTAGATAAAGCCTAGAAAAATGCTTCACATCTTTCATTCCCAACTCATAAGCAATGGCTTTAACCGTCGATTTAGATTGATTCTCCAACAGACGCCTAGCCTCATTTAATTTGATCTCTTGTACATACTGGTGGACCGTCAGGCCCGTCAAGGATTTCACCTTTCTACTCAACTGCCGTCGGCTAATGGCCATATGGAATCCCAGGCGATCAATGGTGAAGTCAAAGGCCCCCATCTGTTCTTTGATGGTTTCATTCAGTTGGTTTAACCAAAGCTCATCAGCGGGGCTTCGGCTAGAGGACCTCCCGTCCAATTCTGGTGTTTTATTGGTTTTTGTTCGATCTTGACGGCTTACTTCCTGCTGACTAAGTATATTGCTAACTCGAGCATACAATTCCACAGGAATAAAAGGCTTGAGTATGTAATCTACAGCACCTAGATCTAAGGCTTTGAGGCGATCATCTTGATTGGCCAAAGCGGTCAGCATAATCACAGGTATGGTTTTCCATTCCGGATGTTCCTTCAGGCGTTTTAGTAGCGTAAGTCCATCCATCTTATCCATCATAACATCGGTGATGACTAGATCTATCCGGGTAGATTTCTCCAAAAGAGCTAAGGCTTCTTCTCCATTGCTTGCTTCCGAACAATCGTGCTGCCTTCCCAGTACTTTGCAAATGTATTGTCGCATTTGGAGATGATCTTCTACCACTAAGATCGTACTCTCTTTGGCAGCAGGCACATTCTCCTTCGGACTCTGCTCAAAGTCAGTCGACTGTCCCGCCTGGAACTCAAGCCTGGGGGGTGAGGCAGGTGTTTGGTTTCTTTGGCGCTTCCCTTGGTAGGGCAGACGAATGGCAAACTGGGTGCCTTGTCCTTCGCAGCTCTGCACCTTGATTTCTCCCCCCATCAGTACGCTTAACTCTTTGACCAGTGCAAGGCCGATACTTGTACCTCCCACTTGATAGGGGTCCATGCGTTCAGACCGATAATAGCGATCGAAGACATAAGGCAAATCTGCCTCAGCAATGCCAGCCCCGTTATCTTTAACTTCTACGAGCAAACTGTGATCTACTTGTCCTAATCTTACTTGGATCCAGCCCTCTTCAGTTGTAGATCTCAACGCATTGAACAGCAAATTACTTAGGATACGTTCTAGCTTCTTCGCATCCAACTTATAATGATAACCAACTTCCCATTCATTACATACTTGAAAATCAATTTTCCTTGCACTGGCTAGAGATATGAAGGGATCTAAAAGGCGTTCTGCCAAGGCATAAAGTTCCACAAACTCTTCCTCCAATTTTAATTGGTCAGCGTCTAATTTAGATAAATCCAAAATACCATTGACCATAGTAAGCATCTTGTTGATGTGCTGATTGGCTAGTCGAATGGAATACTCATCTTGCGCTTCTAGTTGCCCTCGTTCCAGGACCTCATGGATAGGTCCCATCATTAGGGTCAAGGGAGTGCGCAACTCATAAGAGATATTAGCAAAGAAAGCAGACTTCTTCGCGTCCAAGGCCTTGAGTGTCGCTGCCTCCTGCTCTAACATCCGCCTTTCCCTTTGTATTTGGCTAATTCTAGAGGCTGCCTCAGTCTCTAAGCGCCGCTTTTCCTTCTTTCTCCTCACTCCACGGAAATGATTCCAGATCAATAGTCCTGCTACCAAGACCCACATTGGCCAATGCCAAAGGTCCCCGCTAGTCCAGGCCAAGGCAGGTGCTCCCTGCTTGGCCTGTAGTTGTGGAACCACCAGACCGGCTAGCACAAAAAGAATAAGCTTTCTATTGTTTTCTCCTTTCACCATACATTCGATAATATGACAAACAAAAATCCAGCCAATGAGATATCATCTTCTCATTAGACTGCGATCAATGCTACTTAGGGCGTCCTCAAAAAGGGTTTGTGGATCAATAAAGGGCTGATGTATAAGTAATTGAATGTGCTAAACTATAACTATTGAAGTATCAAATGCAAAGAAAAAGGCTTAGCTTAGTCAAAATCC
>JABSSL010000155.1 GCA_013214355.1 Saprospiraceae bacterium | reverse complement strand
CGTTTAGATAAAGCATAAGGGAGTATTAAAACCAAAAGACTCAAGGCAGCCTGGGATCCCACGGTCAGAGAAAGGATCTTAAATATCATTTAAATGCGATCGCCCTGCCATTCTCCCCCCTTTATACCTGGACCAAGGACCATTCAATTGATTGTTTCGGTATACCGCTTGAAGAGCAACTTGTCCAGAAGTCGTAAACTCCATATATATTCCGTTGACGATGCCATTTTCGTAATGAGTCAAAGATTTTGGATAGATAAAGACGCGTTCATAGGTTAACCAAGGCCCTTGCTTCACTCCATTTTTCAAAAAACCATCTTCCACTATATTCCCGTCGGCATCCTTTCTAAATACTCGAGTAAGTTCAGTGCCTGGCACTTCTTCCGTTAAGAAGTCATCCGGTTCAGCACTTGTACCGGGAGTAGTTTCGGCAGCCTGAGTATCGGATGCAGCTGGTGTATCAGCTCCCGCATTGGGAGCTTGACCACAGGCGTAGAAAAGAATTAGAATAAGTCCCAAGGTAGGATAGAAGTAATTGGTATTTTTCATGTTTGGCGTTTGTCCTTTCCGGCAAAAATAGATTTTTTGCTGGCACTGACCAAGCTCCTTATAATCCGCTATCCAGGGCTTGACTTTTTTTTCTCGATTTTCTTATTTTTGCGATCGCCAAATCCAATGCTGGACAAGCCTCGAAACGATTTAGAACATGGATATTAAGATTCAACAACTAAGCAAGAGCTATGGTCTGCAAAAAGCGGTAGACAATATTTCTTTTGAAGTAAAACCTGGGGAGATCCTCGGTTTCCTTGGACCGAATGGTGCTGGTAAGACCACCACGATGAAAATGATCACCAACTATTTGGAAATTGAGAAAGGTGATATTCTCATAGGTGGGGAATCGGTCAAGGCAGGTGATTTAAAGCGTCATATTGGATACTTACCTGAACACAATCCGCTGTATCTAGACATGCCCGTACTAGATTACCTGGAATTCTGTGCTGCCTTACAGGGCATGGATAAAGGGACCATTCCACATCGCATACGGGAAATGGTTCGGCAGTGCGGCTTGGATCAGGAGAAACATAAATTTATCAGAGAGCTATCCAAGGGATATAGACAACGGGTAGGATTAGCCCAAGCAATGATCCATGATCCTGAGGTGCTAATCTTAGATGAACCTACCACCGGCCTTGACCCTAATCAAATTGTAGAAATTCGCGAATTGATTAAAAGGCTAGGTAAAGCCAAGACCGTAATTCTAAGCACACATATTCTTCCCGAGGTAGAAGCCACCTGCGATCGAATCTTGATCATTAATAAAGGTAAAATTGTAGCGGATGGCTCGCCTGAGTTATTACGGAAACAAGCGCAGGGGCAGCAAGTTTTGCGTGTAAAGATTGAAGATGGCGAAACCAATACCATTTATCAAAAGCTACAAGGGCTACCAACCGTCGGTATGGTAGATATTCTGGACGCAGCAGAGAATCGGTTTGAGGTACAGAGTGTAAGTGACCAAAGCTCCAACCGTGCCATTTTCGATCTCTGTGTGAGTAATAAATGGTTATTGAGTGAAGTCATTCCATTTGAAACTAAGCTGGAAGATATTTTCCGTGACTTAACTATGAACTAGCTTTCACCCGCTAGTCATCTCCATTCTATTTCTGATTACGATCAAACACTAAACCACAAAAATTTTCAACCATGGGTCCAATAAGTGTTATAGCCAAACGCGAGGTTGGTTCTTATTTTGACTCCTTGATTGCCTACATAATAATTGTTGCTTTTCTAGGATTCACCGGTTTTTTCACCTGGCTTTATGGTTCTGATATATTCATGCGTAAACAAGCAGACCTGGCCGCCTTCTTCGGAGTAGCTAGGTGGACTTTATTTTTCTTCATCCCGGCCATTACCATGCGGCAGTTGGCAGAGGAGAAGAAAACGGGGACTATAGAGCTGCTGCTTACTAAAGCTGTTTCAGAACGTCAAATCATACTCGGCAAATTCCTTTCTTGCTTAGCCATGGTGGGGCTGGCGCTTTTGTTCACTCTCCCCTACTATATAACGGTATCTCAATTGGGTGATGTAGATCATGGAGCCATCATTTCAGGCTATTTTGGCTTGTTGTTGATGAGCGCGGCTTATATCAGTATTGGCTTATTTGCTAGCAGTATTACGAATAATCAGATTGTTGCCTTCTTACTGGCGCTCTTCATCTCGATCTTCTTTCAAATCTTGTTCGACGTCATGGGATCCAGTTCAAGTGGCTTTATAGCGGAGCTCCTGACTACGCTGAGCTTGTCGAGGCATTATGATTCGATCGTGCGCGGGGTTTTGGATAGTAAGGATATCATCTACTTCGTCAGTTTGACGCTCTTCTGGTTACTACTAGCCGAATTGAATATTAAACAAAGAAAATAACCCTCAATAAAATCTGCCATGAAGAATAATTCTATTATCAGCATAGCTCTTATTGCAGGGATTATAATCCTTGTCAATATCCTATCTAATCGTTTCTTTTTCCGATTAGATCTGACAGAAGGAAAACAATATACTTTAAGCAAGGCTACCAAGGATATCCTGAGAGATTTGGATGCGCCCATTACGGTAACATCTTATTTTTCAGACAATCTACCAGTTGACATTGTCAAGATCCAACAGGACTTTAAGGAGATGCTTCTTGAATACGCTACGCTCTCCAAGGGGAATTTGAACTACAAGTTCGAAAACCCTGAAACAGACGAAGAAAAACAGGCCGCTGCTCAGAATGGCGTACAGCCCATTATGATCCAAGTTCGGGAGAAAGATCAGGTTAAGAATCAGCAGGCCTTCTTAGGGGCTGTTCTGCAACTGGGAGAGCAGAAAGAAGTGATTCCCTTGATCCAAGGTGGAACGGGCATGGAATACAGCTTATCTACCAGTATCAAGAAATTGGCCGTACAGGAAAAACCTACGATTGCTTTTGTAAGTGGGCATGGAGAGGCCAGTCTGAACGAATTAGCTCAGGCCTATCAGTCGCTGAGCATTCTATATTCCATTGAAAATGTGGAGCTCAATGCTCCTATCCCGGATCGATTCAAAGCTGTGGCCGTCATCGCACCTAAGGACACCCTCCCCCCGGACCACTTGGCTAATTTGGATGCTTATCTCCAAAAAGGCGGGAAACTACTGCTAGCCATCAATGCTGTAAACGGAGATTTGCAAACGGCACAAGGATCGGCAAGTCCTACGGGCATTGAAGATTGGTTGAGAACCAAAGGCTTAGAGGTAGAACCTAGTTTCTTGATCGATGCAAATTGTGGTCAAGTCACGGTACAGCAACAGCAAGGATTTTTCACTATGCAAACTCCAGTACAGTTCCCTTACATTCCGTTGATCAGCACCTTTGCAGATCACCCAATTTCTAAGGGCCTAGAACAGGTTGTGATGGCGTTTGCTAGCCCAGTTCGCTTTCTGGGTGACAGCAGCAAAGTATTTACCCCTATTGCTTTTAGCTCTACACAGGCTGGCATTCAACCAGCACCCACGTTTTTTGATATCCAAAAACAATGGACGGCTGGCGATTTCCCATTGAACAACGTTATCGTCGGCGGAGTTCTAGAGGGAGATTTTGGAGGAGGGATCCCTGGTAAGATCGTCGTCTATGGAGATGGTGATTTTGGAGTCAGTGGACAACAACGCCAAAGCCAGGATAATGTAAGTTTATTGGCGAATAGTATAGACTGGTTGAGTGATGATACCGGTTTAATTGAACTTCGAACCAAATCCGTGGCCACTCGCCCGATCGCGCAAGAATATTTAGGAGAAGAAGCCAGTGGCAAACGGAGTTTTTTGAAATATCTCAATTTTGGATTACCTATCCTTCTGATTCTGATTTATGGCTTCATTCGCTATCAAAGAGAGCGAAATCGACGGATTAAGCGAATGGTCGAAAGCTATCTATAATAGTTAATAAGGAGACTCAAGTGCTAGGAGAATGGGCATCCCTGCTTGGAAAGGGGTGCCCATTTTCTAAAGTGCTCTATCCATAAGTACTTGTACAATCTACCTAAAAGCTGATGGTATTGTACTTATTTGCAGCAAAGTACTCCATAACTAGCATCAGCACCTGATATCGCCTTAGTTTTTCTGCGAAAGAAATGTATCTTTCCTACATGAATTCCATAGTTAATGCTCCGTATTGGCCCTTTGCCGTATTATTATTTGGCATCATTGCCGTAGTGGTTTTGATCTCCAAACTTCGCCTTCACCCCTTTGTAGCCCTGATCTTATCAGCCATACTGGTTGGTTTACTTTCAGCTAATGTCCCAGGGGCAGAAGGATTGTCTCACCTTGTTAAGTCTGTAGAAACGCCGATGACCGAGTTTGGAGTGGTCGCTGGAAAGATAGCCTGGGTCATTGCCCTAGCGGCAATGATAGGTACAGCTATGATGGAAAGTGGTGCTGCACAACGAATCGTGAATTGGTTGATTGGAGCATTGGGGGAAAGCAGGGCAGCGCTAGCCCTTTTGCTAAGTGGTTTCTTGTTATCTATTCCAGTCTTTTTTGATACTGTATTCTTTTTGTTGATTCCCTTAGCCATCACGCTAGCGCAGAAAACGGGAAAGAACTTCTTACTCTATGTCATGGCCATTGGTGGTGGTGCTGCTATCACGCATAGTCTAGTCCCTCCCACTCCAGGCCCCTTGATCATGGCAGAGACTTTGCAAATCGACCTAGGTTTGACCATTATGGGTGGGCTAGCGGCCGGGATCTTGCCTGCTATTGCCAGTTTGATCTTGGGTAGAAGGCTAAATGCTAGAATAGACATTCCCGTAAGAGTGGGGATTGCAGACACGGCGGATTCCGCAAAGCAACCAGGTCTAGCCATATCCTTGATGCCGGTCGTAATACCAATTATTCTCATCAGTATTGCCTCAATCACAGCAGTGGTAGCAGGTAAAACCCCAGCTTGGATCGCCTTCTGGGGCAACAAAAATGTGGCCATGGCCATTGGTACAGCTATCGCTTTATGGCTTTGGGCTAGAGCCAAGAACCTGGACGCAAAAAGTCTGTGGGAAGAAGCGGCTAAACCTTTAGAGATTGCAGGGATCATCATCTTGATTACTAGCGCTGGTGGTGCCTTTGGTGCTATGATCAAGCATAGTGGAATTGGAGATGCTATTGCGCTCGCCACTGAAAACTTTCATATCAACTACATCATTCTTGCGTGGTTAATATCCGCTGCCATGAAGACGGCCCAAGGTTCAAGTACCGTAGCCATGATCACGACATCCAGTATTATGTTTGCATTGGTCGGAACGGGCACAGATTTGCCCTATCATCCGATTTACCTATTGCTAGCTATTGGATTCGGTGGTTTATTCATTTCCTGGATGAATGATAGTGGGTTCTGGGTAGTCTCCAAGATGAGTGGATTTACGGAAGGAGAAGCTTTGAAGACGTGGACCGTACTCTTGGCGGTGATCTCATTAGTGGGCTTATTTCAATTATTAATTTTCTCCTACATACTGCCTTTCAATTAGTTGGAGTATTACTCATAGTCGTTTTTGTGATATCATTTTGTTTGACAATGAGCAAATTATTTATTAATTTGCCCAATTATCCATCAAGATGGCGGGCATGAATCGTGAGAATTTTTCCGACTATATAGAGGAACCTTCCAAGTTATACCAATTTTCATATCAAGAACTGAAGAGCTTGGTATTGCAACACCCCTATTGTGCGAATCTACATGTGCTTCTATTACAAAAGGCACAGCTGGATAACAACACCGCTTTTTCCAAAAACCTGGAGAAAGCTGCCGTACACACTTTCGACCGAGCCTATTTGTATGATTTGATTAAGTCTCAGAAGCTGCTATCCGTCAGCAGGGAAGAATTTGCAGAGTTCGAGGATGAAATATTGGAATTGCAGGATATTAATAGTCTGGAAGAAAAGGTGGAAAAAATACCCCTGGTGGCCAATGAAAATGACTCTTCTAGCGGCATTACACGAGAAGCAGCTCCGGTAGAGCCCCTAGTACCTCCCAGCTGGGAAAAAGATAAGGAAGAAGATGAATTCCATTTAGAGCTTGATATTCCAGAAAAGCTACAACCTACCCCTGCTCTTTCCGAAGCGGAATTGGTGCCACCTCCAGGGCCAGCAGATATCTTTTCCAATACGCCGGAAGATCTAGATCAACAAGACACGATAGCGGAAGAAGTTAAGGAAGAGGAAGCCCCCCAAGCCTTTACCATTTCTAGTGAACTAGCCAGTACCATCAGGAGTTATGGGCCTGTGCCGGGGTATGTTAGAAAAAAGATTGAAGATCGAGTCGCCGCAGCCCAGGCGAAGCAGCGCGAAGAAGCAGCTACGGAAGAATTATTAGCCAAGTTGCAGGCAAGAGTACAAGCCATGCGGAAAGAGGTGGGGCAAGCACCCACGATCACTCCGCCACAACCCAAAAAACATTTCAATAGTTGGAAGCGGCAGCTACAACCTAGAAAGCTACCTAAGCTTTCTCCTACTCCAGCCCCTCAACCTACTACTCCACCCGCCAAGCTTAAAAAGGCTAAACCGCCTGTAAAGGTAAGTGTAATCGCAAAGCGCAGTTTGGAGGACAAAGAAGATATTGCTTCGGAAACTTTGGCCATGCTATTAGTCAAACAGGAACAGTATCCGAAAGCTATCGAGATGTATGAAAGATTAAAATTGAAAAATCCACAAAAAAGTGTTTACTTTGCGGGGAAAATTGAAGAACTAATCAAACTCATGTAGATATGTTGACTGGAATGACAATTTTGATTGCCCTAGTATGTCTCCTTTTGATGGGAGCTGTACTTATTCAAAACCCAAAGGGCGGAGGGGTAGATTCTACTTTTGGCGGCTCACAAGCCAACCAGATGTTTGGCGCTGCTAAATCAACTGATTTCATCGAAAAAGTAACTTGGGGATTAGCCATTGCACTTTTCGTCTTATGCATCATCACTGCCTTGATGGTCGATGGTGGCGGCGGCGGCGGAGTGGACTTATCCTTACCACAATAAAAGGTAAGCACTCAAGAAGACAAGGACCTGGTAGAGCACTTTCTACCAGGTCTTTGTTTTTTTCGACCAGTCTTGTCAAAATGACAACAAAAGGTCGGAAAAATCCGGTGAGAGTGCCGTATCGGGTGCCAAATGTTCAAGCAGACTGCAAAATTGTCATGAATTTCAGTTTGGCATACCGTATGATAGGACAAGGGTGTTCTAAGCTGTAGGAAGAATGTCGAAGCATCAGCCTATGATTCAAATGACCTCCTGACAGCCCATCTTTAAACATAATTTGTTTCATTTGTTCAATAAAATACATCAGCAAATATGAAGCCCATCAACGACAGAGTAGTGGTCAAGCCCGCTCCTGCTGAAGAGACAACGAAAGGAGGGATCATCATTCCTGATACAGCTAAGGAAAAGCCTCAAAGAGGTGAAATTATCGCTGTAGGACCAGGAAAAGATGGAAATCTAATGACCGTACAAGTTGGCGATACTGTTTTGTACGGAAAGTATGCCGGACAGGAACTGCATTATGAAGGTGAAGACTACCTCATCATGCGCGAAGATGATATTCTAGTAGTGCTGTAGTTTATCCTGATCCAATCCGCTTTTAATTTTTTTCGCAAAACCAAAAAAACACAACCTTAAAATGGCTAAAGAAATTAGCTTTGATAGAGATGCAAGGGAAAAGCTACGTTCTGGTGTAGATGCGCTTGCAAATGCTGTAAAAGTCACCCTAGGTCCTAAAGGCCGTAATGTTGTAATTCAGAAAAGTTTTGGCGCTCCACAAATTACCAAAGATGGTGTAACTGTGGCCAAAGAAGTAGAACTGGAGGACGCCGTAGAAAATATGGGTGCACAAATGGTAAAGGAAGTGGCTTCTAAAACCGCAGACATTGCAGGTGACGGAACTACTACTGCAACCGTTTTAGCGCAGGCTATGATCAACGCAGGTTTGAAGAACGTAACTGCCGGTGCCAACCCAATGGACCTCAAAAGAGGTATCGATAAAGCAGTGAAAAAAGTTATCGCTGACCTACACGAGCAGTCAGAAGTTATCGGTGACGACTTCCAAAAGATCCAGCAAGTAGGTTCTATCTCCGCCAATAACGATGAAGAGATCGGAACTTTGATCGCAGATGCGATGAAGCGTGTATCTAAAGATGGTGTAATCACTGTTGAAGAAGCAAAAGGAACTGATACCTACGTAGAAGAAGTACTAGGTATGCAGTTTGACCGTGGATACTTGTCCCCCTACTTCGTTACGAATGCGGAAGACATGACCACTGAATATGAAAGCCCATACATCCTAATCCACGATAAGAAGATCTCCAACATGCAGGACATCGTTCCTATCTTGGAAAAAGTGGTACAGTCTGGTCGTCCTCTCTTGATCATTGCAGAGGATATCGAAAGCCAAGCTTTGGGTGTATTGGTGGTAAACCGTCTACGTGCTCAGTTGAAAGTAGTAGCTGTTAAAGCTCCTGGTTTCGGTGACCGTAGAAAAGCTATGTTGGAAGATATCGCCATTTTGACTGGTGGTACAGTGATTTCTGAAGAGAAAGGTTACAAGTTGGACAACACAGAGTTGGAGCACTTGGGTAGCTGTGAGAAAATCACTATCGACAAAGACAATACAACGGTTGTAAATGGTCATGGTAATGAAGAGCAAATCACTGCTCGTATCAACCAGATCAAGCAACAAATCGAAACGACTACTTCTGACTACGATCGCGAAAAGCTACAAGAGCGTTTGGCCAAGTTGTCAGGTGGTGTTGCTGTACTCTATGTAGGTGCTGCTACAGAGGTAGAAATGAAAGAGAAGAAAGACCGTGTTGATGATGCCCTTCACGCTACTAGAGCAGCGGTTGAAGAAGGTATTGTAGCTGGTGGTGGTGTTGCATTGGTTAGAGCAATCAATGTGTTGAATGACCAAGAAGGTGTGAACGAAGATGAGACTATCGGTATCTCTATCGTTAAGAAAGCCTTGGAAGCTCCTTTGAGAACCATTGCTGATAATGCTGGTGTGGAAGGTTCTGTTGTACTTCAATCAGTAATCAACTCTAAGGGAAGCCACGGTTACAATGCTCGTACAGGCGAGTACGAAGACCTTAAGAAAGCTGGTGTGATCGATCCTACTAAAGTGACTCGTATCGCTTTGGAAAATGCTGGGTCTATCGCCGGTATGGTATTAACTACCGAGTGTGTGATCAACGACAAGCCGGAGCCTGAGTCTGCTGGTGGAGGACACATGCCTCACGGTGGAGGAATGCCAGGTATGATGTAAGCACACAAAGCTTAGCTTTGTTGAAAATAAAGGCGCGACCAATTAGCTTGGTCGCGCTTTTTTTGTTTGATATCTGCTCTATCCCTTAACAAAAAAATCATGATCCTTTAACGCGCCGGATTCTGCCATTTGGAAGGTATGTCAGACCTTTAGTCCGAGCAACCAAAACAAAGGTTATCTTAGTCAAGATTCTCTAAGGCGTGAATGAAGTCACGTGAAGAGATCAAAGCAAAACTTTACCTACGAAAAGCCTAACTAACAACTAACAAACATCATGAAATACCTATCCCCCGTAATACTCTGTATCTTCGGTCCACTCTTCCTCTTGAGTCAATCTTCCTCGGACACTTTTCTCGTCAAACCTTATCTGCAGCATGCTACGCAAAATAGCATCCATATCTTGTGGGAAACAAATAGGCCCGCTACCACACTTGTCAGGTATGGGGAAGCCCAACCAAAAGCGAAGCAGCCGAATTTATCTCAAGCCAGCACACTACCTGACTCCCGCCTATTGCATGAGGTTGAACTCAAAGATCTCAAGACCGCTACAAAGTACTTGTATCAGGTACAGAGTGTTGTGGAAGGAGGGGACACCTTAGTTAGCCCGGTTTATACATTCCGGACGGCCGTCAAAGATGATGATGCTTACTTCTTTGCCTTTTTGGGGGACTCGCAATATAACTCAAGAACGCCCTGGGCATGGAGCGTCATTGCTGAAAAGGTTTGGCAAGAAAGGCCACACTTCATTATCCATGCTGGCGATTTAGTAGATACAGGAACGCGGAAAACGGATTGGACCCAACACTTTTTTCCGAATGGTCATGTGGCTATGAGTCGTTTTCCTATGTATACCGTCTTGGGCAATCATGAACAGGATGCTCAATTCTACTACGACTATATGGTTAATCCAAAACCTGAATATTACTATACTTTCACCTATGGTAATGCGCAGTTCTTTATGATTGATACCAATCGAGATGTACAGGAAGGATCTGAGCAATATAATTGGTTGGAGTGGGAATTGGCAAAGTCCGAGGCTACTTGGAAATTTGTCGTCCATCACCATCCACCCTATTCCACGGAAGAAAATGATCACGGAGATACTTACATCGGCGCCTCCACCTACCGAACCAAGGCCCGAGATCTCACACCACTTTACGATGCCTACAAGGTAGATTTCTGCTTATTCGGACATACCCATCTCTACGAACGTACCTGGCCACTTTTTGAGAATAAGGTCAACCTCAAAGATGGAGTCATTTACATCAACTCCGGTGGTGCTGGAGGCGGATTAGAGGACTTTGATCCAACTCGATCTTGGTTTACCCAGGAACTACAAACTGGCCATCACTATACCACCTTTGCCGTATTTCAAAATCGCCTAGTATTCAAAGCTATTGATCATGAGGGACGTTTATTTGATACCTTTGAAATGGAAAAAGAAGCCACCAAAGAATCAAGGGATCGAAGCTTATTGCAACCTCCTGCCCCTCATCTCAAAATAGAGCAGTTGGTTTTCCAGGAATCGAGTAAAGTGGAGATGGATGCCCTAAGTTCAGACCATTCTATTTACTACACCCTAGACGGCACTGATCCTAGTCAACAATCCAAAAAATATGCAGGCCCTTTTGAGGTAAATACCAGTGCCACAGTAAAAGCCCGGGCATACAATAAGGCAAAAAAGGCAAGTCGAGTAATTTCTAAGGAATTGGTCCGAATGGCGCCTAAGCCCGCGGTAAAGGCCAAAGCCAAGAATAAAGGTCTTACTTATAAATACTACGAAGGCAGCTGGCACGAGTTACCAGAATTCTCCCAATTAAAGGTGCAAAAAGAAGGAGTTGTGAAACAGGTAAATGAGCGTTTAATTAAGACTCGTGGTAGAAATTATGGTCTGGTACTAGAAGGCTATGTCAACCTCTCTCAAACCGCGACACAAACCTTTTATCTCCGTTCAGACGACGGCTCCAAATTATACATTGATGGTGAATTGCTGATTGATCATGATGGCCGCCATGGGGCCTTCTGGGCTTATGGAACTACGATTCTGGAAGAGGGCAAGCATAAGATTCGAATTGAATATTTTCAGGGTACCGGCGCCCAGATGCTCCGAGCGGGATTAGTGGACGATAAATTGGGGAAAATCCCGTTTAGCATGACGCAATTGACTCACTAGTTGTCAGCTTTCGGATAAAAAACGTTTGATTTCATGTGCGACAGCTTCGGGCTGTTCATCGACAATGAAATGCCCTCCAGGTTGGTGCATTTCCATATACTCTGGCATGAAAAACACCTCTTGTTGTTTCAATTATTTTTCCCATGCCTCAATATAGCAATTCTACTTAGGCCATCTCCAATCCCAATTTTAGGTCCTGCGTCGAAGGAAAAAAATAGAGCTGATGATAATCAACAAGCTACCAACACCCAATAAACCTAAGACATAAGGAATATTGCGCTGCATCACCACGTAATCCGCAATTCCAGCCTTCCAAAATAGCCACTCATCAGCCAAGAAGGAAGCAATGGTGTAATGCCCAGTTTCTAAAATAATGATTCCGCTTTTTGATACTAAATCTATCCTTGCGGCAGTATTAATGGCATTATTTCCACTGCCATCGTGTCCAACTATTTTGGAGTTCTTGTCATTTTGGCTGTACAGGTCCGGCCCGAGTCCGTAAACACCAATGTTATTGATAAAGGTTTCTGCGGTAGTCATAGTAGTCAAAGACTTCTCCGAAAGAACAGCATTCTCGGCGATATTTGCCCTAAGGAACTTATACAGATCGTCCGTGCAGGTAAATAAGGCTGCCGCAGCGAGGGCGGTAAATTGATTGGGCTGCCGAGTTGTCCCATCCACTCTAAAGATTTGGGCCGTTTTCATTTCCGGGTTCTCCGGTATGCCAAAGACTGAATGTTCCATACCCAATGGGATTAACACTTGCTCACGCATGTAATCCTGAAAGGACTGCCCCGACAACTCTTCGATCAGTAACTGTAGGATGGTATAGCCTGCTCCAGAATACCTGTACTGAGTTCCGGGCTCAAGGCCAACTTTAGCAATACCATCCGAATGAGGTGCATCTGTGGCCTTGGTCAGGGAGGCTTCAATCGTCTGAACGGTTTCACCAGGTCCAAATCCTTCATACCCAAGACCGTCAGTTAAACCCGCTGAATGAGAGAGTAATCGTCTGGCGGTCACCTTGCTATTATCAAATTCACTTTCGGGTAGTTTCCATCTGCTTAGGTAATCATCAATGGGCTTATCTAAGTCCAATTTACCCTCTTCCATCAATTTCATTACCCCAAAAGAGGTGACCCATTTACTGATAGAAGCCACCGGAAACATCGTATGATTATCCACTGCTTGATCAATGGAGTGATAATGGCTTTCAGCTATCTCTCCGTTTTCAAGTAGTATCATAGCAAAGTTGCCAACGGACTCGGCTTCTATCTGCGCTTCTACGGCCTTCACAAAGGCCTCCGGTGTACTTTTTGAGCTGATAGGCCGCAATAGAAAACCCTCCACAAATCCATAGCCGATAAAGGCTGACCAAACGAGAACAGCAAAGGTTACGAGAGCGATCTTTTTAATTGTAGACATTAGGTTTTACGAATTAGTATTCCACCTCTTTGTATTCCAGCAAGGCTGTCATTAGCCATAGCAGTGACGTGCAACTATTGCCCATTGCATAGCTGTTCTGGATCAAAGAAGAGAAAAATGATTATGATTTTTTGTTCCCTATGAACGCACAATCCTTAGATGAGCATCCGCTCACAAATTGGTGTGTAACAGGATGGACTTCTCGTATTTTCTTTCGCAGAGGATAGTTTACTGGAGCATTTCCTTACGAAAATTATGCCCAACTAAAAGGCTGTCTTGGCGAGTATCGTTAATTAGTTTAGAAAGATTTACATCTTGAACTTGGATTCGCTTTTTCCATTCCTCAAAAGAAATTTCTTCCTCCGTATTCCATATCCTTTCCACAAAAGCCGGTAAGCGCTGGCGAAGACTAGGTATCTCCACCTGCTCCTTCTGCTCCCAAGCACACATCTGGGCACCAATCACCAACTCAGATCGATCTACTTGAATCGGTTCAAAGGAAGGCGCTTGATCCCACCAATTTTCCCATCTCCACATATTCCATTCATAAATCGTCTTCGGTTCCCATTTCTTTTGGTTGACTACATAAAGGGGCTTCCAGGAAGTATTTACAACCGTATAGCCATCCTCAACAAGCTGGTTTGGTAAGTAGCGGTTAGTCTCAAATTCAAAAACAAGGATGTCTTTTGGTATCTCTATTTTTCCTTCCGGACCAAAGCCTTCCCAGACACACATCTGCTTTCCATGCTTTTTTACGATCTCATTCATCCGAACGATAAAATGCCTATACAATTCATGTACATCCTCTTCTAATCCCTGTTCAAGAATATAGGCCTGGACCTTGGGATCGTCCATCACCTTATTGAATATGGCTTCATCTCCACCAATATGGAAGTAAGGGGTATCTTTAAAGATATCCAAAGCCTCTCCAACGATCTTGTCAAGGGCTTCATAGACGGCCTCATTGCCCATATTGATGATCCAAGGATTACTTGCCGTATCCTGAATGGCAAAGATTTCCGGATACTTTTTGACAAAAGGACTAGAGTGCCCTGGCACATCGATTTCCGGGATGATAGTCACCCCTCGTAACTCAGCGTAGTAATTGAGATCTTTTAGCTCTTCCACACTGTAATGGCGATCTGGAGTGGGCAAGTTCGGGAAGGCAGTGGACGGTAAGGTGTAGGATTGATAGTCAGTGAAGTGAAGTTGGAGATAATTGATTTTGTAAAAAGCCGCTAGATCTACCAACTTTTCAATGGTCTCCAAACTATGCCATTGCCTCGCAAGGTCGACCAATAGCCCCCTGTAGGCTACATCTGGATGATCCGTGATGGACACCATCGGCAACTTCAGCTGCTCACCATCCTTAACAAAAAGCTGTAGTAAGGTGGTCTTAGCCATTAACAAAGCTTCGTACGAACCTCCCATAACCTGCGTGGGATGACCTACGTCAATGGAGTAGGCCTCTCGGGACATAGTGGAATCAATAGAAAAGATTAGATCGGCTTGTTCTTTAGCTTGTGCAGCTATTTCTAGTTCCAGCCCTGTTAGTTTCTTAACCTCCGATCTAAACAACCCAAATAATAGGTAGAGCTCCTTATTATCCGAATACAATCCGCTTTCTGATGACAGGACTACCGTTTTACCATGATCAGTTACGCTTTTAGGATGGGGTAAAATGGCGAAGTTAAGCGCTTCCTCTTCGATTGTCATCGTGCTATCACAAGCACTTACCAATAGGAGTAAAATAAGGAGAAGAAAATCAGTTTTCATACCAAGGACCAATTAGAAGACAGGCAAATGTTAGTTTCTCATTCCCAAGATAAAAAAAGCCAAGGTTTACCTAGGGCAACTAACTAGAAGACTGCAAGCATGCCTTCAAAAGAATTACTATCCCTTGTCCTGACCAGCGTCTAGTAATCCCATTTTGGATTTCGATCTGATTTTTTAATCCATTTATGGAATAGGTAATATTGTATGCTTTTTCTCTGATTTTCTACCACCCAATCTTCAGCATGATTTAGCAGTTTTGTTATTTGGCCTTGAATCACAGTATCATACTTAAGAAAAGCTATTTTCAGCTGTGTGAATTTCTTATTCAGCTCGATGCACCGCTGCTGGTACCATGTAACATCTTTTTTGATTCTAAGGAATGCCCTGAGGATAAGGAAGGAGGCGATGACTAGAATCACAATCAAATGATACTTAAAACTTGCAGTATTAATTTGAATATTTAATCCCATAATCATCAACAAAAGCAGTATACAGCTTCCATACCCATAAAAAGTATTACGTACTAGCTGATCCTTTATGTCATGCGTTTGAGCAAGCAATACCTCCATCTTAAGATCAATATTACGCTTTACTTTTTCCAATAAATCATAAGTGAACACTTCCTCCGGTGTACAGCTCTGGTGAATCTGATAATTTAGATAATTAGCCTTGGTCTTAATTTTTCCTTTTTCTTCAATATATTGGTCAAAAGGCCTTCTGAAGGATGTCCGTAGCTGTTGATTTACCTCAGACATTTTCCCATTTTCTGTAAATCGCGATTTGTACTCCAACAAAATGCCTGGGTTTAGACTGTCCTGAATATCTTGTCTATAGACTACTTCCTTACTTTCTATACCGGCAATTTTGGCTATTGCCTTGTTTTTATGCAGTTGCAAAGGGCTCTGCTTTAGGTATTTCAAATAGTATTCAACTTCATCCTTCTCCACAGCTTGCTTCCACAGTTGCTCATCCAGTAACTCTTTGTAGGCTAACAAAGCTTTTTCTCCATACTTACTAAGTCGGTAGGCTTTATAGAATTCCAGATATTCATCTACCGAATTTTCCTGCAAGACCCGTGCCCATTCGTCGTCAATTTCTCTTTGGGCCGCAGCTTTCTTTGTTATGGAGCAATATAGGTCCATGGCAATCAGGGACAGATTATTGTGATACTTAAATGTATCTAAGTCCCTGATCGGAAGAATATTGGATCCCAAGCGCTCGATTTTATGAAAGGCCGTTATTGATAGATCGTAGGGATCAATAAGAATTGGGATTACTTGGATTCTCCCACAACAATGTTCATAAAACAAAGCTGTCTTTTTAAAGAAGGTACCCACATCTGACAATAAAAATGGATGACTAATCAAACAGACTACTACAACCGTTTTATCGTTGATGAGTTTCGAAAAAGCCTGGAGGTAGGTAAATTGAGAAATTTCTCTCTTAATTACCGGCCCAAGCTGTCCATCTTGATTTAGCAGTCTTACATGGCCAAGGAGATCATCTAGAATTCCTTTTTCTGTTTTGGAATAGAGAATATAAGTTTCATAATTAGGGCGTCCTCAAAAAGGGTTTGTGGATCAATAAAGGGCTGATGTATAAGTAATTGAATGTGCTAAACTATAACTATTGAAGTATCAAATGCAAAGAAAAAGGCTTAGCTT
>JABSSL010000154.1 GCA_013214355.1 Saprospiraceae bacterium | reverse complement strand
CGGCGGTGGTGTTGGTACCGGTTGCGGCGGCGGTGGTGGCGGCTACTCTGGTGGTGGCGGTGGTGGTTCTACTGGTGCGGGTGGCGGCGGTGGAAGCTACGTAAAAACCGGCTCTGAGGAGAACGCGATTATGGCCGGTAACACTACTGAAGACACCTTTGATGGCTTTGCTACTTATAACTGTTTACGTAAAAGTGCTCCCGTAGCCGTTTGTGTCAGTACCCCGGTAGAAGTGGAACTAGATGAAAATGGCAATGCTTTAATAGCTCTGTCTCAAATTGATGGAGGAACAGCTGATGCTTCTGCTGGTGAAGTAGCTATTAGCTTTGGACCTGCCAATTTTGACTGTGCAGATATCGGGGAAAATACAGTAACCCTGACGGTAACTACGGATGATGGACAGGCTAGTACTTGCGACGCTACCGTGGTGATTTCGGACAATGTAGGACCTGACGCGGTTTGCGAGAATCTAACGATTTCTTTACAGGAAACCGGAAGCGTTGAAATCACGCCAGAATTAATCGGTGCTGCTTCCAGTGATGCCTGTGGAATAGGAAGTATGAACTTGAGCGAAAACACCTTCGGTTGTGATGACCTGGGTGATCATGATATTGTACTGAAAGTAACGGACAAGAATGGGAATACGGACGAGTGCTTCAGTGTCGTAAGCGTAGTAGACGAAACGGGACCTTTGCTTACTTGTACGGATCAAGAAGTATTCTTAGATGAGAACGGAGAAGGTAGTATTACCTTAGCAGACGTAGTGGGTACACCAAGTGATGCTTGCGGAATTGCGGAAAGTAACATCGACCGAACAGACTTTAGTTGTGCCGATGAAGGTGAGCAAACCGTCACCGCTTCCGTTACCGATATTAACGGAAACGAAAGTAATTGTACCATCATCGTAAAGGTGAAAAATGACAATGGAAGTCAAATATCCTGCCCTGCTGATCAGGTGGTTAGCTGTGGTCAATCGCTAGATGCCGTCAATCTCGGAGAAGCGGTAGCCTCGGATAATTGTGGTACCCCTACCCTAGCTTACACGGACAGTGAGGAAACGGAATCCTGCAGCGAAAGTACAACCCTACTACGTACCTGGACAAGCTCCATCGATGGCGAAGAAACAGCCAAATGTACGCAGCAGATTGAAATCCAGGCGGACAATACCCCGCCGACCATCAACTGCCCAGCCTCCATTACAATTGCTTGTGATGCAGATGATAGCCCTACCGTAGAACCGAGCATCAGTGATGACTGTACGGCCATTCCAGATATTAGCTATGAAGATCTAGTACTAGGTGATGAAGAAGATTTAGCTTACACCGTAGAAAGAAATTGGACAGCTACAGACGCCTGTGGTAATGTGGCCAGTTGCACCCAACAAATTAATAAAACAGCTACCATCTTGGCTGCTGAGGCCTTGAGCATGGATATGGATGAAGATGGGGAAGCAGATCCGTTGGTCATTGGACGTCCAAACCGAAATGCACTGATTATCAGCGCAGATGCTGCGGATTGCGTTTTAGCTTGGCTACCTAGCACGACAGGAACCTCTCGACCACTTCCTCGAGGCAATACAGTCTTAGATGCCAGTGATTGCACAGCAGGGCGCATCAGCCTGACCGCTGATGGGAAATTAGCCAATCCCCTCCTTGGGCAAGCGATCCAATTGGGAATCTTACTTAGACTCCAACCAGAGATCGCCGATGTTCCTTTGACCACCTTGGACTGCATGGATGAAGTTTCACCGATAGTCTATCAAGGTTTGCCTCGTCCGACGCCAACCATAGGAGACCTGTACAGACAAAGTAACCTTGTACTGGGAAATATCTATGCTCCCCACTGGCAACATTTTGAGGATGCATTGAGCTGTATCAATAGTGTATACAGCATCTGTAAGCCAGCCTCGGAAGAGGAGGCTAATCCTTTGCAGATACAAGCCAGTACAGCTCAGGCCCTTGGCTCCTTCACCAGGCTTGAATTGTTCCCCAATCCAGCCACAGAAGAAATTTATCTACAGTTTGAAAAAGCCGTGGAAGAAGATATCGCTGTAAACATCTACAACCTACAGGGACAGCTGGTATCAAGACAACAAATTTTGGCGGCTGGAAACATTCAAAATAGATTGGATCTACCAGATCTTGCTAACGGTCTGTATAAAATGACCCTTCGATTAGCCGATGGCGAGATCATCACCAAATCCTTTGTGATCAATAAATAGGCTTCGTCCTACTAGGCTTACGATTTCATCCCGAACTCCACACTTGGTGAAGTTCGGGATGTTTAGTAATAGCGTAGTCCAAGCGCTGCCTAGTCTTTGTTTTTTGCCTTACCAGTCCAATATAATGCCCTGCTCAAAAAGACTAACTTATTATTTCACCATTCCTTATAATGGAAAACTCCTTAGGTAAGTTATTTTTGCGGAAACCGAATACAACATGGAAGTATACATACACCAGCTCATCATTCACGAATTGGTTAAGGATGTCGATGATTCTGAAGCGGCATTGTTTCTCAGCAATGCCTTGTCTCCAACCGATGAGCGAGCTCAGCTTTTGGTACAGAAACTACATGATACCTTCGTTAGTAAAACCGAGGTTCTACAAGGCTATCTAAGCTCCCCAGAAGATGCCTTATTCCCCGGATACTTCCAGCATCTACAGGATCAGGACCTGACGGAAGAGGCTTTTATTGCCTTCTCTCGAGATACCATGGCGGCTTTGCAGCTGGCCATTCAAGGGGTGGTTGGCGCCAAAGGTGGCTACTTGGTATACGCCGATTATGAGATTTTTGAGGCGCGTACGCTAGGGATCTTCTTAGTAAGAGACACTGAAGGCGTGGTTTTCAGCAAGAACGATAATAATACGACCTTCAACCTGGACGCTACCACCTATTTGAATACAGACAAATTGGCGATGGCGTGCCGGATACACTTTGGTAAAGCTAAAGATGGGACGGAGCGTTGTGTAGAGTTGATTAAACATGCCAAGAGCCAAAAGGAAATTTCCGAATACTTCATCAATTGGATTGGATTGGAAAGACATGAAACCAGTAAGGAACTAACGCATACCTTCCTAGAGATGGTCAGTCAGCTGCCACTACCCGTGGATGAAGAATCCGGAGATACAGTAAAAGAAGGGGAGTTTAGGGAGGCTGTCGTCAAGTTCGCTATGAATAGCCCAGATAAAACGATTGATCTCAAGAAGTTTGACGAACGATTCTATCAAGGTGAGGCCCAAACCGAAACCTTCCTACAAGAGAATGAGCTGCAACTGGATCAACAGTTTCACTTTGATGGCAATCTGATGCGGAAGTTTAATAACTATCGAGTGTATGCAGAGGGTATAACGCTAAATTTCTCTCGTAATCATTACCAAAATCGCAAAGTAGAAATTGAGGGAGATGCCATTGTGATTCGCTCAGAAGCACTCGTCCAGAAGCTGTTGGCTTTATTGGACGATGCTCATTAGAATAAACTATGATAAATCAATTAACCCGTGTGTTACTAATCGGACTTTTGGTTCCTCTAATAGCTAGTCGAACACAAAGTCAGAACACACATATAGCTGCTCAACGAATATTCTTGATTGATAAAGTACTAGAAAACTTTCCGGAGGCTTCCCAATTTGCCGTAGCCATCGTGCAACATGGAGAAACGCGTTACTACGGAGCGCAGCTCAAAGACGGTCGTCCGGTAGCTCTCCATAATCGGGATAGTGTTTTTGAAATTGGCTCAATCTCCAAGGTATTTACCGCTACACTCCTGGCACAAGCCGTAAAAGCAGGGTAGGTTCAATTATCTGACAATATCCAGGAATTGTGTAAATGCCAATTAAAGGATGAGCAAAAGATCAGTTATCAATCCCTTGCCAATCACACCTCTGGTCTCCCCCGACTCCCCTCCAACCTTCGACTTGGAGAAGTAGATCCAACGAATCCTTACCGCACCTATGGTGAGTCCCAACTATTAAGCTATCTCAAGGACGAGCTACAACTTGCTTCGACTGAAAAGCCTCAGTATGCCTACTCCAACTTAGGGGCAGGACTGCTAGGCTATTGCTTGACGCAAGTGACAAATCAATCTTTTGAAGGGCTTTTAAATACTTTTATTTTCCAGCCGTATGAAATGACCAATTCTACCAGCATAAGAGCTACTTTGACTGAGCACTTGGTGCCCGGTCGTGACGCCTCTGGAAAAGTTACTTCCAATTGGGATATGTCCGCCTTAGTTGGTGCAGGTGGTATCATCTCTTCCGTCAGCGATCTGGTTAAATTTGCACAAGCTCAATTTGGGAATAATGTTCCAGCCTTACAGCTAAGCCAGACGCCATCTTTTACCGTAAACAAGAAGTTGAAATTGGGACTAGGTTGGCACATCAGCAAAGGTGATTCCAAACAGGATTTGCATTGGCACAATGGAGGAACTGGCGGCTACTCTTCCTGCATGGTTTTGGATCTAGAGCAGCAAACGGCCGCGATCATCCTTACAAACGTCTCCGCCTTTCATCCTAAAAGAGGTAAGATTGATCAACTTTGCTTTGAATTATTGGAGAACCTCAGGAGAAAATAATTGTTATCAACGTCCAATGTTGCTGGCTTTAGTAAGGCCCTATAATAGAAGAATAGCCACAGCTATAGTCAAAGATTGACTGTCACAAGGGCAAATTCTCAGCCAGATTTCTATACTTCAACCTGATACAGCCTTACTGTTACTTACTCCCTGTTCTCCAAAAAAGTTGGACGAGCCAAGCAGCAGCTCAATACATTCATAATCAATAGTTTACTATTCTGAATATATTGACAAATGCTTATCCCATCTTTTACCAGCGTTTAAAAGTCCCACTTTAATCAGAAATTCGGCATTCGTGAATGTCACAAATTCTATAATAATATATAAAATAAAACTATTCCTTTGCTTTCTTTTGTGGAAAGTAAGGACAAAATGGAAGCGCCGAGAACCCCACCAAATGAAGAGGAAAGGTTAAAAGCCCTGCAGGCTTTCGAGATACTAGACACTGCACCCGAGTTAGAATTTGACGATATAACCAAGTCAGCAGCAGAAATCTGTGATATGCCAATTGCTTTAATCTCGTTGGTAGATAAAGACAGGCAGTGGTTTAAGTCGAAGCAAGGCCTAGATGCCTCCGAAACCCCTCGTGATGTATCCTTTTGTGGACATGCCATCAATAACCCCAAAGAATTGTTCGAAGTCCAGGACTCCACGAAAGATCCGAGATTTCATGATAACCCTCTTGTAACACAAGATCCCAATGTCATCTATTACTTGGGGGTTCCCCTATTGACAGCTGATGGCCATGCCCTGGGTACCCTCTGCGTAGTCGATCACAAACCTCGCCAAGTCTCTGAAGAAGCCAAGACCGCCTTAAAAGCCCTTTCTCAGCAAGTAAGTTATAAACTCGAATTCAAGAAGCAAAACCTTGAATTGGAAGCAATCAATGAGCGCTTGCGCATAGAGATCGAGGAACGCAAAAAAACGGAAGTAGAGTTAATTATAGCTCGGGATAAGGCTGTGGAAGCCAATCGGATCAAGGATCAGTTTCTTGCCAACATGTCACATGAGATCCGAACGCCTCTGAATGGAGTGGTTGGCATTACTGGCCTACTTCTAGGTAGTCCCAACATTGAGCAAGAACAAAAGGAACTCCTGCAAGATCTAGATTTTTCGGCTCACCATCTATTACGCATCCTGAATGACATTCTTGACCTCACTCGCATTAAGGAAAATCGACTAAAATTTCAGGCTGTCGATTTTGATTTGCCCAAGTTTCTTAACAATATATTTAAACTGCTCTTTGAAAGTGCCGAGGAAAAGGGCATCGATTTTATAACAGATCTCTGCAATGACATCCCAAGCATTGTGAACGGAGATCCTGATCGACTAGGACAGATTATCTTGAATATCGCGGGAAACGCCATTAAGTTTACCGAAGAAGGATCCGTTGGTATAAAAGCCAGGGTATTGTCAAGAAAGGCCGAGCCACCTCGGCTTCAATTCGAAGTAGCGGATTCCGGGATCGGCATACCTGAGGAAAACTTCGACCATATATTCGAACTGTTTGGCCAATCGGACTCGGGGGTTAATCGGAAATATGGGGGAAGCGGACTTGGACTACCCATCGCGAAAAGTCTAGTGGAGCAATTCGGAGGAACGTTAGAGGTCGAGAGTACGGTAGGTATCGGTAGTACCTTCCGGTTTACCATACAATTAGAATCCGCGAAAAGTACAGAGGCCATGCCTTTGAAGCAAGAAGCCTCGCCTGTCGAAGAGCAGAGGTCATCCTGCAACAAACCATTAGACATCCTCTTAGTCGAAGATAATGTGATGAACCAAAAGGTAGCCAGCAGAAACCTATACAAGTTTGGCTTCCAGACTCATATTACTGCTAATGGGCAAGAAGCATTGGATGCATTGAATGAGAGTAGCTTTGACCTCATCCTAATGGATATCAACATGCCGGTTATGGATGGCATAGAGACCACGCGCAGGATTAGAGCCTCAGAGTCGCCATACAAGGATATCAAGATTGTGGCCTGGACCGCCTCCGTCTTGAATGAAGATACGCAGGCCATACTAGACGCTGGTATGGATGATTTTATTTCTAAGCCATTCAGACCTCAGGAGTTGTATGATAAAATTATGATGCTAACCGCTACTTCTAGAGATAAAGTAGTGCGACAATAGATATTCCTAATTTTTAGCTGCGAATTTCACGACTACTTTTGTCACACTACTTAAGCGTCATAACGCACAGTGCTGACAGGATGTCCTTTAAGCCTTCTGCCGTTCTAATTTCAGCTATACAACTTAACCAAATCTCCTCCGAATATTATTTGATTTTAGATAAGAAACGTTTCGCTTTCTCGATAAATTCCTCCTTGTTTTCCCCTTCGTGCGCTCCGTGAGCTACATCAGGTAAGATCCAAAGATCAGAAGTAGGCAAGTTTTCCCTGACCCGAAGGACTTCTCTCAGATTCATGCCTTGATCATCATCTCCGATCATGATCAGCACCTCAGGCTTTATGTTTTGCAATTCCTCATCCGTTAACTTTACGATGTAATTTTTGAATTGAGTCAACACTCCTTTGATCTGTTCATCTCCCGCATGTGAATGGGCTAACCAAGAGAAGTTGTCTCGATTTTCGAAAGTAAATGTTTCTAGGTATTGAGGAAAATCAAGAATGGACCAGTTCCCAACTGCACCAATGGTGATCATAGATTCTATGAGGACTGGCTCAAGTAAAGCGAGTTGATAGAGTACATCACCTCCAAAACTGAAGCCGATGGCTTTAATTTTAGGTAATTGTAAATACTGGATCAATGCCAGTAGATCTTCTGCCACAGATCTTATGGAAAGATCCTCTTTAAAGGGCTCCGATCTACCATGTCCTGTTAAATCTACTAAATAAAGCTCATAATCCTTTACGAAATCCTCCACATAAGGCTTCCAAGAAACTGATGACTGCGTGTAACCATGCAGTAGGAACAAGGGTTTTCCTTGTCCGTAAATTTCATAATAAAGCTGCTTACCATTTACGGAAACAGATGCTGTCTTTCGAGGTAGTGGTGGGGTGGTAATTATTGCCATGTAGCAGAGAATTATCAAGCGTCCATAGTCGACAAGACTTGAGCGGCAATGCAGAGGCACCTAGAACAATGAAGTACACGACGGTTACAAAGAGAAAAACCTATTTTATGGCTTTACCTGCCTTCGGTACCGTTTAGGAATACGCATTCGCTTCACTCTAGGCTTGATCCAGCGGGTTTGCTCAGAAGCAATATAGAAGTAATGATCTGGTAGAAAATCTAAGGATTCATATTGGGTAGCGATCAGAAAAGAAGCCCGCTTCTTCCATTGCTTTCCTCGTAAGAAATATCCTTCCGGATAGTCATCAAAGAAGAAAACGCTAGCTCTGGATACCGGCCAAAACCCTAGAATTTTGTTGTAGTAATAGGCCAAAAGGGCAACGCGCCCAGTCTCAGCATGGATAGCAGCAGCCGTCACTGCTCTTTTTTTGAGCACCAAACTATCCCTAAGTATGGCCGTTTGGGTACCAGGCTTGTCCGTCAGTACATAATGCTTGGTGAGGTAATTGCTTTTGGGCAAGGCGCATTTGCTAAATAAATGTAGACTGTCCTGATGCCAGAAGAAGCCCTCCATATTGAAACTGTAGTCATAAGAAGTTCTTTGGTCAAAACGGACTTGATCCGGATAGTTGTATTCAATGGAATCCACTTTCTCTGTAGCTACGTGGTAGGTGTAGATCTTCAGGTCATTTCTCAGACTTTGGTTGTTCCCGAATTCGCCAATGTAGATCGTACCCTCATCGTCAGCTGTCAGATCTTCCCAATCGCGGTTTTGCAGTGGTAAGAGAACCTCCTTCTTAATCTGCCCTTGTCCATTCGTAAGGAACAAACGCGGTTTGTCCCCGCTATCATTTAGCCACCACAAACTATCCGGCCCGGCATAATACAAGCCAGATACCTCCTGAAGAACCGCTGGCAACTTAAAGCTTTTCTTGGGTTTTGATTGTGCTGGCAGGAGAATAGGCAGCCCCCAAGCGAGTAGGCAAAGCCACAACAGCTTGGGGGTTACAGAATGGTTTCGGTTTATCATAAGATGGACGGAGGAAGCTCCTCGTTTCATTTTTCTTTATCTTCTTTACCCGTTTTCAATCCTTTGGCCCTTTCTTCCCACATGCGTTTTGCCTGTATTTGCAGGTCAGCCACGCGATCAGATTCGTCCATAATTTCCAAGCCAAATAGGGTCTCGACAATATCTTCCAAAGTAATCAAACCGGCTAGACTACCATAATTATCCATCACCACGGCCAAGTGAGAACGAGATCGAGTCAAAGCTTCAAAAAGATCAAACAAGTTCTTGTCATCTTGCACAGCCATCACCTCTCGCTTCAGCTGCTCCAAGGTAGTTTCATCATTGTCATCAGCCAATTGCCCCAGGATATCATCCATCAATACAATACCAGTAATATTATCAGAACGCACACCATAGATTGGGATACGAGAATAGCGGTGTGGTTTTTCATCGTCATAATACTTCTTCACCGTCATGCTTTGGTTAGCCATCACCATGACCGTACGTGGAGTCATGATATCACGAGCCGTCATTTGCTCTAGGTGTAGCAAGTTCTGAATGATCGTAAATTCTTTCGCATCCAAGGTACCTAGCTCGGCACCAGCTTGCGCCATGGCGGCAAAATCAGCACGGCTTAAAATGCTCTTACTCTTATCAGCTTTGAATCGTTTGGTAATGAACTGGCTGATCCAAACAAATGGAGACAGTACTACCAACAAGATATTCAAAGAGCTCACAGTAAATGGAGCCAAAGAACGCCAGTTATTTGCACCAATGGTTTTTGGGATGATCTCGGAGAGAATCAAAATGGCCAACGTCATTAAACTCGCAATGACAGGCTCTATCTGAACTTCTAGGCCTAAGCCAAATAAATCAAAACTTTCACCAGGAAAAGCAACGGTTGCTTGGGCACCTACACCAATAGCACCAACCGTGTGAGCAATAGTATTTAAAGTTAGAATGGCTGACAAGGGGCGATCAATATCTTCCTTATAAGCATCTAGTGTTTTACCAACTGGTGATCCTTCTTGCAGCTTACGCTGAACGTAGGATGGCGTAATACTTAATAGTACCGCCTCCCAAATGGAGCACAAAAAGGAGAAAAGAATCGAAAGAACGAAAAAGAAAATTAATAATTCCATGAGGTCGAAAATAGAAAAATTTGATGAAGTTTTGTGAAAAGACTAATAGCAGGAACATTCGGTTAACATTACCGACCTGAACCCAGGGCGCAATAGTCTCATGTCTAGCACAACATCGGAATTCGAACCTCAGACAGGATTTGAGGGTTGAGTCAAATGGTCATCGTGAATAATGAATCTTGAAATGAAATAGATCTTCCATGCTGAAAACGGTGCAAAAGATCTTGAGGAAAGTGAATTGAATTCATATTACAATAGTGCTATCTTCCGTATAAATTTTCAAAAGATGTCTACAATCACCCGCAATTTGTCGACTGAAGTAGGTTTCAGTTCGATGCAAATACTATCAATAGTCACTTTTTGGCTGGGATTAGCGCTCCTATCTACGCTTTCTGCGGTGCTCTATGGTATGCATGAGCAGCTGGATATGAATTCTTATCGCATCTTTGATCTTTCTTTCTTCTACTTCACGCCTGCCTGTCTGTGGATACTCTTGACGCCCTGGATCTGTCGGTTGGTGCATTGGTTTCCAATAT
Source organism: Saprospiraceae bacterium (assembly GCA_013214355.1). Classification (GTDB taxonomy): domain Bacteria; phylum Bacteroidota; class Bacteroidia; order Chitinophagales; family Saprospiraceae; genus DT-111. Next base: position 6,523 of record JABSSL010000154.1, on the reverse strand, counting down.
CTAGCCAAGCTTGGCGCAAGTCCCTTTGGCAACACCTCCTACTCGCTCTTGCGCTGGCTCCGCTCACTCGTTTTGGGGCGCTTTTTCTGGATTTTTCCATCAAATACATAGTCGGTATGACTTCACAATCTCCGCTGCTTATTGTCGCGGATGTATATCTAGTTGGGCTAGCTTCTCTGCCGAAGGATGTGTTCAACTACTTTTTGGTGGTGGGGATTTATACCCTTTGGCGACAGCAACGTGTACCCTCTGCACCTCCACAAACACAATTATCTATTCGACAGGGACATCAGTATCTAAAGTTGAATCTAGCGGAAATCTACTGGGTTCAAGCCGCCGGAAATTACGCCCTAATTTTCACCGCTGATCGCTCTTACCGAACCCGCCAGACCTTGAAACAACTGGAAACAGAACTGGGCCCCGCAGGCTTTGAACGAGTGCATCGGTCTCTGTTGGTCAATGCTCAACAGGTTGAATCCCTCAGCCATTGGCGCAGCGGGGAATATCTGATCCAAATGAAGAATAAAAAGCGACTTACCTCCAGTCGCACCTACCTATCCAATGTCAAGAAGATAAAGGTAGTCTGATCCAGAACTATTCCAGGGGAGCTTATCCCCATTTGAGGTAGTCCCGTCCCAGGGCGCTTGCCCAAACCCGCATCAGGTCATTTATTTGTGTTCGGACAAATACACTTGTCATTGTAACACAAATACAAGATTATGCAACTGAGAATTTTTATCAGCTTTCTATCACTGCTGTTGGCTGGCAGTCTATTGGGCCAAGACAAAACTCGATGGTTAACGGTAGAGCCCAATCATTCTACCATCGGATTTCGGGTACCAATTTCGGGTGGTGTTACCTTGGTTACCGGGAAATTCACTGACTTTGATCTGGAACTACAACTGGTAAATGAAGACTGGACCAAATCAAATGCCTCCTTCACTATACAGGCTACTTCTATTAACACGGGGATTCCCGACCGGGACCAACATCTCCGAAGTGCCGATTTTTTTGAAGTAGAAGCATATCCGACCATCACTTTCGCCAGTAAGAACATCCAACGTATAGATGATTCCCACTATGAGGCTACTGGAACCTTTAGTATGCACGGAGTTAGTAAAGAAATAACGCTACCCTTCGAGATTATGGGCTATGATGGGAAATCCATAGGCGTGCAAATTCGGACCAAGCTTAACCGCAAAGATTATGGAGTGGGAAGCAGTTTTAAACATACTAATACCCCTAACTTTTTGGCAAAGGAAATAGAAGTGGAGATCAATTTCTGGACAAAAAGAGATAAACGAAAGTCCAAAGGATAGACGGAATATTACTATCTCTTCCTACGCTTTTTCGAGCGCTTCTTCAAGTATTCGCGCTTGTTGTGTTTCTTCTTGTCGCTAATCAGTTTATCAATTAGATCCTCCCGGCCAAGGCTTTGCAGGCGATCTCTAATCTCTTGGTGGTTTTCTCGCTTATGCCAGAAGAAGAAGAGGTGCTGTTTCTTTTTCTCTTTGGGTGACTTTGCGGTGTAGACCGGCTTTAAAGTGTAGGGATGTAGTCCGGTGTAATAAATGATCGTAGCCACTGTCATCGGGGTAGGCGTGAAATCTTGGACCTGCTCGAGCTTAAAGCCCATGTCTTTGGTTTCAGCGGCGAGATTAGCCATGTCTTCCAATTGGCTACCAGGGTGGCTGGAAATGAAATAAGGGATCAAGGGCTGGTTGAGGCCATGCTTCTTATTGATCTTATCGTATTTCTTCTTGAACTCATGAAAATGCTTGAAAGAAGGCTTACGCATCACTCGCAAGGTCGCATCAGAAGTATGTTCTGGCGCCACCTTTAGGCGGCCACTGATGTGGCAAGTAACCACTTGTTCCATATATTCATCCAAGCTTCCGTCATTGTTCTTGTTGTAGCTATCTACCAATAGATCGTATCGAATCCCGCTCCCCACAAACGCCTTCTTCACCTCGGGATGCGCATCCACCTTCTTGTACAGCTCAGTCATCGGCTTATGGCTAGTATCCAGATTACTGCACACTACAGGATGGATGCAAGATGGACTCACGCAGCGATCACAGATTTCCTGAACCTTTCCCTTCATTCGGTACATATTGGCCGAAGGACCACCCAAATCACTGATATATCCCTTGAAGTCAGGCATCTTAGTCACCTTGTCTACTTCTTTCAGGATCGATTCCTCAGATCGGCTAGCAATAAACTTCCCTTGATGAGCAGAGATGGTGCAAAAGCTACAGCCTCCAAAACAACCTCGATGCATATTTACCGAAAAACGGATCATCTCGTAAGCCGGCACCGAGCCTCGTTTTCGATATTTGGGATGAGGCATTCGGGTATATGGGAGATCAAAAGAAGAATCAATCTCATTCTCCGTCATCGGTGGGTAAGGTGGATTGATAATCAGATTGTGATCGCCACAACCTTGAATCAATCTCCGGGCCCTAACTTTATTTGACTCCTGTTCTATGTGCTTGAAATTCGCCGCGAAGGCTCTCTTATCCCTTTGACACTTTTCATGTGATGATAAAGTTAGGTCTACCCAGTTCTTATTAACTGGCAAAGCTTCCTTCCGGGGATGCAGTATGGCCGTTTGTGGTATGGTCTTCATCGATGAAAAGGGTACCCCTTTCCGTAGGAGACGAATAATCTCACGCAAAGGCATTTCCCCCATTCCATACACCAACATATCCGCCCCGCTCATGCTGAGGATGTTCGGGAACAACTTATCCTCCCAGTAGTCATAATGAGTGACACGACGCAAGGAGGCTTCAATCCCACCAATTAAGACGGGAACATCAGGGTATAGATCTTTCAAGATCTTGGTATACTCCCGAGTAGCATAATCCGGTCTAAATCCTGCCGTACCCCCTGGCGTATAGGCATCAGTTGATCGCCGTCGGCGTGCCGCGGTATAATGGTTGACCATACTATCCATGCAACCCGAGGTTACGCCAAAGAATAGCTTAGGTCGGCCCATTTTCTTAAAATCCCGCAGATCATCCCTCCAATTGGGCTGTGGTACGATAGCTACCCGCAACCCCTCACTTTCCATGATCCTGCCAATGACAGCGGTTCCAAAGGCAGGGTGATCCACATAAGCATCCCCTGAGATGAGAATTACATCTAACTCATCCCATCCGCGCATGTCTACTTCCTTCTGCGTAATTGGCAGCCACTCTGTTATGGGTCGATCATCAAACATAAAAGTGTAATAATTGAAATGGACGTATTGTTCCGTAAAGATACGCTTATTTAACTGCAATCCAGAAAGGGAGATGGTAAGAGCAGTTTGGCTTTTGTCGGATTTTTAGCATAACTGATCGACTATTTCACCAAATCAATCCAGGGAATGGCATAAAAGTGTAAGAAAATAGAGCACTGGTTTACCTATTGATAAAAACAAAATCATCATACATGTCGACCAAAAGTTCAAAATCATTGAAGAAGATTGCATTTGGAATTCTTTTACTATTAGGGGGAATCGGTTTCGGTTATGGTTTGGGATCTCTGTTTTCCGGTAGTTTAGATAAAGAAGCCCTGGGTTTAGATGTCTCTACGACCACGCTCATCATTAGCCTAGTTTTAAGCATCTTTTTAGTGTTATTGATTCATGAGTTAGGGCATGTCCTGGGCGGTCTTGCCTACGGTAATCGGTTTGCGCTGCTCATCGCTGGACCCTTGAAGGTGGAAAATGAAAATGGCAAATTGAAATGGAGTCTGAATCGTAGCCTATCTTCCTTCGGCGGTCTCGCCATGACCATCCCCATGTCCACCGACAACTTCAAGGCACGGAGAACGGCGACTGTGGCGGCAGGTCCCGGAGCCAGTCTTTTGTTAGCTATCCTTACCCTAGTACCAGCATTGCTACTCCCTCCTCAGGCTTTACCCTCCTATTTCCGCTTCTTCCTCCTGTGCTTGGGTTTTCTGTCTTTTACCATCTTTATGGCTACCATTATACCTATGCAAAGTGGCGGATTTATGAGTGATGGGGCGCAATTAGTCAATATCTACCGAGATAACCCCGCCGCCAATCGGTACGAAGCCCTGCTACAATTGGTAGCGGAACTGCAGCAAGGAAAACGTCCTAAGGATATCAGCGAAGAACAAATACAGAAAATCACGGCTTTAGGTTATGATGACACCTTTGGGCTCTCCGGTTTAAACTATCTGTACTATCGAGCAGTGGATCGTCGGGAGTGGGAAGAGGCGGAGAAGTACATGAATCTTTTCCAGGAAAAAATCGAGGTTTTCCCGAAAGCCTTTCAAAATGCCCTTTGGAACGAGGTCGCCATCTATTACAGTCTAATCTCACCCGATCTAGAGCGAGCCCAAAGTTTAATGGATAAGCTAAGCAAGCATTTGCGACGAGAAAAAAACAAAATGTCTACTCATCTGCTACAACTATCGATGGCGCGCCTGCAAGGGGAGTCAGAACAAGAAGCTACTGCCTTTGCAAAATTTCAAAAAACAGTTCACCAGGATGGAATTAGCCAAATGTATAAGGCACTGCTAGAAGAAAAAATGAACTTAGCCAGCTAGCAATATGGGGAAAGGCTTATCTTCGCCCCATATGATCGAAGCCTTTAAAGCCAATCCTCTACTACTTTTATTTGTTGTCTGCGCCATAGGCTACTGGGTCGGAAGTATCCGGGTTCGAGGCACGAGCTTGGGCGTGGCCGCAGTCTTGTTTGTTGGACTAGCCGTCGGTGCACTCGATAAGGATCTAATGGTTCCAGAAATTGTGATCTATTTGGGGCTGAGCATCTTTGTCTATACCATCGGTTTAAGCAGTGGCCCAGGGTTCTTTGCCACCTTTAAGCGAAGCGGCTTTCGAGATATTTCCTTTGTGGTAGGCATGCTGATCCTCTCTGCCGCCATCACCGTTGGACTCTTCTACTTATTCGATCTAGATGCAGCTACTGCTGCCGGTCTTTTTGCGGGAAGTACCACCAACACGCCCGCCTTGGCAGGACTCTTGGACTTAATCCAACGCACCGCCAGTTCGCAAGACCTCAGTAGCATTGCACAAAATGCGGTAGTGGGCTATTCTCTCTCCTATCCGATGGGAGTACTCGGCGTGATGCTCATGATTAGTTTGATGCAAAAATGGCTACGGATCAATTATGAAGACGAAGAAAAGCAATTACAAACCGAATATCCTATCAGTGAAATTTTGACTAGTCGCACCATCACAGTCACAAGAGATGAGGTGGTCAATATGGAAATGCGAGAACTAGTCCAACGCTTTCATGGCCGAATTGTCTTCGGGCGATTGAAACGGGAAGATGAAATACGATTAGCCTCTTGGGATACACGCTTACAAATTGGCGACGACATCGTAATCGTAGCGGGAGCCAAATTGATGGATGAGGTGATGGATTTCCTGGGGCATTCTTCCATAGATCAGTTGGCTTATGATCGTAGAGTCTATGATATTAGAGGTCTGTTTGTTTCCAATCCCAAAGTAGCGGGGGAAAAGATTGCCTCCCTGAATCTACAGGAAAAATATCCTGCGGTGATTACAAAAGTCCAGCGCGGGGATGTCAATCTGCTTGCCAATGGAGAAACCATTCTGGAACTAGGGGATCGGATTCAAATTGTTGCTCGTAGAAGAGATCTTCCCGCTTTGAATTCTTTCTTTGGCAATTCGTACGAAGCGCTTAGTCATATCAATCTCTTTTCCTTTGGTGTAGGCATGGCTTTAGGATTGCTGCTCGGAATGGTGGATTTCCAATTACCGGGCGGGATCACCTTTAATTTAGGTTTAGCGGGTGGGCCCCTGATCGTAGCCTTGTTATTAGGTTACCTTCGCCGTACCGGCACCATCGTGTGGACCCTGCCCTACAGTGCAAACTTGAGTCTTCGTCAATTTAGTCTCATCCTATTGTTGGCAGGGATCGGCATTCGTTCCGGCCACACCTTCTTAGCTACCTTACTCGAGGGTGGCGGGGCCTTGATCTTTCTTTGTGGTGCCATCATCAGCATCGTCAGTGCCCTAGCCACGCTGCTCATCGGCTTTAAACTCCTAAAAATTCCGTTCAGTTTTCTCACTGGCATGGTGGCCAATCAACCCGCCATCTTGGATTACGCTATTCAAGAGAGTGGCAACAAGTTGCCTACCATTGGCTACACCGTTATGCTTCCTATTTCTGTTATCACGAAGATTCTGGTGGTACAAATTTTATTTGCTTTGTTGAATTGAAAGGCTGGGCTAGCTGGGGAGCGAATTGACCAACGGCGGCAAGGGGGGCGGGGCCTTGACCGGGGTGTTGTTGGTCAGAAGACGCAACAACGGCGAGGGAGGGCTGAAAGCCAAAACATCCTGACAGGCAAGTGTTGGTGTTTTTCCACCAACACAATCGGAGCCATGGAAGCGGGGAGTGTTGTTGGTCAGAAGACGCAACAACGGCGAGGGGGGCGAGGGCCAAAACATCCTGACAAGCACGTGTTGGTGTTTTTCCACCAACACAACCGGAGCCATGGAAGCGGGGAGTGTTGTTGG
>JABSSL010000153.1 GCA_013214355.1 Saprospiraceae bacterium | reverse complement strand
CCATTGTAGCACAGAGACAAAAGTTACTACGCAACGAGATAAAACGAATATCCAAAAACGGGGAAGTCATATTGGCAAAATCTGCCTAATTTCGACCAACCCACCTCAGAAGTCTCAGAGACTTCTGAGGTCTATCTTTCCTATCTCCCCAACAGCTTCTTACGCAACCACTTGCGACGCCAGATCACCAAGGCCCCTATCAATACCAATGGCCAGATTGTCACCAAACCTAAAACTAGGCTCACGACAAGCGTCCAACCGTCCGCCGCACTCTGCTTTAGGCGCGTCCAAAAGGTCGTACGATTGCCTCGATCTGGGGTATAAGGTACCTCTTGGTAGATTTCCAGATTTATTGTACTTAGAGCAACCCTATTCTTCAGGTAGTTTAGGCGGCCTTCCCGGGATTCTATTTCCTCCTGAATAACCCGAATCGCTTCCTCGGCCTTAAGCACCTCTTCCACGGTTTTGGCCTTATCCCGAAGGATAGCTACGTAGCGGTCACGTACCTGCTTTTTGGTATTGAGGCGGGTTTGTATATCCAGATATTCCTCGGTGACGTCCTTGGCATTGACTCGCCGATAATCGGTAAAAATCGACTCAGTTTCGATGGTATTCATCAGCTCATCAAAGCGATTGGCGGGAACCCGGATGGTCAATTGATTAGTGATACGATAAGTCGAATTCGTCAAGTTCACAGCAGACATGAACCCTTCATGTGCTGTTACCATCTCTTCGATCCGCTTCGTGCTTTCTTCTACTTCCTTCACTTTGATTCTGAAATCAGCAGTTTTAATAATCTTTCTTTCCATAGCTACTGCCTGAGCGCTTGCCCTTTGCATCTCATTACCGTCGCTATACTCAGCTCCTGATTCTGCTTCAGTCAGCTCCATGTCCTCATAGGGTTGCATCGCACTCTCCTTTGCACTATAGCCGCCAGCATCTCCGCTACAACTCCAAGCAAATGTTGAGAGGGATAAGCAGAAAGTCAAAAGTCTGAGCGGGTGAAGATTGAAGCGTTGCCATTGTGCGGCAGCCTTAGCAGGTGGGAATAATGTTTTCATTATGTTTTGGGTTGTTGTTTTTCGATTGAACAAGGGGGGACTGTCCAACTTCAATAAGTAATGTAAGAAAAATGGTGGGAGAATAGGAATTTTCGTCTACAATTACTAAATCGGGCTCAATGAAAGAACCAACGCTAAACAAGCAAGAGACCTTTGATCAACTCCCTCCGATTTGGTCTGAAGCCTTTCTCACTCAGATCCGAGAAGCACATCAAGCTTCTGGAAAGCGATTAGTTGTTTTGGATGACGACCCCACCGGAACGCAAACCGTCCAGGACGTTCCTTTGCTCACTGAATGGTCCGTAGACCGCCTTCGGCGTGAAATGGAAAAATCCGCTGTCTTCTTCGTCCTTACTAATTCTCGCAGTATGGTCGCTGAACAAGCGGAAGCCATCGGGCGAGAAATCGGCAAGAACCTGACAGAAGCCGCGACCCTGACCGGAGTAGATTTCTTTGTTTTAAGTCGAAGTGATTCAACTTTAAGAGGTCATTATCCTGCCGAGGTAGATGCGCTAATGGAGGGATTAGGGCAGACCTATGATGCCGTAATCATGGTCCCCTACTTTGAAGCTGGTGGCCGATATACCCTCCATGATATCCACTATGTACTGCAAGGAGAAGAGCTAGTCCCCGCCGCCTACACAGAATTTGCCCAGGACAAGGCTTTCCCCTTCCAACACTCCTACTTACCTGCTTATGTGGAAGAAAAGACGCAAGGGCGAGTAAGCGCAGATCAAGTGATCGGTATTTCGTTAGATATCCTACGAAAAGGTGGGCCGCAGGCGGTGAAGTCTAAGCTACTGGAAATTCCATCGGGGGGCGTGGTGGTGATCAATGCTTGTGCGGGTCGTGATCTTGAGGTAGCGGTGAAAGGCCTTCAATTGGCTCAGGCAGAAGGGAAAAGATACCTTTTTCGAACAGCTGCCTCTTTTGTACGGGTATTGGCTGGTATTCCAGTTAAGCCACTACTGAATGCCCAGTCTATGGCGATAGACACTCCAAATGGTGGCCTAATGATTGTGGGCTCACATATCAAGAAATCAAGTTTACAATTAGAACAAGCGCTTCAATTACCTGATATTTTTCCGCTAGAAATTGAGGTAGCAAAACTAGTCAAAGAGGAAACCCGGCAAGATACGATTCAGCGATACCTAGAAAATATCGAAACGGCCATTCGGTCTGGGCGTGATGTGATCGCCTACACCAGCCGGAAGTTGATCGCCTTAGGAGATGCGCATACTTCCCTGTCTATCAGCCGTTTGATCTCCGAAAGCATTTGCCAAATTGTGGAAGGGCTTAGCATTCAACCTAAATTTTTGATTGCAAAAGGAGGTATCACTTCCAATGATGTGGCCACTAAGGGTTTAGGAGTCAAGCGCGCGATGGTGGCCGGACAATTGCAAGCAGGAGTTCCCGTATGGCGTTTGGGGCCTGAAAGCAAATTCCCTGGCATGCACTATGTGGTTTATCCGGGTAATGTCGGGAGTGAGGACGGGCTAGCCCTAGCTATTCAAGCCTTCGCCAGCCCATAATTTTGTAGTTAGAATTTCCCGGAATTCACATTCTCGGCCGGGACAGGTTCAACATTATCCCAATGTTCTACCACCTTCCCATCCTCAATTCTGAAGATATCTACCTGTGCATAATCCTGATCGATTTTGTCATCTTTCCAATTGGCTCGACAAAGGGTAGCAACAAAATTTCCTTGTCCTACCAAGAGAACAATTTCCTGGTAGGTTAAGGGTGGATTGGGGGCACTGGCTAGTTTTTGGAAGTGCGCTAAACCATCAGGCACTTCTTTATTGTGCTGAATGTACTTTTCTGTAGAGATATAGCGGCTTAAATCGTGCGGATTTCCTCCTTCCATCAAGGCATCCTGAATCAGGTTTCGGACCAATTCCTTGTTTTCTTCTGTTTTATCTAAATCTGTAATTTCCGTTGGCCCATCTACGCTAGTATGTCCGGAAGGGGTTTGATCCACATATTCCGCAATCACATCCCAATGCTCAATGATCTTATCATTTTCATCCGTATCGAAAAAGTCAGTAGTTACCCACTGCGCCTCCCCATCATTCAGGCTTTGATAGGCGTGAATGAAGACGTATTGGCCATCGACCAATCCACGTACGATTTGAATATCGCGCTTCGGGTTTCGCTTGATGAATGGCTCAAAAAACTCCACAAAGCCTTCGATGCCATCTCTGACCCCCGTACTATGTTGTGTATATCTAGCTCCAGTATATTTAGTTACCGCTTCTCGGGCATTTCCATCCCTGATACCTTCTAGGTAGAGTGCTTTGGCATGCTTCAACTTCTGGCTTTCCATATGGCAGTGTTTTTTTGCAAGTTTGATGAAACGTTTATAATCCTGCCACAAAAATGGACATAGAAAGGCCATTAGGAAAGGTGAATCTATGTGCTTTGATGGTAAATCTTGACTTTACTATTTGTACTGTGCACGAAAATTAGCCGGGGTGCGCTGAGTGTGTTTCTTAAAGTACTTGATGAAGTTTGTTGGCTCTTTAAAGCCTAGGTGAAAACTGATCTCCTTAAAGGAAAGTCCAGTGGAGACAATCAGTCGCTTGGCCTCCAACAATAAATAGAAGTCAATGAATTGCTTAGCCGTTTGCTTGACTACCCTTTTACAGGCCTGATTCAGTCTTCGATAAGAGACAAAAAGTCGATCGGCATAATCTGCCGCATTACGAGTTAACTGGTAGTTGTCTTGCAAGAGCTGCCGGAAGTTTTCAAATAGCAACAAGTCTTCCTGCGGGAGCACTTCCGTCAAGCTATCAGTCTCTCTTTCTTTCAATAACACCAGATATCGGGTGAGCGCTGCACCAATCAGGCAAGCTCTCGTTGTTTCGTTTTCTTTTTGGAGCGCCAAATCGAGATCTTTCAAAAAAGAAGTATGTAAACCGGGAGCCTGGATAGGTTCTGCCCGGCGATGGAAGTTGTATAGTTGATTAATGTGAGAAAGTGTTTCCTTTGCTAAGTATCGATTCATAAAGGCTCCCGTAAACACCACCAGAAAACCTCGGTTAGAAGCCTTAGGGTCAAAGGCGTGAATTTGCCCGCTAGCAATAAGTAGAGCATCACCTTCCTGGACTTCAAATTGTTGGAAATCAACCTTATGTACTAAATCCCCCTCTAGATTAATGAGGATAGCAAAGAACTCGAGGCGATGGAAAGCGTAGGGATCATGATCCTCCGGCAAACCCGACTGAAAAAGACCAGGTAAGTCAATCAGTTCAAAACCTGACACCCCCTTGTGGGTTCGCCGATTAAAAGCTATTTGAGGAATTTTCTTCAAGGTCTAGTTTTGGTGATCGTAACCTAAAGCACAGCCATTATTTATTAATCTTGCCAGCTTTGATAAAAATTGGGAAACGAATCGCTTGCACCTGATCTGCAGACCAGACTGAAGCTAATTCCGAAATAAACCCTGTCACGGGATTTTCTCCTGCATGTTGTCTAATATAATGCTGTACACTCGACCAGGAATTCAGGTATCCCTCAAACTGATCACGCGTCCATTTCACTTCTATGGCCAGGTCTTCCCGCATGGGAATCGTAGGAAAGTTAAAGGGTATACTCTCGTAGGCTCGATCGACGTGCCGCCGCTCTGCGTTCCAATAAGAACCAATTATTTCCGTGTAGAAATGATCTATATGCTCATTAATCAGCGCATTGATGCGCAGCAATCCGTACCCCCAGACACAAATCACGCCTCCGTCACGCCCTACCCTACGCACCTCTTGTTCGAAGGCTTCAAAATCAAACCAATGCAAGGCTTGGCCAACCGTAATTAGATCAAAGTGATCATCTGGAAAACTTGTCTGTTCTGCTCTTTCTAGCTTATAGTAGATATTTGGAGCAATAGCCGCATGATCAATCTGATTTTGGCTAATGTCGGTAGCAATCACTTGTTCATAATGCTTCGCTAACTCCACCGCCACCTGACCATTCCCCGTACCACAGTCCCAAGCTCGATAACGAGGCAAACCTTCTGTAACTCGTAGTAGCTCATCATATACTCCCGGCGGATACGTAGGTCTAAACTTTTTGTAAGTATGGGCTTGTGTGGAGAAATTATCTTGGCTTGCCTTCATCCTATCGGTTTTTTAACAAAGGAAGTCTTAATCCTTCTTTGATGCAAGTTAAAGTCAAAAATGCATAGCTTTTCTCCATTAACCGGAGGGTTGAGTTGACTTTTAAGTCTAGCATTTGCAAATCTTCCTGCTAGAAAGAGCAAAAATTACTGTAATGGAATTACATTTGGTAATCACCCGATTTGTACATCCACTTAAATTTGGACGGAATGCTCCACCATTTCCTTAAACTCGCCTTTCGCCGCCTCTTCATAGACAAAACTTTTTCTCTGATTAATTTAGCAGGCTTGATCATTGGGGTTTCGTCCGTTTTTCTACTCTCAAAATACGTGGGATTTCATCTCAGCACGGATAATTTCCAGGAAAGCAAGAGAAACCTATTTGCCATTCATCAAACCTTGACAGGTGAAGAAGGGAAAGCAAACCGAACAGAAAGTACTTATCATGAAGTAGCTCCCCTATCTAAGAATCAGTTTCCAGAGGTGAGCGCTATGAGTCGGTATCTAATTGCCGGTGAGACGTTAATCTCCACCACCAATAACGCAGGGAAACGCCTCCGCTTCAATGAATCTGGTGTAGTCGAAGTAGATCCTGATTTTATCCGCATGTTCACCTTCCAGTTCTTAGAAGGCGATCCACAGCAGGCACTAGACGAACCAAATAGCATTGTCTTATCGGCATCGATAGCAAAGAAGTACTTTAATGAAGCCAGTCCTCTGGGTCAAACAATAACCACTAAAAAACGCTGGGGGCAAGAAGAAAACTGGACCATTACAGGTGTTGTCAAAGACTATCCGAAGAATTCCAGCTTCCAGTTTAACTTTCTCCAATCGCTGTCAGGGAAAAATCTGGAAGAGCGAGACCAGGGCGGCTGGTCCTACCCTACTTTCAAAAGCTATTTACTATTGGACAAGCCCTCCAGTGCCAAGCCATTGTCTGAGAAAATGAAGACTATGATCCTCGGGATGGAGGTGTTGAAGGCCAGAAAAGAAAGTATAGATTTTCACTTGGTGGCTCTAACCGACGAAACAAGCCTAAGCAGTAGTCAAAAACTACTGATCTTGGTGGGGTTGGTCTTACTCTTAATTACATGGATCAACTACACCAATCTAAGTGGGGCTAAATCTTTGGCTCGAGCTAAGGAATTTGGACTCAGAAGGGTATTGGGATCTAATAACGCACAATTGATAAAGCAATTCTTATCCGAAGCATTGATCATTTACGCCATAGCCATAGCGGCAATTATAGCATTGGTCTCTGCGGTCTATCCCTTGCTCTTTGATTTATCGGGTGGTCAGATGCTCCCCATACTAGAATGGAATACCCCCATCAACCTTGCGTTCTTAAGTTTAATACTAGTGGGGGCCATCCTTTCATCGGCCTTTCCATCATTTTCCGTATCACACATACCTGTTCTTGGGCTGCTGAAAGGCAGCAATAAGGCCAGCTTAAAATCTCCGGGCTTTCGAAACTCTTTGGTGGTTTTCCAATTCACCATTTCTATCATCATGTTGATTGGTATTGCTACTATTTATAAACAAATGCGATTCATTAGCAATCAGGAAATTGGTTTTGAAAAGGACCAAATCTTGATTCTAAAAAGTCCAAAAGACAGATGGTATGGTAAGGCAGAGCGTATGAACAGTCTCAAGAATGAGCTCAAGGGACAGTCATTCTCACAGTCCGTGACCTCATCTACCACGGTCCCCCTCTGGTGGCCTGGGTCACCGACCGATTTTCACATGGGCGGCAAACAAGAATCAACCAGATGTGTTCTCATTGGGATCGATGACTCCTATTTCGAATGTTACGCGCTAGAGGTAGTGGCCGGAGAAGCTTTCAAAGCTGGGCAATTCCAATCCAATGGTAGAGGTGTAGTAGTTAATGAGAAAGCCACCAAAGCAATGGGATTTGCGGACCCTAGCGAGGCCTTGCACCTAAAGCTGCGCAACCAAAAAACTGATCAGGAACAGGAAATCGTGGGTGTAGTTAAAGACCACCATCATGAGTCTTTAAGAAAGGATATAAAGCCTCAGGTTTTCGAGTATAATCCATCGATTGGGTTCGTTTCCATCCATCTTAATCTAGGTAAACAACCAAGCCTTGCAAAACTTTCTAACGCGGTGGCTAGCACCCAAAATATATGGCAAGAAATCTATCCTGATCAAGCTTTCGATTACTATTTTCTGGATGAACGCTTTAACGATATCTATGAAAGGGAAAGAGTGCTTCAGCGCGTCTTTTTAGCCTTTACTATCATTTCAGTCATGGTCACTTTCCTAGGTGTCTTTGGTTTATCCATCTTCATTTCATTACGGCGAAGAAAAGAAATTGGAATCAGAAAGACACTCGGAGCCAAACCCGCGCAAATCCTTCTGTTGTTTTCCAATACCTTCATCAAGAGGACAATACTATCCATCCTGATTGGCACCCCAATTGCCTACTACATTTTGACCCAGTGGCTATCAAGTTTTCATTATCGGACTTCCTTGGATCTCTGGACCTTCCTCCTTCCTAGTGTTATTCTAATAGCTCTTGTCCTGTCGGCGCTTAGTTTTGAAGGATTAAAGCTGGCAAATACCAATCCAATAGATATCTTGAAGGAAGAGTAGTGCAAACTCCCTTGATCGGTGGAAGTGCATGCTCATATAATCAACGCCTATAGAAGCCCACTTTCCACCAGTACACGGTCTATTCTAGCCCGTTCCGCCGCATCAAGGGGCTGAAAGGGAGGCCGCACAAAATCGTGCTTTCGCAGGCCTAGTTTTTTGAGTGCATACATCATCCGAATATGCCCATTCTGTCCGGGATGATAAAAGACCTGTGTTAAAGGAAAGAGCCGATCACTGATGTTTCTTGCCTCGTCTAGGTCGGAACGATCAACCGCTTTGGCCAGGGCTACGTGCCAATCAGCAGTGATGCTACCCATACCAGACAAAATCCCATCTGCACCAATCGCCAAATCTGCCAGTAGCCAGGTACTATGAGTAGACCAGACCGCAATATTCCGTTTCAAGGCTCTCAGGGCTCGTAGGTTCTTCTCAAAAGTTGCCGGGTCTTTGCTGCCTTCCTTAATACCCACTACAGGAAAGGAACTGGCTAGACGTACCAGTACCTCTGTTTCATAACGGTTTTGATAAATAACTACCGGCAAACTACATGCCGCGCAAGTCTCTCCAAATCGCTTTTGAGCAACTTCCCACAAATAGCCTTCTTTAGTGGCAGGAGGCATAATCGTAATGGCTTGGACACCTTCTGCTTCTGCATCTTTGGCCAAAGGCACCAGACTTTGAATCGATGGCGACTCTCTCAGCGCAGCTATAATGGGCACCTTATCATTCACAGCTACCAATGCCTCCGCCAATAACTTACGGCGTTCTTCCCGAGTCAATGCTTTATCTAGTCCCGAGCCGCCGTTCACCATGATCGCTGACACCCCTTCAACAGCTGCTAGACGGCTAATATGTCTTTTGAAATCAGCGTAGTCTATGTTACCTGCGTGATCAAAGGAACTGAGGGCAGCAGGAATTACAGCTTTGCGAGGAATAGGTAGGCCGCTAGATGGAATGGCAAATTGGGCTTCAATAGTAGAGCTGGCCTGATCAGGTAGCAGGGTGAGTATTCCCGCACCCACGGAGCACAAGAATTGTTTCCGGTTCATATGAATAAGTTGGTTTTTGTGAGATATATCAAGACTAAAATAACATTAAAGCAAGGTTTTGTACGACTATCAGCTCGCATTAAGTAGTGGTGAATAAGTGATCTGGTACATTAGGAGAGCTATTTTGAATGTAGGCAAGGCGCAGGTTCGGGATGCTAGCAGCGCTAACAAGCCCGGTTCTGCAACGCAGCATACATTCAAAAGAGCCTCATAAGATCCGGTAGGACTTATCCATCACTACTTAAATTTACGTTCTGATCTCTATGCTCACATTGGCCTAGCATCTTTTACTATTGTATCTTAGCTGACCTTGAAACAGGATAGAAAAACGGATCCATGAAACTAGACACAAAACTTAAGGAATTACCACTTGTAAAGACTAAACCAGCCTCATTAGACCATTTGTTTGGCGGACAAGATCTACAAAGCATGTGGGTGGCCGATTCTGACTTCCAGATTGCTGCCCCTATCCAGCAAGCGCTCATAGAGCGCATTACAGATGCTGGCTTTGGCTATGAGTACAAGCCCGACTCCCTTTTCGAGGCACAGCGAACTTGGTACAAAAGACAGTATGATGTAGATCTCGTTCCGGAATACATCTTATACAGTCCTAGTATTCCTACTACCCTTACCTTCGCTATGGAGGAGCTGACCGCTCCGGGTGATGGTATTATCATTCAACCACCCGTATGGAATGATTTCAGGAATATCATTCGACGTACCAAACGAAAAGTAGACAAGAACCTCTTGAAGTTATTGGACAGTAGATACGAAATCGATTTTGAGGACCTGGAAGAGAAAGCTAGTGCCCCTAACAACAAAGCACTTATCATATGCAATCCCCATAATCCAGTTGGGCGAGTTTGGACCAAATCGGAGCTAAGCCAAATCATTGATATTTGCCAACGGTACAACTTACTGCTAATTTCAGATGAAATCCACAAGGATATCACACTTTTTGGCCACTCCTTTACTTCTATGTTGCACTACGCCAAGGAATGGGACAAACTAGTCGTTTGCACTTCAGAAGCCAAAAGCTTCAACCTTCCTGGCATTATGGATTCCCTTGCCATAATACCTAATGATAACATCCGCAAAACCGTATCAGACACCCTAAAAAAGTATCATCTAGGACGTACAAATGCGCTGACCAGGGTCGCCTTAGAGACCGCCTATCGGCAAGGAGAAGCTTGGCTATCAGAATTGCGACAGATTATTGAGGAAAACGTCTCAATCATCGAAGAGGAGTTACATCATGCCAAGTCCTCTATTAAGCTGATCAGGCCAGAGGGTACTTTCCAGGTATGGCTGGACTTTCGCGCCATCTTCAGCGACACCAAGCTGATGTTCAAACAGGTAACCCAAAATAGCCAGGTGGCCCTCAATGCTGGACATTGGTATGGCCGGGAAGGCGCCTTGTTTATGCGAATGAATATTGCCACAAGCGCCGAACAGGTTCGCCAGGGGATACAAAAGGTGATTGGGGCAGTGTAGTAAGAGGCTTAGTTTAGATTTACCTTATGATGGGAGATTTGCCCCCGATCAATCATGTCTCAAGGCCTTCACAGGGTTTGCTATCGCTGCCTTCACACTTTGAACGCTGATGGTTAGAAATGCGATGGCAATGGCTAAGCACCCTACCGTTAGGAATGCCCACCAGGGAATACTAATTCGATATGCAAAATCTTGTAGCCAATATTGCATCAGGAGCCAGGCAACAGGAATGGCAATTACTAAGGCGATCGCAACCAAGCGAACAAAATCTTTGGAGAGCAATTCCACAATTTGAGTAACACTAGCTCCTAAGACCTTCCGGATTCCAATTTCCTTGGTTCGTTGTAACACCTGATGAGAAACCAAGCCAAACAAACCCATACAGGCAATAAGTAATGTGATCAGGGTGAAGACATTGAAGGCTTGCCCGATTCGTTGCTCAGAGCGGTATAGTTGGCTATAGGTATCATCCAAAAAGAATTGCTGGTAGGGCATGTTAGGAATGAAGGCTTTGACCGTGGTTTCAATGTAGGCCAAGGTGCCCTCCATGTCTTCGGTTTGTAGTTTGATATTTAGATTGCCACTGCCATTATAATTGTAGTTCTGATAGCGGAGCAGCATGGGCTGGATAGCAAAATTAAAGGGTTGAAAATGAAAATTCTTGACTACTCCAATGACCTGCCCATCCAAAAACTGTTTGCCTACTGCCTCTTCCCAACCGAGCGCATTTACCGCTGCTTCGTTCAATACATAGGCCTCTACGGTGTCCGTGGGATGATCCGTAGAAAAGCTTCTTCCTTCTACTATCTCCATTTCATATAAATCGAAAAACTCATAGCCGACGTAGTTGCGGTAGATACTGAGCTCTTCTCCGGTTGTATTACCTTCCCAATCCTTAATCACGCCTGAGTTATAACTATTTAGCGGCAAATTAGCGGCAAAGGCTACTTGTTGGATGTTTGGGTGCTTTCTTAATTCTGCTTCTAAAGTGGCTATTTTGTTAAGGGATGGGGCCTGCTGTAGGGAAACATGTACCACCTGATCCCGATTGTAGCCTAGTTTTTTGTTTTGAATAAATTGCAACTGTTGATAGACAACCACGCTGCCAATAGCTAAAATGATGGCGGCAACAAATTGGCCGATCACCAATAAATTCCGTAGGCTTGCCCCTCTACGATAGTCTTTTAGGAAGTTGCCTCGAAAAGCCTTCACAGGCGATATAACCGCCAAAAATACGGCTGGATAGAGCCCTGACAGTCCACCAATCAAGAGAGCTGTGCTTAATAGAACAATCAATAACCACTGATTCCCAACAATATTAAAAGGAATAGCTTTTTCGACTAGCTGATTGAAAACCGGTAGCGCTACATTGGTCAAGGCGAGGGCCACAGCAAAACTAATGAAGGTTAATAGGAATGACTCTCCTAGAATCTGTCGGATGAGTTGTCCTTTATGTGCGCCCATCACTTTCCGGATCCCCACCTCCTTAGCTCGTTGGGCAGAACTGGCTGTAGCTAAATTCATATAATTGATAGCCGCCAGGAAAAGGATAATAAACGCAATTGTACCAAACAGGTAGAGATATCGAATGTCACTATTCGCTTGCAGTTCAACATTCATTTGCGAATGTAGATGAATGTCGGTAACAGCTTGTAATCTAAAGGAAGGGTTGAATGGAACGTCTTCATAGGCAGGAGCTGCCATTTGATCAATTGCCCGCAGTTTAGCCTGCAAGGCCTCAGAATCCTGGCCTTCAGCTAATTTCATATACGTCCAGTAATTATTATTCCCCCATTTACCAACATCATATTTTGAGTAACGCTTATTGACCAGGGCCGTAAGGTAATCGAACTGAAAATGCTGGTTCTTAGGTGGATCTTGCAGTACTCCTTTGACGGTAAGCAGTTTATTTTGATTAATGGTGAGGGTCTTGCCAATAGCCGATTCCTCACCAAAGTATTTATCTGCCAAGGATTGCGTTATTAGAATGGCTGTGGGGTCTTGCAAAGCTTCTTTACCAACACCTTCTACAAGGGGGAACTGGAAGACGTCAAATGAAAATTCATCGGCATATAGTCCCTTCTCCTTAAACACCTCACCTTCTAAAGAGACTAGTTCATTAGAAAATGCCAAGGTGGTGGCCTGTTCAACCTCTGCAAATTGCTCTTTTAAGGTTGGAGCCAAGGGCATAGGGCTTACAGCAAATTCATTGGTCCCACGGAAATCACTTCCTTTCTGCTGCGTGTACACCCGATAAATCTGATCGGAATCTGCAAAGTGTAGATCATAACTCAGCTCGTACTGGATATACAAGGCAATTAGGATAAAGGAACTCATCCCGATGGTTAAACCTGCAATATTGATAGAGGAATGCAGCTTATTCTTCAACAGGTTTCTAAACGCTAAGGTGAAATAGTTTTTTAACATATTCGGAAGAGATTTTCGGAATTGCTCCCTGTGGTGGCAGCGCAACAGATATCCGAGATTTCTCATAGTCAGGGCTAGGCAAAACTTCGGATATCTGGCGGGTGCTTGTTTTCAAAATACCAGCATTAAACTGAGTTCTCTTATTATATGTTCAACACCCATGCCGAAAAACCTGGACACCTCATTTCCAGCACCTTATGAATTTGACACCTTGAAAACTCCCTTTTGAATTGTTCGAATTTGAACAATGCCGTTCAGAAGTGTACAATAACAAAGGAGCAATTTCCCTAGCAAAGCGTGATTTTCACGAAAGGATTAGACAATTTCTAGAGATCCCGTGTGCATTTGTATTGAATTGGATATTGAGAATCACTAAGAGCTACAGTATTTATAGAATAATTCCCAATTAATCCTTATAATCAGCCCTCTTACACAAATAAATCCACAATAATACATGTCAACAACTGCATTGGCTCAAGCCTTTACCTTTCCCACTGGTGTACAAACTACCAATAGAATTGTAAAATCGGCCCTAAGTGAGGGTATCGCCGAACCAAACGGTCGCCCATCGGAAGCACTATTCAATCTGTACAAACGTTGGGGGGCAGGTGGCGCTGGGATACTGATGACAGGTAACGTGATGGTGGACAAGGATCACTTAGTAAATCCTAATGTAATGATTGCCGAGGGAGAAACCTTCCTTGAGGACTATACTACTTTGGCATCACACGCCCAAGCACACGGCACGCATTTATGGATGCAGATTAACCACCCGGGAAGACAAGCGCCAGTCTATCTAGATAAAGCACCGGTGAGTGCTTCCAACGTCAAGATGCCTAGTAGGATGTACCTGGAGCCGAGACCGCTAGAAGAAGAAGAAATTTTGGACTTGATAGAGCGGTACGGTAATGCAGCTTTGATGGCCAAGAATTCAGGTATGAAAGGGGCGCAAATCCACGGGGCGCATGGGTATTTGGTGAGTCAGTTTCTTTCCCCTTTGACGAATCTCAGAACGGATAAATGGGGTGGATCGTTGGAAAATCGGGCGCGATTCGTATTGGAAATTTACCGGAATATGCGCAAAAAAGTGGGTGGAGATTTTCCACTTGGGATCAAAATCAATTCTGCCGACTTCCAGAGAGGTGCATTCACGGAGGAAGAGTCCATGGAGGTGATTCAAATGTTGGATCAGGAGGGGATGGACTTGATCGAAGTATCTGGTGGGACCTATGAAAGAGCGGCCATGGTAGGTACCATGCAGAAAGAAAGTACCAAGCAAAGAGAAGCCTACTTCATCGATTTCATTGTAAAAGTTCGCAATAAGATCAAGAGTCCTTTGATGTTGACCGGTGGATTCCGAACGGCGGCGAGTATGAACAAGGCCATCGAAAATGGAGAGCTAGACTTAGTTGGCCTAGGTCGCCCCTTCTGTGTATTCCCGGACGTAGCCAAGGAGTTGATCAATGGTACCCGAACTGAATGCGGTGTTCCTGACTTGCTAACGGGTGTGGACAAGATAGATATGTCTGGTATGCTCCAAACGCCTTGGCACCAATTCCAGTTGGTGAGAATGGGAAAAGGCTTGGATCCTGATCCAGAGATGGATGTTTGGATGGTTTACGAGAAGATTACAGGAAAGAAACGGCCCGTCGCTGAGTAAGTAACGCCCGTTTCAACAGCCCAAAACGATTTTTCATGGAACTTACCTCTTTACATACCAAGCTCCATGAGCTAGGTGCATTAGCGGAAGAACAAAACAAACTCATTCTGCAGCATCGCTACGTCCCAGATGAGTTAGTTAATCAACTAAAAGACACAGGCGCTTTTCGACTTTGGGTAGCTCAAGCTTATGGCGGGCATCAGAGCCATGTCTTGGACTTAATGCAGGCGGTGCAGACGCTGAGCTATTACAATGGTTCACTGGGATGGATTCTAGGTGTGACGGGTACAGCTGCCTTGAGTAGCGGGTATTTGCCCTCGGCGGTCGCCCAAGAGATCTACGGACACCCTAGAGCTATGACGGGCGGGTGGGCTGCCCCCGCAGGTAGGGCCAAGCGAGTGGAGGGAGGTATTCTGGTGAACGGTAAATGGTCCTGGGGGTCTGGGATTCGGTATTGCAGCCATATTGTTGGGGGCGTGCTGATAGATCAAGGAGAAGCTCAAAGGCCTTTGTCTGCCATTGCCTTTTTCAATCCTAAAGATGTCCAATTCATTGACAACTGGGAGGTTTTAGGTCTTAATGGTACTAACAGTATAGACTACCAGGTAGAAGGCTTATTGGTACCTGATGGCTATTGGATGCCCTTCCCGGTAAGAAAAGCCCACATCGATGATACGCTATACCGTTTTTCCTTTCTAGGGGCTTTATCCACCGGAGTCACTTCCGTGGGTTTGGGTCTAGCACAGCGGGCCATTGATGAGATTATTCGACTATCCAAACAAAAAGTCCCCAATGGTGCCCGGCGATCGCTTTCGGAACGACCGATAGTTCACGAAAAAATCGCTCTCATGCAAGCGCGATATCATTCCTGTAAATTATTGTTGGAGGAAAACGTTCGCAAAAACTGGACCGAGGCAGAAAAAGGTAACATTTCTGCCAAAACTAAAAGTGAACTCCGCCTGGCCTCTACCTATGCCGTGGAAGAGTGTTCTGCCATCATCAGTCAGGCCTATAAGATCGGCGGCGGGTCTTCGATTTGGAATGGCGTAAAACTGCAAGAGTTGTTAAAAGACATCCACGTGGTATCCCAGCATGGGATGGTAGGCCCAAGCAATTTTGAGATAGCCGGAAGGGTAGCTTTTGATCTTAAAGTAAATGAATGGCTACTCTAATTCGGCAGACTCCCCAATAAGTACCTAGCATAGCTGTTCCATCCTAGTGGTTCCATAGCTCCTATCACCTGAATGGAAAATTAGTATCCTGTAGAAGATTTGGTCAGCAAAGTGCTTGAAATACTTATCTTTATATACTAGATACTAAGCTTTCTTATCATGAAAAAGATACTCTTTGCCGCTTTCTTGTTGAGTCTTTTGGGCACCGGAGCCGAACTTCTTTTACTGGAACATACCCAGGATGCTTGGCAATTGATTCCAGTGATATTGATTGGCTTAGCTTTAGTCGCCTTCTCCTGGTTTGCTGCTACAGGATCTAAAGTCAGTCAGCAAGTTCTGAGAGGTGTGATGCTGTTCTTTATAGTGAGTGGCATATTGGGTTTTGCCTTGCACTACAAGGGCAACATGGAATTTGAAATGGAGATGTATCCCAGCATGAAAGGCACTAAATTGATTTGGGAAACGCTCAAGGGTGCCACGCCGGTGCTTGCTCCAGGGAGTATGGCAGCAACAGGTTTGCTAGGCTGGGCCTATACTATGAAATGATCAATCCATTTACCTCACAAATATTAACAAACAAAACACCATGCAACGTTTAATTTGGTTACTACTAATTATGGGTATGTTTTCTGCCTGCGGTGGTGGAAATAATGAAGCCGCGGAGGAAGAAACATCCACGGAAAATCAGGAGGAAGCTACTCCGCCAGAGGCCCCGGGAACCCTGGCTGTTCTCAATCCTAACCTAGCTACGGCCGAAGAGTTAGCTGCCTTACCTGAAATCGGTGAAACTTTGGCTCAAAAGATCACGGCAGGTCGTCCCTTTCTTAGCATGAAGGACTTTCAAGCGGTAATCGGTGAAATGGAAGAAGGAGCTATGGAGGCTCTATTTACCGTATGTTTTGTACCATTAAATCTAAATACTACTCCCGAGGAAGATTTCCTCATGGTTCCAGGTGTAGGGGAGAAAATGGCGCATGAATTCGAGGAGTATCGTCCGTACAAGAAAGTTGCGCAGTTCAGAAGAGAAATGGGAAAATACGTCGATGAAGATGAGATTGCACGTTACGAAAAATATGTCTTTGTACCCGTTGCACTTAACTCCGCAACAGATGAGGAGATACTTGCCATTCCTGGTGTCGGTGATCGTATGCTACACGAATTTAAGGAGTACCGTCCCTACGCTAGCCTAGAACAGTTTCGGCGTGAAATTGGCAAATATGTTGACGATAAAGAATTGGCGCGCCTGGAGCGATTTGTGTACCTGGATACTGAAAATTAATTACCCATAACATGGATCTATAGGGATAAAACCTCATGCATCATTCATGCTATGCCTAAAAAGGCCCTTCAGGAGAAAAGCTGAAGGGCTTTTTTATTGGTTAGTGGTGGATCAAAAAACCAACAACGGGCGGGGGAGAGACGGCCAAGCCCAGGCGTACCCCCGAGGTCTGCTGTTGCGTGTACC
>JABSSL010000152.1 GCA_013214355.1 Saprospiraceae bacterium | reverse complement strand
GATGACCGGGAAAATATCTACCGGTGTGAAAGGATCGCCATTGTCTTCGATCAGTACATAACGTAAGTCATCGGCTGGTTCTTCCGTTCCTTCTTCTAAATCAGCACAAAACACCACTGCTCCAATTGCCCCGCCCTTGGTATCTGAGGAGGCTGAGGTCGAACTAGGATCGTAGCAGGGTTCGAAGGCAGAAAAATCGAATAAGTTACCATTGTCCAGATCTGTTCCGGCCACCGCAATATCTTCTACGACGAAGTCAAACATGTCTTCGGCCATAGGGTTGGCGTACAAGTCCTGTACATAGGGTAGGATACTAGTCGGGATATTGGTTAGTGTAACTACTTCCTCGAAATAAGTGTCACTAGCACTGCTACCTAGTTGCTGTGCAATTAGGTCAGAGTAAACAGCAGGACGGCTAACGGTATCGTTGCTAGCGAAGAAATCCAATACATCTTGGGTGTAAAATACATTGTTAGCATCGAAAGTAAAACTGGTATTTTCGTATAAAGTATCTATCGTGAACACCTTATGGGCATCGTTATCAGGTTGGGTTTGCTCATCCGTATAGATCGGAGAGGTACCCAGCATAATCGGATTCATTAAGAGGTTATTGGTAATTTTCACCGTCAAGGCTCTTCCGAGTTGGAAGGCACCATGTCGTCCTGCTTGATTGAATACCGTGCAATGGTCAAACTCAATGTAATTATGAGGTTCGGTAGCCCCTTGGCTGCGGAAGACTCTATCGATAATGTTGTGAATAACTGTATTACGGACAACCAAAGTATCCATAGCGAAGTTTCGAGCATCTATTCCTCGGCCGTTTCCTTGTAGGATGAAACGATTACCTCCGTTGCGGAGAATGGAATTGGTAATGTAACATTTTACGCCTGCGGCGCGCATTTGTACGAATCCACCTCGGTCTTTCTCAATGATACAATGATCTACAATTACCCTTGTATCAGGGCTCATGATACGGATTTTGCCCCAGTCATGCTGCTCATCTGGTCCTTTCTCACCTGAAATGATCCAGAGATTTTTTAGGGTGACATCTCCTTCCGCCCGCATAATATCTGGATAAGTACCAGAAGCATTAGGAATACGGGTAATGACAGGTTTAGTACTCGTGTTGCTCAGGTCTTGCGCCTCAATGTGTAATGGCCAGTCCAAAGAATTAACCAAACGTCCTGAGGTAATGTAAACCGCACCGTTTGCCAATTGATAGATGGTGTTATTATCGTTTCTGTCTCCCATCGCAGTGGTATCGCCCATGATCACAGGGAAGATATCTACGGGTACGAAGGGATCCCCATTGTCTTCAATCAGTACGTAGCGCTGGGCATTGATCTGACCACAAAGCAATAGGCATAGGGCAATGAAACTACATTTGTATAGTTGATTCATACAAAAACATTTAGAGTTTAAAATTGGTGAAGGAAATTTGGCGCTGGAACTAGAGTTTAAATTGTAGCCCTAGTGTACCGGTCCAACCAAAAGTCTGTATGGTGTTGATAAAACTTTCATTTCTGGTGAAGGAAATGTCCTGCTGATTATTGATGTTATTGATATTTAGGAATAGACTCCAGTATTTGTCAATTTTCTGCTTGACCGAGGCGTCCCAACGCCAAAATTCCAAGTCGAATCGATCAAAGTCCTTATTCAGGGAATAGCTACTGGCTTTGGTTCCTTGAAATGCACTGGAAACACGTGCTGAGAATCCCTTGTAGTCATATCCTAGAGACATATTGAATATGTGGGGCGACTGACTCGGCATGGTTACTAGCCGCTCATTGGTAGTGTATGTCGTTTCAAAAATAGGGGGGAAAGGGTTGATCAGTACGGTCTCTGAAGTCAGGAAGAATACCTGAGTTTCTGAATATAAGCGAGCATAATTGATGTTAAACACAAAGCCATTAAAAGGACTGGGAAGGAAGCTTAGATTAGTTTGTAAATCCAATTCATAGCCCCAAACTCTGGAATCTGCCAGATTAGTGTAGGAATTTAGTTGATACCCAGAATTGTTGGGCCAACCATTGGCTTCGGCTAAATCCGGGTTTGCCAATTGAATTGTCCAGGGAATGAAGATATCGTTGATGTTTTTATAAAATGCACCCACGGTAAATAAGCCTAGCCCACCCTTGTAAGCAGACACAAACACATCATAGTTTTCTGACTGAGCATGCCGAAGATTGGGGTTGCCAGCAGTAATGATTGTACTGGTATTATTGATCTGAGCTCGAGGGGTGATAAAGGAAAAATCAGGTCTAGCCAGTGTGTTCGAATAGGAGGCTCGAATATCAAGCCAATCCAAGGCTTGATATTTTATATGTAAGTGAGGTAAAAATTCTCCATACTGGATATTAGTGACAGAATCCTGGAAAAAACCATTCACTCCATAGGCACCATTGATCGAGGAAATACCAGCAGTGTACTCATTGTCGGAGTATTCGTAGCGGAAACCCGGAATCAGGGTCAATTTGTCTCCAAAATCAAGTCTGATCATGGCATAGCCTGCTGATACCGTTTCGTCTACTGCATAATTGTCGACGAGGGCACGTCGGTGGTTATTTAAAATGTCTTTCTGAGTGTCGTACCAGTTACTGATTTTGTCAGGGTCTAGGACAGCATCAAATAGGACCTCAGTACCTTCTTCATTTTTGAAGTCGATATCATTGTTTGATGCGGCTAGAAAACTTTGAATACTAATTAGGCTGGAATTATCAGCTGAGAAGATCAAACCTTCACCAAAGCGCGCTGCTGCTTCTTGTGTGAAAGACCCGCCCAGATAATAGAAGTTCTCTGCCTGGATAGAGACCTTTCTTTCCCTTTGTGTAGCAAAGAATTTTCCTCCTGCTTTAAAATACCCGCCAATCTTTTTACCCAGTTTGAAGGGAGCCTTTAGATTCAAGAAGTAGGTCTGGGTGTTTTCTTGGGTATTGGTAGAACGAAACTCATTTTCTCTGAGAAAAGCAGACTGTAGATCCGGATTTCCTGCCTCTAGAAAGGTTTTGGGATGGCCCGTTCTGTTAAGATCTGCATCATAAGGATTTTTGAAATCCCGGAATTCCATTATAAAATCGAAAGGAGTAGAGCCTTCCGTCTGAGCGCTGGAAACACTCCAGTCGATGCTAAATTTATTGAATTGGTGATCACCGCTTAAGGAAATGGTATACAAATCCAATTGATTATCAATCACACGCCCGTTATATAAGATACTCGGAGCACTTGGGTCATAAACATTTTGCATACGGAACTGATCTCTTTCCGTCTTGCTATATAATCCAAAGGCAGAAATACTGGATTTTCCGAGGTCGTAGTCGAGATTGAGACTGGTGTTCCAGCGGCGTCGAATCTCCTGTCGATCCTCGAAACGGAGTTGGCGACCTTCGAATTCTGTGATCCCTGTTTCAGGATCTGTTCTTCCCTGTCCCCAGCTATTGGTTAGGTAATCTCCCCCGCGATTAAAACGCTCAATATTCCCCTGGGCCACTACCCCCAATTTATTGTTGAAAAAGCGATTGCTCACTTGAAGGAGGGCTTTGTAATCCCTGTAGTCATTATTGAGGTTATTGTATCCTGAGAAGTATCGACTTAGCAGCTTTAGTTCCTTGGGGGCTTTGCGAAGTTTCAGGTTGACGGTTCCGCCGATGGATTCTGCATCCATATCGGGTAGGGGGGACTTGAACACCTCGATTCCATCCAACAATTCTGGAGAGATCAAGGAGAGATCTACCGAGCGGTCTGTGCTAGAATTTGAGGGGAGACGCACCCCATTGACAGTAATGGCATTAAACTTTGGCTGCACCCCACGGATCACCACTTTTTGTCCTTCCCCGCCACTTCTATTGATCGAAACACCTGGCAATCGCGCGATTGCTTCGGCTGCGTTAACATCCGGTAGCTCCTGAATCCGATCCGCGGCTACGATATTGGCAATGGATTCAGAATTCAATTGCTGGTTAATGGCTTTAGCTTGACCCAGTAGTTGGGCGGTGACCACCACTTCCTTACCCAAAACAGAGGTCGGTGAAAGCGTAACTTCTATCGTAGACTGTTTACCGGCAGTTACATCAACATTAACTTTTTGGATCTCATACCCTAAAAAAGAAACGACGACGACTTGTGTCCCCACTGGAACATTAGTCAAACTGAAGTTTCCATCAATATCTGTCACAGTACCGGCAGTGGGATTTTGTTCGAGGTACACATTAGCACCAGGCAGGCTGGATCCTCCGTCTTCATCCAGTACTTTACCTGATATAATACCACTCTGCGCCGATAGACCACTCGCAAAAAATAGTAATAGAAGGAAAGGATAAGATAGCAGGTTTAAAGATTGTGTCATACGTTTTGTTTTGCAATAAGGTCACCTTGCTAAATATTATTTGGAAATTAGCAGTAGATGCACTAGCAAAACTACTTAGAGGAGGGGGGATAAAAGTCTAATATTGGAGAGACGATCGTAAAATATGCGCGTAAATACCTTGTTTAAGCGTCACTCATGTACTCAGATGGCGTTTTATTGAATTGCTTTTGAAAGCACTTGCTGAAGTAGCGTGTATCTCGAAATCCAACTTTATAGGCCACCTCCGATACGTTCAATTTTCGTTGTCCCAACAATTGAGCAGCCCTTTTCATGCGAAGCGTTTTCATGAAGTTGTTAGGTGTTTGGTCAGTTAGCGCTTTCATCTTCGTAAAAAGTAAGGGGCGACTTACAGCTAACTCATATGCAAATTGTTCAGCGGTGAAATTGGAATCCTCTATGTGCTTTTCTGCGATGTCCAGCGCGTTCCGCAAGAACTGTTCATCCGCAGAAGTAACGGTCACCTCTTTGGGCTCGAAATTCATCACCCGAACAAATTTTTCTCGGATGATCTTTCGAGTTCGAATGATGTTGCGGACACGCAAGCGCAGCTCACTTGGGTTGAAGGGTTTGGTGATATAGTCATCAGCACCGGTTTCTAGCCCTTCGTTTTTAAAAGGTTGTGCCGCCCGAGCGGTGAGCAGGATAACGGGGATATGGCTGGTCTTTATGTTAGCTTTTATTTTTTGACATAGGGTGTTACCATCCATGTTGGGCATCATAATATCACTGATAATTAGGTCGGGGTTCAATTCAGCAGCCTTACGTAAGCCTTCTCGTCCATCAGCAGCCGTGGCGATACGATAGGTCCCTTGGAATACTTCCTCCAAATACTGGAGAATCTCGATGTTGTCCTCTACCAAGAGGATGGCCGGTGCTTCATCTTCTGGGTGGGAACTACCACTAGGAGAGGTACTAGACTCCTTTTTGGGCGTTAGCGCTATATTTTCTTGGATAGTGGGTGAGAGGGGTAGTAAAGCAATTTGGCCATCCACTAGTTCTTCTTGTTTAAAGTGTTCTTTACCTAGCGGGATTTCTACAAAGAAAGTAGCACCTTGACCTACTTCGCTTTCTACCCATAACTTACCATGGTGTAGGGTGATCATTTGTTTGGATAAGGCAAGGCCCAGACCGGAGCCTTTCCATTTGGAGAATGGAATAGCAACTTTTTCGTAGTAGCGCTTGAAGATTTGTTCGTGTAGTTCCTCTTTGATGCCATTTCCACTGTCGGAAACGCGGATCAGTAGTGTATTAGCCTTCTTATCAATTTCTAGCTTGATCTCCCCTTGATCAGGAGTGAATTTGAAGGCATTGGAGAGTAGGTTGAAGACTACCTTCTCTAGTTTTTCTGGATCAAACCAGGCTACTACCTCAGGTACTGAAGCATGAAAAGCATAGTGAATCTTTCTAAGTTTGGCCGTTTCCTCAAAAGAACTGTAGATTTCTTGTAGGAAAGGCACCATATCAGCTTGTTGAGCTTCAACATTTTCGTGTCCCGATTCCAATTTTCGGAAAGAAAGAATCTGGTTAACTAGCTTCAATAATCTTTCAGCATTGCGCTTCACGGAATACAATGGGGAGGAACTTCCACTACTGGAGTGTTGATCGATGAGCTCGTTGATGGGACCCAGAATCAAGGTTAGGGGCGTTCGAAATTCATGGGTGATATCGGTATAGAACCGGAGCTTGACTTCATTGAGTTCTTTCTCCTTGGCTTTAGCTAGCTGCTCTAAACGTAGACGATGCCTTAGGCGAGTGAAATACCAGATTCCATAAATGATCAAGCCAAAGGTTATAGAGTAGATCACATAGGCGATCGGGCTGAGCCAAGGAGGAGGTAATACCTTTATCTTCATGTGTCGTTCTTCCTCACTCCAGATCCCATAGCCATTACTAGCCTTTACCCGCAGCAGGTAATTACCAGGCCGCTGGATCGTATAACTCGCCTCCGTCAGTCCTACTTTGTGATTCCAGTCATTGTCTAGCCCTTCCAACTTATAAGCGTATTGCACATTACTGGGGTTAAAGTAATCTAGGGCAGCTACACCAATGGAAAAAATAGCCTCATTGTATTTGAAAGTGAGTTCATCGACCTCATTTAAGGCCTTGGGGAGGAGCCCGTTCTTATCTCCTACGTCTACCTTTTCATTGTATACCCTCAAATCGGTAAAGATGAGCGGCGGGGTGAAGGAATCAGATATGATTTCTGCAGGCTCGAAAAGGGTAAATCCATTATACCCGCCAAATAACAATTCCCCGGACGCCGTCCGATAGTGGGCATTGTAATTGAATTGCAGGTTTTGCAAACCATTGGAGTAATTGTAGTTGGTAAACACAGCATTGTCTCTATCCAGCTTTGATAAACCATTATTGGTACTCAACCAGAGTTTTCCCATCTCATCTTGTTCAATACCGAAGATAGCGCGTCCGGGCAGCCCATCTACCTCCGTATATTGCTGAATACTCAGATTGTCTAAATTCAGGGCAAATAAGCCATTGGAGAAGGTCCCGATCCACAAAGTTTGGCGTTCGTCTTCATACAGCGCATAGATCTTCTTATCTGCAATGAAGCACTGAAATTGCAGGCTAGTATCCTGAATGGAGGATCTCTTCATGAGATTTAATCCGTCTTCCGTACCTACCCATAGTTGATCTCGACTATCCTTAAAAATTACTCTCCCATTATTTGAACTAATGCTCAGAGAATCGAAAGGGTCGGCTTGGTAGGCTTTAAATTTGTTGGTGTTGAAATCCAACACATTCAGTCCTCCACCATAAGTTACTATCCAGAGCAGATTATCCTCTTTTAGTAAACTGTAGACATTATTATTGGTAAGTGAATTGGTCGCTTCTGGATCGTGTTTGAAATGGCGAAATGTTTTTGTTGTTAGATCAAGATAATTCAACCCTTGTCTAAAAGTTCCGATCCAAAGTCCAGGTCCATCTTTTATGATGGTTTTCACATTGTTACCACTTATACCATCGGTTTGCTCCGGACGAAACCTGTAGGTAGTAAATCTACCTTTGGTCCGATTGAAGTAGTTGAGCCCTCCACCTTCTGTACCAATCCAGAAGTTACCTTTTTCGTCCTCGAGAAAGGAGCTGACTACATTATGGCTGATGCTGTTCCCTCTAGCCAAATGTTCAAAATGTCGGAAACGACTCAAGGCCGGATCATAATAACTAGCCCCTCCATGATAGGTGCCGATCCATAAGCCTCCTCGTTGGTCAAAGAAGATGGATCGGATGGATCTACTCCGAAGGTGGATCGGGTTTTGATCATCCGCAAAAAAGTGGTGGTATTCCTCCGTTTTTGGGTTATATCGAATCAGTCCCACGAAGGTGCCGATCCAGATCATCCCATTGGATTCTTTGGCGAGAACCCGAACTCCACTACTACCTAAGGCATTTGAGCTGCCACCTTCATTCTGGAAGACTTTGATATCATTGGATGGGCGATCCCATAGATACACACCACCACTTCTAGTCCCAATCCATAATTGTCCAGGTTCACCTTCCAGGATGGCTTGTACGCGATAGTCAGATAGGGAGAACTGATCTTTGGTAACTAAGGGGCGTACCGAAAAACGATCAGCACCCTGTTCTATGAGTTCATATAGCCCATTATCTACTCCAATTAATAAGCTTCCTCTGCTGTCTTCCGTAATCGCAATAATTTCCCCGTCGATATTAGCGGGAAAGTCCAATGGTATAGACCGGAATTTTTGGCCATCCTCTTGCAAGAGGTTGAGTCCATCAGCAGTACCCACCCATAGTCTCCCCTTAGAATCTCTTTGGATGCAGCGGATTGAATTGGAGGATAGGCCTTCTGACTCTCTGTAGTTATGGAAGGTGTCAACGGCAGCGTCATATCTGCTCAAACCTTGAAGGGTTCCTATCCAAAGTGTATGTTGCGTGGTATCGAAGTACAATACCCGAATATCATTACCTACTACAGAAGTGGACTCCTGCGGATCATGGCGATAAACGGTAAATTGATAACCGTCATACTTGTTCAATCCGTCCCGCGTCCCCAGCCACATATGTCCTAGCTCATCCTGTGTGATGGTGAATACTGTGCCCTGTGAGAGCCCTTCCTTCATATCCAAATTACGGAAAACCTCCTCTTGCTGAGCGAAGAGAGGTTGGGTTATCAACCAGCACAAAGCTAGTATCCATGGCTTGCGATATTTCGTGTAAATCTGTCTGATAAACATACCTATCTGTAATCGGATGGCCTGGGTTAGAGCTTAATCGGGGAAGTCCTGCTACTTTGAGGATTGCTTCAGTCTTGCTCCTCATTCAAATTGAAGCAGCGGGCAATTTACAAAATAAAGACTTAGTGTGGTTTTGGATACTAAATTTTTGGTTGCTTTCGTCCGGGCCTATGCAAGCGTAAATGAAGGAGGATACCTTACTTTTGGTGAAATTGCAGTAGGAGAGGGGAGAGCAAAAAAGTATCAGACTGGTATTAGGTGATCCTATTATCCTTGCAAGGCCAGGGCGCTCAACGACAAGCCTGCTCTCCACAAATCCACACACTTTTTAAAAAAGTAGAATATCTTAGTGCAGAAGTTAGAAAGGACAAATAGAGATCCTCTCTAATAGCTATGAAACAACCTAAAATAGAAGCCCAAATATGAAAACTGGTACACTTTGTACAATGCTGTGCTTGCTTAGTGTGACCCTACTAGCCCAAAATATTCAAATGGAAGGAGCCAAGGTTAGCATCGGCGATCAGGCTAAAGTAGGTAATGTTATTACTGGTACCGGTAACGACATTAAGATCACGCAACACATCACCCAAAACGTCTTGCCCAAATCTCAGGAATTCAACACCCTGCAAACCGAGGTAGCATCCCTTAGAGAAATCCTTGCCGCCAAAAACAAAGATCTCAATGATGCTTTAGCAGCAGGAAACACAGCTTTGGTGGACTACATCCGTAAGGACAGAGATCAACGGGCCCAGGAATTTGAAGCAGCGCGCCAACGCTTAGACGTATTCAAGGAAGATGTCATTCGGTTGGCAAGAACTTTTGAGCGGATTCCGTTGAATTCTGAACGATTGCGTGAGGCCAAGGTTTTGTTCCAGACAGGTAACTTCGGTGGTGCGGATGCGCTCTTACAAAGTGCTCAAATGGATAGGGAAACGGATAGATTACTTCAACGAAGAGAAGGATTACAGCAGGAAATAACCGATGTAGATAGTCTGTTGCAGATCAAATCCAAAGAATGGCTCATCAAGGCAGAGATCACTAAAACTCGCCGCGAACACATACACTGGGTGGATTCCACTCAGCACTATTTCGAACAATCTCTTGCTTGTGATAGGGGAGGAGAGAATCAGTTTCAATATGCTCTATTTTTGCAACATCACAAGCTGCTAGACGAGGCTATTGAACAGTATCAAGGAGCGATAGCAGCATTTTGGGCAGCAGGAGATTCCCTAGATGCTTTGTTTGTGCAGAGCAATTTGGCCGTCATTTACCAAGGTAGAAACGAGCTCGCTAAGGCCGAAGGAATTTACCTAGAACTGATTGAGCATCGGAAAAACATAGGAGATACTTTATCACAGTATCATTACTTTGATCTGGCAGTTCTAAAAAATAATCTAGGCAATGTCTACCGGGTTCAAAGGAAGTTTGCTTAAGCTCAAGCCGTTTATACAGAAGCACTTCAAATTCGAAAAGAACTGGCTCAAAAAGGACCACCTACTTATCAAGCGGATTTAGCCATCACTTTAGAAAACTTGGGGATATTACGCAGTGAACGCAGGCAAAACGAGGAGGCTGAGTCCTTATTACTGCAAGCCTTAAAGATTAGGCAAGCCTTGAGTCAAGTTGATCCCAACACCTACTTAGCAGCCCTTGCTACCAGTCAGAGCAACCTAGGTACATGGTATCGCAAACAGGCAAAGCTAACTAAGGCCGAGGCACTGTATCTAGAATGTCTGAGTACGCGCCAGAAACTAAGCAAGGATAACCCCTCAGTTTACGAAGGAGATCTAGCAGCGATTGAGCATAATTTAGGGACCTTAAGCATTGCTTTGCAAAAATTCCCTGAAGCGCAAGACTATCTATCGACTGCATTAGATAGGAGACGACGCTTAGCGGAGGGTGCTCCAGCTGTGTATAGCCCTTTGCTCGCGAGTACCCAGCATAGCCTTGGATACTTATTTGTACAGTTGGGAAAGTTTAAGCAAGCAGAACAAGCCTATCAGGAGGCGTTGACCCTTAGAGAGCAGTTAAGTCTAGAAAATCCAGTGATTTACCAAGTAGAATTGGGGACTATTCTAATCAGTCAGGGCTATCTCTTTTACCAGACTGAGCAGTGGGACGAAGCTGCCTCAGCTTATTTGCGAGCCTTACAGGTCTGGGAAAAATTGGCTGCCGAAGAGCCGGGCTTATATTCAGTAGAAGTAGCCAGGGCTGCCAACGCTTTAGGGTCGATTTATGATCATGGACTAGGAGATAAGGTGAAAACTGAGGCATGGTATCGCAAAGCACTAGCAATTAGTAGGTTATCCGCTAGGGAAGGAGTTGACCAGTATGTGCTTGAAGTAGCGCAATCGGCTGTGGTTCTGGCTTCTTTTTTATTGGAAAAAAGGGATGCTGAAGCAGCTAAGCCTTTATTCCTCGAAGCCATGCAGATTAGCGATCGCTATGCAGCTCAAGCTTCCTCGCGGAGAATTGCTGACTTAGTCATTAAAAGCATCGGCATTGAGCAGGCGGACCCAGATTTTGCAGACTGGGAGCGAAAGGCAAAAAGCTTAGTACGAGCTGTGCAGAATGAAAAAGATGAGAGAGATAAGATGCGACCTCAACAGGCAGTACTAATGCACTGGCAGACAGCACACCAAGAACACCCTGGTAACCCGAGGGTTGCCGAAAAGCTAGCCGCAGCCTACGGTAATTGGGCTAGACTCCAACTATTTGCAGAAGACTTCCAGTCTGCAGAAAAATATGCCAGAAGAGGGCTGGCTCTTGCGCCAGAGCTAGGTGACGCTCAAGCACCTTTAGCGGTGGCTCTGCTATTCCAAAATCGTTACCAGGAAGCCCTGCCCTTGTTTCGATTGTGTCGAAATAAACGGAAAAGTAAATTCTTAAGCTGGGGTGCATCCTTACAATTTGATTTGAAAAAGTTAGAGGCCAAGGGATTTACACATCCTAAGCTAGATGAAGTTAAAGCCATTTTGGACGGAGAATGATTGTCATTGCCTTTTCCCTAATCTTCCCCAACCTTCTTATTCAAAAATTGTAGCACCAAAGTCTTATTGATCATTCTACGTCTGATTCATTGTAGGAGCTGAAGAAGAAGTTCACAACGACTTTTATTTCGGTTACTGAGCCCAAAACTAGAGTTAACGACTGAAAATCAGCAGCCTATACTTAGTCTTTAACAATGTACTTGCAGTTCTGATTGGTGACTACTGTTTAGGGGCTATCAGTGGATCGCTGAGGAGAAGAGAATTGAGAGGCCCTGGAGGTGATATATTTGAGGGAGAATTATACCCGTTTGCAAGGGCCAAAATTGTTAGTTTAGATATACATCATGTGTTAGTGGACTCATTGGCAGAAAAAGTGGATTCGGCTGAATAGCTTGTAAATACTGGGAATAGGGCATTTTTTCTACCTATTGTAGTAACACTCTGCTTTCCAAGATAGATGTGGAAAAGTTACTAACACTTGTTGATAACTTCTTTGG
The DNA here is from genome assembly GCA_013214355.1 of Saprospiraceae bacterium. Lineage (GTDB taxonomy): Bacteria > Bacteroidota > Bacteroidia > Chitinophagales > Saprospiraceae > DT-111. The sequence goes on along the minus strand of JABSSL010000152.1, from coordinate 5,494 downwards.
CAAAGGAATGCTTTTATTGATATCTTTATCCTCCATTTGTAACACATCATAAAGAATTTCCTCAAGGAAAATCTGTTCTAGCATGTAATAGACAAGGGATGTTTGTCACCTCTTTATCTCTGGGTTACTATGGCTATACTTTAAACCTGCATACAGCCAGTTCGCAATTTTAACAAGACTTATGTCAAGACCAGGTCAATCGCCACATTGGCCATGGAATCTTACGCTATTTACTGATCTTCTTAATAATTCATTCATGAGTATTTTTGAAAAACGCATCAACTACAAACCTTTTGAGTACCCCGAAGTTCTACAGTTCACCGACGCCATCAATAAATCATACTGGGTACATTCAGAGGTGGATTTCACAGCTGATGTACAAGACTTTCATTCCTATTTAAACGATAACGAAAAACAGGTCGTTAAGAAAAGTCTATTAGCCATCGCCCAAATAGAGGTGGCCGTTAAATCTTTCTGGGGAGACCTGTACCATCATTTTCCCAAACCAGAATTCAATGGCCTGGGTAGTACCTTTGCGGAGTGTGAATTCCGTCATTCGGAGGCTTATTCTAGGTTGTTGGAAGTATTAGGTTACAATAGTGAATTTGAAACACTGATTGAAACTCCTGTGATCCGTAAGCGGATTGATTACCTGTCAGAAGCACTAGCGCATACTAAATCTGAGGATAAAAAGAAATACGTCTTTTCCTTGATTCTCTTCTCTATCTTGATCGAGAATGTATCTCTATTTAGCCAATTCGCCATCATTCTTTCCTACACCCGCTTTAAGGGCGTGATGAAAAACATCAGTAATATCATTGCCTGGACTTCCATCGATGAACAGGTGCATGCTAATGCGGGTATTTATATCGTCAATACCATCCGCCAGGAATTCCCAGATTTCTTTGATGCCGATACAGTGGAAGAATTGCGCAGTATTGTTTCCAATTCTATTCAGGTGGAAGCTGAAATTCTGGACTGGATTTTCTCCGGGGGAGAAATTGACAACATCAGTAAGGAGAATCTCCTCAACTTCATGAAGTTTCGAGTAGATGATAGTATGACTAAGATTGGTTTAGAGAAATTATTCTACGTTTCAGAGTTCAATTATCAACCTATGGCCTGGTTTGAAGAGGAGGTGTTTGCCAATACCTTGGATGATTTCTTTGCGAAGCGGCCCGTAGAATATACCAAGCACGATAAGAGTATTACGGCTGATGATTTATTTTAATGCTGACTGCCAATCTAAGCAGGACATAGGGATTTGATTTTAGACAACTTCAACGAAAAAGATAAAAATGGAAAGATTATGGTGGCTCAATGAAGAGAGCCAAAACATGCTAAATCGAGGATACTTACTTAAGGGGGAAACGGTAAAAACGGCTATTGAAAGGATTGCCACTGCCGCAGCGAAGCGCCTGTACAAGCCAGAAATGGCCGAGCCATTCATCGAAATGATCGAGAAGGGATGGATGAGTTTAAGCTCGCCCATTTGGGCTAATATGGGGACTGAAAGAGGGCTTCCTATCTCCTGTTTTAATGTGCATGTACCGGATAACATTGAAGGCATTACGCACAAACTAGGGGAGGTGATTATGCAGACCAAAATTGGGGGCGGAACCTCGGGATACTTTGGAGAGTTAAGAGAAAGAGGAAGCGCGGTAACGGATAATGGAAAGAGCAGTGGAGCGGTGAGTTTTATGAAGCTCTTTGATACTGCCATGGATACGATATCACAAGGGGGAGTACGCAGAGGAGCTTTCGCAGCCTATTTGGATATCGATCATTCGGATGTCAAGGAGTTCTTAGATATCAAGAACATTGGTAATCCGATTCAAAACCTGTTTTTTGGGGTCTGCGTTTCTGATTATTGGATGCAAGAAATGATTGATGGCGACCGAGAGAAGCGAGAGATTTGGGCTAAGGTATTGGAGAGTCGCCAACAGAAAGGATTGCCGTACTTGTTCTTCACGGACAATATCAACCGCTTCAAGCCTGATGTCTACAAGGACAAAAATATGACGATCCACTCTAGCAATTTATGTTCAGAAATTGCTTTGCCGTCTAACTTCGATGAGTCCTTTATCTGCTGTTTATCTTCCATGAATTTAGAATTATATGATGAGTGGAAAGACACAGATGCCGTTCGTAGAGCGATCTACTTCTTAGATGCCGTACTGCAAGAATTTATTGTTAAAACAGAAGGTAATCATTATCTAGCTGCAGCCAACCGCTTCGCTAAGCGACATAGAGCTTTGGGCTTAGGCGTATTGGGATGGCATTCTTATCTGCAACGCAATATGATTCCTTTTGAAGGATTGCGGGCCAAATCTCTGACAAATGAAATTTTCAGTCAAATCAGTGAACAAGCCCATGCAGCAAGTCAAGAGCTAGCTAATATTTATGGTGAGCCGGAGGTACTGCAGGACTATGGAAGACGTAATACCACGCTGATGGCAGTAGCGCCAACCACCTCTTCTTCCGCTATTTTAGGACAGACTTCTCCAGGTATAGAACCTTTTAGCAGCAATTACTATAAGGCGGGCTTGGCTAAAGGGAATTTCATGCGTAAAAATAAATACCTACGAGCTTTATTGATCGAAAAGGGCTTAGATTCGGAAGAAACCTGGCGTAGCATTATGTTGAATCATGGTAGCGTCCAACATTTAGATGGACTCACAATTGACGAAAAGGAAGTTTTCAAGACTTTCAAGGAAATCAGTCAATTGGAGGTCATTCAGCAAGCCTCGATTCGACAAAAGTACATTGACCAGGCCCAAAGCCTTAACTTGAATATCCCCCACAACTTACCAGTAAAGGAGGTGAATAAGTTGATTATAGAGGCCTGGAAACTAGGGGTGAAAACCCTGTACTATCAACGAAGTCAAAGTGTTTCGAAAGAATTCATTTCAAATATCGTGACTTGCTCCAGCTGCGAAGCCTAAGCAACTATATGCTAAGCGCTTAAGGAGCGAAAAGAACCAAAATAGGGTAGGGGGCGAATCTTATTGAGCCCCCTACCCATTTTCTATTTTGGGATATCAGCTAAAGCGTTCTACTAAAGTCCAAGTCCTTGTAATGCTCGAAGAAGAAGTTAATATAGGCTTCCATCTCTTTTTTTACGCTAGCTCTCAAATATCTACATTTCCGAATCACCAGCAGTAACTCTTTTCTTTTGTTTCGCATCTCATTAAAGATGACGCGCAGATCTTCTTCCTCTTCTTCAAAACCTAAATAGGCCCGTCCATAGGTAAGGGGTTTATCCAGACTTTCTTTAGGAGGCATGGCGTAAGATGCACCCACTAGAGCAGAGAAATCAAAATCGTAGGGAACGATAATCACCTTACCTGCTCGCATCAGATACTTTATATTCTTAGAGATGGTTAGGCCCCAATCTTGGTTACCAATCATGTACTGAAACAAGGTAGTCAAACGCAAAGGATGAGGCTGAAATTCCATCTTGTTCCGCACGCGAATGCCTTCGACTTTGGTCGCGCCCAGGCGAGCTCGAAGTTGAGCGGTATCTTCGATCAAGAAAGCCATTTGTGTGATTTTCTTCCCGGACCGGGTGTCCTCAATCGTCATTTTGACTAACTGTACCCGGAAACTAATTGCTGTCAGTTGATTGTAGAGTTTGTACGTAATGTATTCGCGGATTAATGCTTCCCGAGCCGCTTGATCGTTATCCATACAATACGTTACTAGCTTGAGGTCATCAAAGGGGGCTAGACCCGCTTCAGTTAGATCTTTCTTACTGAAATCAATAGTTAGCGGAGGCATTTCTTGGCAGCGCTGCCTGCGGAATTTTCCACGCAGACTCATATCCACTTCCCAGCTTTGTGGCTCTCCCCTCTGATCCGTGAAGTTGAGCCTACCTGGATAGGCTTCTTTGTTCCGCCTGTTTTCCTGCAAGCTGCTTAAATCAAAACTTAAGTTGATCTTTATAACCTCCTGATAATTAATGATATCAAAAATGGAATTTTGCTGTGCTACAATAGAGCTAGATAGTAAAAGTAAACCCGATAGGATAGGGTAGAGGTTTGTTGTTTTCGAGAGAGTTTTCATGCGGATGATTTTCAGTAACTAACCCTACGTATTTCAGATTAGTTCAAAGACAAATCACCTGTAAATTACTGTTAAACAGTTTGTTGTGTTGACTTTGTTGTATTTCTTAAGATTTTATAACGATAAGGGCTAGTTTTGACAAAGGAAGCATTGAAACGGTGCAAAATGGGATAAGTAAATTTTTTTTGATTTGGAAATTGAGCCTGAATATTTAAGTAATTTCGAGCTTACTAGATAAAAAATAGTACTTTATTAAAAACCCACAATATTGTCATTACAACTAGCCCTATTTAGCATTGGCATTTTCCAGGGGATCATGTTGGGAGTGATTATTCTTAAGTCACCAATTTTCAAGAGTGATGCCAATAAATACTTGGCATACGCCGTAATTGGGCTTTCCTTTTCTTTGATAAGCCTGGCTTCAGAGTTGACAGAAGCCTACGATACAAGCCTAGCGTTGCGTGTGGTCGATGCTTTCTGCTCAGGGGCACTGTTCCCGGTATTGATACTCCTATTCATTGTTAATCAGGTAGAACATCCGTTTAGGCATTCCACCAATAGATGGTGGTTATTTGTTCCTCATTTGATTTCGGTTGGCCTTAGTCTGCTGAACATAGTTATTGATTTCGACAGTGCATTTTTCCTATTTAAAGTTCTTGTCGATGTGGTCGATCTCTTTCTATTCCTCCTCATCTTGTTCTTCATTCCAGGTGTTTTGCTATACGCCTATACCTTCATTAAATACGCCAGGATCCAAGAAAAAAAGTGGCTGACCCGACTCTGGTTTTGTTTTTTTATCATCATGACGTCCTGGGTTTTATCTATATTTTTTGCCTTATTCTCCCTAATTGCCTTTTCCTCAATGATGAAAACGATCGCCCTGGGTGCAGCCTTTCTAATCCATTGGATCACCTACGTAGGCATATTTAGATTCAAACTATCCAGAGACCAGGAAGAGATAAAGGCTTTGATCAGGAAATGGGAGTCAGGTCCCAGCAAGCTAGTCACCCCAACACAGCCTTCGGTAAGCAACGAAAAGCGAACGGCCACTTTAACCCCAGAAAATTCATACTTCAAAAAACTGGAAGCACTTTGTGCCAACGAACGGATATATCTTGACCATACCTTAGATAGAGCACAAGTAGCCGGATTGTTAGGGATCAGCCCGAGCTATATTTCTCAAATTATCAATACCATCACCGGCGACAATTTCTCAACATACATTAATCGCTACCGGGTGGAAGCCGTCAAAGCAATGATCACAAATGAAGAGTTTGACAATTATAGCCTATTGGCGATGGGACTGGAAGCTGGATTCTCTTCAAAAACCACTTTTTACGCAGCTTTCAAAAAAATGACGGGAATGACCCCAAACCTGTACCGAAAAACCCATAAATAGGTTCGGATTCGTAGAAATTCAAGGTTTCGG
>JABSSL010000151.1 GCA_013214355.1 Saprospiraceae bacterium | reverse complement strand
AAAGACCACCAGGACCAATTACCATGGATCGAGGGTTGAAACGCTTCAAAGATTTTTGTACCCTTCAGGATTTAATTAAGGACCCATGATTTGTGTATAAACCGTAGACATAAATGCACGAAAATCCTACCTATATATCTGGCTATGCATATGTTGTCACGCTGTGACAGGCGCTAGCACTGACTGCTTGGAGTTGAACAAGCTTGAGACAAAACCCCGTTAGGGGTTAAATATCCCTAGCCATGAATCCAGGTAAAACCGTGCCTTTTGGGTACGGTATATATGTCCCGTCCCTCGAAATAATATCCCAAAATGGTGAAGTTCGAAAAACTAGAACCACCTAATTTCGACCAATCCAGTTCGGAGCTTTAAAATGTCCAGCTGGTTGGCCTTACCAAATTGTTTTCTGTCTTTCATTTTCTCTATTCGAGCTACACTGTTATTTATGCTCTCCTCCAGCAAGGTAGCCTGGTCCTGTAGTTTGAGAATTTCCAAGTAGAGATCAGCTACGCCCAGTATAGTTTGGTTGACGAGTACCTCTTGCTTGGCACGTTCGACCTCAGAAAGTCCCTTGAGTAAGTTCAATTGCTGGGCTACTCTTCCGCCATCGTACAGCAGGTGATCGACTTGCAATCCAAGATTGGCAGTCAGGCTTTCTACGCCAAATTCATCAACCCTGATAAATGCTGGATCGGGTTGGAAGGTCCGCAGTTTTACATCGGCAAAGTTGTTGAGATAGGTAGCACCGCCAATGGCACTGAGGACCGTATATCCACCCGCGTTAGCTCGAAATACATTATTATCAGCTATGACCGATTCCTTCTGCTGGATGAGAATGGAAGGGTTTTGTTGGATGGCTTTTTCAATGGCTTGCTCTAGACTGAGTACGGCTTGCCCCCAGGCTACCACGGTACACACTAGCGTTGTACATAAAGCTAAAATATATCTGTTCATTGGTCTATTTTTTGGTAATCAATGGATTAGTCTTCCCCTCTGATAGCCCATAGTAGATGGGCTCCCGAAGGTTCGCTAGCTTTAGATCAATTCCTTTCGCTTTTCCTGAATGACAATATCTAAGTCAGCGGCCCGGATGTCCCTCAAGCGGCGGATGTAGCGATTGAAGTAATACTTCAGCTTAGCAAAACATAGTATTACAGAGGGTAGGAAGAATAGGGTTAGAACCATACCAAAGATGAGTCCATAGGCAATGGCAATGGCTGTTGGTTTTAAGAATTGAGCGCTGATGGAGTTGTTTAAGAGTAAAGGTGCCAACCCAAAAACAGTAGTAATGGTGGTTAATACAATCGGCCTAAATCGGGAACTGACGGAAGCTTTTAGTGCCTCCAAAACCGACAGACCTTCTTGCAGCTTATCGTTGTAGGTCGATATTAATACTAAACCATTATTGATAAGTATTCCCCATAGAGCTATCATGCCTAGGACCGAAAATATACTTACCGGGATATTGTGCAGAAAGGATCCCCAGGCCACTCCCACGAAAGCGAAGGGTAACATCATTAAGATGGCTAAGGTCTTGCTGATCGATCTATAGTTCAGCATCAGAATGCCAATGATGACAATAAATACCATCATGCTCGGTGCCTGACTTGAATTTTGAGTTTTGGCGGAGAGACGTGCTTCTCCTTCCAATGTGTATTTAATGTTGGGGAACTTACTTTGTATATCTCGCAGTACCGTTTCTTCTGCTTCGGCTAAGATAGCTGGTACTGAAACTAATAGATTGGCTACATCCGCTTCTACCTTCACTTCCCTGATCCCACCCTGGTGCTGTATTACCGACCGGTTTTGTTTATGGTTGAAGCGGACTAGCTCTTCCATTGGATAACTGCTACCATCTGGTAGTGGTAAACGAACTTTCTTTAGATCTGCGAGACTTTTCCGGTCTGCATCGGCATATCTCAACCAGACTTTTACTTCTTCATCTCCTCGTTGTATACGTTGTGCCTCTACGCCAAAGAATCCGCTTCTCACCTGATCGAATACCACAGCTTCGGATAGCCCCAAAAACTTAGCTTTTGGGGTAAGCTCCAACTCTATTTCTGGCATACCTAATTTGTCGGTATCGGTTACGTCTTTCAGGTCTTGTTTTTCCTCTAAGAATTGCCGTACCCTATTTTTGGCTATGCTTAAATCGTCCATATCTCTCCCGACAAGAGCAATGGAGATAGGCTTCCCAAAAGCAGCAACACTTCCATAAGACAGGTTTCGAGCTTCTGGAATGGGTCCGACGGCCTCGCGAATGCTATCGGCTATTTTAAATGACAGTATTCCTCGTTTATCTCCTTCTAACAGGTAGATGTTCAAATAGCCTTCGTTACTGTTGGGACCAATCACCCGCTCTACATAATTGACGACTTGTCTTCCATCGCTACGTTGCGCGGCGTATTTTTTGTTTACTTCCCACACTTTTTCTTCCATCCTCTCCAATTGCGCGCTGGTGCGACTTTCGTCTGTGCCCAAAGGCAACTCCAACTTGGCCGTTATCACGTCTTGGTCTATCGTAGGGAAAAAGGTACTCTTGATCTTACCTGAGTTTAAGGCGCCGACGGTGAGATACATTATACCAAACACCAATAGAATGGCTATGAGCGGGGCTTTGAAGGAGACGGTCGTGAGCTTGTTGTAGATCTTATCCCGGAAGACCAGCAAGGATCGATTGGTCCATTGCGTAAGTTTCCAGGACTTAGCATTGCGATCTAGAGCTTTCGATCGGGCTATGTGTACAGGTAAAATGAGCATGCTTTCCAATAGGGCAATAAATAGCGTGGCACAGACGACGAAGGAGATATCAGAGAAATAATCTCCTAACTGGCCGTCGAAAAAGAAGAAGAGAGAAAAGGCTACGGCTGTCGTCGCTAAACTCGACAAAATAGCAGGAAAGACTTCTGTTGTGCCTTTCATGGCGGCTTGCAGGGGACTTAGACCTGCTTGAAATCTCTGATAGATATTTTCTGCTACCACTACCCCATCATCTACAATTACGCCTAATACCACGATCAAACCGAAGAGGGAGACTTGATTTATCGTCAGATCATAAAAAACGGAAAGAATGAACATCCCTAATAGCGCTACGGGAATCTTGAAGGCCACCCAGAATGCGATTCTGGGATGCAAGAATAGCCCCAATACAAGTAATACCAATAAGATCCCCTGCCAGGCATTGTCTCGCAGGGTGCCGATCGCATCTGATAGGGAGATAGCTCGGTCTTCAATTATTTCAATGTTGATTCCTTCGTGTTGAGCATTGAATCGCTGTACTTCCTGATTGACAAAGGCTGAATTGGCGAGGATATCTTCTTCGCTTCTACTGAAGACTTTCAAGATAACAGCGGGGTTGCCATTAACATGTGTTCCGCTGGGTTCGTCGGCAAACCTGTTTTCAATTTCTGCTACCTCACCCAATCTTACTAATTTCCCATCTGGCTTGGCCTTGACTACTGTATTCATCAAACCTTGGGCATAGTAGGCCCGATTATCTAGTCGAATTAATATCCGTTGTTCGTCCGTTTTTATTTTGCCACCGGATGCTTTGATGTTACTGCTTTGGATAGCCTTAGCCACTTCGGCAAAGGTCAAACCGTAAGCGCTTAAGTCACGCTCACGTAGACGGACTTCTATTTCTTCTTCGGGATAACCGCTGATAAATACCTGGGATAAATCCGGAGAATAGGTTAACTCATCTTTAAAGTGTTTGGCGTGGTCTTTTAGCGTGCTGAGGCTGGCGTTTCCTACTAGACCAAGGGTCATAGTATAGTTTAAAATTTCTTCTTTAAAAATCACGGGAGTTTCCATACCACCAGGGAAACTGGTAATTTTATCAATGGAATTGCTGACATCTTGCAAGACTTCGTTTGGATCGGCTTCTTCTAAGAGTTCAACTCGAATGTTAGCAAAACTCTCTTGGGAACTGGAAGTGATGCGATCAATCCCCTTTAAGCCGTCCAAATTATCCTCAATTTTATCTACTACCTCCTCTTCTACTTCTTGTGGAGAGGCTCCAGGATAGGTTACCGTAACGGCGACAAAATTTACGGGCTCAGGGGGTAGAAAGTTAGATCTCATGTTGGCCAGTGTGGCTAAACCAACTACGATGATAAGCCCGACCATGATGTCTACGGTTCGTGGCTTCTGTATCAGTGATTTTATGATGTTTTCCATCTTTAATTTTTAACTTACTATGAGAGATGAAGGAACAGACTACCTCGCTGTGAGATCCGTCATCCTAGGTTTTAAGAAGGACTCAATAGTCTGTCTTCCCTGTCATTGCCGGCAGGCAATTCTTTTCTGACTTCTAATGGCCCTGCTGCTTTGACCTATGGGACTATCGTTAGCGTGTTTTCCCCGCTCTATTAGAACGGGACGGGAGGCACTACTCTATTTTGATCCCCTCCATTGGAATATTAAACTGATTCAAAATGACTTGATCCTTTGGTGCCAAACCCGAGACTAGTATGGAATCCTTAATGTAATCGATGGCCTTGATCGGGGTTCGGGTGATGACATGGTCTTTGAGGAGGAGGACGCTCTCGTCTGGTCCCATGGCCGTACTTGGAATGGCACTGACTACCTCCGATTGCTGGGCGGCAATTTTTCCTTCTAGGTACATCCCGGCCCGTAGTCCCTTTCCGCTAAGCTTTAAATAGATGGGTATGTTTTGGGTAGAAGGATCGACTATATTGTTAATGCGTGTTATTCGTCCAGTCCAGGTTCCTTCTACCTCATTGCTGTAGAGGGTTACTGCTGTTCCCATTTCTAAGTCCTGGGCGAGTTGCAAGGGAACCCCCGCTTCTAGTTCGTACTGCAAACGATTCGCAATAGTCCCCAGGGATTGTCCAGGATTGACTAAACTTCCAATATCGATATTGGAGCTTATTACGGTTCCGCTATAAGGGGCAGTTATTTGATATTTCGTTAGTCGTTCTTCTAAAGACTTAATTTGAAAATACAGGGTATAGACCTGCTGACTGGTCAAGAAAAATTTCTCTTCTACTGAGTTCGGGTGAGGCAGGGAGTCAAGAGGCACTCCGGCATGATAATTACTGACATAATTAAACCATCCTTCATAGCTGGCCGGGTAATCCGATTTGATGTCTGGTAGTATCCCCGTTAACACGTTTAGGAAAGAAGACCTTTGCGATTCTAGCGTTAATTCAAATTCGGTGTCATTGATGCTGATTAGGCTTGCTCCAGCTTTAAAATTCATTCCCGCTTTGAAGGTCGCCGATGATGGTTCTACTTTTCCCTGCACCTCCGCGAAAAGCTGCGTCGTATTAGAAGAAATTACCCGTCCACTAATTGTAGCCGTCATGCGGCGGGCTTGTGGGTTTACCTCGAAGACCTTCAGATCTTCCGCTTGGATGAGTGCTGGATCGGTTTCAGGGAGCTTCACTCCCGCTTCTACTGAGGCCCGTTCATCTGGCAGGGTAGCACTACAACTTACCAATAGCGCTGACAATAAGGTGGCTGTTAGTAAGCCTACAAAAGGCACTAATCTATTCATTATAAATGATTTAATAGGTTGAGTTTCCGGAAACCGGAAGCTATTGAGTTGACCGCATCCGATATAGCCCTGAGATATAAGTAGCCATATGGATCCGTAACAACTGTATTTAAAATGAACGTCGTTCATTTTTGTTCTACTTTTTAGCCAGAAATTTCAAATAGAATTTAGTACGTCTTGTACACAATTGATTATCAAACAGATAGAAGAACGCTGTTTTTTCAAAAAATTTGAACAGTAATAGGTAAAGGCCGAACAACTTCACTACTTAATGAACGCTGTTCATTAAGCAAATACAGACTGTAATTGTTAGATTGGAAAACTTAGGCGGGATTGGTAGGTTTCATTCCTTCAATAACAAAATCTACAAAACTTGTGTAAACTTCATCTGGTGACTTATTGAGGTCTTTCTCCAGCATTTTCCCTCGCAGATCTACTAATTGTACCATGCCATTGGACATTCCCCAGATCATGTAGGTAAATTCTGTAGCATTTAGATTTGATCGGATGAGCCCCTGTGTTTTAGCGCGATCTAGTACGGAGACGACTAATGCCGAGATGTTCTGACTAGCCTGTTGCAATTCTTGGGGTTCTTCTTGCTCCGCATTCACTTCGTAAAAGGATACTAGATCGTGAAATATCTTATTTTCCTTAAAAAAGGTATGACTAGCATACAAGATGTTTCGAATTTGCTCTAAAGGATTGTCTGCGGCATTGATACTGTCGTGGAAGAGTTGCAAGAGTCGCTTTCTCGAACGGACCGTCAATTGTGCAATGATCTCTTCTTTTTCCTTGAAGTATAAATACAAAGTACCTTGTGCTAGGCGGGCTTCTTTGGCTACAGCGCTAATACTTAGCTTGTTGAGCCCCTGTCGTCTCAATACTGCCTCGGCACTATCTAAGATGTGCTGCTTTTTCAACTGCTTGTCCTTTTGATCTATGGCCTTAGGCATCGTACTGTATTTTGAAATTTCTGCTGTTTATCTTTTACAACCTCGAGAGATTGTTGATTGTTTCTTTGATGATTTGATCCAATGTAAGGAATTTAATTTTGACAGGCTTCTCCAATAGGTATGATTGCTAGATGGAAGCTGGTTAGAGGAGGAGTTAGAGTCTTGAAGTAGTGGTGACAAAAGTAGTCGTAAAATTTTAGGTAGCGAATTTCGGGGCCAGAGAAGGCAGTAAAATCGAGCACCTATCGATCCGCAAGGTTCTGAGTAACGAAGTCTGCCGGACGGCAGTCAGGTATGGCGCTTAAAATCGCAGCCAAAAAGTTGGAGTATCTATTGTCGCACTACTTGAGTCCGCCCTGTAAGCTGTGCTCCGAAAAATCAATTATTAAGTTAAAGGGCTCTAATTTTGGACTGAATATCTTTCCATGGTTAGCTATCAAAAAAGGGATCGTTTTTGCTGATTGGATTGCTGTGAGCCTCCAGCAATGACTACTTTTGTTCAACTAGTGGACCTGAAGAAGCCGCCTTACTTTGGACATCAGTTTATCCAAAGGATCTTTTTCTGCTTGGAGAGAACGGTTCGCATGAACGCTGTAGCTGGCGAATGGAGGCTATTGACAATTCATGTGTTGTTCTCGGTTGGCCTCTTTTCAATTAGGCCTATGGTTCCATGCACATTGGATAGCATATTATTCTTTCAAAATACTGTTAAGCATCAATTCAGCAGCTCCCTCAGTAATCTCATATTTCGAATAAATGAATGCAAGCGTCTTCTTTCCGGATTTACTGATATTTCCATCGGTATCCTGAGCTTTAGCAATGATCTTTTTGCTTCTGCTATCGATATCTTACTTCCTTTACGCCCTTTCGTGAACTCATTAGCTAAGCCCATTAAGGAAATGGTCGTTGTTTTGAGAATAAAGATCATTTTTAAGCCCTTCAATTTCTTTTGACAACTGGTTAAACCGCTTCATCACTAGCAAATGGTGTTGTGTTGTAGTTAAGTCATCAACATATTTAGCCAGACAAGCATCAACCAAACCTTTGGCTTGTCCGGATTCTAACTCTCCCTCAGTATATCCACAAATAAAAACAGGGCCCATGGGTCAACGGCTTTGGCCTGGGCAAAATCCGCAGAAGAGCTTCCTCATTGTTTAATCCAAGAAAGAGTTGGCATTTTCGTTTATTTTTTATCAGCTATTATCCTCCCCTCCAAATTACCTGCCGATAGGGATTCGGCTAGATGCAATAGCCGCAATTAGCGGCTATTGACATGCTAGCTTTTATTTGCTGCCGGCTTTCTTATTCGCTTATTTTCGAACAAAACAGATTATTGGGATATACAGACATAATCTGTGAAGGAAGAGTCCTCTCCAAATCCAGATGACATAGAAAAAAGTTTTCCCCATATTTTGTCATCGCCCCAATCCTCTGGAGATTCTCCGTCATGAGGAAAAATTCTATTGCGGTCTTCAATAGAATCAAATGTCAATATCATGGCATACTTATTTGTTCTACTTCCTCTATCTCCTTTTGCTAAGGCAAGCTGTAGCCCTTTGATTCGATCGTATAAAGGCACCATTTCAGTAAACACAAATGTTTCAAATTCATTTGGGTCAATATTTTCCTTTAGCTCAATTTGATGAATGGAAATGACCTGCTTTGAAGTATCGGATGGGAAGGTTTCGTTGATAGGATTAGAAAAAGACAAAGCTGTTAAAATAATGAAAATTAATGCGCCGAAAATATTCAATTGTTTCATTTTTTAGATTTTTGTTAAGAAAGCCATCCTTTCGAAAAAGGGAATGGCTTTCTTCTATTTTACCATTTGGTTTTTCAAGTTACTGATGACTATTTCAATTATTCCTTTTCCTTTATGACCACATACATTGTGGCATCAGTACCGTCTTCAATGGAAGTGAATATTTCCAGATTACCTGAATCTGTAGAAGTCGTGGCAACACCATCTCCTGTATGAGCATCTATATTGTCAGAGAAAAATTTAGACAAGCTTTCGGACTGGGCATTCCCGATATTTATTCCACAGACATTTTCACGGTGGATGGTGAGCTTGTCTCTATAAGGAATAGCGTAGCCAACTCTGATTAGTGGCATATTTCCATATGCACCAAACTGAAGAGCCCCCATTGCCCCATTATATCCATGATCTTTGCTGAAGATTAACAAACTAGCTGGTGCTTGATCTCCAACCTTGGCTGGAATGACCCCATTTTTCGGACCGTAGATGTAAGACCCTTGCGCTTTATGCAGATCACTTATTTTTAATGGCTTATCAGTCATATTCACCACAAAGACCTTTAGATTATATTCGACTCCTGCATAAATAAAAGGTTGGGCAAAGGCATTTACCAACAAAATACCTCCGGCTACCAGGGCTGTGATTCTCTTGTCGCCACCGCCAGCATCAGTAGCTTCGAGAAAAGTGTCCCAACTGTCTTGCCAGAATTGAGCTGATAGCTGATTAGCTGCATCTACACCTTGTCCTTCCTGATAGTTACCTAATTGGTTTTCAATTGTCTTGAATTTATCCTCAAGACTAAAATCTCCAGTTTCACCTTTTGCCAAGGCCAGGACACCCGCTTGTTCATCTTCATCAAGTTTAAATACGATATTGATCTCATCATCTGGTTTGGCAGAAGCTGGGTTTGCAAAGGTTGGATAAGGGTCCGCCATTCTGGTAAACTCTGTATCACCTTCATAGACAGTATGAGTGAAGTGATGATTGCTGGAGAATTCAATAGTTTCTATTGTATTGGTTTCCTTGTAATAGAGCTTGGGGTTGTCGGCACTCTGAATAAAATTTCCTTCCCATTGACGTAGGGTCCCGTCAATTGTAAAAGACTGGATCCAGAATCCTTTTGAGTTTGGCCTGATGTCGAAATACCAAGTACTCCCCAGCGGAATCCATTTACCTTGAATGATAAAAGGATTAGGGTTATTCAATCCATCGATGTAAGGGGTACCCGATTCGTCCTTGTCAATTAATTTCCATTGGGATGTCCAATAACCGGGAGGAACGTAACTTGCGACCAGTGGCCCCTTTTCTGTATTTATGCTCAATGATGGTTCTTTGCGATTCACAATACGCAAAAAGCCACTGTCTGTATAGGATTTCTTCCAATGAGCCAATCTAAAATTCTCATCATTTGGTAAAGTGGAACAGCTTAATCTGGCCCTTGAAATGTGCAGGTATTCATTACTTGTTCCGGCTCTTTTAATCATGAAGTAGGTGTCATCCACAGGAATGATATTCCACAAACCGTCTAAAATATTGGAGGGCTTAGGGCCTTTCGACAGTTGATTATTGACCATGGTGAGATACTCATTGTGCCTGAATCGGTTTTTTATGAGAAAATTACCAGGAATAGTACGGGTGTATTCTATGGGACTTGGTCCATCAGGAACCTTGTAGGTTAAGGAGTTTGCACTAGTGAATGTGATTTCTACGGGCGGATAAAGTGTTCTGATGTATTTATTGGGATTGACAGATTGGTTCCGTTCATAGATAACGGGAACAGGAGATTGATGATTGGTGATGGTAATCCGATTTTCATTTCCTGGAACGCGATCTACTTTTATCAGAGGCTTTCCATTTTTTTGTACAAAAGTACCTTCAATATTGTCATAAAAATCCTGATGTTGGGTACCTAGCATTACCAGATTACCATTCTCAATTTTTGCCGGAGCAACATTCAGAATAGCTTTACCATCTACAATTTCAATATATGTAGCGTACTTCAATCCTTCATGAAAACTCCACCCCCTCATTGCATCTGTATCTCTGAAGTGGGAAATGACCCGGTCCTGTAAAAAATCGGTTCCAGTGAAAGTTTGACGGGCAAAGTAAGTCTCTCCATTTGATACAAATAAATAGGTAGCCTTGTTACCCCCCATCCAAGACCATCCACGAATTAAATCGGCGTTTGACAAAAGGGGCCGGGGAGGTTGCTTTTGCCCATTAATAAATAAGTGCACATAGGTCTTGTGGTCTCCATCTTCATTATAGATTACATAGGACTCAACAGATCGGTTACTATCATCCACGAAGTAACTATAGCCCCTAATTTCAGCTGTTGGACTAATCTTTGTCCAGGGACGATTATAATATGGTGGTTCCATGCTTCCGTTATAACCATAGAACCTGTGTCGATAAATGTATGGGGAAGGGGTCGTTGTTGAGTAGTAGAGTTCATTGCCATTCCAGTAACAACCCCTAACCCGGTCAAGATTTGATATTACTAACTCAGTAGGTTGTGCATAAAGAATTTGCAGAAATAGCACACTTATGGATGCGGACAGAAACAATTTTATTGACTTTTTCATAATCGAATCTTTATTAATCATGGAAGTTCAGATTGAACACACGCAAGGTGCCAGGTTCCTGTCAAAGGTCCCTTCACCTATTCCCCAAAACCTTCACGTATTCCACATGAGCAGGAAAAAGTCTAGCATTTATTTTGCACAAATGCTTCAGGTTTTTATGTAAAAAATTGAAAATGAATCACTTACGAACTTTGCTGGGTGCAAAGCCAAATTCTTCAGAAAATGACCTGGAAAAGTAGTTTGGATCACTAAATCCGACATCGTAAGCGATTTCAGAGATGTTGAGATCTGAATTTTCGAGCAATTCCAATGCTTTTTGAAGGCGAATAGACCGGATAAATTGGGAAGGGGTTTTATTGGTCAGCGCCTTAAGTTTGCGATTGACCTGGGTATTGCTCAATTTCGCGGCTTTACATAAATGATTGACAGAGAGTTCAGGATCATCGATACGGTCCTGGACGACTTTGATCAGTTTTTTCAAGAACCGGTCTTCAAGGTTTGGTTTAGCATTGGCCATGACCTGCCGCACAAAATGATCTTTACCCGAATAGGTGGCTTGAAGTGTTTTTCGAAGAGAGACCAGTCGTTCGAGCCGCACAAATAATTCCTCTTTATTAAATGGTTTTGTCAAATAGGCATCGGCGCCTTCTTTCAGACCTTCAATCCTGTCTTCGGTGCTTGCTTTTGCGGTAAGCAAAATTATGGGGATATGACTGGTGCGTTCGTCTTTTTTCAGTTCCTTGCAAACTTCATAGCCATCTTTTTCAGGCATCATCACATCTGAAATGATGATATCAGGAATGATCTCAATGGCTTTCTCGATGCCCAGCGTTCCATTCATTGCTTTTTCAACCTGATAATCGGCCTGAAGTAAAGCTTCCAGGTAAACAATGATATCTTCATTGTCCTCAATGATGAGCACAACTGGTTTTTCCTCCTGATATCTTTTGATTAAAGGAAGAAATGATAATGCCTCTTCTTTTTGTGCCGCTTCGCTGATAGAAGTCTGTTCATAATCACCTGGCTGTTCAGGCTTCGTCACATCTTGTCTGACAGGAAGCGAGACAGTAAAGCTTGTCCCTTCTCCTTCACGACTCTCAGCGGCGATCCGGCCTCCCATCAACTCTACCAATTCCTTGGTGTAGGTGAGGCCAATTCCTGTTCCCTCTCCCTTTCGAGAACTGGAAGTATCTACCTGGTAAAAGCGATCGAAGATGTGTTGGAGTTGCTTTGGCGGAATGCCGACGCCATTGTCGGAAATGCGGAGGCTGAGTTGGTTCCCTGAGCCGGAGACTGTTGCCCTGATTGCTCCCCCTTCCGGTGTAAACTTGATCGCATTAGACAATAGATTATAAAGGATGTGTTGGATTTTTTCCTCATCATATTCCATTACAAGTGAAGTCAACTTGGATTGGAAGTGTAGTGCTATTTGCTTGTTTTGGGCCATAGAATGAAAGGAGGAGGTCAAGTATCGCAAATAAGGGATGATATCCGCCTGGATGAGGGTAAGCTTCATTTGGCCTGACTCCAGCTTGGAAAGACCGAGCATTTGATTGATAAGGCGAAGCAAATTTTTGCCGTTCCGGGCAATAAGGCTTCGCTCTTTTTCGAAACCGGCAATTTTTTCATTCATCCCCATAATGACCGTCAGGGGCGTGCGGAACTCATGTGTGATATTAGTATATAATCGTTCTTTTACTTTGTTGAGCTCTTTTATCCGATCAGCTTCTGCTTTTTCCAATCTGCGCGTAAGTTGGAACTTGTAAAAAGCATAAAGCCCACCTAGGAAAATCAGGACATATAGGCTGTAAGCCCACCAGGTTGCCCACCAAGGGGGAGAAATATGTATCCGGACTATTTTTTCGGGCCTCCAGTCTCCGCCTCGTACCGCTCCCCGAACCTTAAACTCATAGGTACCTGGTGGGACTTTTACATAGGTGGCAAGGGGCTCCAGACCACTTTCACGCCAGTCCTGATCGTAATGTTTGAGTTGGAATTGGTATCGATTTGTTTCTGGTTCGCGAAAAAACAGGGTAGCAAATCGTAGAGAAAAGGCATTTTGATGATAGGGTAGGCGAATAGTCCTTTCAGCTGGAGAGTTGGGAAGCAAAGCAAAATCCCTTTGTTCTCCTTTTTGATCAAAGAGCAGCTGAAAATCATAGATTACGGTCTCCAGCTTTTCGCTTTTTAGCGCATGCTCTACTTGTTGAGGATCGATAATTTGTATCCCTCCTACCCCGCCAAAATAGATACGTCCCAATGAATCCTGATATACGCAAGCCAAGCTCGTGGGTTCCATATGCAAAGGAAAAGGCGACTTGAAGGTAAAGTGCTCCTTGGTATTGGGATCAATCAGGTAGATTTGGTCTCCAAATAACCAAATTCGATTTTGCTGATCCATTTGCATGCCTTTGAAGAAGCGTCCTCCAAGGTCCTTAATCGTGAAAGCGTTTGGAGTGGAATGTCCTGGTGTAATATCCAGGACATGGGTTTTGGTTCCCAGCCAAAGCCTGCCCGCATCGTCTTCTATGAGTCCACTCAACTCTCCAAATGGAAGGGACGAATCATATCCGCTAACATTAGCTTCGAAGGTTTCGAAGGTTCCTGTCGCAGGACTAAACTTTCTCAATAGAACCTTGGGGAAATTGGGGTCTGGTAAAGCTGCAATCCATATACCTCCATCCCGGGCATTGGCAAGCATGATGCGAATGAACCAAGGGCCTTCGTTCGGAGCCACAAATGGAAATCGATGGAAACGATCTGTTTCCTCATCATACAAATTGAGTACGCCTTCTGAAGTTACTGCCCAAATATGATCCTGTTTGTCTTTCAAAATAAAGGGGACGGACCCTAATCCCCCAAGGCTACGCTCATCAGCGGGGTCATGCAAATAGGCCATCAATTCGCCCGTTTGAGGGTCTATTCTGAGCAAACCATCTGGCCCAGGGCGGCTTATCCACAATCTCCCTTTTTCATCAGCAAGCATTCTGAAATTATATCTCAGTAACTCCTGGGGCAAAAACAGCACTTTGGGCAGGACTTGCTGATCCAGGTTGGATTGAGGCGCTTGAATCTTGTTATAGTCATATTTGACCAGAGTCTTTTTCAGCGGATCAAATTGCACTAGTTCCAATCCACCTGTCCCGATCCAGATACGCCCATCCTGAGATTCAGCAAAAGAGTAAACGTCGGCATTGGGATCCGAAAAATAGTGGTTCTCAAACAGGGACTCCCGAATCCTAAAGAGATGTTCTCCCGGCCCGGTCGTTGCTCCCCAGAGTGTACCATCTTGCGTTTGGCACATGGTCCAGGGGAATGGCTCAGGTAAGCTCAAAGGACTTTCCGGTTCGTGAAAATAGGTTTTGGAGAAGCCGCTCTCCGGATCATAATAAGCAATACCTCCTCCCCAGGCTCCTATCCAGATTTTTTGCTCGCTGTCTTCAAAAATGAAGGAAATATGTTGGTCTTTATCTTCGTAATTAAAAAGAGAAGCAAGCTTAAAAGTAGATTTTGCCTGGTTTTGTAGGCTTTGGAAAGTCCCTTTTTTTCGATTCAGGATTTGCAGTCCTCCATTTCCAGTACCTATCCACAAGTTGCCCTTACTATCTTCAAATATCTCAGTCACTTTATCATGGTGCAGACTGGTAGCGTCCAGGGGATCATGGAAGTAATGGACAAAATCTTCTGTTTCCGGTCGAAATTTATTAAGGCCACCACGAGGATCTTCAGACCAGATATTCCCTGTACCCACCCATACCGTGCCTTGCTTATCAACATGAAGCGAACGGCAAAAGAAATGGCTAAGGCTGTTTTTATCTTCTGGTCTAGCCTTAAAATATTTAAGCTCTTGAGAATTAGGCGTAAAACGATACACACCCACAGATGAGGCTACCCAAATATTTCCTTCCTTATCTTCGTCGATTTCAGATACAAAGATATATTCAACTACCTCGGGCGCGAGGTGCGGCGATAGGCAATGTTGGAAAGTCCCTGTCTCATAATTGAATCGATCCATTCCCTGTTCTCTTAGGCCCACATATAAATGGCCATTTTTGGCAACGTAAAGATGAGTCACATAATCAGATGCGATGGAAGAAGAATCAGCTGGATTGTGCCGAAAGGTCTTGAGATGATGCCCATCCCAGCGATGTAAGCCAAACTGGGAGCCAAACCATAAAAAACCAAGAGAATCCTGCGTAATGGTATTGATATGTCGGTCAAACTCCCCTAAAGGAAGATCCACAGATTCAAAATAAAAAGAAGATTGGTGCGGAGTATGCTGGGCTTGTAGCGGTTGAAAAGAATGGCCCACTATCAAGAGGAGAAAGCAAGAAAAAATAAGGTATATGTTGGAAAATGGGCGCATTATGACACCCTTTCTCTCATTTTCACAAATGTTTCCATCTTTTTGCGTGTATTTTCGAGGATATCCTCGTCGATTTTCAATTTGTCCTTGTCTGCCAACACTATCTCCCCCTAAACCTAATCCATTGGTATTCAACCCTATGGATTCTCAATTGGCTTTAATCCATTTAGTTGCTGCGTAGGCTTCTTCATTGGCTTGTGGATAAACGGCTTCTGGCGTTGGCGTGTAATTAACAAAAACGACTGCTACATTTCCACCAACTGCTAATTCCCTGACGAGACGGTCCTGGGTAAAATCATTTCCTAAAATCCAATCACCTCCGTGAAAGTACATCAAGACAGATAGAACTTCCCTACTCTTGTTGGGCTTTACAATCCGAATAGAAATGGTTATTCCATCTTGTATGATTTCTTTTTCTTCGATGTCAACTTCTAATTTTTCATAATCTCCCGTTTGCGCTGACTTCTAGACGCTGGCCTAGTACTGGGTTGGAAACAAGGACGATCCAAATAAGACTAAAAATACCAAAAATCATGTTGAGCAGCTTGATTAATGTTTAACCTCGAGAGATTGTTGACTGTTGCTTTGATGATTTGATCCAATGTAAGGAATTTAATTTTGACAGGCCTCCTGAGTACTGTATTGGTAGATAGAACCACTACCCTATTTCAGCAGCTTTTCTGGGAAATGCCCTGAATTACCGAAGGGATCTTGCAGCTTTCAACTAAGACGATTCTGGAAGCAAGCATGATTCATTTGTCCTTTGCTGTTCCAAACTTCCGTTCCAAGTATTCTTGCAGTTCCGCCTCCGTATGAGAATAGTGTTTTTTGTTATTGAACCAGATAGATTCCAGGGCAGGATGAGACAAAGCAGAACTCAGATTTCCATCTTGTACATTGCTCTTGCCAAAATTGAAGATTTTAAGTTTCCTTAGCTGCTTAAGAAATGATAGGTCCTCCATTGTCCCACAATTCCACAGCATTAGCGTTTCCAATTGTGGCAAATGTTGAAGTACTTGATGGTCAGTGATTTTTCTACTGTGCTCCATTCTTAGCCGCTTCAGGGAAGCGCCTAGTTTTTCTACACCTTTCAGCTCCTCTAGTTTACCATAACAGTCCGTTTCTAGAGATTCAAGCTTTGGATAGAGTGGAAATTGGGAAAATGTCCTTTGGTTCCCTCTGAATAGTTTCAATCTGACGAGGTTATCATTTGCAGGTAGGTCCTGAAAGCTTTTACCCTTGGGATTAAATGAATCAATGGATAATTTTTGGAGCTTCGGTAAATCAGCTATACCCACTACTCTATTCTTATCCCAATGAAAACTTACTTCTTCGAGGGAGGAGATTTGTGAAAGGTCGACTCTAGGTCCAGTCGTAAGCAGCCCAAGTTCAGTTAAGTGTTTCAAGGAATACAAGCCCTCCACATTTTTTACTGTTTTAGTATTTATTCCTATCGTCAGAGACTTTAGATTTCCCAGTGGAAATAAGAAGTCTAAATTGTCTGCTTCGTAGTTGGATAAATCTACTTCTAGATTTGTAATCTCCTTCAACTGATGAAAGAAACGGAGTTGTTTATCATCCGTTAGGTCATGAAAATAGCTTTCAATCCGAATACCTTTAATGTCATTTTGTAATGCATAATTGATACACTCTTCTAGATAAGTAGGATAAAGTGTGAGTAATCCACCTTGATATAGTTTTTCAGGAAAGAAAATTCCACTTTTTCTTTTCATTTTCCATTGTTATTTACCCAGAAACTGGTTTAGTTTGTATCAGCTGGATGGCAGATTACGGCCTTGCCTCAAGGATTATCATTAAACAGCAGTTGCCTTTTCAATGGCATCCATCGGTACTCCATTTGATGGAATCTAAATACGTTTTACTAAACAATCCATAGTCTATCTTTATTACTTTCCCTTTCTGTAAATTTATACTAATGCAGGTACCACTTTGATCCCTGTATACTACACAATCTTGTGATTGATGTAAGGGTTCCCCCAATAGTGAATAGAGATCTTCTCTAGTAATCCCTATTGTCAAGCCCGGTATCACTTCAATTGCTTCTCCCTCTATTACTATTCTAATAAAGGTTTGATTGGGATCATCCATTCTCCAATAGTGGATGGATTTTGGAAAGTGGATAATCAGCTCGCCCAAGTACTTTTTCTCTTTTGAAAATAAGGTATAGAATCCATAAAGTCCAGTCTCCGCCTCGATGGGATACTTGAACCATTCGGTACGGGCCACTACCCTGTCCTCTTCCCAAATAGCGCAACCACATTTTAGGTAGAGAGTTAGATCAAAATTAACTAACTTTCAAAAAAGAATGTGATGCGAAAAAGCAAATTCACTGAATCACAACGCATGGCTATTTTAGC
>JABSSL010000150.1 GCA_013214355.1 Saprospiraceae bacterium | reverse complement strand
GAGGACGCCCTAACTATTTACAGGTCGCGACAATCGATTTGGAGGAGATATTGAAATCTTTCATTCTAAACTAGTTCTTTAAAGCGCCGGGGATGGCCAGACAATTGAATGTCTACTCTTGCTCAGGTTTGAGGAATGATCTTTAACTGACCAGTAAACCTGTACTCACATATTTCTAGAAAGCTGCTCTAGAAAATCGTCTCGACGTGCCTTAGACACAAGCAGCTCAGTACCGTCATGTAGAACTACAATTCCTCCATCATCTTTCTTGAAGGAATCTACATAATCTAGGTTTACAAGATATTTCCGATGAATCCTGCAGTATTTATTTCCAGGCAGCTTTCTTTCGATATCTGCCAGTGGTTTAGTGACTAAAAGCCTGCGGTTTTCATGTCTATTTCGAAAGATATTAGTGTAAGTATTGTCCGCTTCGCAGTAGAGAATGTCTTCGATTGGCACAACTTGAATACCATTGTTAATGGGGATGATGATTTTATTAACCGGACCAGATTCATCAATTACCCTAGCTGCTTTCTGCACTGCCTCTTTCAATTCTTTGGGTTTGATGGGCTTAATTAGGTAATCCAATGCATTAGCTTTGATCGCTCGAATGCCATAGTTGTCATAAGCGGTGGTAAAGATTACTTCGAAATGTACGTGTGTTAGCTTGCTTAAGACATCAAATCCACTCATGGTTCCCAACTGGATATCCATAAATACCAATTGTGGCTGATGTTGTGAGATCATCTTGACAGCTTTTTCTCCAGTTAGGGCTTTACCAATAATTTCTACTTCTGGACAGCTTTTTTCCAATTTTAGGGAGAGATTGCGCATACCTTGTTCTTCATCTTCTACAATAATTGCTTTGATACTCATATCTTTTCTGGTTTAAATGGTAAGAGCGGGAATTTGATACTAACTTTTGTCCCTGGCATCAGATCATCAGGCTTTAGGTCGGAGATCTCCAGCACCGAACCCTCTATCTTTTTTACAGCCTCCATTCGTTCTTTCGTGATCTGCATACCCCAAGATTGGCGTTCTAAGACAGACTCTTTCTGAAGTTCCTGGGCCTTTTTTCGCCCAATCCCGTCATCAGTAATTTGGCATTCTAACTGACCAAGGGCATTTTTGAAAACGGCTACTTCTAGGTGTCCAGGTGCTTGCTTTTTTTGGATCCCGTGCCAAATGGCATTTTCAACGAAGGGCTGCAACAACATTGGGGGGATTTGAATATCGCTCTGATTCAATTCATCATCCACATCAATGGAATAGGTTAGGTTGTCTCCCAGTCGGAGCTTTTCCAAGGTGATGAAGTATTCTAGGGTTTCAATTTCTTCTTCTAGCGTAATCCACTTTTCTTTGGAATGATTTAGGACGAGCCGGCACAAGCGACTAAAGTCAATGATATATTCGGAAGCCTCTTCATTTCTTTCTTGGTTAATCAAAGAGTCTATGGCATTCAAGCTATTGGAAATGAAGTGCGGGTTCATTTGGGCGCGAAGGGCCTCCATTTTGTTTTCTAGTGCTTTGTTGAGATTCTTCAAGCGGGACCTATAATAGAGAAAGGAGACACCTCCTAAAAGACCTAATGCCGAGCCTATAGTCCAAGTAAGCATTTGTCTTTGCTTTCGTTGAGCTAGCTCATCTGTGAAGGCAAGATTTATTACAGACACGGTGTCTTTGACAGCTAAAACTGCGCCTAGTATATTTTCGTAGTTGAAGTTGACTTTTTCCAGAAGTTTAGTGCAGGTTAATTTTTTCTTTAGGAAGGGGCAAATGGATTCTATACTTTCGGTGGCTAACTTGAAATAGGGAATGTTTTCCTCTGAAATTGCCCGTAACATAGTGCTATCATAGAAAATCGCAGCTGTATCAAGTAGGGCTTTGCCATCTAATTCAGGGTTACTATTCCAAGAGGACAAGCTTTGGTAGTTACTACCCAATTGATAATAAAGCTCGGCGGTTCTCGTTGGTTGTAAGCTAAGCGCTCTCAATAAGTAACTGTTACTCCGCTTGAAATCTTCTGGGGCTTGAGTAAGCCAGAAAATATCAGCTAGATAAGTGGCATACTCTAAGTAAGCCACGGCCAAATCTTCTTTATTTCCTTGGTTCTGATATATGTCGATCGCATCTAAGTAATATCTTCCAGCACTAGCATGGATTTCTTGAGATGCCGTAGTATCAAATTGAGCTAAGGCTATGCCTTGGTTTAATAATAAAGCTGCAAGTTGTAAGCTATCTTTGACCTCTTCATAAAAGGTCTGACTTTCTTTGTATAAGGTTAGACTAGAATCAATTGTTGGCAGCTGGTATAAAAGGATGTTACCCTTAATTCGTAGTGCTTCACTTTGTAACTCTCGCCAAATAAGATCAGGAGCGGGGGAATCTTCAATCAATCTAAAAGAGGCATTGATAGCGCCATCGGCTAATTCATATTTTTCCTGATAAAAATGAATGAGAGATATAATGTTATTTGATTTAGCTTCCCAGATAGTGACCTTCAAGCGTTGAAATTCTTCCAACGCATATTGAGCCTCGGTTAAAGCTATCTGGAGTTGGGCGCTTTCTGGGTTATGCCAACTAAGGATATGAGCTTTCCAATAATGGAGTTGAGCCCTTACTAAATTAGAGCTTTTTCCTTTAGCAAACGGCAGAGCTTGGTCTATCAAGAATAAAGCTAAGTTACTATTAATCGACTGCTGTTCCTTGACTTGATTGAGTAGATAAGTAGCTTTGTCTTTTTTCCTGCTAAGTGAATTTATCTTTGCTAACATACTGTCAGGCAACTCATAATTCAAATTATACTGCGCATATAATTCTTTAGTTTGCCCTTTGAGGGTAATGTAACAGCAAGTTAGAAGAAGAAAAGGAAGTGCCCAAAGGAAAGATCTGGGCACTATCATGAGTTCTATAGTTATTTTATTTTTCATCAAAGGAATTCTCAAGACGTTTATTGCTGGCTTTCCAGCTGCATGACATAGTCTAAGAGTGCTACAAGAGTTTCTTTTACTTCGGACAATTCGCTTGCTTTAGTAAGTACCTCCTTGTAGTATTCACCTTTTTTAGTCCCTTCTGGCCTGACTTGTTTTTTTCGTTTTTTCCCAGGAGGAACAGTTTCTTCTTCCTCTTCTTCCTCAGAGCTTTCTGTATTTTCAAGGGTAGCACCATAGGCCAAGGCATTTCTTAAAGGGCGAGGTAAGATGCTTAATTGTTCTTCGAATTCAGTTTTGAAATCTGCAATGGTTTTCGTTTCAGTCGACATAGTATTGAATTTTAAACAGTGATTAATGCTAACAATTCAAAGATGATAAAATTCAGAGATACTAATTCTTGTCAAATAGTAAATCCCTAGTTTGATCTAGCGAACGATGGTAGGTGTACAGGCAAGCGAATAACTCTTACAGCTACCAGCCATTAAATTGGTATTGCCTAAGTAAAATACATGCTCCCTATTCGGAGAGCCCTCTTCCCTAGATGATATTCTTAGTTTACGATTTGTCCTGTTATGAGAGGTGGAATTGTTCTTACATAGGGAGACGTACAAGAATGCTACATTAATTTAATGTAGTCAAATAAAGTTAAAATTTAATTTTCAGACATTAAAGGGGAAATTAATATTTTTAGATCTTGTTATGGGGCTTGGAACTTGATCATGAAATTAGCTGAAAATTACTTCGGTAGGCAAAAATCTAAGAGTTCTAAGCTTGGAATAAAGGACTAATACCCATAAACCAATTCAGATATGTTAGCTCAGTACTATTGTAAAACCATTTATCGTAAGTTTGATTACTTTGGCACCTGGCACCCTACTACCCCTATCCGGTTGGGGGATATTGGTATTCTGGAAGGATATCAATTTAAGAGAATAGCCAATCTAACTGAACTAGGCATTGAATTTGAAACAGAGGTACATGATAATTCAGGTAAACTAGATTTCTCCTCAGATAGTAGTCTTTCCATCCGGACTCTGATCGGTGGAACCGCTAGTGATCAAACCAAACTTTTAGGGGAAGGTGAAATCGGCTTTGAACTAAGCTTTTCTGCTGAAAGAGCGATCGTGCTGAAGGTTGATGGTACTAAAACCCTAGCTATTCGCAATCAAATTAAATTGGCAGATGTCATAGAGCAAAGATTTAATGAACCTCGAGAGGGGGATCAATGGCAGAAGGATTGGGTAATTGTAACTGAAGTACTAGAAGGGGAAAAAGGACATGTTATCGTAGCTGAAGGTAAAGGTGGACAAATTACCTTGAAGGCTAAAACTGATCTAGAACCAGATCTATTAGAGTTTAACGGTTCCACCTCATTTGAATCGATAAAGCAGCGGTCAATCGGTTTTTCATCGACGGGGAGTAATGGGATAACTCCTTTGTTTAGACTTAAAGGGATCAGCAAATCTTGGTGGGGTGGTAAGGAGGGGAAGTTGAAGGAAAGGGGTTTAAGAGACGATCTAGATGAACCGAAAATTTCTCCCTTAGGAGATTTATCATCCCTCGAGCACTCCTTTTTTAACCAACTTGTGAAGGGTAGAGTTTTTTCTGGTGAAAATATTCATGTTTTATCTATTGGTATTGACAAATATGCTCATCCTGATATTCCGAATCTAAATGAATGTGTAAGTGATTCGATCCAACTGAAAAAGACTCTGCAGTCCCTGCTGGGTATACCGGAGAAACAATATAAAGTACTTCTTAATGAAGCTGCCACTAGAGATGGAATAATTACTGCGTTCCGTAGCCATTTTAGCCATCTTAAGGTCGGTGATACAGCTGTTCTACACTTCAGTGGGCATGGCTCGGAAGAGCCCGCCCAACAAGCTTTTATAGATGCTGGATGGGAGGTTCCTCATGGGCAAATTGAAGTGCTTGTTTGCCAGGATAGTCGACAAGCAGGAGTATATAACATAGCAGATAAGGAGCTGCGATGGTTAGTACATGAATTACAATATCCGAAAGAAGATCCTCCTCGTCCCATACATTTTGTGGCAATTTTAGATTGTTGTCATTCCGGTTCGCTATTCCGTCAGGAAAAACCATCATTCAAGGCTCGTCTTCATAACTTTACTTACGAAGCTCGTCCTTTAAAGGCATACCTTAATGGGAAATATGTTGATCACCTAAAGCATGGTTCAGTCTCCCTACCAACAGCTCATTATATCTCTTTAACTGCATGTAGCCCTACGGAATTGGCAGGAGAAGTTGTAAACGAGGGAGGAATATTTACCACAGCACTATGCCAGCTGCTTAATGGTGGGTATTGGGCTGGCCGATTTCCTACCTATGGTGAAATGCATGCTTTACTTAGAGATCAGGTTGCAACTTATTCCGGTCATAAGCAGTTGCCTCAGTTAGAGTATTCTGGTGCGATTGATCCTAATGGCTGCTTTTTGCAGATGGGAAAGGCCAACGCTGCTCGACACCCCCTATTAACTCTCAGAGGGGAGAAGTGGGGAGTAGGGATCGGTGCCATCCATGGCCTAGATAATGAGGCGGCTAAGGACCAAGAAGTTCCAATCTATCGGATTGAAAATACGACAAGTCCATGCGCCTGGGCAAGGGTGGTTCGAGTAGAAGTAGAATACACAAGAGTCAAAATCATAAGTGGTAGAGAAAACTTACAGCCAGGGATCCCCTATTTGGTTGGGCTATTTGCTCCTAAATTACCAGTCCAGATCGAAGGTTTTCCACAGAAGATCAACGTTGCTCTGCAAAAGGCATGGAATCAAGAACGATTTCAACAGCAATTTCTGGCATCGCCACTCGCGAAATACCAATTAGAAGAGCATGAGGATCACTATGCCATTTACCGAAAATTAGTTGCTCAGCCCAAAGAATTAATCTATGGGATTCAGCGGACACATGAAGGTGCGGCGACGCAAATTTTAGAAAAGCTTGAAGCCATTGCGCGATGGGAACAATTAAAAAGATTGAGTAACCCTCGCCAGAGTGTACTGTCACCGAAGGATGTAATTCTGGAATTGGAGTATACAGATTTCAATTCTTCAGAGCATTTTGTCACTAAACGCTGGGATGATGAGGATCCAGAGGCTGAGTCTAGTCAGCAAATTACCATTCCTTTCGATCCAGCTCATGGTGGAATCCCATATCGTGTCTACGTATCCTTGAAACCTTCCGTGCGAGTGGATTCCTATTTCTACTTGATTTACTTAGGCTGGAAATATAAAATTGAACAGAAGCATGAGGCATACAACCAAGCTCTATACGGAGGCGAAAGACTGAAACTTTACGATTCATATGCTCAACAAACTGGATTAGGTTTTTTAGAGGAGGATAGAGACGAAATTATCGAAACTTTCTTGTTGATCGGTTCACAGGAACGGTTAATGGCCCCATCTGTCCTGGAACAGCTTGGCTTTGCTAACGCTTATGGACGAATCAATCCTCCTGATGAGAGAAGACTGAAACATCGTGAGATTGGCCTCAAACAAGAACGGGCCTTTTGGATGGTGAAGCGGTTCGAACTACGTATAAGGAGAATGTAGTATATGATATATGATAATTCAAGAATACAATGAAAACACCAGTAATCATCGGGGCCTTTGCAAACGTATTGGAGCAGGCTAGGAAACTGACACAACTTGATCGAGAGTACAAAGAAATCGATAGCCTTTGGCGCCAAGATACAGCCTTAGATTATGTCGGTATTCCCAATGCTACCTCTACAGATATTTTTAAGGAATTAAAACGAGAAGGGCACCAAGGTCGTATCGTTGGGTTTCATTTTGGTGGACATGCTGGGAATACACGTCTCTTATTAGAGCGAGAGGTCGGGCAGGTGTTAGAAGCGGACGGGGAGGCCCTGGCCAGCTATTTAGGCACCGTAAAAGGCTTGAAACTGGTTTTCCTCAATGGATGTGCTACTGCTCCACTATCGGATGCTTTTCTTGCCTCGGGCATCCCTGCGGTTATTGCCACGAGGTATAAAGTCCAAGACAAAATGGCCGCTGATTTGGCCATCAATTTCTACGAGGAAATTAGCCTGGGGAAATCCGTTGGGCAGGCATTCGCAGCGGCTCGAAGTCAAATCAATTTCACAGCAGAATCCCCTAAAACAGTCCAAATCCAAGCCTATCATCGAGAGATCCCCTTGGCTGGCGCTGCTCCCCAGCAGGGAGCAACGGAAACTGTGCCCTGGGGGCTATATTATCAGGCAGATACAAAGCCCGATGAACTCTTTCTTTTTGATCCTCCTGAAGATCCATCCATCCGTTGGCAATCTGAATCCGGAAAATCTTTTATTTTGAGGATGGAGGAACTGCAAAGAAATGGCCAGATGGAACAATTCCAGCTATGGCTAGAAAAAAAGAACTATTTTGAGAAGGCCCTAGTCTATGTAATTGATCCGGGGATGAAGTTTAGTTATGAGCATCAATTAAAAGAGATCAACAACCAATTGGATAGACTAGGCCGTCAACTAGGCATGCATGACTGATAACCTCAGAGACTTAGAAAGTAATATTCAGCTACAGCTCGAAAAAATTAACCTACTCGAAAAAGAGCGGATCATTGCCACCGATGCCGCTGTGCAATTCCAATTGGCTCAACAGATCGCTGCAGCCCAACGTAACCTCCAACAGCTCCGTAAATGCCGTGCGGAGCTTCTAGATTTCCATACTGTAGAGGGCAGCACCTTACTAAGAGAAAGGATAGAAAAACTGAAACTCGACGTGGTGATGGGAGAGGAGCAGTTGGTCAACTGTGATCGGAGCTAACCTAAGAATCAGTTTTGGGCCGCCTTTGACCAGGCCGACTCCGCTTTTCAATATCATTTCATTAGTGCCTGCCCCACCCAAATGCCACCCAGCTTCTCGGAAGCTTTGATTTACGCCTTGATTCGAGAAGAACTAGATGAGAATAGCCAGGCCTTGTTCTGCCAGCGCCTGCACATTTAGAGGAGTGTCGTGGTTGGTCTTCCAACGAACAACAATATAGGTTTTCGATTAGTCCGGCCCCTATTAATCCAGATCAGAATGGATAGCTTTAAGGAGCTATCCAGCGTATCCATGATAGGCGCGAGTGCTATCCGGGTTGTATAGCCGAATACTTCGACAGTTTGAGGAAAGCAAATACTTCCCTCAACGATTTTATGGGCCTATCGTTGTCGGTCTTTTCGACTGATAACACAGCCCCGCCCTTGCAATTCCTCGATTTACTTCACAAGCCTTGGAACCATAGTCGCCGAAAAGAGACAATTTTTTGTTTTAATTCTATTTCAATATATACCGCAATGCTTATCTTGTAGCAAGCTAAAATTAATTCCAATGTCATCACATATAGAACGTATAAAGGCAAATATTGAGTTGCAACAAGAAAAGATTAATCTTTTCGAACGAGAGCTCATCCTGGTGGTAGATGTTGCACAAAAATTCAGCTTAGAGAAAAAGCTAGAAGATGAAAGAAATAGATTGGAACAATTGAAAAAAGGCTTGGCAACTGCCGAAAAAGAGAAAGCAACAGCCGACCAGGGGCCGGTAGGGGATGACTGGGAAGAGAAGAAGGAACATTGGAAGATACTGGTAGCCACCCAGGAGATCGACCGTTTGTTTGATGAGTTAAAATCGACCCTCAAATCCAAACGCCAACGCAGCATGGTGATCCAGATGATGGCCAACTACAATATGATTCGCAATCAGGATATGCTGAATATCGAAAATCCGGAATCGATAGCTAGAAGATACCGGCAGGCCAACCACAATCTGATTAGTTTTATTGATTCTTTGGAGGAGCGACATGCGGAGGAGAGTCCGTATTAGTTGGCTTGCGATGCGACACCTTCATAGCTACATGAAAACCAACCTACTCAATTCTACGTTTTCTTTAGCTAAATCTAATTTCCGTCCATACCTACAAGGCAGATTTTGCTTTCTTCTTTAAAAGGGCGATTCCCTATCTGAAATATTGTCTTCACTAGTTTTCTATTTTCATTTTTTTCCAGAAGTTATAAATTGAAGCAATAACCTCAAAAGCAAATGGCCCTTGGACCAGATTGGTTCAAACCCATCTTGCCTGGTCGGCCATGCCAAACATGCGCTATAGCCGGTCGGCTGCGCTTACTTTTCTGGTGTTTTGGAATGGAACAAAGGGTAGAGTCAATAAGAAGAGGGAGGTATATTTTGAATACAATTAGCGGTATATCTACAAGCTTACGTCTGATAGATTCCTTGAAATTTTTCGATTAAGGCGGAAAATTGGTTTTTATTTTTAACTTGACTTTGGAGGTATTCTATTTTCTTGGAAAGGCTTCCATTTATCTCTTTCCTCAGCTTATGAGCCTTTTCACCTAATTGATCTGGAACCTTCTTGAGTGCTTCATTCTTTCCTAATTCCATGGACATTTGTTTTAGCTGTATTTTGAGATCTCTTGAAACTCTGAATATGCCCTGTACAAAGTGTTCTTCTGTGATTTCTTTTTGTTCGTAGAAATCATTTATCAGTGCGTTAAAGTCGTCCAGTTGTAGGTCAATAATTTGATCACCGTCGCCCTCTGGAGTACCAGATCTCATGTTTATCCAAAGATTATCGCAGGAGGGAATTCCACTTTTGTCAAATCTCAAGTATTCATTACAAATCACTTTCTCATCAAACAAATAAAAACTATAAAGGCGAGCAGGGTTTTGAATGACATAGAGTTGAAAGAAGTCAGGAAACTTTTGATAGCAGTTTGTAAAGTGAATAAAGTCCTGTAGTGACATCGCTCGCACAATATGATCAACTTTTTCGCTGAAGCTCAGTCGGTCCTGCTTAATGTGTATAGATAACTGTGCTAAACGGGAATAGAGAAAAGGCGTCTTATTTCTTTTAATTTTCTCCAGATGGGTTTCCAATTTTTTAAAATAGGAGGCATTGCGTTTATGAAAATTACCAATGTTTTTTTTGAGTTCATTGAGCTCTACTCTAGGGATATACTCCATAATTTTAATGGAATGTTCAGTTGTAAGCGCAAATCTTTCGATTTGTTCGAAATACTGCTCCACAAATTCCTCGTAAGCTTTCTTCTCGTTTTTGCGAAAATTGTAGCTAACCAGTCTCTTGTTAATACTAGGTACTATCGTTGGCTTTTCTTGTGCTAGGGGGTTAAATGCATCAGGCGATAGACCAAAATATTCAGGAGATTTACCAAAAAGATGACAAATGTAAAAAAGTCTAGCCTTACTAATCGTATCCGACTTCAGGAGCTTATAAACGGATGTCAGGGAAGAGAATTCCCCTTCCATTGCTTTAAAAAACGCTCTGATACTGAGTTGGTTTTCGGTTAGCAGTTTTTGAATTTGATTGCCATGATGCATACAGTAAATGAAAATTAATATACAGTTATTGTAAAAAATGAAAATATATTGTACGCAATTTATTATATTGTAGATGAAATCAATATTAATAGTGTATGTAAAATTCCGCCTTCAACTAAATTTAACATATATCATGTACAATCGTAAAAGTCACCCTAAACCTCTACCTCTTCTACAAGCTCTTCTCCGCCATGGTATTCCCATTGAGGAAATAGCTGTAGGCTGTCGAATTAGCCAACATGTTCTAACGGCTAGTTTAAAAGGCCAATATCCTGACATCGACAAGCAAATAGAGGTAGTATCCTACATTAATAGCCGAGCTAATCGGCATTATGTTCGCCGAGAATTATTCCCACTGATGAAGGAAATTATCATGTACCGCCTGCCACGAAGATCATATTTATACTGCTAAATTATTGCCGGGGAAAACTATTGATACAGAAAGAAATGTTTTCACCTCTCCTCACTTATGTGCACTGAAATGCATTCGCCCCCAGTTTAAACGTTAGAATCAACCTATCTATTTGTGATCTTGGAGTAATTTTCAAGACTCAAACCCATTTCTTCTTAAGTTAGGAAATAGCAAGGCTATTTCTGTTATCTATCATTTTATTCATTTCCTAAGGGCTCCTTAGGGTTAAAAACTAATTGATATTTATGCGATTTAATGTATCCAGAAGGTTGAACGTTGACCTCTACAGGGATTATTTGAAAAGGTTGAGCATGAGGGATATAGAACTTGTTTTTTTTGTCGTTGACAATAGTCTGCGGACAGGTTCGAAGATTCATGACGACTTTAGACTGACTCACCTTCGGCTTAAAGATTATAATGATCAAAAGAGTAATGGACTAATCGCCATGGAAAAAAATGAGGGTAGGCATCAGATTATTGATACCTTATTTAAGATTATCAACAAGGTGCAAGCGGATGACATTCAGAACTATTTTTACTTAAATGATGATCAAGAAGTCATTTTTAGAATCAAGCATCCCGATACAAGCGAACCGTACGATTACTATGGTAAGATGGAGAATGGCTTACCAAACGGAAAAGGGATTGCTTCTTTTCATATTAAGGAAGATTTGTTCAAAGGTGATTTTATAGACGGGATTAGCCATGCAGATGATCTTAAAAATATTCAAAAGTATGAAGGGACAAAATTTGGGGAAGCTTTACACCTGATCTTGGACACTAATAGCAAGTTTCATGACAGTCCTCTACAGAAAGCATTGTTAGAGGTAGAACTGGGGAGTCTCACACAAAGGATGATCAACTTGGAAGTCAATGGTCGCTACGAAAAGAGTCATCAACCACAAAAAGATATTCAAAATACTTTCCAATCTTGCATTGAAGTGTTACAGCAGAATGATCATTATGACACAATTAGCAATTTGGATTTCTGGTCTAAGCGAACTTTTGCCGATCCGGTTGATTTTCTAGATGCAAACATCGCGGCAGGGAAAAGAGGCGTGCAGATCAGAAGAGTCATTCTATTAGACCGCGACTATATAGAGCTCAATGAAGAGGAAAAGAATATGCTCAAAATGCACTTAAGTGCATCGAAATCTGGTGGTATTACTACTCGGGTCGCTAACCTAAACCAAGGGGAAAGTCTGGACATCGTAAGCAATATTGCAACCATCGGAGGGGACCACAATGAAAAACTATTTGTTGAGGTATTTTATCATCAGGATAAGAAGAAGGCCCGGAGAAGTTTCAAAAGCATTGTCCTGGAGGCCAATGAGGATAAGATTATTCGAGAACAAAGAAGATTTGATCGTTGGTTTGAAAAAGGGGTCCCTATAGGTGACTATCTAAGTGAAGCCCAGGATAAACCTCTACTAACCTATAAACTTAGCTTTAAGCATGAAAAGGCGATTACTACTCCAGTGCTTAATACTTCAGCTTATACCGCTGAAAAGTATTGGACTGGCTTGTTTCGAGAAATAAAGAAACAGCATGAGTTGATAACCTATACGGCTGAAGAACTTAGGGAGCGCTGGAAAAATGGTCAGGCTGCCATTGTTGTATATAAAGAAGAGATTGTGAGTTTTGTTAGTTTGATCGAGGTGTTTAGTAAAGACTCTCATCAAGAAATCTTTGAACAATACCAGCATAGTTCTGTCGAAATTCCTGATTTTAAGGTTCTTGAATTTCTTACAGCCTGGACCAAGCCGGAGTTGCGGAGGAGAGGGCTGAATCTCATGCTACGTACAGAACTGCGCCGTGTTCACGGTAATCAAAAAACCTGTTTTGTCAGTCTGACCTGTGGCTATTCCTCATCTCCCCTGGCACATAAAATGGGCTGGACTGCGATACCATGGAGCAATGCGCCCTATGTAAGAGAATTGATTGGATGGTTTGATTTAGAGAATAATCTCTATTTCAAGTCAGGACCAGGAGGACGTTTATCGATGCATAATAAAGTACCCTATGATGGGACTGTGGTAGACAGTTATAATTTTGATAAGATTCCGGTAGTGGAATGGGAGAAGCATTTCTCACTTTGGGTCGAAAACCAATATATTCTTAAAACGCTCGACAAAAAGATTCAGCAAATACTAAAAGATGACCTCCCTTTGTGGCAGCAGTTGGCTCGGTAAGGGGAGATAGTATTGAGGTTATTAGATTCCTAGACTTTTTATTTTCACGAGATATCATTTTTAAGTAGCACGTATTGGAGAGTCTCAGCTGCCTGAGTTTCGCCACCACTTAGGCGAAACGCACTTTTGCTTTCTTCTAGATATATCGTAAAAAATCTCTTCGGTAGGTCTCGCCAACAGGAAGTAGCTTTCCTTTGGGATTCTGCGGATGAGGAAGTTGACAGTAATAAGTGCCGTCTTCTCGAAGGATTGTATGAACGAACATAAAGTTAACATGATACTTGCGGTGAATTCGTCTAAAATGACCTTGCGATAACAGGCTAGAAACAAGTTTTAAAGGCTTTGTATATATAATATTCCGACCGTCACTGGTGTGGATGATGGTATTCACATCACTGGCTTCGAGGTATGTAATATGATTTATCGGGACTCTGTCGATTCGTTTAAGTGACCTGACTGTAAGAAATTCTTTGGCCTTATATTTATCTTCTATCGCTTTGTGGGCTTTCCAGACTCCTTCCACTAATTTTTCATCTTCCAGGGGTTTGACCAAAAAGTATGCTGGAGAATAATGGTTGATAGCAGCAATTGCATGCTCATCGTAGTTAGTGACAAATATTACTTCAAAATCAAGGTATTCAAGCCTGTCTAGAACCTGAAATCCCGTCATATTCCCTAGGTCATAATCTAAAAAGACTAATTGAGGTTCATGTTCTTGTATAGCTTTAATGGCTTCTTGACCTGATAAGCATTTGGCAACGATTTGTACAGCTGGGCAGTTTTCTTGAATCTTGAACTCAAGGTTATCCATTCCTAATGGTTGATCCTCCACCAGTATAGCACTTATTTCTTTCATTGTTTTGTTTCTTTTGTAGTAAAGGGAAAGGTAATATAGACTTTAGTCCCAATCCCTACATTATTTTCGTCAATAAGATCTTCTACCACCCGGTAAGCGCCAGCTGGATGATTAATCTCCTGGCCTAAGGGTACTTTATTCTGTTCATTGAGGGCATGTAAAGTTTTTTCTACTATTTTGACCCCCATTGATTCTCGATTTCTTTTTCCCTTTTGTTGATTGATCTCTTCAGAAAGCTTCCTTCCTACTCCATCGTCTTCGATGATATACGTTAGTCTGTTTTGATTGAGATGCTTTTTTAAGCTAAGCTTGACCGTACCAAGGGTATTTTTGTTCCGCAGACCATGTTTGATGGCATTTTCAATATCGGGTTGGGCAATGAGTGGAGGAATATTTATTGAATTGAGTTCAAGGTCCGACTCCGACTTATGTATTTCATAAGAAACCTTGTTCGGGAAAGCTAACTTATTTAAACGCATGAATAATTGATTTAAATGGAAATCCATTTCTAGTGAGACACTCTCCCCCTCCTTTAGGGTAAGTACTGAATCAATGTAATTACCTAAGTTAGCCACATATTTATTGGCTGCAGCCTTCTTGTTTAGGTTTATTAGGCCCTGAATGTTATTTAAGGCATTGGTAAGAAAGTGTTTATCCAAGCGAGATTTTTGGACTATTCTTTGCATGGTTAGTCGTTTATTTTTTTCTGTTGTCAAGGCTACTGTTTGGAATTGTCTGCGTACCAAGAAGAAACTGATGGCACTAATGCATAGTATTATTAATAATAAGATGAATATTTGAGTTCGTTTTTGGCTTATTGTGCGAGCCTCTGATAATCGAAATCTATTCAATTCTCGAGAATCCTGCCTGTTCATGGTGATTAATCGCTCAAATTCTTTAAATGAGCCAGTTGATAACTCTTTGCTAGCTGACTCACACTTCTTTACCAGGTGGCAAATCTCCGTCATCTCTTGGGCTGCAATTTTAGCACAATCTAGGGAATGACTCTCCATACCGAGATGATAGGCAGCCTGATAGGTATAAAATGCTGTTTCATATAGTTCGTAATTGTCATTTGATTGTTTAGCTTGTAGTTTGATCATCTCTGCTTCACGGATAAATATCTCACATTCTATCTCAGGGGCTGTAAGAGTGGTCATGTAGTTGTCAACGGCTTGCCTGGCAGTTTGGAAAAGCAAGGAATCTTTGCTTGTACGATATTGAACTAGACTATAGTCTAACAGGTTTAGGTAAGATTGGGCTTCATCTAACTCGTATCCTAGATCATTGTAAATTGCTGCCGCTTGTTGTTGTAGATGTAAGGCCGAGTCGCTAGGAACATATTTCATCTGATCTAGGAATATCTTGGCCTGACTAGCAGTATCTTTTACCTCCTGGTATAATGCTAGACAACGATCAAAATAGGGGGCAATTTCCCCTGGGGTAGAACCTTTCCGATGTTTTAGTATCGCCTGGGAATAGTAGATATCAGTTTGAATACGGAATCGCTCTTTATCCTTGAATTCAATTTTGTCTAGACTCTCTTGTGCCTTCCTCAGGTAAATTTTTGCTTCTTCTTCCGCACTTGGATTTCTATGCTCTTTGTTCAACTGACCAAGAAAAGCGTCCGCCTGTAGATGGAAAGATTTGGCTAGCCACAACCACATTTTTTGCTTTTGGAAAATGATGGTTGCGATCTTTAAATCATCCTCCAAGAATTGGAGAGAATAAAAACCTGGCCGTTTTCGACTCACTAACCAACCATACCAATAAATAGCCTTGGCGTACTCGATTTGTCTTTTCGGTTCATGGGCAGTGAGTATAATTAGTGATTCGGCATACTGAATTGCTAAAACTGGGTCAGTGTATTTATATTGTTTAATACTATCGAGGATCTGTTTGCTCTTAATTGCCACTCTGACATGCTGATTTGATTTTAAATGATATATATCTTGATTTTGAGCAACAGCCCAATTAGGGATAACAAAGACAAAAAAGATTGCCAGAATGTCTTTCCAATAGATAATCCATTTCCATTGAAGCGGATTTATCATCGTTTTCATTACGTACATAAGAAGAGCGGGCTTAATAAAATTTGAGTTAAAGTTTTGGCTTGGATCTTGAGAGCTAGTCTTTCTGTTCTAATTCTTGTTCTAGTTTTAAAATGTCGTTTAAGTATTCCTTGGTAATCTCCTTGATATCATAGACTTCATTATTATATAGGATTGTCTCAGGTAAATGCCCTAAAGGTATTCGTCGTTTGTATATTTCATAATATTTCCCTCTAACATTGTTAAGAATCGACATTATCTCAGGGGAAGGATTACTCTTATTTTCTATTGCTGCTTTTAGGACTTTCAGGTCTTCAACCATTTTGCAATATACGTCGGCTATTCGTGGACTGATTTCTGATTTATCATGATGAACAATATCTAGAAGAAGTTGTGTGTCAATGCTAGCCATAGTTTATTAGTTTGATCATTTAGCATTTAAGTTAGGTATAATATTATGGCCTTTTCTACTTTTAAGACAACTTATTTAAATTAAAATAAGATTGTTGGGCATAATTCGTCAATACATGTTTTTATCCCGTAAAACCATTTGTTCATTTAGTAAGCCAGAATAGCTTTCAGAATGAGTGATTCTACTATTGTAAGGTCTATTATTGATTTAAATCATTCATCCTAACGAATTATAATGATCATAGATGGATTCTATGGAATGTGGGGAGCCTTAGTTGTCAAACAAAAAAAGGCAACAGCGCCAGAAATGCCGTTGCCTCACGATAATACAGATAGTAGAACTATTTTGCCATGTATAAATACCGCAGTTGTTTTTGTAAACGATCAACCTGAAACCTCAATTCTAGATCGAGTTCAGGGCGCTCAGATAATGCACTAATTCCATCCTTGCCCTCTTGTAACGCTTTCCCCTTGATGTCTAACAATACCTGATAGTAGTCCATCCAATCCAGGAAATGCTCATAAAGCTTATCTTCGTCATCTTCTATCTCGGATCGTAAGGCATCAAACTCCTCTTGTATGCGATTAATCTCTACCTCAGATTTCAGCATGCCACTCACAGCAGTGTAAAATCGAAAGAGTGGGTCTTTTTCTCTAATCTGGTAGAAATTGGCATACGCTTCAGTATAGTACGCTGAATCCTCCCGGCCTTTTTCGTAGGCTTCAATCGCTGTAACCAATTCGGGTCTTGCGGCTGGATTAGGCGTCACAATGTTGTCATAGCGAACTAGGTATTTCTTGTATAGTTGCTCGCAGTCAGCTAGGATAAAGAGATTGCTAGTTAACAAGAAGATGATAGCTAAGACCAATAGGATAAAGAAAACGAGGAGTTTGTGGCCGGTTATGAACTTCCGGATTTGGGATAAAATCGATTTGTTGGTAGCGGTCGTATCTGGGACTTTCCCAAGTTTTTGCTGTTTCAGCTCCATTAGGGTTCCCGCAGTCTTTGCCCAATTGGGGTCTTGTACTACTTCGGTCAGATTTTTGATGAGTCGAGCTTCCTTTTGTAGCGCTGGAGAGGACTCAATTGTTACCTCAAAGTCTTTCTTTTCCTGTTCGGAAAGTAGACCATTAACATATTTGTATAGTTTCTCCTCCTGTTCTAGCCGTTGGCTGCGCTTTTCTTTCATAGTATTAATATGTTGTGGATTCAAAAAGCCTCATATGAAATGAGCAGAAATCGTGAATGGGATTACTTAATTTGTAAAATGCAGAGAGCTAAAGGCTTTTAGCTAATAAGTTTCTTTAGTTTTTTTAGGATTCGATGAGGCGTTGTTGCATAAAGAAACCGGACATGGCTATCCTTTATTGAAATACCGCTCAAATCGCTTTTGAAATAGGCATACCTTGGGCTGTCATTTTATTCAAACATCTAATTTTGACGGCTGCCTCTAC
>JABSSL010000015.1 GCA_013214355.1 Saprospiraceae bacterium | reverse complement strand
TGCATTTGATACTTCAATAGTTATAGTTTAGCACATTCAATTACTTATACATCAGCCCTTTATTGATCCACAAACCCTTTTTGAGGACGCCCTAAATAAAGAAAAAGTTGACGCGATTCTTCTTGACATTCAGATGCCAGATATTACAGGATTAGAATTATTGGATTCTCTAAAGAACAATGCCCTTAAAATTATTTTTTCAACAGCCTATTCAGAGTATGCCTTGCAAGGCTTTGACTACGATCAAGTAGTAGACTATTTACATAAACCAATAAGACTTACAAGATTTATTAAAGCAATTGAAAGGCTAAAAAGAGTATTGTCTCTTGAGCATGAATTTAACGCTAATTCAGGTACTCAGAAAGTAGAAAATTCTAAGATTGTTGAGTCTGACTTTATTAGTATCAAAGACAACAAAATAATCTATAGAATAGCTTATGCCGATATTAATTATATCCAATCCTGGGGCAACTATCTTAAATTCTTTTTAAGAGATCAAAATATTAAAATCGTAAGAAAAACCATTAAAACGATAGACGCTGAATTGCCAGACAAACATTTCTTAAGAATACATAAATCTTATGTTGTGAACATTAATCATGTTGTTGCAATAGAGGGTAATCAAATTAAACTTGAGGATCATCAATTACCGATTGGGAAAAGCTATTTAGTAAATGTAAAGAAAACAATCACAGGTTGAGGAACTCTATGTTATGAGAAAATCAAGTTATTTATAGCATGAAAAAATTGATAAAGAACTAGCAGATAACAAAGTATATTTGTGCATGTCGAGCAAAAGCTCGCCACACCGCATACATTAGACCGTTGAGTGTGTTTACAGGACTGAATCACGAGGAAGGAATTGAAAAACGAAATTAACATTGAAAGCTACAGCCCTAACAAAGCGTTAACCTACTTTGTAAAGGAATTTTTCTATTTACAGATTGATAGTGATCAGGAGCAAACAATGGTTGCCATTGATGATGGGTGCTATGATTTTATGTTTTATAAGGAAAGACATGCCACGCTAGAGTATGAGCATACCAAGTCTGCAAAAATCAATAGCAACTTTCTTACCGTTCATCAGCTAAATCCCCCTTTGAAGTACAAATTTGGAAAATCTGTCTCTTACTTTGGAATAAAAGCTCAGCCCTGGATGAACGGCTTTTTCTTTCCCATCCATCATGATAAAGGAGTGTTGAATCTGGCCAGCATCTACCAAAATCAAATGGTCGATGTAGAGGCGATTATTAGGAGTGAATCTTTCGCAGAAATGGTGCAATTGGCAGAAGGATTTGTAGCCAACATTAAGCCAGATTACGATGATAGCAGAGATCTTGTAAAGCAAGTGTGTGAAGAAATATACCGATGCGAGGGAATGATAACCGTTAATGAGCTATCTGATCAATTTGAACTCAACAGGCAATTACTAAACAAGACCTTTAAAAGGCACGTAAATTATACCCTGAAGAAATTCATTATCACCGTTAGGATGATAAGCTTGGCAAAATTTAGAATCAACCACCCAGATTACTCCTTAACTGAGGTAGCCCATGAATATGGCTATTTTGACCAAGCACACTTCAACTATGATTTCAAAAGAATTAGTGGTATTACACCCAGAATGTTCTTCAAGGAATTACCACCGTTTTTCCACAGACACAAAAAAATCTAAGGCGATACCGTTTTTACAATTTTTCTTGTAAGAAGGGGGATAGATTTGTTAAAAAATATATCCTTTATGCGAAGAGTAAATCTATTATTTGCTCTAGTTCCTGTATTGGTACTAGGCTGTGTTAGCAATAAACGATTTTCTAATACGACACTGGTTGAATCAACCGATTTGAAGCATCAGAAATATACCGGTCAATGTTGGAGTTTTGCTTCTACCTCCTTATTGGAAGCCGAGGCGATAAGATTAGGGTACGATGTTCCAGAGCTGTCCTCCTTCTTTTTTGTGTACCATAATTACCTGGACAATGCAAAAGACTATCTAAAGAATAAAGGTACCTCTCACCTGAATAATGGCGATCTCACCTTTTCTGTTCTCGATGTTTTCGGCAGATATGGCGCAGTTCCAGAATCAGTTTACGATGGTAAACTAACTGATATTATCTCTAAAAGGCAAATGAATAATCGATGGAAAGAGGAAGATGAAATGAATGCCTTAATCAAGGTAAAATTAGATTCTTTAGTCCAATCGGAATCAACAGTTGATCAATCTTTGGCAGTAGTAAAGGATATATTGAATACCTATATTGGTGAAGTTCCTGAGGACTTCACCTACCAGGGTCAGTCGGTGACTTCAAAGACCTTTACCAAGAACTTTTTGCCTTTGAATGCTAAGGACTACATAGAGCTAACATCCTACAGCCATCATCCATTTTATGAAAAAATAATCCTTGAGATTCCAGCAAACTGGAGAAACAAAAGCTATCTAAATCTTCCCATGGAAGGCTTTATAAACACCATGATCATGCCTTAGAAAATGGCTTCACCTTGGCTTGGGATGGGGATATTGGTGGAGGTGATAAGGATGGTTTTAAAGACAGTGGTTACGTAAGAGTAAAGGGTGAATATGAAGATCAAAAACGCATATCCCAAGCACAACGTCAAAGCGCTTACGAAAGGGGAACCACTCGTGACGAACACAATATGCACTTGGTTGGATATACTTATGATCGTAAAGGCGAAAAATTCTATATCCTCAAAAATACTTGGGGTAAGAATAGAGGTATAGCTGGGTCTTATTATTTATCAGAAAACTACTTCCGCTTAA
This sequence comes from Saprospiraceae bacterium, assembly GCA_013214355.1. GTDB lineage: Bacteria > Bacteroidota > Bacteroidia > Chitinophagales > Saprospiraceae > DT-111. The sequence goes on along the minus strand of JABSSL010000015.1, from coordinate 161,651 downwards.
GAACCATTTCTGTCACCCTTCATAAAGATGGATTTCCTGAAGCGGTTAAAACAAAAATGGGTAGTAAAAACGGGAGATAACAAAGTGTAAAACGTCCATAGCTCAGGTACCGTGGTCATGACTTTGAAAAGTGGGTTAGACTGTGAAAAATCTAGAGGCTATTTGAATGGAGCACCTAGTACTTTGTAACATAAATTTCTCTGGTTTCTGGTGGCATCTTTTGAACAAGCCCTGCGTTACTCGTCGGTCAAGTAGCTAAGGCTATTTTCCCTCCTCGCGCCTTGAGCTTACTTAAAATCTGCTCCCCATAATCCCAAATAACTTATGTTACAAAGTACTTAGTTTTTTCACAGCCTAACATTGTGCCTCCTTTACGGATTCTCTTTCATAGAAAGCACCAATACTTCCGTTGTCCTGACACCTTTCTCATAGGTCAAGCCTAGTTTAGTCATGGCCTCCTTAAAAGATTGAGCATTTTCTGGGTCAAAGGAGAAATTAATATCATATAATCCATTATCCCCCGTTTCATCTACCACTGCCCTACCCACTATGCCAAAGCCCTCGAGATAGTCGCAAAAATCAGCCATACTGGCCCCTTGATTTTTGAATCCATCTCCTCGGGCTTCTGTCAGCCCTTTCTCCTGAGCGGACTGCGCCCTAATCCCGCCTTCGGCCTTTTTAATCACTAGCACTTCAATTTCGCGGGTGGAAGGCTGTGCCAACACATCAGTCTGCTGGCTTAGCTGCTCTTTCATGTATGGATACAAGTGTTCGGGGGTTTTTGCTATGATATTCAGACAAAATCTGTTGTTCTTATCCTCCCAGTCAATCGTGGATTCATCAAATTCGTAGATCAATCTATAACTGGATACTTGATAAGCTTTTCTATATAGACCAGCTACATTTAAGTTGAAAATGGTCATCCTGCGCTGCTCAAAGGGACCATTCGGGAAGGTCCTACTAAAGGCTGGGATTCCACTCATATAGGGTTGTAGCTGGAAAAGCTGTTGAACGTCCTCATCGAAATCGAAATACTCATGGGCAGGATTAAAATCAAAATGATCCTTTTTTAGCGGCAAGCTGATCTCCTGCCCCGCCAATACTTGTTCAATGACTGTATCCGTAATATGCTCTGGTGAAGTGATAGCTACCAGTCTTCCATCGGGAGCAATTAAGACGCTGTGAGGAATGACCTGATACGGAAAAAGGCTTCTTAAACTCCCCGTGTCCCTAGCGAAAAGAAATTGATAAGGCCGCTTATCTTGAAATCGGCTGATTCTCTCGTATTTTTCTTCACTTGCCGCAATCACCTGTAACCGCCCGTCAAATTTTTGTTGTAAAGCTTCCAAATGTGGCATACCGGCTACACATGGTGAGCACCAACTCGCCCAAAAATCGATGAGTACGGCTTTTCCGGTAGAACCATCAAAATTGAATACAGCTGGAGCCTTATCGACCAGCTCTACCTGAAACGCTGGCACTTTTTCTCCAATCTGAATGTCTTCTCCAAATACACTTAGCGCACTCAATAACAGCACTACCAATAGATTATTTTTCATGATCGTTATGTTTTTGATGCTAAAATAGAGCGCCCAGCTTTCAGCAATAGTTAAGTCCAATCTAAAGAAGTGTAAATCTTTGTTAACGGACTAAATCTGAGCTGAAGGATTACGTACATTTAATTTATGAATACCAAAATCAAGCAGTTGGCGCTTCTCCTACTCTTCTCTTTGTTGAGTATCATAGGATTGCAGATCTACTATGCAGTAGAAGTGTATCAGCAGAAGTCTATGGTATTTCAGGCGGAAGTAAATCAAGCTTTTGAAAAGGCTGTGGATAAGACCAATGAGCAAAGATTAAGAAAAATCAACGGCTTTTTTGAGGAGGACATTAGCGATACCACCCAAGTCAAACTAGCCTATGAAGTGTCGGAAGAGGGCCCCAGGCTAGTGGTCATTGATCCTAAAACGGGATATAAACACCTTTCGATGAATGCCAAAGAACTGCCTGATACACTGGTAGATAATGAAACGCTCATTGAAATAGCAGTCAACGAAAATTGGAAGCTTCTGAGAAACGAAAATATTCTGTACTGGACGCAAAAAATTGGAGATCAGTTGAAATTCCATTCTGATTCCTTGTCTATATCAACAGATTCGCTAGAAGAAAACATGAAAGCGGAATTGTTGCGTTTCGAGATTGACGAAGCCTTTAGTTTCGTAAAAAGTGACTCAGCTTACCAATACGACTCAACAGATCAAAGCTTCAAAATCAACATGCTACCGGTTAAATTAGATGGGGAGACCTTGCTCACTGCCAAAATCAACAACCCACAAATAGCCATTCTAAAACGATTAACGGTGGTCTTTTCCATTACCCTAATAGCTTTGGCCTTGCTCTTCTACAGTTCCTTATACCTTTACAGAATCTTAAAGAAACAAAGACAACTCTCGGTGCTAAAGGATGATTTCATAGATAATGTCACCCATGAGTTAATAACGCCTACGGCAACACTACAGCTCGCCTTAGAAACCTTGGAAAAGAGTGACCCGAACTCCTCCTCCAAATACATCGATATTGCCAGGCAGCACGCAGATAGAATCGCAACCATCGTGGATAACGTATTAAGATCCTCTCTTAGTCAACTGGAAGAAGAAAGCGTCCTTTTGGAAAAGGTTGACCTTAATTCCGTCCTGATGGAGATCATCCAATACTATGGTGCTACGCATGGAGATCACCTCCAGATCAAAGCAAACTTCGAGGATGCGCTAGATCTATTTACCAATAAGGAGCTGCTCTCTACCGCGCTTCACAATGTGATCAGCAATGCCATCAAATATGGTCACCCAACCCAACCCAAGATCCACATCAGCTTAGAAGAAAAAGCAGGTAAAATCTTCATTAACATAGAAGACAATGGCATGGGCATTCCTAAAGCACACCAGCAGCTGATCTTTGAAAAATTCCATAGAATACCATCCAGTACACATAATGTGAAGGGCTTGGGGATTGGACTTTATCACGCCAAAATGCTCATGCGCAGGCTTAATGGAGACCTAAGTCTTGAGCGCTCCTCTGCAAAGGGAAGTTGTTTTCGTATTCATCTGAACAAAAGCATCGCTCATGAGACCTAGAGCCAAAATATTATTGGTTGAAGATGAGGCCTCTTTAGGCATGCTCATTCAAGAAAACCTCGAACGAGAAGGCTACGAAGTATACCATGTTCAAGATGGTGATCAGGCCTTAAAAAGGTTTTTCGAGCAGGAAATTGACTTGATCATTCTAGACGTCATGATGCCCAAAAAGAATGGTTTTGAGGTGGCAAAAACCATCAGGAACACAGACCGGCAGACCCCCATTTTATTCCTTACCGCCAAAATCAAATCAGCGGATGTGGTCAAAGGGTTTGAATCTGGTGGAAATGATTATTTGCGCAAGCCATTTGCATTCGAAGAATTACTAGTTCGAACTAAAGCACTACTGAGTAAAGAGAGATTAATAGATACGTTAGTATCAAAGGAAGCGACTACCTTTGAATTAGGTTCTTACACCTTTGATAGTCAACGCTTACTATTATTTGATGAAATAGGAAAGAAAAAGAAGCTTACCATGCGCGAAGCTGAGCTACTGAAACTACTCTGCGAAAATCAGAATCAGGTAGTATCTAAGACCAATATTTTGTTGAAGATATGGGGCGATGATTCCTTCTTTAACTCCCGCAGTATGGATGTATTTATATCCAGATTAAGAAAATATCTTGAAAAAGAAGAACGTGTCAATCTCGTGAACTTAAGAGGAGTAGGTTATAAATTAGTGGTGCTTTAAGGAAATAGGCGTGAGAGGTCATTTCGAAAAAATATTAACCGACCCTGAAGAGAGATAACTTAGGTGGTACCTTGACCCTACGGATAAGTCATTTAAGATAATCACGTCAATGCTCCTTCTTGCACGCGGTGCGTAACGAGGCTTGACACCCAAAATTAGACAACAGAAAATGGATGCAGCGAAATTTAAGCAGCTAATAGTCAACCACTTTTCACCTAAAATAAGGCAAATGGGATGGAAAGGTTCGGGGTTCAATTTTCGAAAAATGGAGGATAATCATATCGTCAAGATATTTGGAATGCAAGGAAGCTGGGCGGGTGGTTCTGTTTGTTGTGAAACTGCCATTCATTTTGATTTCATTCCAGATTTAGCTGGAAGATCAAATGATAAAACCACTTATGGAAGTTGCATCATCAGAAAAAGGCTGTCCCCGAAAGGAGAAGGTGATTATCATTGGCCATTCGGAAACAAAGAAGAAGAGACCATCAAATCTATACATCAAATTTGGAAGACATTCAAAACTTATGGACCATCATTTTATGATGATTTTGATAACTTCCCAATACCATTTGATAGCATCAAAGTGCAAGATTTATCAGATAGGAATTACAAATTACTGGGTAAATATCACATTCATAACCACATAAATTTTGCTTGGCTGCTAAAAGAGATTAACCAATTTATTGGAAACATAGAAAGCGCAAAAGACTTTGCTGAATTTGGAATACAAGAAACGATTGGACATGCACATTCAATGGCAAAAGACAATCGAGGAAGAATTGATCAGGAATATATTGAAATCAATCGAAAGCGATTTGAGATAGGATAAAGCCAATACCAAGGCCGATACTTATGACGGAGTTAGGAATGTTTTTGGCAAAAGATGTGGAAGGAGGGATCCAAACTTATTTAAAGAACCGCAAAATTATTTCTACAAGATGAATAAGGCGAAACTCCGTGAATCCTTGAAGAAACTATTTGTACGAGACCTGGAAAAACTACAAAAGGAGATCGAATCCTATCGAGATGAAGCAAGCATGTGGGTCGTTGATGGAGAAATCAAGAATTCGGGAGGAAACTTATGTTTACATCTAATTGGTAATTTGAAAACCTATATAGGAACAGGTCTGGGGAATAAACCTTATCAAAGAAATAGAACATTCGAATTTTCCGGAAAAGGGGTAAAGAGGGAAGAGCTATTGTCACAGATTGAAGAAACCAAGGAAGTGGTAATTGAAGGATTGGATGCCCTAGAAAAGTATCAGATAGGAGGTAGTTACCCAATGGTAATCTGGAATCAAGAGACAGAGCTAATCTATACCATAGTGCACCTACATTCCCATTTGAACTATCATTTAGGACAAATAAATTATCATCGAAGATTATTTGATAAGGGGTGATAGCCTGGTAGAGAGGAGGTGAATTTCAAGAATAGTTTTTCGATATTGGCGTTAGCGGGGGGCAGAACTACCCCTCAGGACACTCTGGCAGGCACTTGAGTATACATTTGCTGAAACAATAAGTTACATCGACATGGAAACAAAAGGTCTAGCAAAAAAACTAAGGAATGTCACAAGAGTATTGAGCAGATGAAGCACGCGTAAGTTTGAGGAACATCCAAAGAATTGAAAACGACGAACCCGAACCAACGGGAGATACCATCAAAAGGATAGCCTAGGCCTTGGATGGAGAGTTAACGGAATTACTTGGCTCAAATTTGATTACAGAAACAACCGATCTAAAGGCCACTATCGTTTTTCTTAAAAAGCAACTATCTAAAACCAACAAGAGATGGAAATCGAGCATTCAGTTTGGGTATTTAATGGCGTAAATAGCAAGTTCTCAGGAGGTATATTCACTGATTTAGAAGAAGCTGAAAAATGGATTAAAGAAAATAAGCTAAGCGGAATCTTGACAAAGTATCCGTTAAATCGAGGTGTTTTTGATTGGGCAAAAGAGAAGGGACTAATAAATATGAAGCCTGAAAAACTTGAACAAAAGAAAAATGACCCCATATTTGTTGGCGGATTTACAACAGCATCGATGGAACATTATCATTATGAAAATGGCGAAAAATAGGAGTATGGACAGCAAGTAAAGGCTAGAAAAGTAAAAACGGAAACGCTCTGAGATACGTAGCATAAAGCTTTAGACAATGGATAGAATTTTATCAACCATAATGACCGCCCTCTGCCTTGGGCTACTCAGTATTCCCACCATAATTGCCCAGTCAAAAGATGAAATTAGTTCGGTCATCCTTGAGTTTCGTAATCAAATAGAGCAGGAAGTAGAAGCGGACAACAATAAAGGGAGTATTACCATTACCGTACTCAAAGGGAAGCACACCTTGTGGTCAGGGGCTTACGGCTTTGCTGATTTCACCAATGCTATTAAGGCGGATTCCTCCAAAATCTACCGGACGGGTTCTATTTCAAAAACTTTTACGGCATTCCTAATGATGCAACTCGTTGATGAAGGAACCATCCAACTCACAGACCCGGTTGAGCAATACCTCCCAGAAATCGCGGCATTGAAAGGATATGGGGATTCAACGAAAATCACTTTCCATCATCTGGCCAGTCACACCTCCGGCCTAATCAGGGAACCCAAATTGGAAAACGCTGCTGCTGGACCGATTGCGCACTGGGAAGAAAAAGTCTTAGCGTCTATCCCTGAAACGTCCTTCAAATCAGGTATGGACCAAGCCTATAGCTATTCCAATATTGCCTTTGGAATTTTGGGACTGGCGCTCTCCAGAGCGGCAGCTAAGCCATTCATGCAATTGGTCGAAGAAAAGATCTTCCAGCCACTACAGATGAACAATAGCTTTTTTATTGTACCAGCGTCAAAAATGGGCGATTTGGCTATTGGAATGCAAAGCAACGGGATGGGCCAAGTACACGAAGCCGCGGCTCGGGAACACCAAGGAAGAGGCTACAAGGTGCCTAATGGTGGCATTTATTCCACCCCCAATGATCTGATGAAGTTTATGAATGCCATAATGGGGTATGATGGATTGTTGAAACAGGAGAGCCTATCCGCAATGCTGCAGGGACAAACACCCAAAGACAATTATGGGTATGGCATTTCATTGTTTGAGGATAGTGAAATTTCGACTGCGGGGCACGGCGGGTCTGTGGCCGGTTACAATTGCTACATGCTTTTTGACAAAGAAAGTCAGTATGGAGTGGTTCTAATGCGTAATTATAATCGTGGCAAGACTAACTTAGGAAGAGTATCCAGAGAACTAATCAGAAAGCTTAAAAGCCGAGAATAAATTCCCCGGCGGATCTGCGAAAATCATTCAAACTTCTGCATAATGGATTGATTATTGATCCTTGACCAACCGAAATTGGCACCATTTCAATCAAAAAATGCTTACATCATGGTCGCCGATGCTAATTTCGTTAAGAATACAGAAAATAAGGCTAAAGCAGTAGCTACCTTCTTTTGCTGGCAAAAAACAGATCTCTCAAAAAATTTATTCACTCGATATTGGCGGGACGTGCACGCCATTTGGGCAGCGCGTACGCCCGGTTTTTATCAATACCGTCAGTTGCATCTAGATAAGGTAGACCCAGCTTTGCTATCTGATTTGGAAGGAATAGAAACGAACCTACCACAAGAAGATCAACCGGACGGGATGGCACATATTTCCTATTCCAGCTCGTTCATTGCGAACTTACTAAGAAAGCCATTTGCGCTCAAGCAGGCAGATGAGGACAATGCTATTTTTGTATCCAAAAACACTTACCAGCGGTCTGTCTTACCTTTCAGCCAGACATTCGTTGATCGTACCAATCACCCAGATATAAATGGTAGCTTACAAAAACTAAGATTCGTTCTAGCCTTCAAAAGAAATGCGGAGGTGAGCACGGAGGAGTTCAGAAGTTACCTAAACCATAACCTTTGTGATGCTTGGGGAAAAAGGCAGGAAGTTCAACGTTTACGCTTGGAGGTATTACAACCTCATGAAAATTTACCGAACTCCCCTAAAGGTGTCGTACAAACTTGGGATCGAGGCAAACAGTATCAAGCGTGGATAGAATTGGGACTTAGTGAGGGATCTTCGCTTCGAAGTATGTTCACGAGTTTGCCGGACTTACAAAAGCATATCTCAGCAGTTCATGCTTACCCTGTTCGAGAAATGTATACCATTGTTTTCGATGGCAAGCCTACCTTAGTAGGGCTACGGGGTTATCAGGCGGCACAGACTATAGCCGAAGCAGGAGCCGATTTTCAAAAGTCTAAAGAAGTACTAAAGTTTACTTATGGTGCTGCCATTAATGGAGGTCGCCTAATCCCTCAAAGTATTTATGTGGCATTGGTAAGTGTAGTGATTATTGGAATTTTATTGTTTCTTCAGTTTAGTTGAGTATGAAAAGGAATAACGACATCATACGCTTAGATACTATTTCACAAGTGCATAGCTTGCTAGGGCTTGATAGGCCCAAGCACCCGCTCATCACAATTTACCGCCATACGCCCCAGATTGTTGCTAACACCATAAATCTGAGTTTTTCCGGTAATTTGTATTACATTGCCATGAAGGACAGCATCAAAGGAAGTCTTCTATACGGACGTAATTCCTACGATTTTGAAGAAGGGATGATGATATTCCTAGCTCCAAATCAGGTATACACCACTCCAGAGGAAGTAGAAACAGATACCGAAAGCTTAGGCTGGTCCATTCTTTTCCACCCCGACTTAATTCGAAAATCGCATCTCGGACAAATAATAGATGAGTTTTCGTTTTTTGATTATGAGGTCAACGAAGCACTTCACCTTGCAGATAAAGAAAAGCAAACCATAAATGAGTTGGTAGAAAAAATTGAAAATGAAATTGATCAAAATATCGACAGACATTCCCAAGAACTAATCAACGTCAACCTGGAATCCCTACTTAAATACTGCAAACGATATTACGAGCGACAGTTTTATACCCGTACAAATTGGAACCAAGATTACATCATTCGATTTGAGAAATACCTAAAGAGCTACTTCTCCTCAGACGAGCTAACGGAAAAGGGAGTCCCTAGTATTCAACAATGTGGCGAAGCCTTAAACATGTCTGGGCATTACCTGAGTGACCTGCTAAAGGCAGAGACCGGAAAAAGTGCCAAAGAGCACATCAACCTTCATTTGGTGGATAAGGCAAAGTCTGCTCTACTTAATACCAATCAGCCAGTCAGTGAAATTGCCTATACTATGGGCTTTGAATATCCCCAAAACTTTAGTAAAATGTTTAAATCAAAAACAGGATTAAGTCCAACAGTATATCGAAAACAGAACTAAGCATGGCAATGATCTGTATCTTGTTCCCTGAAAAATACACCTATGATCAAACTCTTAATTTTGACCTTCTGTGCTGCCTTATTAAATCCTACCTTCTCACAAGAAAAGGACAACAAATGCAATATTAAGCCATTTGAAGTTTACCTGGATGATGAAGACGAGTTTTCCAATATCAGAGCAACTCCCGGTGGGCAAATCGTTTTAAAGCTCAATAACCAATATGCCTATGGTTACATCTTACATGTAATTGACTTCCAAGATGGCTGGTTGAAAATCGATGAAATTAATGGCATAGACGGTTACAGGATTTCCGAATTTGAGGGGTGGGTGCATACCTCCATCGTCGCTTTAGGAACCACTTATAATATAGATGTATTGGATGAACCCAATGGAACAACTAAGGTGGGCCAAGTGCTAGGAGAACAAGATACCTTCAAGATAAAGGAGGTGCATTGTGAGTGGATAAAAATCGAATGCAAAGGTATTACAGGATGGATTGAATCTGACAAAACGTGTGGGAATCCCGTCACCACCTGCCCCTAGAAACCAATCTCCAACAAAAGGTATACGTACAGCCTCTCTATCTGACTGGTATGAAACTTTGAATAGGGCGTGCATTTCAATCAATAGATGACGATATTGGATAGCAGAAATGGCCAGCAGCTCGCATGCTCCATACAGTCTAATCAGCAATCACAATCTACATACCAAATGCTATACCTATGAAAAACCTGATCTATCTCTGTACCCTTCTGATGCTATCAATTGCTTGTAGTCAGAAAGAAAAAGACACGACCATACAAGCACAACCAGCAGCACAAGAACAGCCAAGTGAATTATTCAAGACAATCGCCAAAATGGATAGTCTATATTTTTCCGCTCAGAACGCCTGTGATTTAGAAAAGTACGCCAGCTATCTATCCGAAGATTTTGAGTTTTTTCACGACAAGGGAGGATTCACATCGTCAAAAGAAAATGAAATGTCAGATATGGCCATCTTTTGNGGAGAAGAACAACGGAGAAGGCAACCACTTAGACGAGAACTAACTAAAGGTACGCTCCAGGTTTATCCCATGGACAACTATGGCGCGCTGCAGTTTTGTGATCATGTTTTCTATTTGCAGATCAATGATGGAACGGAGAAGGTAGTAGGTTCTGGGAAATTGACCGCACTTTGGCAAAAAGACGACGACGATTGGAAACTAGCACGGGTGATAAGTTATGATCATCAACCGCTGGCGGAAATCGAATTGCCAAGTGAAATCTTGGACCAATATGTGGGAGATTATAGTCTTCCCGACCGAATCGTAAATATCAAGAAAGAAGGAAAGCTACTTAGAGCGACGGATGTCAATGATGGAAAGCCAGGTTGGAACACAGTCTTATTTCCTGAATCAGAAAATAGATTCTACTTCAACTACGAGAATGTTGTTTATGAGTTTGCAAAATCCGGGACTAAGGTCGAGACCTTAAACATTTACGAAAACGGTAAACTCATCGAAGAAGCCAAAAGGCAGTAAGATCATCCTTTACAAAATCAGGCCACTTATTATTCAGTTACTCCCTGCTTGATTATCTTTATTGTCCACTACCTAACGATCAAATTCTGAATATGACAACAACACCAGAACATGATGCCCGAATAGCAAAACTGACTTTTGCATCAGTCTATCCACATTATGTCACGAAGGTGGAGAAAAAGGGAAGAACCAAGGAAGAATTGCATCAAGTGATAGCCTGGTTAACTGGCTTTGACGCCAAGAAACTAGATGAGCTGATTGCCGAGAAAGCCACATTTGAGGATTTCTTTAAGCAGGCGGATTTGAATCCGAATGCTCACCTGATCACCGGAGTGATTTGTGGTTACCGTATCGAAAACATTGAAACGCCTTTGACCAGGCAAGCCAGGTACTTGGATAAGTTAGTAGACGAATTGGCGAAAGGACGTAAAATGGAGAAAATTCTACGTGTCCCAAAAGTCTGATAAAGCTGAAATCTTCCCTTTTTTACAAAGGAAAAGAAGAGCCTTAGATGAAACAGAAATTCTAGATGGAAGGAGATGATATCAAAAGGATTTCGAGGCTGACGGCAATTTTGACACAATTGCAAACCAAGAGGCGCTTAACGGCAGCGGATCTCTCAGAAAAGTTTGGTGTTAGCAAACGAACAATTTACCGAGATATAAAAACCTTGGGCAAAGCGGGTGTACCTATACTAACCGAAGAGGGAAAAGGATACACCCTATTGGAGGGTTATAAAATACCCCCGATAATGTTTACCGAAAGAGAGGCAAATGCCTTAATACTGGCAGAGCAGTTAGTGCTCAAAAACAAGGATGCGTCCTTTGTTAAGGATTATTCAGAAGCTATCGATAAGATAAAATCCCTTCTTAGATACAGAGCCAAAGACAAAGCAAACCTCCTCGCCGATAGAACTCAATTCAACGAAGTTCTCCATCAAGAAAGAAATAGTAGCAATTTATCCGACTTACAAAATGCCTTGACCAATTACCAGCTTGTCCAGATAGCGTATACTAATAAGGAGGGTACCGCAACCAACAGAATCATAGAACCATTTGCCCTAATCAGCGCCGAAAACTGGTATTTGATTGCTTGGTGCCGTTTGCGGAAGGAATTTCGATTTTTTCGACCGGACCGGATTCAAAACATGGAGATTCTTTCCGAACATTTTGAACCGCACAATATGACTTTACAAGAGTATTTTGACCAATACCACTAATTTTTCTTGACCCTTGCCATAGGGTTGTCACCCACCCAAGATACGTTTGTCTCAGTTATTCATTTAAAGCATAGAAAATGACAAACGTAAGCAGTTCAAAATTCAATCCAAGTGATTTTCCCAAGTCCAGCCTAATTGCAGTTAATGGCGTGGAACTTGAGGTCTTTGAAGCCGGTCAAGAGCATACAGGCAATCCCATTGTACTCTGTCATGGCTGGCCAGAACATGCCTTTTCTTGGCGTTATCAGATACCAATGCTTGTAGAAGCAGGCTACCACGTCATCGTTCCCAACCAACGAGGGTATGGCCGATCCTCCCGTCCGAGTGAAGTGGTGGACTACGACATTGCCCACTTGACTGGCGATCTCGTCGCATTGCTCGATCATTATGGGTACCAAGATGCCACCTTTATAGGGCATGATTGGGGTGCGATGGTGGTTTGGTGGCTCGCCTTATTGCATCCAAAGCGGGTCAATGGACTCATCGCCTTGGCCGTACCTTACCAAGTACGAGGCGAAAAGCCTTGGATCGAGTTCATGGAAGAATTCTTCGGAAGCGATTACTACTTCGTCCACTTCAATCGGCAGCCAGGTGTCGCTGACGCTATTTTAGATAAAAACACCTCCCAATTCCTTCGCAATATGTTCCGCAAGAACATCCCTCCCAAAGCGCCAGAGCCAGGAATGGCCATGATCCATCTCGCCCAAGCAGAAGAGCCCCTTGGAGAACCTGTAATGAGCGAGAATGAACTAGCCGTTTTCGTCTCTGCATTCGAATCCACCGGATTTACAGGAAGCATAAATTGGTACCGGAATCTTGACCGGAATTGGCACCTATTGGCCAATGCTAATCCGATTATCCAACAACCCGCGCTCATGATCTATGGCGACCGCGATGTGATCCCAAAGTTTGCCGGATTATTGGAGTTTGTACCGAAGGTTGAGGTGGTAAACCTAGATTGCGGCCATTGGGTACAACAAGAACTTCCTGAAGAGACAAATCGGGCAATTTTAACATGGCTGGAACGGAGGGACATTCTTAATTTTAGGAAGACTGTTGATTAGGAGAGGTATAAGCAATATTTTAGATGGAGGAAGCCGAATAGCACCTATTCACAAGTAGAAACAAACTAACAAAATGAAATTTCCGCACAACGATATCATTAGCCTATTAGATGAAAGACTTGAGCTAAATCTAGCAGAAAGCACGAATAGGGATCTAGTTCTAGGAGAGATTTGGGATGAAGCATTCGGTGCAGGTCTAAAAGCACTAACCCTAGAATATGGTACCTCTCAAGGCAGCAGCCTATTACGCGAACTGATAGCAAAGAAGCTACAAGTAGAAAAAGACCAGATTGTAATCACTAATGGCTCTGCCTTCGGGATCTTTCTATCCATGCTATGTTTGTGTGAAATAGGTGATGAAGTCTTAACGGTTCAACCCAATTTCCCCCCTACCATGGATTTGATTACGGGATTAGGATTTAAGAGGAAGTTGCTAAAGCTATCTTTTGAGGAAGCGTATCGATTGGATGAAGGTGAATTATTTCAATCCATCAGCGAGCGCACCAAATTGATCATTTTGGTATATCCCCTCAACCCTACTGGAACAGTACATAGTTTGCAAAAAATTGAACGCATTTCGAACCGATTAAGCACTGAGTATCCCGATTGCAAACTTCTGATTGACGAAACCTATCGAGAAAGCACCTATGGGAAAAATAGGGTTATTCCTACTGCTGCTGGAATAAAAGACAATATCATTACGATAGCTTCTTTGTCCAAATGCCACGGCACGCCAGGTTTAAGAATCGGTTGGCTCCATTCCAGTGATGGTAACCTAATCAGGGAAATTGGCATTGCAAAAATGAATACCGTAATATCTAATTCTGTATTGGATGAATACGTTGCTGTACAGATTCTGAGAAGAGAACCTGAAATATTTCAGGCAAGAAGAATACACGCCCAGCAAGGACTAGAACTGACGAAGCAATGGGTGGAAGTTAATGATCCTTTTATTGAATGGAATGAGCCCCTGGCTGGTGCGCTTTGCTGCATTAAATTGAAAGAAAACAAATTCAATCTCCGACAGGTGGATGCATTCTATCAATTGGCAAAGCAATCTGGAATTCAACTGGCAAACGGTGAGTGGTTTGGTGAATCTAAGAGATTTTTCAGGCTAGGTTTTGGCTATATGGAAATCGATAAATTAAAGCAATCATTAAAAAGGCTAACCACTATCTTACAGGAAACCGCTGCCGAAAAGGTATAAGCGGCTGTCCATATAAATTAATGACACATCAAAAACACTTCAGGAGCCAGGCAAACAACCATCTGGCTCCTGAGTGGAAGTATGTCTTTAGAAATCTATTCCGTGGGAGAAGTCGCAAAATACGTTTCCACCTCTAAGTTCACAGCAAATTCCTGATATTCCTTCGAGCCAAAAATTGGAGTAGCAGCAGCCTGAAATTTCTCCGGATTGTCCCAGACGATAATTACAGCTTGGGTGTTTTCAGCCAGACTAGGCATACTTTGTTCGTTTAGCTTGTAGACTTTGAATTCACGGGCAAACTTATAACCGTCATAATTCTCCAAGGAGCTAAAGAACGTCTCCCGTTTCTCACCGAAAGCATCAGCTGACTTTCCTCTTCTAATAGCAAACTCCACCACTAAGCCTTCCTTCTTGATCGTTTCAAAGTCAAAAGGTTGGCCATCCACTGTTTCTAGAAGCGCATACGCCAGCGGATTGAAACTCGCAAAATAATCCCTCGCTTCTTTTTGCGGTAACAAGCGTGCAGCCGTTGAGCCAAACCCTTCCATCGAATTCCAATGCGTCATTCCGATCAGAATATTGTCCAGTTGCAGATCAGGAACGACGGTAAAGAACGGTTGCCATTTCCCTTCGTTGAGTGTTTCGTCCTGTTTCCCAAGCACATCAACAAATTTTGCGCGGGTATCCAGAAAAGTCTGGTGTTGTCCTTCTTTAGACTGATTGATTGCCAGTTCGTACATATATTTTGATGATTTATGTTGTGGATGCTCCGTATTCTTATTTGTGCCACAAGCTGCCGCGAAAAGTAAAATTGGCAGCACTAAAACTTTGATGTTCATTTTCTATACATTTTAATTGAATTATTCAATGCAAAACAATACATTAATGTCACTTTTCGCAAGTAGTTACATTTTTATCTAATAGTAACAAAAATGTAACTATAACTGATAATCAATTAGTTGCATCATGAAAAAAGTAGAAATAAACTCAAAAAGGTTCGACGACATGGTTGAGCAAATCCAGAAATACGGAGGTTGCCCAGTTAGTAGTACCTTAAAAGTGTTTGGTGGAAAATGGAAACCGCTTATTCTTTACTTTATTTCTGTTGACGTGAATAGGTTTGGCCAACTGCAAAGGATGATCCCGGATTGCAGCAAGAGAATGATGACAAAGCAGTTAAGGGAATTGGAAAGTGATGGAATAGTCA
Organism: Saprospiraceae bacterium; assembly: GCA_013214355.1. GTDB lineage: Bacteria > Bacteroidota > Bacteroidia > Chitinophagales > Saprospiraceae > DT-111. The sequence continues at coordinate 146,314 of JABSSL010000015.1, read as the reverse complement.
ATCGAAAGGTCTTTGCAGAAGTACCACCGAAGGTAATCTATAGCTTAACGGAGAAAGGTGAAAGTTTGAGACCCATATTTCGGGAACTAAGCCAATGGGGCATCAAAAATATATTGGAGCCCAACATGCAGGAATAGAAAAGAGTGAGGCAGCGGAGTGCTGTGACCAAGAAACACGAGCAGATTTGATCCTGGACGTACTTAAACAAAATTGCCTATCTTTATTGAGTAAATAATATTCATAACATTTTGAAAGTGATCCTGAAATTTATAGTAGCCTAATAAGTTAGCCATGATATTCCAAGGCTAGTCTTTCTTTGTTCGGATATTCTTCCGCAACAATTCTTCATTAATTTATGGATGTGTTGTTTTAGCAGCACAAACTATGACTGTTGAGGTTTGTAGCCCAACCATTCATTAGCCGTCCGAATGATTAGTGCTACATTCATAGGATCTAGCTACTATCAATTCCGCCTACAGCAGTCTGTTATAAACTATCATTAGTTATGAGTAATCAAGAAATTAAAAATAACCCAGCGTTTCTAGAATATGTATACCAACTCACAGCCGGTACTGAACTTACAGCGGCACTTGATCTAAGTTTGAGCGCCATCAATCAGCTTGATATCGCTCAATTCAAGAGAATTGGCTTGAAAACTTATGAGAAAGATAAATGGACCATTCATAAAATATTACAGCATCTCATTGACTGGGAAAGAATTTGGTGCTTTAGAGCAATAATTTTTGCCCGTGGAGAAGGAAGCATTCCCGATGCGCATGACCAAGAAATAATGGGCAGCAATTCAAATGCGGATGAATTGTCGATTGAGCAGTTGATCAATGAACTTCGCATTGTGCGGCAATCCACCATCATGATGTTTGAATCTTTCAATGAGAAAATACTGGAAACCAACTGTAAGTTTTTTGAATACGAAATGCCACTTTCTGCTATTGGGTTTACGGTTGCGGCCCATCAAATACATCATTTCAACGTGATAAAAGAGAGGTATCTTCCTTTAGACAGATAGTCAGCGCATATTCCTATTGAAGTTGTTTAAAAATGTCTCACCGGTCATCAAGAAGTTCTTTTTACCTCAGTAGACATTCTTAAGCAACTTCCTTTGCATTAGTATGACAATAGATATATCACCTAACTAGGGAAATCAAGTATCATGGAAAAAAAAGAGCTGGTAAAGCGATGGAAAGGTAATCAAAGATATACCCTTAAGCTGATTGAGGCGATGCCAGAAGACAATTTCAATTTTAAACCTATCGATGGAATCAAAACCTTCCAATCGCAATGTTCTCATATCACTACCTGGCTAAGAACGCACAGTAGATTTGTGACTGGAGAAGAATTACCCAAAATAAATCCAAAGAATAAACAAGAAACCTTCCAGCTCCACATCCCCTTTCATAAGCAATTGTCCAGGACTGCTCTCCCCTAGTAAGGGCTGGTACAAAAGGGGATTTAGGCCATTATTTGCCTAAACAAAAAATTTAACACAAAAACGACCCGATCAAGGTTTAATAAGTAGTGTAACACGATGATACTGATTATTTTCGCGATTTTGAATGCACATCAATCGTTGGATAGGACCTTTACCAATGAATAAAAATTGTACTTGGATTTGAAATTACATGACTTCTTTTACGAATTACCCGAGTCGAGAATTGCCAAACATCCATCAAAGCAAAGAGGAACCTCTAAGTTACTAGTATATCGAAAAGGAGAGGTTCAACATCATCATTTTGGCAGCATTGCGGATCAATTACCTGCAGCGGCAACTTTAGTTTTTAATAACACTAAAGTTATTCCGGCTAGAATCGTTTTACATAAGCCAACCGGAGCTCGGATTGAAATCTTCCTCTTGGAGCCAATAGCACCATCCACCGTACATGAAGAAGTGATGTTAGCCCAGCAGCGCTGTACATGGAAATGTATGATTGGTAATGCTAAGAAATGGAAAAGGGGGACCTCCCTAACCAGCGAATCCCTTGATTTTACCGCCATCAGAACGGGAGAAGCCGAGGTAACATTTGAATGGGAGGGAATGACTTTTAGTGAACTGCTGGAAGAGATCGGAAAAATCCCCCTACCTCCTTACATTCAGCGTGAAATTGAACAAGAAGATAAAGAACGCTATCAAACCGTTTACTCTAAATTGGATGGCGCAGTTGCGGCCCCTACCGCTGGTTTACATTTTACCAATGAAATCATGGAGGAGTTGAAAGCAAAAGGCATTCCTATCCAATATGTGACGCTTCACGTTTCTGCGGGTACTTTTCAGCCCATCAAAACAGAGAATATTACCCAACATCCAATGCACAATGAGCAAGTATGGATTCCACGACATACGATCGAATCCTTGCTTGCTTCCTCAAAGACAATAACTGTAGGCACAACTTCCATGCGTACCCTAGAGAGTCTTTATTGGTTTGGCGTGCGGCTACACCATAAAATGGAAGACTTTCATATTCGAAAAGAGGACCCCTATGAGCTGGAAGCTATCGATAAGCATACTGCTTTGCTGAATGTATTAGACTATATGGATCGATACCAACTGGATCAACTCGGAGGGCAAACGGAAATTTTCCTGTATCCGGGGTATACCTTCAAAATGTGTGATGGGATTATCACCAATTTCCATATGCCAAACTCCACCTTAATCCTCCTGATTGCTGCTTTTATTGGTGAAGATTGGCGGAAAGTGTACCAGGAAGCTTTAGATAATGACTATAGATTCTTAAGTTACGGAGATAGTTCATTGCTGATACCGTGAATTCCTTCATCAGAAAATCCGTGAAATAGAAAATCATCTATTCATGGGTTACCAATAGCTATCCAATAAATCACCCACAACAAAACGCAAAACAACGACACATCTGCTACGAGCAAGGCTAGCATTAACGTAAAACCAACAACCTGTCCGGGTATAATAATTATGATAATCCGAACCTGCGTTCTATTCCCCGTAGTCCTACTGCTAGCTATTAGTGATATTGGCCACTGTCAATCCGTTAGTCCCGATAAGCTAAAATTTGTTCGGCAAGGGGTCCAGCGAATGATTTTTGATGATCATCAATCCATCCCTCTAGCTGAACTCAATCCGCAGAAAGTCATCGGATTTTCTGCTATGCATCCCACCTCAAGTTATTCAAAAAGAGATGCCCAGGTTTCAATCGAGCACAACAACTTAATCATTCAATCAGCAGAAGAAACCCAAACCGGGGTCTGGTTGGGTGGATTTACCCCCTTCGCTACCTATACCCTTATTGTACAGGCTTGTCAGGGAAAAGGTCAAGTGGGATTCCAGTTCACAAGCGCGGATAAGAAACAACAACTTATGGTTACGGTCGGGTTTACCGATAGTCTCTTGACCGGTGCACGGCTAAAGGTTATCACGGACAATACCGAGATCAAGTCCGAGTCGATTGCCGTTAACTTAGATGGCAAGGAAAAAATAGAGGGTAAAATCATATTACAAATGCTCGGTAGTGGCTTTGTTCTTTATTCCCAACAGAAAGGGTTACCGAAAGTGATTGGACAAAGTGATTTCAACAAGGATATTGATCTACGAAAGCAACAATATATATATTCGTTTCAGACACACCTATTCGCACAGATTGAAAATGGCGGTGTGTGGATAGCCAAAGCTAATATAGCATATACTACAGGAGTAGGATTGGCCGATATTCGAGCCATCACTTACGAAGACGGAGCACCGCTGCTGGATCAAGGGCGTTTATGGTACACTATGTCGATTCGTGGGCGTGCCTTGCCACATCATCTACAGGGGATATTTAGTATGAATCCATCGGTATTCGATCTAAAGCTGGAAGGCATCATTGTATTTGACCGCAAGGATGGTATTCTACGAAATGAAATAGCCTCACATATTTTCTTCGACCGCACCGACAAAGTTTGGAGAGGAACAACAACCGGTTTTAGCGCGTATGCCAATCCTGACACGGAGAAAAAGCAGCTGCTTGCCATTGAAAGTAAAAGAGACCCTCGGTTTGGTTTTTCAGTAATGAAAGCTAGCCCTTTTGGTGTGGTGGGTGATATTGAAGATCCACATATTGTCTTTGACTCGGAAGCTGGAAAATGGAGGATTCTTACCTGCGTTAATGAAGGGGGCTATAAGGCAATTATGATGGAATCGGATTATTGGAACAAAGCGTACACAAAGATCGCTGGCCCGGTGACTCATAATTCAACCGGAACATCCATTCAGAAAATAGGCGACCGACGTTATTGCTTCTCAGGTAGTAAAGAGCGGGAAATTTTCATTTACACCTACCCCGATTTAAAAGAAGTTGGTACTTTACAAATGGATTTGCCGCCCTGGGATCAGACTTCGAGAACCCGAGTTTGGCCCAATGTAGTGGAGTTGCCTGAAGGCTATCCATTTAAATATGTGGCGCTAATGATGGATCGGTTCAATTACCCTGGCATGAAAGGGCCTAATTGGACATATGGGGCGCTTTACCTGTACCATGGTCATGAGTAGAAACCCGTCCACTGTCATTAGTGCTGAGACTTGGTATTAGTCAATTACTATGCGAAAATAAGGAGGATACAATGGCCAATCATACTACTAGCAAAGCTTCACTTTTCCAGAGGATGGTTAATATTGGTGCCAATGCGGAGTTTTCCGTAACAGAAAACAGATATCTGCAAGTAACAAATATTGCATCTATCCTTGGCCTCTTATTCATGGTAGTCTGGATGATCACGGCGCTTAGCCTAACCGGTATACCAATGATTTATCTAAGCAATGGATTGTTGGCCTTGCTCTTTTCATTCGTGCTAATTTTCAATGCCAGAGGATGGCGGGTACTGGCGTCCACTTGGTTTACAGCCACAGGCTATCTTGGTGCGATCTTATTCCTTTATTTATTAGGATACTCCTCGGGGGTATGGGTTATTTTCTACATCATTATCATTACGCCGTATATGACCTTCCCCCAAAAGGCCCGGAAATTAGCTATTGGTTTCAGTATTCTGGGAGGCTTGACCTTAATTTGTTCGGTAGCACTTCAATCCAGCATCCAGGCTCACTATGATGTCATGGATCCCTTTTTCCTACAGATGGTTAATATCAGCACAACGGGATTGATTTGCCTTACCATTGCCTGGACTTTGTCTGTGTTGATTGATCGATCAGAGGAGTCTTTGAAGGCGGAGCAAAAGCGATCAGATGACCTACTGCATAACATTCTTCCAGTAAACGTCGCCAGGGATCTGAAGGAAACGGGCAAAACAATACCCAAAAGACATAATAATGTGACCATTATGTTTACTGACTTCAAAGGTTTTACGGAGTTGGTAGCAAGCATTCCAGCAATTACTTTGGTCAATGAGCTGAATGATATTTTTGGGCGATTTGATGAAATTGTGGAGGAGGCAGGAGTTGAAAAAATTGAAACCATTGGGGATGCCTATGTAGCTGCAAGTGGCCTTGAAAAAGAAATGACACAACATGCCATTAATTGTATCACAGCTGCCAAACAAATGTTATCCTACCTAGAAGAAAGAAATAGACAGCATGAAATAAAATGGAGTATGAGAGTGGGCATACATTCCGGTCCCATCGTGTCCGGAGTAGTAGGGAAGAAAAAATTCAGTTATGACCTATTCGGCGATACCATCAATACAGCAAGTAGAATGGAATCTACCGGAGAACCCGGCAAAATAAATATTTCAGGACCGACTTTTCAACTTGTCAAAGACGACATTGAATACGATTACCGGGGGAAGATTCATGCCAAGGGAAAAGGAGAAATAGAAATGTACTTTGTCAAGTAAAACCTGAACTGATTTAAATCTTTTGTCTGCTGATGAAAATACAACCCCATGGCAAAATTCTTTAGAAGAATCCGGCAACAGCTGCTCAGTAAGAATAGTTTTGCTAAATACCTAGCTTATGCTATTGGTGAGATATTCCTGGTCGTCATAGGAATTCTGATAGCCCTTTAGGTCAATAACAGTAATGAGCAACGCAAATCTGATGCAAAGGGTAGGAACTATTTGATCTCCATGAAGCGTGAATTGTTGAATAACCTTGAGGTAGTTAAAACAGAAATAGAAACGCTAGACCGAAGTATGAGCGGGCAACGAGAATTAATATCTCTGATGAATACCGAAAAAGATACCGCCAAAGAGGTTGACTTATCGAGAATATTTGCCGTATCCTTTTCAAATGTGCATGAATTAAGGTATCAAGATGGAACGTTTAAGGAGCTCTTATATTCAGGGGGGCTGACTTCAATCGATAATGACAGCATTAGAAATGAAGTCACCTCTTGGGAGGGGCGAATGATTGCCGTACGTAAACAAGAGCAAGGGGTATACGAAGTAAGAGAAAAAATCATCGATTATATGATCGATAATGGAGCCTTTAAAAACATGTTGGACGATGTTGGGGCCTCTGGCCGTTTTCAGATCATGAATTCCATCAGAAGGAATAGTAGTAAAGTACTTTTGAAATCTCAAAGGTTTGAAAATCTGGTATCTTACCATATAGCCTTGAATGATTCTCAAAAATTTTATTACCAGAGATTGGAAAATGATATTAATAACTTGCTCAGCCTGGTAGAAAGAGACTTGAATAAATAAAGAGGGGAACGTAGGGTGAAATGGCAGATGGATTTACTAGCTACACTTCGGTTAGTCCAGCCCCTTATACACCGCCAACTATGCGCAATATAACTACTTTACTACTGGTGCTACTTTTCGTGCTCACAGGCCAAAAGGTTTTCGGCCAATTTGAGTTTGACACTTATGCTATTCATCAAATAAACGTCATTGACGTTAAGCATAATGCGATCGTCGAAAATCAGACTATTCTTGTTGCGGACGGTAGGATAACTGCCATAATGGATTCCGATGCTTACAGTGAAAATGATTCTACACAAACCTTACACTTCAAGGACCATTACATTATACCTGGCTTAATAGATGCGCACGTCCATTTAGGAACCAACCCTTCTTTTGGTGATCATTTAGAGGTGACACTGGACCGATTGAAGTACCTCTTATCAAAAGGGGTAACAACGGTCAGAGACATGGCAGGTGATGCACGATATTTAGGCTATCTATCCAGGCAGGCTTCTTTGGATGAAATACCTTCTCCCGACATCCACTTTTCCGCCCTATTGGCCGGTCAAACTTTCTTTAGAGATCCCAGAACCAGAGCAGCTGCTCAAGGGCTTCCACCTGGCACTGCTCCCTGGATGCGTGCCATTAGAGCTGATTCTGATGTAGACCAAATCATAGCGGAAGCCAAAGGAACGGGTGCCTCTGGTATTAAAATCTATGCGGATTTAGACTTTAGTCATATAGAGAAGATCGTAAGAGCAGCTCACGCCCAGGAAATGAAAGTATGGGCGCACTCCTGCGTATTCCCAGCCAGGCCGTCTGAAGTATGTCAGGCTGGAGTAGATGTGATGTCACATGCCACTTACTTAGCTTGGGAGGGAGAAGAAGAGATACCTTCTTCGGCTACCTACCGACATAGGAAGCATGAAGCCTTTAATCGCAAAGATCCCAGCTTCCTGAAGCTAATCGCAAGCATGAGGGCTAAGCAAACGATATTAGATGCGACCCTCTGTGTGTATAAGCGATATTTTCCTGACTCTACTTTATACCAATACGGAGTTGCATTGACGCAACTTGCGTACAACAATCAGGTAAAGATCGGGGTAGGAACTGATTTGGCTTTATCCGACTTATCGGGTACCCTGCCTATGCTTCAGGAAATGCTGGCCCTACAGGAAGATGTAGGCATGCAAGCTATCGAGGTTATCCAAGCTGCCACCATTGTTAATGCCGAAATAATTGGAGAGGCAGATAACATTGGATCTATTGAGGTGGGCAAAAGCGCTAATCTATTGATTCTAGATAAAAATCCCACGGAAGACCTAAACTATCTTAAGGATCTAGAAGTAGTTATAAAGAATGGACAGCTATTTAATTCAAATTAAAGGGTACAAAATATGAGAATTACAATCCTACTGATCTTATTCTTGAGCGCCTGTAGCACGCCCAACAACGAAAAAGAAAGTGTCGCCTTAACCAAGGAAGAAGAAGAGGTTGCTAAAGAACTTATTCAGGGTTCGTTTGATAAGATTTGGGGCGGAGTAGATTCCACTGAAATCGCCAATTATCACACGGATGACTTCATTATTCTAGAACATGGTGAAGTATGGGATAATGACCGAATCAAAGTCTATATCAGGGGGCAACATCAAAGAGAAAATCGACCACTGAGAAAGAATAGAATGGAATACATTTCTATTGACAAATATGGTGCATCCATACAGATGGCTTATCACAATTACGCCGAATTTTATCGAGCAGACACTTTGGTCGGTAAAGGACAATGGTTGGAAAGTGCATTAGCAGTGAAGACGGATAAAGGGTGGCGCTTGAAAATGATGCATTCCACGAGAATGCCTAAATAGCAGCAAAGGGGGGTAAGAAGGAGGACTACCTAACTTGCAAAATAAATCCGGTACTATGCAGGTTGGTAATTTCAATCGTATGGGCTTTATCTTTACTGAGGTACTTACGTAGTTTACTGATAAACACATTCATACTCTGCTTAGTAAAGTAATCATCGTTTTTCCAAATCTTAATCATAGCTTCAGTATGTGGAAGCACTTCTCCTTCTTTTTCGCAAAGCAATTTTAGCAGCTCTGCCTCTTTAGGACTTAGCTTTTTTACTTCTCCCGCTAGATCTAGGGCCCGCTTTGGGTAATCAAAAACGAAGCTTCCAATGGTAAAAGACAAGCCGTTGGAAGCACTTGTCTTTTCTGCATGGGGCAATAACACCTTGAGCTTCAGCAGTAAGATCTCCGGATCAAAAGGCTTAATTAGGTAGTCTAAGGCTCCAATTTTATATCCACGAATTTGATCTTCCTTCAGTGCTTTAGCCGTCAGAAAAATGAAAGGAAGGTGCTTGTTGATTTTTGATATACGGTCAGCTAGAGAAAACCCATCTACCAAAGGCATCATCACATCGAAGATACCTAGATCAAAATGATCCTCTTTAAATACCTGGTAAGCTTCTTCTCCATCTCCACACAAGCGAACACGATACCCATTCATCTCTAAAAATATTTTCAACATCATGCCGAAGTTCGCATCATCTTCCGCAATCAGTATGCTCTGTCTTGTCTTCATCATACGGCAGTTGGGAATAAAATGGTAAAAACACTTCCTCCGTTTAACTTACTTTTGAGTTGTATCTCTCCTCCATGTGCTTTGACAATGGTTTTGACATAGCTCAATCCTAAACCAAAACCCTTAATATTGTGCAAGTCTCCAGTCGGGACTCGGTAAAATTGATCAAAGATCATTTTTTGCTGTTCTTTACTAATCCCAATACCATTATCGATAAAGCGAATCATCAGCTGCCCTCCCCTATTATCCGTCTCCACTTTGATCTCCTTGGTATCACCTGAATACTTGATGGCATTATCAAGCAAGTTGGATACCATATTGGATAAATGAAAGTGGTCACCTACCACGACGTGCTGTTTCGCCCTTAAATTGCAAGTGATCACATCATGCTCTCCAAGCTTCATTCGATAACTGGCTACTAATTTTTCTAAGAGAGGATGTACCTCCATCTCCTCCTTTTTCAAGGCCAGCGCATTTCGGTTTAAAGCGGCAGCTTGCAGTACCTTTTCCACTTGCCCATTCAATCGATGATTTTCGTATTTAATCACCTCTGTGAATTGCTTAATAGCTTTCGGATTTTGAAGGATGTTATCGTTTTCGATATTGGCTAAGGCAAAATTGATAGTAGCGATTGGGGTTTTGAATTCATGCGTTACGTTATTAATGAAATCAGTCTTCATTTCCGTTAATTGCTTCTGCTTAAAGAGCATACGGGCAGCAAATCCAAAACAAAAAAAGGAAATTAGAACTAACCCTAAGGAGGAGACCAGGGTGCTCATCAATTCTTTTCGAAGCGCTATTTTCTGTTGGGGAAAATTCAACCGCAAGATCTCCCTACTCGTGATTGGGTATTGGTAAGGTGTATTGGCAAAACTCAGCGTATCACTACCTTCGGACTGGTAATCGTATTGACGGGTAGCGGTGTTATAGAAGGCAATTTCCGTGGCGGTGTTAATCTCGTTTTCTTCCAGTTTAGCCCTAATCAATGAATCGAGTGGAAAGATCTGAGCTACACTCATTTCACTTTCCTGGCAGTAGGCACAATACTGGATACTGCGCAACACATAGAATTCTCTTAGACGTCCATTTTCTTTCCGTCTAGTCGCCTCCAGTTCTTTTTGAAACTGCAAAAACTGTGCCTTACGGATCTTGGGGAGCAGGGTATCCGGTTCAAAATCCAGCAGTGGATACGGTTGGGCACTTTGCGCAATGATCACACTAAAGGTACTATCGGCATTCGTATACAAAGAATTGTAACTGGCCCTATCTTCTTCGGATGAGGTATGGCTATTCCACAGACGAAATACTTCTTCTGCCTGAGAGATCGCCTTTTCTACATCATTGGCAAAATTTTCCTTATTCTTTTGGTTCTGCTTATTCACCGTGCCAATCTGCAAGCCCAGCATCAGCCCTGCCGGTAATGCGATTAGCGTGAGTATGATATAGTAAACAGATCTTTTCATTCCTAAATGTACTTACTTCATAGCCGATCTACTACGACTTTAAGGTTTCCTTTAACTTTTTAAGGTATTGTTCAATGGGAGCCAGCTAAGCACTACGGTAGGTCAGAAAATTTAAGGTATTCTTTAATCCAATTTGCGTTTTCCTTCATTACTTCTATACTCAAAATCCCTTCTCTTTGTAGTAGCAAGCAAAGCTGATGAATCATTACACCTCAAAAGGAATTTCAAAAGATTCAGCAAAATTCATACCGTCTCAATTAAGGCAGATCATGATTAAGAAATTGACCAGTATTTTATTCATCTTCCTACTCTTCATTGCAGGTTATTGCATCGGCTTCTATTTGTTGATCAAATTCTTTTAACTAAAGATTTCTACATAACTATGAAAGAAGTAAAATTCATTTCGTTTCTATTTTTCATTTGCGCTGTACTTAACCTAACTGGCCAAAGTAAGGTTACCATTAACAAAGCAGATGACCTACCTAGACGCTCTGTTACCCTTAAGGGAAAGGCGCTTGATATTGTTGATGACCTCGATCAACTGGAACAACTAACGAATGTACTAATCGAAAACTTGGAAGGAGATCTAGCGAAATACGACATCAAGGATAAAGCAACCCTGCGAGGGTATTACTTCAGCTTAGTTTCTTGTTATCTCTTTAAAAAAGACCTGGACAAAAGTTTGGAATTCCTGAGTAAAGCTCGCCAACTAGAAGATAAGGAAAGTACTAGGTTGACTACTGGTCTCTTTCTACATTCCTTCGCTAAAGCCTATGAGCAAAGTACCGATATCCATTCTGTGGCTTTCAAAAAGACCTTTAAGGAGGCCTACGCCGAAGCATGGGGAAAACTACCCTATGATAAAATTAAAAATGAGCTAGAGTCACAACGCGGTTCACTTAGCATCTTCAACCCAAACTTGATCACCACTAGTTTAGAAAGCCAGATTCAGCCTTTTCTCGACAACAATAACAACGTAGTTCCGGAAGGAGTTGTAATGAGCTTCATTGGCATTCGTTTAGCACTGGATTACAGAGCAGCACTGGTACCAGAGATGCTAGCCATAATCAATGAAATTTACGAAGCCAACAAAACATCGGTCACCAAGAAAGATATCTGGTCGGAAAGAGAAGTAAGTTTAGCCTCCTCCAATTCAGCCGAGCCAGTCGTGGTAGCCGTTTGGGATAGCGGCACGGATACAGGTGTTTTTCCAGACAAGCTAGTACACAAAGATAAAAATGGGAAAAGTGGAATTGGGTATAGCCTAATCGACTACCAAAAAGATGATCTACTCCTGGAAAATCCAGCTGGGAAAATCAAGTCAGACCTCAAACGTCTACAAAACCTAACCAAAGGGTTTATGGATTTGCAAGCGGCAGTCGAGAGCCCTGAAGTAGCAGAAGTGCGCAAAACCATGGCTTCATTAAAACCCGCGGAAGCAGAAGATTTTCAAGAGGAATTAAGCTTTTACGGCAACTATGCACATGGCACCCACGTCGCAGGAATAGCCATGAAAGGCAATCCCTTTGCAAGATTATTAGTGGTGCGGATGGGCTTCGATTATCGTACGCTCCCTCCGGCACATACTATGGAGAATGCCAAATTCCAAGCCAATATGTACCAAGAAACGGTTGACTACCTAAAGCAAAATAAAGTTCGCGTAGTAAATATGAGCTGGAGGTATGGAGTGGCATCTTACGAAGGCTCGTTAGCCTTGAATGGAGTGGGCAAAGATGAAGAAGAAAGGAAACAAATGGCCAGAGAAATGTTTGAGCTTGAGAAACAAGCACTCTATAATGCCTTTAAATCTGCACCAGAAATTCTATTTATCTGTGGATCAGGTAATGAAAACAACGACACCGATTTTGATGAATATATTCCCGCCTCTTTTTACCACCTACCAAATTTGGTAACCGTCGGAGCAGTAGACAGTGAGGGAAAGAAAACCAGCTTCACTACCGAGGGTAAAGGAGTTAAGTTGTACGCTAATGGCTTTGAGGTAGAAAGCTACGTTCCTGGTGGTGAAAAAGTCAGGTTTTCGGGTACGTCCATGGCCTCTCCCTACGTCGCCAATTTGGCCGCTAAGGTTTTGGCCATCCAGCCAAACCTTAGTCCAGCAGAAGTCATTGCATTAATTGAAAAGGGAGCAGACCAATTGTCAGAAGATTCAGATTTACTGCTCATTAATCCTAAGAAAACACTTGAATTGATAGATGCAAAGATAAGTCAGGTCCTGACCAGGAGGCAATTACTAACCGGTAAATGGAAACCAGATGCCCATACCGCCAGCTTAATGGTAGATGACTATTTGGAAGAAGTAAAGGCGTATAATGCGGAACAGGCAAAAGCTATGGAAGGTCAGAAATCTAGCTTGGTACAAATGTTTGCCCAGATTGTCGTAGAGTACAAAAAGGATGGTAGTGCGGAGATTAGCTTGCCCAATACACCAACACAAATTGGGACTTGGGAGCTAACAGAAAATGACAAGAAGATCAGCATGCAGATAGCCGGACAGATGGATTATGAGACGATTGAATCTTTGGATGAAAATGAGCTCAAGACAAGATCCTCCAAAGGCAATAAGTATGTTTATCATGCGCAAAAAGGGAGTAGATAAGCTCCAACTCAGATAGGTTTGGAATTGAACCGATCAGTAGGCTCCAGGGCTGTTACTGATGGGTTTAATTCCTTTTTGACACGCTTATTGCAACCAAAGAATGGATCAATTTCACAACAACAAATACAGATGGAAAAGAAACAGCGTATTTTGAATTTTGTCTTGGTGGGAATATCCCTTTTTATTATTGTAGAATTCCTATTCGGGATATTGAATTGGCATGAACATTGGTGGATTTTGATGGCTTGGTTTGCCCCCTTGTTAGGTGGGATACCCTATTTTGTAGTCACGAAGCGAGGTGAGAAATCATAGGAAGTTTCGGAGGTTCAACTAAGTTGTGCGATCATAGTCATCGGCAAAAGTCTGAACGAATCACTCCTGGATCGCGACATAAATATCCCCAATTGAGGCCACCTAGCTCAATAAAGAAATGTCTATGAAAAAAATAATACTCCCATTAATCATTTTCATGATTGGGACCTCAATAAGCGGACAAACGTTTAATCTAAATCAAGGTGGATTTGCGAGTAAGGACTACCTGATCGAGCTTCCCTTTCAAAATATTAAGGGAAAAATCATCCTTGATGTCGAGATCAACCTTCAATCATTTAAGTTTATTCTTGATACTGGAGCACCAACGGCCATTAGTATTGGATTATCGGAAAAACCAGGAATAGACATCGTATCCAGCCAAGATTTGACAGATATCAATGGTAATAAATCGACCTTTAGAGTGGCAAAGATTGACCAATTAAAGTTAGGTCAGACATCGGTTTTAGATATCCCAGCAGTAGTCTTCGAGGAAAACTTGTTAACCCAGTGCTTTGAAGTGGATGGAATTATAGGAAGCAATCTATTGAGAGAATCTGTGATTCAGTTTGATGAAAAAAGTGGCCTGATTAGAATTGCGGATAACAAAGATAAGCTCGATCTAAGCCAGACCATTGCATCAGATATCTATATTGATCAACAAAGTTCACCCGTATTTACCATAGCACTCGGAGATAAGGCTACCGAAATGGTCCTTTTTGATACTGGCGCGTCAGAACTTTACGCTATGTCTAATGCTCATATGAAGAAGTTTAAAAGGACTAAAACCTTTAGTAAGCAGTCTGAAAGCAGGGGTTCAACTTCCATTGGCATTAATGGTTTGGAACAACAGTCGAGGAGCTATCGACTGTCCATTCCCGAATTAACAGTACAGGGAAAAAGGTTTAGCCATGTGCTCATTGAAACAGCATCTACCACCAATTCAAGGATTGGTTCTCGGTTTCTGCAATATGGAGAACTAACTATAGACTATAAAAACAGTAAAAGTTATTTCAGATCTTACGCTGAAGCTTTGGGTTCTAAAGAACGATTTTGGACGGTAAGTCCCACCTTCATGAATGGGGTACTGGTAGTGGGAAGAATATGGACAAAAGCATTGCCAAAAAACATATCGGTTGGGGATAGGATTGTTGCCATCAACGGTATCAATACAGAAGATATATCAGATTGCAGCTACCTGCTGAATCCTCTCTTATCCAATGTAGAAGTAGCGACGATAAAGGTGCAAAACTCAAAAGGAGTCATACAAGAAATCGAAATTAGAAGAAGCCACTAAAGCTACGCTATGCAACAGAAGAAGCTCAACCGTTGCATTGTAGATGGTCGTAGCTGGTAGGAAGGCCATTACCTAGCTGCCTACGCGAGGAAAGTGTAACTAATCAGCTACTTTCGTTTGAAAATGAAATGATGGGTGATGAAAAAATATGACTTCAAAGGAGAGGAAGGATTAGAAATAGTCTCTTTACAAAAACTAACCCAGAATAGTTTTGAAATCATTGGAGAACCTCCTCGGATTAGCTTTTATCAAGTATACCATTTTACTGCGGGTACAACCGGAATCCTAGAAATAAATTTTGAAGAAATTCCCCTACAGCCAGGTTCGATTCTATTTGTCCCATCCGATGTAGTTTGTAGCTTTTCGAGTGAATCTTTAATCGTAAAAGGTCGAGCTTTTCTACAACAGGCTAGCAACGCAGTCAGCTAGCTATAGATCTTAAGTGCTCCCCTGTAGCACATCAGCAAACCGTTCCCCATAGAAGCTGTTTTGATTTTGGCTTCAGTAATTTAGCATAGGTTATTTTTGTCTATTTGAGCACCAAAATCCGAATTTGGCGATCGTCAGATGAAGACTTCAAAAATGAATCGGGGTAGGACAAGAGACCTAACAAAAGCTGAATGTTAAAATCAAGCAGCTTCTTATTCCAGATGCTTTTTCCTGACAAAACTGATCTCTTCAAACAATCTAGCATAGTCTCCGTGAGTTATTTGATAAACCTTTAGGGTATCCTGAAGGTTAACAACTGTTGAGCAATTACGCTACAATTTTCATCTCAAAAATCAAATACTCATGCAGAAACTTAGTTTGTTTTTTAGTAGCCTGCTTTTGATGGGACTATGGGCCTGCAACAATGAAGGAGACGGAGATATAACAACTCCTCCAATGGAAGATAACGGAGCCAATCCTTCCATCAGTACGGAGGTTGTACTTTCTGGCTTCAATCATCCCTGGGGCATGGCTTTTGTAGATGAAGATACCTGGTTAGTCACGGAGCGCAATGGGGATTTATTGCTAGTTGAAAACGGAAGCTCCCAGCAATTGAGTCACGGTCTAAATGTTCGTTATGGTGGTCAGGGTGGTTTGTTGGATATCCGGGTAGGGCCCGACTTTGGGCAAAGTGGCTTTATCTATCTAACCTACTCAAAGAGAGGAAATAACAATACTTCTACACTGGCGCTCGTACGATTCAAATTGGCTGGAACGGAGGTTCAAGCCGTGGAAGAGTTGTTTGAGGCGCTTCCGTACCATAGTAGCAGTTTGCATTACGGTTCCAGAATCGCATTTGACGAAAATGGTCATGTATTCGTTTCACTCGGAGACCGTTTTCACTATGGCGCGGCTAGTAGCCTATCCGATGCCAATCAATCTTATCCGCAAGAGTTAGATAAACACTGGGGAAAGGTCATTAGATTGAACTTGGATGGTTCCATTCCTGCTGATAACCCGTTTGTCAATCAGAGTCAAGCCTTGCCAGAGATTTATTCTTATGGTCATCGCAACCCCCAAGGTATTGCCTTTGACAAGAGCACCCAGCAGTTGTTTGTGAATGAACATGGAGCCCGAGGTGGTGATGAAATCAATTTGATTAGTGCTGGCAACAACTATGGCTGGCCGGTGATTACCTATGGTCGAGATTACAATGGCCAAAATATTGGAGAAGGAACTAGTAAAGCTGGAATGGAACAACCCTTACTTTTCTATGATCCTTCTGTGGCACCTTCCTCACATCTAATCTATACGGGTACGGTATACCCAGAATGGACAGGTCATCATTTCATGTCTACATTAGCCAACGAGAGACTATTCAGATTGACTTGGGACGGCTCTAATCTCACCCAGCAGGAAACCTTATATCGTAATAGTTTGGGTAGGATTCGCCATATTGCCCAATCCCCCGCTGGTTTTATTTACCTATTAATTGATGATGACCAAGGCGCCATCATTAAGTTGGCAACGGAGTAAGGCCGTTCTTCGAAGAGACTGCGGACTGTAGCGGCAGCGTAAAAATTCTTGAACAAACAGAAGCAATAGGTTCATAATGACCTAGCGTTCTCCAAAAGCAAATGAAAATCACGATGAAGAACACAGCTTTTACCCTTTTACTTCTTTTAGTATACCTCGCTCAAGGCTGTAAGCAAGGCCCTGAAACCTTAAGACTGGAAATTGAGCGCATTATAGCTTCGAAAAACGCTATAGTCGGTGTTGCTATTAATGGGATGGACGGTAAGGATACGCTCAGTATTAATGGCGAACGGCACTTCCCCATGCAGAGTGTGTTCAAGTTCCCCATTGCCTTAAAAGTATTAGCCGAAGTAGACAGAGGGGTTCTTTCTCTTGAGCAAAAGGTTGACATTAAGAAAAGTGAGCTGCTACCTGGGCTATGGAGCCCTATAAGAGAAAAGTATCCGGAAGGAGGTACCCTTACCCTAGCCGAAGTCATAGAATATACCGTGGCATTAAGTGACAATGTTGGCTGTGATGTTTTGTTAAGATTACTGGGAGGGCCAGAGGTCGTTGAAAACCATTTCACGGAACTTGGCTTCAAGGACTTTGCCGTCAAGATCAATGAGGAAATCATGCAAAACAACTGGGATTTGCAGTTTCAGAACTGGACAACACCAAAAGAAGCGAACAGGATACTAGCAACCTTTTACGAAAACAAAGGCGACTTACTTAGCAAAGAAAGCTATGATTTTATATGGGATATTATGAAAGGCACCCAAACCGGGAAAAAAAGGTTAAGGGGGCAATTACCAACAGATGCTATTGTTGCCCATAAAACCGGCTGGTCAGGGAAACACAAAGAAACCGGTATCACTGCCGCGGTAAATAACGTTGGAATTGTTTTCCTACCTACTGGAGAATATTTCAGTATCAGCGTATTCGTTACCGAATCAGCAGAAGATCTTGCAACCAATGAGAAGATAATCGCAGATATAGCCAAGGCAGCGTGGGATTACTTCATAAATGAGCAACCATAACTTACCCTGTTAGACGATGTATGAACCTAAATCGTCTTAAATTATTGCAGAATCTAGTCAAAAGAGCGATCATGAGTCCTAAGAAAGGTACAAGCTAGATCACAGTAAGTATAAGCTTAAACAATGCTTCTAGCTTTCATAGACTTGAATAACCGATTGCTGAAATCGAGTATCGGGGACAAACCTGGACAATATGTATGCAATCCTATTCTCAACAATTTGGTAGATGAAGTCATGTATAAAGATACTGTTGCTGCTATCATTCACAGTCATTCTACAAGGGTGCGCAGATAGCTGTGAAAAGCTATCCTTAGCTTACGACTATTATGAAGCAAAAGAACTTCACGAGACTGTAAAAGAATTAGAGCGCATCAAAACCAGTGTCCGGAAAAATGGACTCCTTTACAAAGAGATAAGTCTTTTTGAAGGAAGGGTCTACCTTGAAATGGACAGCCTAGATATGGCGGAGCAAGCATTTAAGGAGGTTTTAGCAGGAACTGGCAGAGCCAAGCAGGCCACAAGAATGCTAAAGAAAAAATTACCTAGTATTGATCCCTACACTAAACTGTATTATGATGCCAACATGAATCTCGCAAGGATTTACACAGGAAGAAAAAAGTATCAGCAATCTCTCGGCTTTATACAGAAAGCGGATGAAGAATCGGATTATTTCGGATGCCTGTTTGGGAAGTTGGACGATGAATTTCAGAGAGATACCTTATTTGTTCGAAATCAGTTGGAACTAGGTAGGGTTAATCCCATTTTGGAAAGACTTAAAGGAGATATCTTTAATTTATCAACCGTCAAGAACTATTGGAACATCAATGATATTGCCAGCTTGCTAAAAGAACAGTATTCACCAGATGAAATCTCAAAAGCTTTAAGTGAAGTCGTATCCTCGATTGAAAAGCGTGAAACTTTAGTGGAAGAGGTAATTCAAAGGGAATACCATTCAAGTTGGTTCGGATATGAAGTGAGGGTCTTGGGTTTGAATACATATAACTATGTGGAAGGGTATTATTACGACTATGAAATCGAGATAGATTCAATCACAGGCATACCATTTACTGTACCGAAGACCGAAGAAGAACTGATGCAAATAGTGCAAGCGAAGATCATGGAAAGTGAGATATACGTAGCATTACAGGAATGATGTGGTCTCCAACAGCACCTACTCAATTATTCTCATGAATGAGCGGAAGGCCGTAGCACAAAAAGTACCTCTACTGGCTACTGGCATAGAGCAAAAGCTCACATCTTCCGTGCACTAACGTAAGACTTAGGAAAGATTTACCAAACTAAATTCTTGCATTACGAGACCGATAGAATATTTAGTCACCGGAATCATAAGCAATAGCTATAGGCTGGAGCTACTAAGAGTTAGGCTACTGGCAAGCCTGTCCCTTTTAGACTCAGATAACTTAGTCCTGGAAAGATTGTACCAAGCATATCTGAGAAAGGTTTTGAAAGGCGAGATAAGCTCCAGGAGTAAGTTTGGTCTAATGAATTTATCCTCGAGTTCCAATAAAAATATTTTTCTAGAATTTAGAAAGATAACGCAAGGGCAATTGTCATCAGGAGAGGAGAGATACCTGATGTCAAAGCTTAGAAGTAGGATTGGAAAGTGGTTTGTTCCATATGTATTAGATACAGTAGAAGCGTTCTCTGATGACCTAATGAAGGCCCTTCTAGAGACTTCAATCAATATATGGGATCCCAGTAGCAACTATTGCTTCATTCGCCCCGCACAGAGAGTATATGGAGTAGAAGTATATGATTATCTCTTAGATCGGTTTGAACAAGTAACGGATACCAAGAAAGCAGGAATACTGAGGTCTTTGTACTGGCTGGAACCAAAAGCTGTTTGGCGAAGAGAAACTGGAGAAATACAGAAAGATTACCTGCTTAAGTATACATGGAATGACAAGGGGTATTATGAAAGAGATTATGATGAAAGCGAAGTCGAAATTATCCAATACAAAGATGAGATCAACTTAAGATCGGAGCGGCAGGTCGAAATCCTCCTTAAGGAATATAGAAGCACAAAAAATAAAAGGCTGAAGCGGGTCCTGAAATCAAGACTACCACTGGAATGACAGAAGTGATCAACTGGGCAGCCGTAATATTAGAATCTTCTTCCCTTACAAATGGGAAACCTAAAAAGTGCTAAATCTCATATAGCAGCTAACAATTGTATTTCGGGACCTTTAAGCCCTCTTTCTTCTCCAGTACGATGTTTCCCTCAAGAAAGATGAATACCTGCAAATGCTTTGCAAACCACCGAAGTTCTTGCTAGAGAACAGCATTAACGGTATCTCTCCCACTACTGGTTTTATCTTTTCAATACGCTAAAACGAGCCAGCCATTGGCCAATAAGACGTGCGATAAAAGATATGCAGTGCTCCCCCGGAAGCACCTTTGAAGGTATCGAATTACATGGGCAAGTCCGCAATTACATTTTGAAACGATGCGCCTCCATCCTCGCCCCATCTTTGTGCCATCAGTTGATTTTATTTCACCAACTAAAATTCTAACAATGAAAAACTCACTAATTATCCTTCTAACTTTTATTGCCTTTTCCACTGTTGCCCAAAGCAACTTACAAACAACTCAAGACAATGAAGTCGCGCATAAGTTTAGAGTTAGTATTCCTATGATAACCGTACCCCAGTTGATTGAAAAATCCTGGAACGATCGCAAGCATACCCAACATATAGAACTCCATGTTAAACACATCTTAGATGATAAGAATATCATTGGGATAAAGCTGGCCACGTGGCGACTATTCCAACCGATGGGAATTCTTTGGTGGGACGGACTCTTGGATAAGGTAAAATCTGAGACAGAATTCTACCCCGGACACGTACGAGAGGTAGGGATAGGATTGACCTATCAACGCATGTTGTGGAAAGGATTATTTGCTACCGTTGAAGTTCTGCCACAGTTCAAGACCTACCTAGATGAAAACCAGAACAAAGTAGGAGATGGCTTTAAGCTGTACAATTCCTATCACCTTGGATACCATGTCGCTTTTGGTAAGAATAAACGCTTTTTCATAGAACCACAAGTGCATTGTCAGCACTGGATGTTTGATTCTAAAGCACCTGAAGAATTTAAAGCCCTGGACGATAAATGGAGAAACTACTTCCTCTTCGAGCCCAACCTTTACTTCGGGGTGAACTTCTAAGGTAGTCCATACACTAAAATCTTTTCAAGGTAGAGGAAAGCTGTAGGAATAGATAGTGTTGCATCACTATTTACAGGCTTGCGTCAAGCTTAATCTATCTCCCCACATAGCTATTACCCACTACCTTTCGTCTTATCCGACTTTTAAACCAATTATTTCAATTACAAACAAAAAGGAAATGAAAACTCAAATTCAAAAATTTTCTCTCTTATTGACTTTAATTCTAGCGGTGATGATTAGTGGATGCAATCAGGATGACGATATCCCTCAACCCATCTCCGATTACACTTCTGCTGAAGCTTATCTGCAACAGATCGGCTTTAATGGTAGTGTCTTGATCAGAAAAGGTAACGCTGATTTGCTTAGGACAGGCTTTGGCATGGCTGACAAAACAAACAATACCCCCAATGCCCCCTTTCTTATTTATCGTATAGGATCGGTTACCAAATCCTTTACTTCCGCGGCTATCGTAAATCTCAAAAGAGATGGCCTAATTGAAAGTTTTGACCAACCACTAAGTGATTTCTCCGATGAATTCCCCATGGGCGATCAGATTACCATTCGTCACCTAATGACACATCACTCTGGGATACCCGATTATGTCGGTGCTGTAGAAGACTATGCAGAAGAAAACAACTACTTTTTTGAGCTTGAAGAAATCTTTGAAATTATCACCGACGCCATAGCAGAAAATGGTCTTAAGTTCACCCCGGGTGACTTCTTCGAATATTCAAATTCCAACTACCTGATTTTGGGAGTGCTAATCGAGGAACTTACAGGTAAGACCTATCAAGCGTACCTACAAGAAAAAGTCTACGGTCCACTCGATCTAGTGAATACAGGAAAAGGTCCAGATCAAATCCTGGATGCGAGCCGAGCAAAAGGGTACGATGCGGGTACTGAAGTGGGAGTGTATCAAATGCAAATTGCCTTCAGTGCCGGGGAGAATGAAAGTACCATCGCCGATCTAGAAAAATGGGGAGATATGATGCTGGCCAATTATTACACCGCTGAAGAAAAGCAAGCCATATTCTCAGCGCCTACTGGCCAGGAAGGAGTCAGTACTGCAGGTGCCGGATGGTTTACACAGAATATCAACAAGCAGGTAGTCTATCATCATGGTGGTGATATTGATGGATTTACGAGCTTGTTGGTATTAATCCCAGAATCTAACAGTTTGATCATCCTGCTCAGCAACGAACAAAACAAAGGTGAACAGCGCTTTCAGATCATGGAAACCATCATGAACAACGAATTCTAAATCACCCCTTAGCTTACTGAAAGAAAGGAGAGATATATTGCCCCTTTGAGCATTAATGCTTAACTTAAATAATGGCTTCTAAAATAATGATCTCCTTTCTTTTTCTCTGCCTGACCCTTTTAGGGTGTATAGCAGAAGATCAACTTGAACCTAAGCCTAAACCTTTTGCCACTGCACCGGATACGCTTAAACTAAAGCTGCATAAAGTGAAAGGCTTCGAGATTCTTGGTTATAGCTGTACAAGTCTGAAGTTCCTTGATATAACTGAAACAGAAATTCCAGCCTTAGCTATTCCTAAAGGAATTCACGATTGGAAGCTTAGCTAGATCTGTATTGACAATAAGCCATTCTAAAGGCTTCAACAGGGAAAATAAAAGTTTTGGCCATGGAGCCTCATCCAAAGGGATCAAATCTCGGGACGATAATGGATACTGAAACCGATTTTAACCGTAAATTTCACCAGACTTATCGTAAAGATTATAGTAGCAGAATTTACTATTTAATCGGTGAAGACAGAAGGGTCTTGGAGCGTTTCGATATCAAAAACTGGGAGAACCGGCTAGCCCAGTATCTATATCCAGAAGGGAAATTGCTGAAAGATTAACCCCAGAACAAAATATGAAAGTCAAATACGACACCATCGGAAAAAACTATAATGTAACTCGGAAAGCAGATTCGCTTTTAGCCGATAACTTGATTAAACATTTAGCTCCAAATCAAACAGGTACTTACCTAGATATCGGATGTGGAACCGGAAGTTACACCCATGAATTTCAGAAGAGAGGATATAACTTCATTGGAATTGACCCTTCCAAAAGAATGCTAGCCGTTGCAAAAAAGCGGAATAGTAAAATTGCCTGGAAACTGGGTTCAGCTGAAAACACAGGATTGTCCCCCAATCAGGTTGACGGTATCATCGGATCCTTGACCATTCATCATTGGGCAGACTTGGAAAAAGCCTTTCATGAACTATACTCCATTTTGAAACCAGCTGGAAAGATGGTCGTATTTACCTCTACACCGATCCAAATGCAAGGCTACTGGTTAAATCATTACTTTCCAAAGATGCTAGCGGATTCCATGATTCAAATGCCGGCCTTACCAAAGGTTCAACAAGCCATGGAAAATGCTGGCTTTGAAATGGTAAAAACAGAAAAGTACTTCATCCAACCCGATCTAGAAGATAAGTTTCTCTATTGTGGAAAGCACCAACCCACCCTGTACTTTGATAAGCACATAAGGAATGGAATATCATCCTTTTCATCTCTATCCAACCAATTAGAAGTGGCGCATGGCCTTTCGGCATTGAAATCAGATATCGATTCAGGTAAGATTACGCGGATCATCAATGAGTATGAAAATCAACTAGGCGACTATTTGTATATCATCGTAAAAAAGCCAGCAAATAGGGATGAAAGAATATGATATCAACACAAGAATTTCTCAATTGGAGGAATACTTGAGGAGGAATTCGCATGAGCTTGAAAGAGATGCGATACCCGATCATTCTTTCTACTCCTACCGACACTCCAACAGATTGTTTTCTTTACAAAGAGGCGAATCCATAAAAACCTTTGCCAATAAAATCAGACTCCAAAAGGCAGCAGAATATTTAAGATATAGTAGACGAAGCATCTTCAATATTGCCATTGAAATAGGCTATGAATCATCTGCTTCTTTTAGTAAAGCCTTTAAAGAAGGCTAGCTATTTCTGTTGAATAATATCCTAAATGGACAACAGATTGTAATCACATGAACATACTTTTGGTGCATCATTTTTACTAAAAGAGAATCATGAATAGAAGTGAATTTCTAAAGATATGCGGAGTATTAGGAATTGGAATGCCTTTCCTCAGTCATTGCACCTCTAACCAAGCAAAGGCCATTCTTAAACCTGGTGAAAAGGTGATCATTATTGGTGCAGGTGTTGCAGGCATGTCTGCGGCTTACCTATTGAAAAAAAGAGGCGTTGAGGTCACGGTTTTAGAAGCATCTAGTACTTATGGCGGGAGAATAGAATCCGATAAAGACTTAGCGGATTTCACGATCTCGCTTGGCGCAGAATGGCTGCATACCTCTGACCCGGTGCTGGAAAGCATAGTAGATGACACCAGCATTGACTTAGATGTCAAAACTACAGCTTACGACTTCGAGCTTGACTATTGTCTTGATGCAGCTACTGGGAAGAAAATGAACCTGAAGGATATGCAGCTTTCGGAAAGTGATTTAAGATTCACTAACTCCTCCTGGATGGACTTTTATGAAACGTATATCCTTCCCACTATTAAAGATAGTATACAGTATAATCAGATAGTCAAATCGATAGATTATACGGGAGATCTGGTAACCATAGAAACGGGAAAAGAAGTATTTAAAGCCCAGCGTGTGATTGTAACAGTTCCCGTAACGATTCTCAAAGATGGAGACATAAGCTTTAATCCCCCTTTGCCCAAAAAGAAAAAGGAAGCGATTGAAAACCTGAATCTATATAGTGGCTGCAAGTGCTTTATAGCGTTTAAAGAAGCCTTTTACCCAACAATGGTTAGGGTTCAAGACGATGGTGAAGGACCCACCAGAGTATATTTTGATGCTGCTTATGCCAAGTCTAGTACAGATAACATCCTCGGATTACTCGCCGTTGGTAACTTGGCAAAACCATACTTGGAACTACAAGACCCCGAACGGATCCACTTCATCCTAAAAGAACTGGATGATATTTTTGACGGCCAAGCCACCCCAAATTACCTCAAACATGTCTTTAAAAATTGGAGCGAAGATCCCTTTGCCAAAGGAACCTATTATCCTGATTTTAGTCCGAAAACCTTTTCCGGAGTGAAGACCATGTCTCGGCCCGTAGAAGATAAGCTCTTCTTTGCTGGAGACCTATATACTGATGGTAGTAACGGTTGGTCCATGGTACATGTAGCCGCTGAATCCGCTAAAAAAACGGTCGAAAAATTGGTGGGAAAGAGATAAAAACGAAAGCCTCTATACAGATGGGTAACTGCCTGCCACAGGTAGTTTTTCCACTAACCTGATGATACCTATCCAAAATTAACCCTTAGATAACTCACCAGCAGTATCTTCTTTCTCGATTTTCCAATATATTTAGGTAATCCTAACCAATGGAATACTATGGGACAATACTACCAAATCATCAACGGCCAACGCTATAATGCCTCATTAATCAGAAACGCAGCATTCCGCACCCGCGGCGCTGGCGATGGAAGGATCTCTTTGCAGGACGCCCAGGACCTCTGGCAAATCGCTATGGACGGCGGAAGAATCACAGAGATCGAGGAGGCCACCATCGCCTATTTGATAGAAGCCTTCAATTGGACAGATGCTGCATCAGCATGGATGCAGGCGGAGTTAGCCAAGCAGGTAGCAGAAATTAAGTCCTACTATCGCATCATTGATGGCTTGCGATATGATCGAAAAGTTTTGGAGGAAGTTGAGGCCAGAACCCAGGGGCAGGGAGATGGGCGCATCTCACAAGATGATGCTGAGTTCCTTCTTCCTTTGTTTGGTGACTTTGGAGATGTGACGATTATAGAAGAAAGAACCTTGCAATATATCCTGGAGAATTACAACTGGACCGCAACGGCAGAATCTTGGTTCCTGGAAAGAGTCACCCGCATCAGTCGGCAATCCAAAGTATCCGGTTTGCTGATCGCCATTATGAAATATGAGTTCGAGTTCGAGCGACTTAGTTTAGCCTATTTCGAGGATGAAGCCCTTCAACAAATGCTGGATTTTGACAATAAAGTAAGTCTTCCTGATGCTCTCCGAAAGGCCATAGATAATCTCTATAATTACAATGAAGCGGGATCCCTTGCCTATCAGCTTCCCAACTACACCTCAGATCCAGCCAAGGATTTTATCGAGGGAGGACGCCTAGTCCTTTTACCCGGTGACATGGATTCCGAGCCCAGCCTTTCGAGCTTCCCTTCACCTTTGAACGGAGAATCTTTAAACGCCAATTGGATCTTTGGTTTAGAACTTTATGATCTAACGGATGACATCTACTGGGTAATTGTTCCACGGAATGGTCAAGGACAGGTCTATAACTACATCGGCGGCGCTAATGTAGAAGACGAATGGCCAAGGCCTGAGGGCGAAGCCTACTTCTTTGCGGAAGTTAAATCCTGTGATCTACCTTACCCGGGTATAACGGTAGACATCCAGGACCCAGATGGTAATTATATCATTGGCAAAAGCGATGATGCTGGGCGAGTACGAGTTACTGGCCGAGCAGGGCTATATTCCATCTTCGCCTCCGATGGTTGGAGCTCCCAATCGAAAAGTTTTGATTGGGATGGACAGGGGATAGATCAGGTCCGGGCAGTCGTATTGGATTGCTGAAATAAGCCCTCAATGTAAAATAAAAAGTACTACGATTTAATGAGTAAAAAGCCACAACCCACCGAATGGTTCAGAGCCGGAGCCGGCATAGTCATCGTCAATAAGCAAGGACAAGTTATGGCCTTTGAACGCGAGGACATACCTGGTGCTTGGCAATACCCGCAGGGAGGCATGGATGAAGGAGAAACGCCTTTGACAACTGCTTATCGGGAACTAGCAGAGGAGACCGGAATTCTCAAAGAGCAGGTGGAACTCGTCACACCAACTTACCAACTACTGGCCTACGAACTTCCTGAATCCTATCGCAAACCCTGGTCGGGTAGAGGGCAGGTACAGTACTGGTTTCTCTTTCGCCTACTCATTAGTGAAGAGCAAATCGACCTTACAGACAAGGAAGAACTTGCAGCCTGGAAATGGGTGGATCCTGTAGAATTAGCCGAGACCGTAGTTGAGTTTCGCAGAGACGTCTATCGGTCCTTGGCAAAGTTCGTTTCCAAGCACTTTCCGCACGGCTAAACCTATTTTCCCCTCCAGGCACATCCAATTATATCTCATTCCCGCCAAGCCTTTGTAACCACAGCATATTTGCATGCTAGTTTTCTCTATTTAAGATCCAAAACCTTAACTTAAAGCTACAAAGGCATTGACATTAAACCTATATGTCTGTGACCTGCATCTAAAACCCATAAAATACAACACTAATGGATTACTACTTGATCAAAGGAGAATTTCATGTCGTTGGTTATTCACCCGATGGAGACTCGCTCATGTTCGAAGCCAATAACAAGAAGCATTGGGAGAAAATCGTAACCAATCACCGCGAGATTTTCAACGAAAAACTAGAAGCAGGTAAAGGAAGCGTTCAACTTCGACTCCAGGGTATTGATGCCCTTGAAACCCACTACTCTCCCTCCCCTGTCCCCAAACCTAAAGATCTGAAGAAGAAATCGTCTAGTAAAGCTGAAAAGCCTAAGATGGGTAAGTTTCGCCAGCCAGCTGAATATGGAGATCTAGCCACGGCCGAATTACTGGAATATCTAGGAGTAGAGAAAGGGTCCCTAAAGTGGAAAAATAGTGGCTGGGGCGGTGCCTATCTGAGTCAAATAAAAATCAAGAGTGGTAAATCCGTACGGACCTATAAAAAGAAAAATGCAGATCCAATCAAGGGTTATGTAGTAGTCAATGATATGGACCGGAAAGGACGGCCCATAGCCTGGGTATTTCCAGGCAGTACCAGTACCAGGGACGGTTCTCGATTGAGTGCTAGTAAACTTGCCGGGATATTGAAGAAATCGGGTAATTACAAATTGGTTTCCAATGGCCTTGTATACCCTTACTTCTTCTTTACCTTAGAAGCTGCACTGAGAGATATCCTCATGCATGCTGTCACCAATGCTCAAAGACAGAAAATGAATATCTGGGCCGTCGACAAAACATCCAAAGGTATAACCACTAAGAAATTCTCACAAATCACGGATAAGCACCTGATCTTCCCCTACCTTTTCCGCCGGATGGTCAAACATCAATATCGCCGCATGATGGAGGGGTATTGGGAAGCTTTACATAAAGGCACCAAGTATACCCCAAAAACAGAAGGCCTATTCTTGGACACTTTCTTCGATGATACCAATCCCTATATCTTTATGATTAAAGAACGGGAATTCAAAAGACTTAACGAGGTGATCCGCGTTACAAAAACCAAGATTAAGTTCTCTACGCCACCGGAAAACATCGTTTTCCTATCGTAAAATCTCTGCCCCTATTGATACGCCATCCATAGCCCTTGTCGGAACGCCCCCCATAGCTGTTGTTGGTCTTTTCGACCCACAACAATCCACGGAAAAGCACTGCTGACAGGGAAAATATCATTGATCAAAAGACCAACGAGGGCGGAGGAGGAGCCTCCCGAGCCCTTGTCGGAACGCCCCCATAGCCCTATTGGGGCGCCTCCATAGCCGTTGTTGGTCTTTTGACCCACAACAAGCCCACGGAAAGCCCCCTAACGCTCCAGCCGATTATACTTCTGCAGCACCTTAATCAACAGATCATGCGGCAGGGCATGCGCTTTATTCCCATTATTTCCTCCCATCGTTTCAGCAGCAATCATGGCGTTGATGATGGCTTCTTCGACAGCATGCGTGGTAGCCTCGAACAAAGGAGTGATGCGATCATTAGGCAAGGAGGTGACACTAACCATTTCATCCCGATTAAAGGCATTTTCGTTGGCAGTGGAAAAGGCGAGGAAGATATCACCAGAGCCATTGCTACCATGCCCCCCTACCCTAGCAATACCTAGGGGAACACGTTGCGCAATGCGCTTCAACTGATGCGGCAGCAAGGGAGCATCCGTCGCCACAATGACGATGATGGAGCCGTCCCCTTCTTGTCGGCGCGACTGAGGTGGGCCGTTAAAAACCGTTCTAAAAGTGTCTTGGAGTTCCTGCCCTACGGGTACGCCTCCAACCAATAAATTCTTTCTACCACCAAAATTGGATTGCACCAATACACCCAGCGTATAAGCTTCTCCATTCACCTGGACCAATCTAGAGGAAGTCCCAATCCCCCCTTTGAACCCCAAACACATCATGCCAGTACCTCCGCCTACATTCCCCTCTGCTACCTCTCCTCCTTTTGCATCAGCAATGGCTTGTAGCACATGCTCTTCCTTTACGTGGAAGCCATAAATATCATTGAGGAAACCATCATAGGTCTCTGCTACCAAAGGATAAGTGTACCACCAATCCTCTCCCCGATACCAATCGGTGTCTACATACCACTTCAACACCGCATCCCGTACCACACCCACGCTATTGGTATTGGTGATCATGATAGGCGTTTCCAAGAAACCAGATTCCGTCACCCAAGTCGTTCCGGTCATCTCTCCATTACCATTTAGGCTATACCAATTGGCATAGACGGGATTGAATTTTTTACCCCGTGGAAAAATCGCCGTCACCCCCGTACGCACCGGGCCTTTACCCGCCACATTCTTACCACTCCCAGAAATCAATGTGCAATGCCCCACTTCCACACCTTGTACATCTGTGATGGCGTTGAGCGCTCCTGGGGTTCCGCGGAAAGGAACGCCCAAGTCCCGAGCACGAGGCTTTTGGGCACTACAGGATAGATAAAGCAAGCTCGCAAGGCAAAGAGATAGCATCCATTTCATGGTGAAGTAGATTTTTTTGGAAAAAGAAAATGGTGAAATACCCTACTTAGCAAGGTAAAGGAAATCAGTGGATTTCAGCCTCTACTTACGACTTCTTTTACTAGGTGCAATGCTGTGAAAATTCTTGATATTAAAGATTCGCCCGTACAGATTTTACTATTTGCCAGGCTGTACTAGCTGATATTTATTGTCGTAGAGCTGTAGCTGTCTTGCCTTCCATACCGCCCCTTCCAAAAATACCGGATGAGGCAAGCTCACATCCCAGGTTCCGAGCTTCCGCAATAGTCTTTTAGTCACGTCTAACTGGTTTAGCGATTCGTTCTGCTGTTCTGAAACATCCTTCGATAAATCGAATAGCAAGGGTAGGCGATCTGGCAGCCGAATCAGCTTCCATTTACCTTCTCGGATAGCAGCGCTGATCGTAAAGCGCCAATGCAAAGTCTCATGCGGGCGACTTTTGATCTCCCCCCTTAGATATGGAATCAAGTTTACCCCATCAAAAGCCACATCAGCCACCTTTCCACCGCCCAAAGCCACCATTGTGGGCGTAAGATCAAGAGCCGACACCGGATAAGGATAGGTCATATTGTTTGCTAATGATTGGGGCCAACTCAGAATGAAAGGGACGTGAATGCCTCCTTCCAACAGAATCCCTTTTTGCCCATTGTACGGAGCATTGACCGAAGCATTACTATTGACGGGGCCACCATTGTCGCTGATAAAGATCACTAAGGTATTTTCTCTCAGGCCATTTTCTTCCAAAGCATCCAGAATACGTCCAACGTTTACGTCCAGTCGGTGAACCATCGCCGCATAAGTTCTTCTCTTGGAGTTATCGATATGTTCGAAAAGAGCGAGATCAGCTTCCGTGGCTTGCATCGGAGTATGTGGAGCGTTAAAGGCTGCATAGAGGAAGAACGGATCCGATTTGTGTCGATTAATGAACTTCACACTTTCGGTACCTACATCATCGGTAATGTAAGTTAGCGGAGCAGGTTCAGTATAGTTACATTCAATGGGGCACTTGTATCCTTTGCCATCTGGCGGGGCGACAAAATAGTCATGACCGCCCCCCGTATAGCCCCAGAATTCATCGAACCCACGTTGTAAGGGATGAAAATGTGGTTTTCCTCCTAAGTGCCATTTACCGATTAGGCCATTGGTATATCCCAGGGATTTTAGATGATCTGCCACCGTCTTTTCTGAAATCGGTAAACCTAAAAATTCCGGATCAAAGCCCTTCTGATTACCGCCCAAATTATTGTCATGTCCAAACTTGACCTGATTAATACCCGTTAAAAGGCCGGCCCTGGACGGACTACAAACCGGAGAGGATACATAGCCCTCGGTACAATTGACCCCAGAACGAGCCAGTCGATCAATATTCGGTGTGGGAATCTGTTGACTTCCATTTAAGCTTAAGTCCGCAAATCCAAGATCATCCGCTACAATCAGAACAAAGTTGGGATTTTGGCGGGAATCATTTCCTTGGCTGTACCCTTTAATTTGAAGACTTGCAAACAAGCCTAGTAATATTAAATTCTTCATAATTAGGACTGTTGTTCATGTCTCCCAAATGTAAGCAGTCAAACGTCAAGCCTGGTCAATTTCTAGTCCTTTCGGGGTCTCGAATTAGTCTTCAACCGAAAACAGACCCCACCAACAACGGGTACCGATAATTATTGAATACTTTCGGAGCATTCCGACCGGCCTGGAACTGCTCCGAATTTTTATGCCTGAAAACAAGGAGTTCCTCATCAGAAAGGGGAATATCCGTGCAGACTATGGTAGATCGGATCGCTACAATTGGAAAAGGCAAGCGCAAAGTAGTAACTTACATGGTAATCCTTGACGGAGAAATGGAGGCTAAATATCCTCTATATCGACGCAAAGATACAAGACGAGAAACCAAACATTTTACAACGTGATTCCCAAGCTCAACCTTGGCCTTAGCGCTACCTGCTTATTTCTGATTATAGGACTGATGGCCTGTCATCCCGGTACTCCTACGGAAGAGCCTTCCTCGTTTTCTATCGATTTTGAAAAAGCTAGTGATTTAAACTATTGGTCTCCTGAAATAGAGGGACCTTTATCTCAAGTAAGTATTATTGATGGGGCTCTAGACATTGAAGCCTCCGGTGGCGCCACCATCTGGTTAAAGCAAAAACTCAAGGCCCCGATTGAAATAAAATATACGGCCTATGTGGTTGGGGAGGATGGCCCAAATGATCGGGTCAGCGACCTGAATTGTTTTTGGATGGCCAATGACCCCAGATGCCCCGAAGACCTCTTCAGCTGTGCCGATAGTATCCGGACGGGTAAGTTCCCCGATTATCACCAGATCCAAACCTATTACGTAGGCTACGGAGGACATAACAACACAAAAACGCGCTTTCGGCGATACACAGGTACAGGTGACCGGCCCTTATTACCCGAACATGATCTGGCTGAACCCCA
This sequence comes from Saprospiraceae bacterium, assembly GCA_013214355.1. GTDB lineage: Bacteria > Bacteroidota > Bacteroidia > Chitinophagales > Saprospiraceae > DT-111. Next base: position 114,016 of record JABSSL010000015.1, on the reverse strand, counting down.
CTTAATCATTCCCAATAAGGACATCCAAGTACATATCAAAGTCTATTCTGATCGGACGACCTATTCCATCAATGATGAGCTGATATTTGACTATCTCGATGAATCTCCCTACCGAGAAGGATGGTTCGCTTTCAGGACCGTTCGAAATCATCTCAAGATTAAGGACTTTACTATCAACCCCTTAAAAGACTAGGCATGAATCATGAATACGCTGATATGAAATGGTATTGCTGTTGCTTACTTTTCCTTTTCATTTGCACACGATCGATTGGACAGGAAAGTCAACTCGGCCTACCTCCATCCTTAGCGGGGAAAATTCCATTCGACTTTGAGGCGCTCGCATCCCCCCCTTCCTTCCAATGGGAAAGTCGTACAGATTCTGTATGGGCTCTCACCTATGAAGGAGGCCCATTTGATGGAAGGACAACGGAGGTCTTTGCCTATTATGCTAGCCCCAATACCTTGACAAATAAGACCAAAACCAACGAACAATTTCCGGGAATCGTGCTGATACATGGCGGCGGCGGGACGGCCTTTCGAGTATGGGCGATGGAATGGGCCAAGCGCGGTTATGCGGCCATTGCCATGGATCTAGGCGGAAGTAGACCTGCTCCTATGGCAGAGCAAAATCATCCGTGGGGCACTAAATCGGAAAGACTAAGTCAAGGAGGGCCGCCACAGAACGATACGCACAAATTTTATCACATCAATGCAGACTTCACAGAGCACTGGCAGTTCCATGCTATTGCAAATATTATCCGAGCTCACTCTTTGTTACACTCATTTCCTGAAACGAATCCAAAGAAAACAGTAGTGACGGGAATCAGTTGGGGTGGATATCTAACCTCTATCGTCGCAGGAATCGATCATCGCTTTTCAGCAGCTGTACCTGTTTATGGCTGTGGCTTCCTACATGAGAAAAGTGTCTGGTTAAACCGTTTTGACTCTTTGGGAACCACCGCTAGTCAGCAGTGGGTACGCCTATGGGATCCCTCTCAATACGTTTCGAATATCAAATCGGAGGTTCTATTCATAAATGGAACCAATGACTTTGCTTATCCCGTAGAAAGTTGGCAAAAAACAGTCGAAATCACCCCCAAGGCGGCACAGCTAATGATCCCGCAGATGAGACATAATCATGAATACGGAGCAAAACCCAAAGAGATAGCTCCTTTCATGCGCTCCCCAACGGACTTACCTGAGATTTCGATCCCTAGACAGAAGGGAACTCGATTTGTGAGTACCATCAAACCCAAGCAATCGATTCAATCCGCGACACTTGTTTTCACCAAAGAAGAAGCACCCAATAAGGAGCGTAAGTGGGAAACCTTACCGGCAAAAATCAAGAACAACCAAATTAAAGCTAAGGGTGAGAAAGGCATAAAAGCCGCCTACTTCATCGTTGAATACGGAGATGATCTGTTTCGCCTCAGTGGTCCGATCTGGTTTGAAGACCAGTAGATGTAGACTTAATGGTCTTTGAAAAGCAATCGAACAGCTAGGTTGAAGGTCAGGCAGTGTCTACCTGACCTTCAGTCCATAAAGTACTAAAACTGTACATCATACTGCATCTCAAACTGAGCGGGAATGTTCTCCTTGGCTTCGCCTAGATTCTGTCGTAGATCGATCTCGATACCACGGGCAATAGTTGAGATGGGCACATCATTTGCCGTTCCTTCGAAGGGATTCTCCCCAGTACGACCTATACGTTCCATGGTATGGAAGGTCCAAGCTACAGCTACATAAAAAGGAATGGAGAACCAAACAAAGATGTCTCCAATCAAGGGATAGCTATCCAGAAAATCAGTTCCTATATCTGCAAACTGCGGAACAATTGCCATAGGTAGCAACAAGACGAATACCCACATGAAGTAGTGATTGAGAGAAGCAAAATGGCGGGGGTAGGGAAAGTTTTTAATTCGCTCACTCTTTCCCTGCAAGGTGAAGAATTCCTCGATCACGCCTTCCAACTGCAGAAAAGCAAACTCCCAAATCACTCCCTGCTCTTTTAGTCTTTGTAGGTGATAGGACTGCTGATAAAGTATGGCAGTCTGTTTATTATTCTTAGCTAATACGGAGGTCAATTCTTCTTCCGATAGATAGGGCTTGAGGTCTTCCTCCAAAGAGGATAAACGCTCCGGCGGTTTTACATCCCATTCCTGATTGGTTTTCTCACTCATAATGGTTTCCCAAGGCTTAGGAACGCGCATAGCATGGCGCAGTGCCGTCATCCAAGCAATGTGCCGATAGGTCAAAGTCTTAATCTCGTGTTGCAACTCTTCTTTGCTTAGCTTCACCTCAGTATGCTCATTGGTCAACATCACTTGCACAAACATGCCGAAGGTTCTGGAAGTATTTACAATGCCTCCCCATATCTTCCGTGCTTCCCAAATTCTTCCGTAAGCGGAGTTGTTTTGAAAACCAATCACAAAGGCTACGGCTGTACCAATAAGTGCCAATGGCGTCCAGGGAATTTTCAACCAGGAAAGATCCGCAAAATAGTAGGCCGATACCCAAACAATGCTCAAGATGATAAATAATAAGGTTTCATACCGAGTCCACATGGCCATGTCAAAGGCCTTAAACTTACGTTTCGTATACATAGGATTGTTTTTAGGCAGTAATGGCGGTTTTTTCGCCTGTTAATCATATCAAGTCTACTAAAATATCCAGAATCTGAAGCTATAAACGCCCAGCTTTATTGATCTGAACCTACAAATTATCCTTTTTGCTTGATTTAGCCATTTCCGCTTTATGTCTAAGCATGAATGCTTGTGAAAAATCGGTACATTAGGTGCATGAGAAGACTTTATGTACACCTTGGACCACTTTTCTTCCTATGGATATCCCACCTTTCGATCCAAGCTCAAGAGTCTTTCATCTGCCAAGGAGACTTCTACTTGGCCATCACTGATGGCGCAGCATTTACGACTGTTTACACGGTGGGAATTGAATCAGATTCCGGCACCGTGGCTTTTCAACCCCTAAACCTGACCACCACCGGGAAGGATCTCAATGCTATGGGCTTTCGCTCCGTCGATAATTTCATCTATGGTGTAGATTCTGGTAGTCTAGATGTATATCGAGTGGGAAAAGACGGCATAGCACAGACCGTCAGTGAATTGTATTCCGATCCTTATCTACAGTATGTTGCAGGCGATATAACGCCTGATGGGCGCTACTTGGTGGTTATCGGAACTAGTTCATTTCATGATGAAGTAGTTGGCTTCATAGACTTGGATTCCCCGACCTATGAGTATACAGAGATTTGGCTAGAGGGTCCGGATGTTCGATCAGCTGATGTGGCCTTTGACCCAATCGACGGCACCTTGTATGGCTTTGATGGGATCAATCATCGACTAGTCACTTACGATATACAAACGGGCTTAATTAAGGCAGATTATCCTCCTACCGATCAATCCTTATTGATGGGTGGGTTGTTCTTTGATGCCTTTGGAAAGCTCTTTGGATATGGATTGGTACCCGGAGAGAATGTGCAGCAGGCTTTTTATAGCATTGACAAGGAAACGGGGGCGGTGAAATTAGAAACGGTAGGTCCTCCCGCCTCACGGAATGATGGCTGCTCCTGCCCCTACACACTTGGGCTTCAGCTTTCCGTGGAGAAGATCGAAGCCCTACCTTGCACAACTATCCCCATCAAATTCGAAATTGCCAATTCTACGGGAATCACGCAAAACAACCTTCGTTTGGAACAAGTTTTCCCAGAAAGCTTCATCATTAAGAATATTGATAGCCCCATAGAAGGCGTACTAACAGGAGGTGGACCTAATGCTAATTTTTTCACCCTCGAAAGTCTTAGTATCCCCATTGGTTTGCATGAATTAATTGTCGAAGTAGAACTGACCGGCGAAGCCAGTGGGACCTACGCTTTTCAGGCCGAACTATCTGGCTTGCCCGGGACCCTAGGCTACGTTTTACTCTCGGACAATCCCAAGACTCTGGTAAAGATGGATTCGACCATCGTCAAGGTGGGAGAGCTCGTACTAGATTACAGCAGAATAAATACCCAGATTTGTTCTCCTGAGGGTTTAGCCTTGGATCCCGGCGTACCTGGCGCCACTTATTTATGGGATGATGGATCAACCGAGCCCACTTATAATGTGACCAGTGCAGGAACCTATGCCGTTACCATAAGTACAGATTGTCAGACCATCGAAACTAGTATTCAGGTAGATGGGGTAGGTTTTGAAGTGGACCTCGGACCTAACCGGCAAATTGAAATAGGTGATGCGGTAAATATCGAAGCTACCGTTAGTTCTTCTCCAGATGGCAGTAGCTTTAGTTGGTCTAGCTCCTTGGGTGGGGTTAGCTGTACCAGTTGTACAGAATTATCTGAATCCCCTCGTACAGATACCTGGTATTACCTGACCGTCACGGATCCTGATGGGTGTGCCGTAAAAGACTCCGTACTAGTTGAGGTGATTAATGAGCAGAATGTATTTTTTCCCACAGCTTTTAGTCCGAATGGGGATGGCATTAATGATCAATTCTTTATCCACAGCAAGCAAGCTGCAGAGGTGGTTTCCCTACAGATTTTTGACCGATGGGGGAATCTGATATTCCGAAGTAAAAATACGGCTACCAACGACCCAGTCTATGGTTGGGACGGACGCTCAAGAGGTCGTGAACTCGATGATGGTGTGTTCTTTTACTTAGCTAGGCTTCGCTTTTTAGATGAGCAGGAAGTTGACTACCAAGGAGAGCTAGTTTTACTGCATTGATGACAGTCTAAGCACATTTTCTGTAGTATTTATGGGTACTTACAGCGCATTAACTTTTCCAAAAGTCTTTTTAATGGTTTTTTAACAGACATTTTTAGACTACTCATAATCAACCACTTACACTCCCACCCCCAAACAATAATACCTCAAAACTGCCATCCATAAATTCTCTTGGGCAATACCAGCTTGACAATATCTTCTCCTCTCCGTTATTTTTGCTTTGTACTCAACCTTCTACCCAAAATAAACAACTCAATATGTACACTGACCGCTTAACTGCCGCGAGACATTCGCACTATCGTAGGCGCTTTGCCACCACCACCCCGTAAGCGCTTCGCTTGGATTAAGTCAACCCGCATTTTCTAGGTTTAATCCTTCTGTCCATCCATCACGATAAGACTAAAGCCTGTCTGGCCGACAAGAATTTGGTGCACAGCCCTTTATTTCTTGTATAGATCGTCTGCTACCACACAGTAATCTTCGGACCTACCTACCTGTACCAAAGACGCTTTACTTTGTGCCTAACTGAGATTTGACTACACCGTACCCAACCCCTGTTGTCCGTTAGTACTACCACACCCATTACACAAAAAAGACTTAAGACCCACACTCATGTATAAACTCAGGCTACTCCTCGTCCTGTTGCTGATAGTTTGTTGCCAGCAGCTAGCACGAGCCCAAAAAGAACCTCCACAAAAGGACACGCTATACCAACCGCCAGTTCATCAAAGCGAATCCAAGTTTGCCTTCCGCTCCGCAGAGACAGCCCATTTGCAATACCTATTAGAACCCGAGGAATTGTTAGTGAATTACGTTATTGCTGATAGTCAGTTACTCATCTACACCTTAACGCGAGATAACTCCTTGCAACTTGTCCAATCGACTGTAGATCAGCTTTTAGAAGAAAAATTGGCTAAGATTCACCAGATGTTGAAAGGTTCTAATATGGTCCGTAAGAAAAGCCGAGAAAGCTTTATCCAACTAGCCCATGGGCTTTATCAACAACTGATTGCCCCCATTGAAGACCAGTTGCAGGATAAATCGAAGTTAGTCATCATAGGAGATGGCATGACCAATTATCTGCCCTTTGAGGTACTGTTGAAAACGCCAAAGGTACTGGCCTTCCATGAGCTGAATTTCCTATTGAAATCCTATGAAATTTCCTATCACTATTCACCCTCCTTACTAGCGAAGGCGAGAAGAAAGGAAGTCAATCAAGAGAAGGGTATTTTTGCTTTTGCTCCGGTATACAACGAAAGAGAAATCGTAGTTTCCGCTACTGAAAAGGATCAATCTACACGGATAGGAGCCACAAGAGGAGAGCATATCCCAGCAGTTCTATCTCCTCTACCTGAATCGCAGCAAGAGGTGGTTAATATCATCAAATTATTTGGTTCCCAGGACCTCTCAGATAATACACTGGCTATACGACATAGTGCCAACGAATTCAACCTAAAAGATCATCTTCGTCATGATTACCAATTCATCCATATCGCGGGACATAGCTTTGCTAATCTCCTAAATCCTAACTTTTCTGGAATCATTTGTTATGAAGACGACTTTGGTGATGAGGATGGGATATTATATTCCGGTGAAATCCACCACCTCAACATAAAGGCAGACCTCGTGACCTTAAGCAGCTGCGAAAGTGGATATGGAAAGTTAGAAAGAAATGAAGGGATGTTGGGGTTGAACCATGCCTTCATCAGCTCAGGAACACCCAATGTGGTGTTTTCATTGTGGGAAGTGTATGATAAAGTAAGTGCTAAACTTATGGTAGATTTCTATCAGGAAGTATTGGCAGAAAACAGCTATACAGCTAGTTTACGCCAGGCTAAACTAAAGCTACTAGAAGATCCCGCCACCGCAGCTCCACATTATTGGAGTCCCTACCTGCTGATTGGCAGATAGCTGTAAATCAATCATCACAATTGAGTTCAACAGATCTTGGATATTAAATCATGACCTACGCCAGTTACCACCAAGTTTTTTCTGCAATCCTAAATTCAGTACGTACCAAGGGCAGTTTCCCGGTAGTAGCTAACTTGTTTGAGCGATTAACTGGTCTATAGAATGGTTCAACTTTTGCCATCGCCGGATAAAAAGGGGGGCACATACGCCATTTTTACATTATCTGGTCCCTTTTTTACATGGTGGATCAAGCCAAAGGCCTGCAACTTTGTAAAGCAAATCAACAAAAAGACGAGATTATGATAGCTACGGTAGAAAAGCACATTAGACGCTAAACTACCGGAAAAGGACCAAGCGAGAGAGAGAAGTAAACGACAAAGATTATCCATCCATGAATTCACCAAATCAATATGAAAAAGATTCAAATCCTAGTATACGGCAAGCATCCAGAGATACTGGAAACGGTATTGCGTCTGATCAACAAAAATGATGCCTGGGAAGGGGAAGGAAGTGTAGACGAAGAAAGAGTTATTGAACTTTATCACCAAAACCAGTATGATTTAGTCTTGCTAGGTGGTGGTATCCCGGAAGATTCAGAGAAAAAGATTAGAGCACTATTTCAGCATCTAAACCCACAACTCCAAATTATCCAGCATTACGGTGGAGGTAGTGGATTGTTGAAAAGCGAAATCGAAATGGCCCTAGCAAAGGGTGCAAATGATCGACTACAGTTGATGGATAACCCCTTTGGGGAATAATGCGATATGAGGTGTAGTCTTTTGTCTAGATAAAAGGCTACACCTACCCTATTATCAATGATCAGTACCTTGAACGATTAGCTCCTAATACCCGTCCGACTCCTCAGCAATGCTACTTTGTACAACCTACAACAAAACATTGCCGACGTTCAAATAAAGTACTTGCCCAACTGATTTCATCCTCTATTTCCCCCATTTACTCCCCGAAACTCTTAACCTTATCCACACCTACTCTATCACCACAATTATGTAACTTTATGACATTAGATCGGTAAAATAGAACATAAACATGATGGGTTTTTAATGCTCTCATGCCCCGGAAAGCAAAATGGACCATTCTAACCACTTATCGAAGACGGAAGAAATAGAGCGTCTCCGTAGCGCCTATCAACTCTTGGCTGAACGAGAGCAGCACCTCCGTGTATTGCATTCCTTTGCACTTAATCTCCTGCAACAGCATACCCTCCAAGATGTGGTTTGGGCCATCGTCAAACACGCTATTGCTAGACTAGGATTCTACGATTGTGTCGTCTACCTAGTCGATGAGGAAAGACAAATCTTAGTTCAAGCAGCTGCCCACGGCCCTAAGAATCCGCACGAAATGGATATTGCCAACCCCATTACCATTCCATTGGGACAAGGCATCGTGGGAACAGTTGCTAAGACGGGGGTAGCAGAAGTTATTTCTGACACCAGCCAAGATCCGAGATATATCGTAGATGACGATTTTCGCTATTCAGAAATCACTGTTCCTATTCTGGATGGAGGACGTTTGATTGGAGTGATTGATTCTGAACATCCGGACAAGAAGTTCTTCACCCAACAACACCTTGAGCTACTACAGACCATTGCCGCCATGGCCGTCACCAAGATTCTGCACGCCCAAGCTGTAGATAAATTGCACTCCTATCAGAGAGGCTTGGAAGAACAAATCGCAGAACAAACGAGAGACCTTAAAGAGCACATAGTCGAGTTAAGAAAATCCAATCAGGACCTAGAAGGGTTTGCTTACGCAGCTTCGCATGATTTGGCCGAGCCCCTACGTACCATATCCAGTTTCCTACAGCTGATCCAAAGAAAGGAAAAGAATTTATCCCCAGATAGTTTGGAGTACATGGATTTTGCCGTGGGCGGTGTTATCGTTTGAAAAGACTACTCGACGGGCTATTGATATATGCACGAGTAGGGCAAAAGCCAATTGAGCAAAATCTCTTGGATCTGAATGCGACCATGCAAGTTGTCGAGTCTAATCTTTCTCAATTAATCAAGGAGAAAAAAGCGACCATACAATACGATAAGCTACCTAACATACCTGGCGATGATGCTAGCCTAATCCAATTATTTCAAAATCTGATCGCCAACGCCATTAAATTTCATCACAAGGAGCGGACGCCTAACATTACTATAACTTGCCAAGAAAAAGAAAAAAACTTTCAATTTTCCTTTCAAGATAATGGAATCGGGATGGAAGAAATCTTCTTTGAAAAGGCATTCAAGCTCTTTGGTCGATTGCATACGATCAAAGAGTACAAAGGCAGCGGCTTGGGCCTCGCCCTCTGCAAACGGGTAGTGGAAAATCATGGAGGCGAAATCTGGCTTACATCAAAACTCGAAGTTGGTACGACCGTTAATTTCACCCTACGGAAATCACTCAACTAAATACTCCTTTAGACTTGCCCATTCCGACTCTTTAGGGTCAAAACTCAAGCGAAGTATCCCTTTTCAAATCTCGGAGTTGTCTTTTAATCTGAATTTTCTCACCTTTATAATATTACCCCGCAAACACACTTTGGGCTACTGCCGCTGGAGCACCTGACCCAGCCGAAAAGACTACCGAAACCTACTGAATCGCAGCTAAACAGATCGCATGAAGTTCATTCGCCTTGTATTGTTCTGTCTGATTGTATGCCCTTGCTTAACTTCCTCATTAATTGGCCAAAACCTACCTACTCTCGATAGTATTAATAGGAAGTTAGATCTAGCTAAATCAATGCGAAGGTCAGATCCAGATCTAGCACTAAAAACAGCCCTTGAGGTAAAGTCAACAGCCCAGGAACTGGCGCTGGAAAAAGAACTCGCCTTGGCGGAACAGGTTTTAGTAGGTATATATGCTGAAAGGGCCAATTATCTCGCCGCAGTAAAATCTGGTGTCGCTGCCCTAGAAATATTTGAAAAACTAGGCATGGATAGGGAGCGCTGTATCTCCAATATTTACATGGGAATCGTAAATCGATACCAACGACAGCTGGAACGCAGTTTAAGCTACTATCAGGAGGCCGCTAAAATAGCTGAGATCAATGGTTATGACACTCTGATGGCAAGTATTTGGGGAAATATGGGGAATGTCTACCACGATCTAAATCAACTCGATGAAGCACTCCATCATCATCAACGTTCTCTGGATTTAAATCAAAAGTTAGAAGATCATCAAGGTGTGGGCAACTCCTTGCACAATATTGGATTGGTTTATCGCGAAAAGAAGCTATACGAAAAGGCCCTAGAATACCAACAAAAGTCCTTGGAATTAGATCTAGAGTTAGGGAATCAAACCAATATAGGTATCTCTTATCTAGATTTCACAGGAATCTACTTGGAGATGAAGGATTTTGAAAATGCGCTAATCAATGCCGATAAAGCGCTTGCGATTGCAGAAGAAATAAATTCTGGACGGATCAAATCTCGGGTCCTGGGATACCTGCCGATGATCTACGCCGCTAGAGGTGATATGGAACAGGCGATCGAGCTCAATGCTGAATATCGAGATCTGATGGACAGCCTACAAGCAGCCAGTCTGTCCGCGCAAATTGCTGAGGCAGAAACGAAATATAAGACGGAGCAAAAAGAAAGGCGTTTAGATGCCCAAGAAGATTCTCTATCCAAACAAAGACAATTTATTGCGGGACTCTTACTCGTTTTTGCCCTAGTAGCCATCCTTACCTACTTGCTTTTTAATCGTTATAAACTTAAACAAAGCAATCGGCAGCTGAAACTAGAACATCAGCAAATGCAGCTACAGCAGGAAACGGCTCAGATCAAGCAAATGAATGAAATGAAGTCACGCTTCTTCGCCAATATCTCACACGAATTCCGAACTCCTCTCAATCTAATATTGGCGCCACTCCGGCAACATCCAGCAAGCATTCCTGCAAAGGAAATCGCTATGATGCGTCGCAATGCCGATCGCCTCCTAAGACTCGTCAATCAACTCCTCGACCTCTCTAAGGTGGAAGTGGGTATGCTACAAGTGCAGCAACAAAGCATTGAAATCTCCAGCTTTTTACAAAAGCTCGCTCAATCCTTTGTACCCTTGGCCAATTCCAAGGGTATCGCGTATCAAATCAACATCCCAGAAAGGGATTACATCATCGAATTAGACCCGGATAAACTAGAAAAGATCGTCTACAACTTGTTGTCCAATGCCTTTAAATTCACCCCTGAAGGTGGGCAGGTGGCTATCCATCTTTTGATCACCCAAAGGAAGACCTTGCAGCTATCCGTATCCGATACAGGCATTGGAATAGCCGAAGATATACGGGACAAGATCTTTGATCGATTCTATCAGGTGGATAGCTCACATACCAGAGCCTATGAAGGCACAGGGATTGGCTTGGCACTCACCAAGGAATTGGTAGAACTATTCGATGGGGAGATTGAAGTGGATAGTCAGGAAGGGCAAGGTAGTGTGTTTAGCATTTCGATCCCGATCGAACTGCTGGACTCAGCAGCAGTTTCAGCAGCAGACATTTGGACCAGTACACCTTCCGTAGTACATCCGCCTATCGCTGATGATGCTCAATCCCAAACTACCGCCAATACCACGTACCTTAAAGAGCGAGCTCACCTGCTTTTGATAGAGGACAACGCCGATCTCAGGACCTATTTGCAGGCTCAATTGTCTGAGCAATTCCAAATCACCCCCGCAGCGGATGGAGAAATAGGTCTAGAACAAGCAAAGGCCTTAATCCCTGACCTGATTATCAGCGATATTATGATGCCAAAGCTCGATGGTATCGAGTTGACTAAGGCGCTCCGGTCTGAAGATACCACCTGCCATATCCCTATTCTACTCCTCACCGCCCGTGACGATGTGGAGACCAAAATCAAAGGCTTCGCATCAGGGGCTGAGCAATACCTCCTCAAGCCCTTTGAATGGGAGGAGCTGGTAGCACGTGTAAGAGGTCTTTTGGAACAAAGGCGCCTACTTCAGGAAAAATTCAGCAAAGCGGTTGTGCTAGAACCAAAAGCGGTCACCCTGACTCATCGGGATGCTAGTCTTTTGGAAAATCTCGTAGAGATTATCGAAGACAATATGGAGACCGAAACATTTTCAGTGGATCAGTTACAAAAAGAGATTGGAATGAGCCGCATGCAATTACATCGTAAACTCAAAGCGCTCACCAATCAATCCGCTAGCGAGTTTATTCGATCCATAAAACTCAAGCGCGCCGCCCAACTTTTGCAACAGGGCGGCTTGCAGGTCACAGAAGTAGCCTATCGTTCGGGCTTTAATCACCTATCTTATTTCGCAAAGTGCTTTAAAGAAGAATTTGGTCTCTCCCCCACAGATTATGCGAGAAGTAAGGCTTAAAAAGTAAAATTGTTACATATCTATCAACACTTGTTACATACCTGCTAGCCTTTATCTTCTCTCCAATTCCAAGCTAGTTCTCAATCCTACTCCTAGTTACAATATTGCTACAACTTGGGCATTCTCTGATAGCACCTACTCGCTATCCCACCTACCTTTGTCCCGGAAATAATCACAAGCTAAAACCTAATTTATTAAGCACTTGGCAGTCTGTACAGTAGAAAAGGTGAGTAATCCTAGAACCCCAAATTCACCAAGTGTACAGATTAGCTAGCGTTGTAAGCAGTCTTAAAAAATCAAAAACCATGGAAACTAGATCAATACTCTATTCGCTCATTGTCCTATTGCTATGTGTTTTCATCGGTAATATAATGCGTGGACAGACCGCGAGAGCTTATCCTATCCTTGACACCCTTACCTATCAGTCTGTCTTCGTACTAGATGAGTTATCGGCTTCTCGGGTGGGTTGGGTAGAAAATAACACCCTCATGGAATACCGACTTCATCCGTCATCGACCTCTGAAAATGTCCTGCCAGGACATCCAAATAGTACGTCTACGGTAGGTACAAGTAATAATATCATAGAGCCAGTCATCTTAGATATGGACGTCATGAGTGGATACTACGTATTAGCAAAAACTAGCGCCTTAAAAGGTAGGCGTAAAAGAATAGCTAGTCACCAAAATGGTATTTTCTATTAGCTTCCAATTAACCATCTAAAGACCAAGTTTTTTTATTTGTTGAGTGAGCAGGGGGCGCTGATCGGGTACATCAGCGTCCCTTTTTACTACCCTATGACTAGAGGCATTCATTTTAGCAGATATTCCCTTCGTTTAGATTCCCTATTTTTGCCTGCATATTTGAACGAAGGATAAGAATTACATGAGTGTCACTAGCTGGCTAAGGAAAGAATTGGACTTTGTACCTAGTTGGAAAAGAGCAGCCTTTACAGGATTGAGTCTTGGGCTGGTCTTGTCCCTATTAATGATTTTACTACAACCTTTTGATACTTACCAATATCAATCGCCATACAAAAATCTTGAGCTATTGGGCTATACCCCTTGTATTATGCTTTCTATGTTACTTATGGTTCCTTTGGAAAACGGCTTATTCCACAAACAAGGACAAAGCTGGCAGATATGGAATGAGGTGCTCGTCTTACTCTTGGGTGGTATATTGATGATGACGGCATCCCATATCTACAATGTTTTGACCATAAGTGGTGGTGTTCCAAGCTTAAGAAGTTGGTGGTTGTTTATCAAAGGATTTGGCCTACCCTTCTTTATCTTCCTGGCCCCCTTATGGGCCATAGCTCGGCAAAAGTTTAAGGCTCCGCCCGCCCCAATCATTCCTCAGAAAGAAGACCTCCTTTTCATTAAGGGCCAGAACAAAGGTGAACAACTACAGCTGGCCCCTACAAAATTCCTGTACGCCAAGGCCCAGCAAAACTATATGGAAATCCATTATTGGGATGATCGAGGAATTCCTCAAAAACAGATGTTGAGATTAACCCTTGCCCAACTCCAGCAGCAGATGCCCGGAGCCCAACAAATCCACCGCTCCTATCTTATCAATCCAGCACATGTGAGTGATATCACAGGGAATACTCGAAAACGCTTTGTTCTACTCAATACGGAGCAAGTTTCCCTACCCGTTTCGCCTAAGTACTATGAAGCGCTGAAAAAGCAGCTTTCAAATTCAGCCCAATAATTTCAATTCGATCCCAAAGTTTTCAAATTCAGCCCGGAAGGTTCAGCTTCATCAAAACACGATTGACAGGCAAGGAGATCTATAATTCCTTTGTAGAAAAAAAAGTCAAATGCAAAGATTAATTGTGATTTCCATTTTAGGTCTGTCTTTCTTATTTATAGGTTGCCACTCTACTAAATCTACTGCTTCTTCAACTACAGATCTGACGAACGATCTACAGCTTGAAGCCATCAATAAGATTGTCCAGTTGACCAATAAAAACATCTGCAATCCATATTGGTTAGAGGATCCTGCTTGGGATAGCTTTTTGCAAAAGATAAAAACGGAAGCACCTAGCAACGAAAGTGTAGAAACATTCGCTCGACGATTTAATCGAGCAGCACGAGCGCTTCCCTTCACCCATTTCTATTTGATTAATACAAACAGAAAAAAAAGCAGTGGGAAAAGACTTCCCGCCTTCGAATTGAAAAAACTGAATGAGCAAACCGTCCAGCTTATCATTCGCTCTTTTGTGTCCAATGCTCCTGCCATGGCCAAACTGGTGCAACAAATTAAAACCGAAGGGTATGAAAAACTCATCATTGACCTGAGAAACAATACCGGAGGCACCCTAGATGCAGCCGTTGTCCTGGGCCAATTCCTAACAGCAGATGCCATAGATGCAGGTGTTTATCTTTCACGCCAATGGTATCAAGAGCATGACAAGCACCCAAGTTCTGCTCAAATCAATGGATTGAAGTATTTACAAGATATGAGTGCCCAAGGATTTTATAAGCTCCTAAGGAAAGAGAAAGGTTTCAGAATGGTGCTGCCTCCACATCAAGAAGAGGTGTTCGGTGGAGAAGTTGTAGTGCTCACCAATAACAACACCGGGAGTACCTGCGAAGCATTGGTGCATCACCTAAAGAAAATTAAGAAAGGAACAATTGTTGGAGAAAAAACGGCCGGCGCCATGCTCACCGGTAGCTTCTTCAAAGTGAATGAGGACCTGAAACTATTCATTCCAGTAGCAGATTATATCACGGCCGAGGGTAACCGGATAGATAAAGTCGGCGTTTTGCCTGATATTGAAGTGCCATCCAAGGAGGCACTACAGTACGCCATGACCAATCTGTTGCAAGATTAGTACCGCAAGCAAATCCTGATGAAAATAATTTCTAATTTTTATCCACACATTTTCCACATAAACTAACAGTTTTTTCCACATATTCTGGCTTCTGGATATTCTTAGATCACCTGATTGCGCTACTTTTATATATTTCTTAATATCAGAATATCATAAAATAACATTCTGATGTTTAAAACTTAAGCCATTTAAAATACTACAAACTTGCGCCGTAACAAATTTTCCTTCACCTTTGTATTGCGCACCGATTGAATCACACAGGTAATCAAGAAGTGCCAATTGAAGCCCAGAAAAGAGAAGTCTTTTCTGTAGATAGTAAGCAAAAATTTGAAAAGCTGTTGCGAGCAAAGCATGGTTCTTCTACCAACCATCCAAAGAGGGACAACTCTTGCTTAGTTAGCTCACTGCCTGATCCAAGGATTGGATATTTCTGAGAAACTTTTGGAAAACAAGGCTAAGCCCCTGAGAGGACTAGGAGCAATCCTGTCTGAAAGAGGTTCAAAGCTGCCTTGAAGAAAGAAAGGGAGGAGGAAAAGAAAGTGCTTGAGTAGGTGAACTAGCGAGGAAAGAGCAAAACTTTAAAGATGAGAAGAATGCTGCTGTGTTCATCACCAACAACGGTTAGCCAGGTTTAGCAAATACGCTATCGAGCTGAAATAAAGCGGTCCAGTTTACCCAAAAATGACTCAAATCAAAGGGATTTATTCTAGAGATTTGAGAAATGGCAAACATGCCTTCAGCAAATGAGGGCCCTCAAGTGCTGGGGGATGGGAAAACAAGACTGAGGTACGTATGATTAAGTTCCCTCGGGACTTAGTTAGCTATGAAGAGGCAATGATTAGATAACAGCAGGAAGGGATGGCTCCGCCAAACTTTCCGACTGGAAACTAACAGCGCATTCGACTGGCGGGTTTGGTAATCTACTAGACCTAATCAACGTACAACCTGTATGGGGTCAGATTACTTGCGACACGCCTCGGCGAGTCGTAAGTAAAGCCCCAACCAAAAGGGAAGGTACTCTCCTCGAGTATCTTCCCTTTTTCATTTCCCCTATCTTTCCAAATTAACTACAGCTTCGCTCTCAATATTCCTGAGAAGTTCCGATATTGAAAACGTACAAAACGAAAACCATACCCACATGCAAAGACGTATTTGCCCCAATACGGGCCTATCCTTGCCGATCCTCGGCTTAGGTTGTTGGTCTTTTGGTGGCGGGGACTATTGGGGTCCCCGCGAATTGAAGGACGAAGAAGCCATTGTCAAGACCGCGCTTGAGCACGGAATTAACTACCTGGACACCGCAGAAATTTACAATAGTGGACGTAGTGAAGAATCACTCGGTAAAATTCTACGCAGTATTCCCAGAGATCAGGTACTAATCGGCTCAAAGATTAGTCCAGCAAATTGCCAACCCGCCGTTCTCATTGAGCATTGTGAAGCTTCTTTGCGAAGACTGCAGACCGACTACCTAGATCTATACATGGTACACTGGCCCGTACACACGGCTTCGATTAGATCTTTCACCAAAGATCCCGAACGCATCGAGAATCCTCCATCCATCGCTGAAGTCTACCATACACTGCTGCAATTACAAGAAGCTGGCAAAATTAGGCACATCGGCATCAGTAATTTTGCTGTTCCCAGGATGGCAGAGCTCCCCGCCTTAGACAAGATCGCGATCAACCAACTCGCCTACAACCTCATTAGTAGAGCCATCGAACTCGACGTGCTGCCCTATTGCGAAAAGCAGGGAATCGGGACCATGGGCTACATGGGACTAATGCAGGGTATTCTAAGTGGCCGTTGGTCTTCCTTCGATGAGATCCCGATCAAACGCCGAAGAACCCGACATTTTGATAGTAGCAAAGTCCCTGCCTCCCGTACTGGCGAAGCGGGATTCGAATCTGAGACCAGCAACGTTTTACAGGAACTACGGGCGGTTAGTGAGGAAACAGGCTACTCCATGGCAGATCTCGCGATAAAGTGGGTCTGCGCCAACCCCAACCTGACTTGTAACCTCGTGGGCGCAAGTAGCCCAGCCCAACTGACAAAAAATGCTGAGGCAGGGAAAACGGCACTAGAAGCGCCTTTGCTTCATCGACTTAATGAGGCCTCATTGCCTCTCCGGGATCAAATGGGCAATCACATTGATCTATTTGAGAGTATTGAAAATGATCGAACGATCTAGTTGGTCCAAAAAGTAAAGATCACTGAGTTTCTAGTACTCAGTGATCTCTTTTATGACTGAAAACAGATTAGTCTGGAATACTCATCACTTCTTAGTCAAAAGTCCATCTTCCCCACCGATGGTTGGAGAGGTCGCTGTTACCGTGTATTGATAAGTCGTTGCATCCAATTTGATTCGGTAAGCTCCCGCCGCGGGGATATAAGCCTTGATGTTTTCAGTATCATTTCCTCCATCCATCTCAGCCGTACCTGAAATCGGAAACCCTTCCGAAGGCTGATCCCTTTCACCTAAGTTGATGTCCCAACTCTCGTTGGCTGTGAATTTAAACTCAATAAGACTTGATTGATCAAATTGCATATCAAGGACATAGCTGTTGTCATCCATCTTTTGCATTTCATTAGCTGCTGGGTCCCAATTGTTGAAAGAGCCGGGTACATTGATGGACAAGATTTCCATAGTCTCCGACTTCTCCTCCTGGGGAACCGGTGTAAGCTCACGATAAAATCCAACGCCCAACAAAAGCACACTGACCGGCAATGCCAACATAGACCATCGAAAGCGATTCTTAACTTCACCTTGATTCATAATCAGATAATCCAAAGCATACTTACCCCCTCCAACAAAGGCATAGAAGGCAAATACCCAGAAAAACATCTGAGCGATATGCATATCCCATAGGGGAAGTACCTGCTGAACCCCAAAGCTCGCCACGCCCATAATTATGGCTAACATTAAGCCAGAAAAACGGGTCATCAACCCTAGGCAAAGGAGGGCACCGAAAGCAAACTCACCAAAAGAAGCTACCCAAGCAAAGAAAACAGGAAAAGGGAAACCCATCGATACAACTTGTTCGGTCATCCAATCGGGAAGTGGAAGTTTATCTAGCCCCGCCTTCATGATCGTGAAGCCAAAGTAAAAGCGAACCAAAAGAAGTGGAATATTGACAACTTTGGACGTGAATGTTTCTTGCCCAAAAAGAAAATTCTTGATTAAACTGGAATTATTTGACATAATATTTGTGATAATTTTCCGATAACTCCTGCCTTGAGGATCTACTGAAACCCATGACAAAAATGCTCGGATAAAGCGTTTAATTATTTCGTTTGAAAAACAGTGGGGTGATTATTTAAAAGAGATTACTACGCTTATTTCTCACCATACAAAGGCACAATCTGCCCTTCGTCTGCTTTTGTAATTTCTATTAACTTCTTCTTCGTGCCCACCTTAGAGACCCGATATACTTTTGTTCCTACAGACCATTTTTCCTTCTTTACCTGGCCAGCATTGATGGGAAAGCCATAGCTGAATTTTCGGCCGTCTGGCTTAGGTCCAACCACGTAAGCTTGGATACGATTGGGCGAGTTATTTTTGATTTTAATGTCAATGAACTCGGCGGAAGGGTCCTTCATAGCTACTTGCTCCGTTGGATTCAACACCTTACCATCGCCTGATTTACGCACCTTAACCTTAGTTTCACCTCCCTTGTATAGCACGGTTCCTCCATCTTTAACAATCCCTTCTATGAGTTTCGGCTCATTCAACTTGATCGTCCCCCAACTCCAGAGGTTTACATTCACTACTTCAGCTTTAAAATTTTCGGCATTAACAATTCCTACCTCTCCACTTGCTCTTAATTCTTGGGCTTCTCCTTCTACGGCAATCTCACCGACTAAGGCCATGGCCCGGAAAGACGAAGCCTTGATGTTTTTCACTAATACACGCTCGTGTGTAGATTGTTGGATTTGCGCTAGCATCGGCGCACCAATTCTAATTTGGATGTCTTGACTGGGCTTGATCCATTCTACTTGATCTAAAACCAGACGGCCATGATCAGCAGAGACACCTATTAGATTCATCAAATTTTCATCCGCAGTGATGACTAGGGACTCCGGAGCCGCACAATCAACCACTACATCGGCATACAGATGTATTTGAATATGATTGATGTCCTCGATGGAAAACTCTTTTGTAATAATTTTCTTGTTGCCCTTTACCTGAGCAGTAGCCATAATAACAGTTAGGGTAAGTACTAAGCTTAAGAAATATCTCATCAGTTTTAGTTTTAATAATTGAAATACTTTGGTCTGAGTTGATTGAGTCTTCCGGTTGACATAACAAAGATGCAGGCCCTGACTTAAGATTGCGACTCAAAGCTTTTTGCAACGACTCAGATCATAATTTGAGTCAATCTTGAGCCATTACCCCAATCGACCACACCACACTAAACAACTGATAAACAAATACTTAATAAGTCTCACAAAATAAACCACCATTTCCCTCGCCTGATACTCACAATCCAGTTAAAACGGCAATTCATCCACCGTTTTCAAATTATTTTGCCCCTGAACTGTAACATTTTTATCTGACAAGTATAAAGGAGTAACAAACAGTTACCCAGTATTACCCCAAAGAACCACTACCATAGGCTCGTGCGTGCGATATGGAATAGGAGAACTATGGCTAGGTAGATGGTGCGCGGTAAAAATCATCCCTATCTAGTACTGTTCGACCTAAACATGATTTGTAAATAAATCCGTATTTGTACCATGCAAAGCACCCTAAAGCCTTTGGACCATCAGGTCTTATTCGAGGTGAATGGTTATACTGCAGAGATTTGCATCGAACCTGAAAGTCTCCAGCTAGCTTATCACCTTCGCTATCAAGCCTATCGACATGCTGATGCTATTCCAGCCAATGAAGAGGCTATTTGTACCGACTCCTTTGATGAACAAAGAAATGCCAGGACCTTCCTGATCTGGTTTGAAGATCAGACCGTAGCTAGCGTCCGAAGTCTCACCTGGTCCGCCAGTTACGATTGGGCCCCTACCCCATCCATCAATTTTTTCAAAACAGAAGTAGATCACTACATCGGCCTTTCCTCCCCCATCTTGGAATCCAACCGCTATGTGACAGCTCCAGATTTCACCGGTAGGAAATCCTTGACCGCACAAATGCTGCTATTCCGTATTCAGACCTTAGGCGCATTGGTGGATCAATGCGCTTATGTTATCACTGCGGTAAGACCGCGGCATGTTAAATTCTACGAGCGCTTCATGAATTTCTTTTCCATTTCCGATCCCTTAAAGGTGGATGAGGTAAGTTTTGAGATTCAATTGTTAGCCACGCCCATAGCTTCGAAAGACAAGCTATCCAAAAGCAGCGCTATCGCAACCTATGAGGAAGCCGATTTAGAACGCTATCAAAATTGTATGCACCTACTTTATCAATCATGAATGAACTAGAATTAGCTCCAATGGTAGATTGGAATGCTTACGCGCAGCAGTATGATCTGCTATTGGCCTATAACCCCTACTACCAGACCACATACAAGGAGATTATTACTAAGATCCAAAGCTGGGATATAGACGCTGGCTCAAAACTAGCTGACCTGGGGGCAGGAACCGGCAATTATTCCGTTGAATTAGCCAAGCACTTTCCGCAGGCCCAAGTATTGCACATCGATAGCAACAAAAACATGAATGCCATCGCCGTGAAGAAGGCAGCCGGCCTTAGTAATTTGGAGATCTGGAACCAGCCCATCGAAGATACTCAGTTTGGTGATGGAAGTCTGCAAGGCTTACTATGCTTAAATGCCCTGTATACGTTTCCAAACCCCACCAAAGTGTTGGAACAAATGCATAAATGGCTTAGCCCTGGAAGTCCCGTGATCTTTCTCGATCCCGGGCGGGTCATGAATGTATTCGCTTGGAGAATGGCCATTGGCTGGCACCTCATTAGCCAATATGGCCTGGCCGAGACGCTTAAGATCTTTAAGCACGCCAAGGTGGTTGGTAAGCAAAATGCCTACATCCGACTTATGCAGAAAAACGGTAAATATTGGACACACAGCCACGAGGAATTTTGCCAAGCCATAGAAGTTGCTGGTTTTTCCATCGAACAGGCATCGATCTGCTTTCGAGGAGATTGCGATTTAGTATTTGCCCGGAAATAGACCTGGGAGACATTCCCTCGTCGTTCATTTAGTAACTTCTACACCTACTTCTCTTATGACGTATATTAGTTTCCCTAGCTTTGAAAGGAGACCACTGCTAGCTAGCCGGAGAAAACCTATTCAGGCTTCTCCTCTTTCGTATCGTACCGCTGGTGTCATTGGCGGTTTAGGTCAGCTTTCCACCGGATTGTTCTACGATGCGGTAACACAGATCTGCACTTCTCAGCGCTTAGCCGCTAACCCCAGGCTTATCATCAATAGCGTAAATACCTGGGAAGTGACGAACATCCTAGAGCAAAAGGACCTGGAAGCCCTCTACTTTTTCCTAAAAAAGGAAATCAAACTGCTAGCGGAACAAATTGATTTTCTAGTCATGGTCTGTAATTCTGTACATGCCGTGCTACAGCCATTGCGCGAATACTTTGGATTTCCCATTCTTAGCATATGCGAGGAAGTTTGTAAGGAAATCGCCTTAATCCAACATCGGAAAGTTGGAATCCTAGGGACCAAAACAACCCTAAGTAGCGAATTTTACCAGAAAGAACTGCAGTCTTACGGCATTGATTACGAAGTGTTGCCAGAACAGGAACTTGAGCTACTGGATCACTGCATCTTCCAAGAGGTTCTTCATGGCCAGGGGAACGACAACATGAAGATGCTGCTCCTAGAAGGCATTAACTACTTTAAAGCACAGGCTTGTGAAGCGGTTGTTCTCGCCTGCACGGAGTTGCCCTTGTTCATCAGTCAGGAAGATACGGCAATGCCCTTGTTTTCATCTACTGAGATATTAGCGAAAGTCGTCGTAGAGGAGTGTTTTAGATAACATCAGCGCACAAGTCGATTATTGGCCAATACCTTGGAGGCTAAAGCACAACAAGGTATTGGCCAAACTCCATCAGTTCATATATTTGATCGTAAACTCCTGTTCAGTCCCCTTGAGCTCGACCTGACACTTTGAAAAGCGAGGCTTGCCCATTCTAGTCATATTGGCTGCGCCTACTGGTTCCTTTGGCATACCAATCAGATTTCGATCTACTTTCCCGTTTTTGTTCTCATCTAGAAAGACGGCTACGGCATACTTGCCGTAAGGGATATTTTTGAAGGTATGGAAGGTACTTTCTGTGATGTTCTTGATCTGAGCATGATAAGCTGCTTTTTGTGGATCGACGGGAAAACCATCAGCCGTCTTAAACAACATTACATTAGCCGTCCCTCGGGTTCTTTTTTTCTTGTCCTTAATAACTATGGTCAAATCCCCTTTCTCCTGAGCTACACCTGCTAAATGAAAACAAAGCATTGCTCCTAATAACGCTAATTTTTTCATGTCATTGAGTTTTTAAACTTTAGTTGATACTTCTTGAAAAATTGACTCAAAGTGCGATAATATATTTGCGTATACACCAAAGTTAACCAAATGTTTTAATCAATTGTTTAAAAACAATAAAACTTTAACACTAGCTGAAATAATTCATGATATACAGGAGTCTAAAACGCTAAACTAGCCTAGAGATAAGAAGCCGGCAATGGGTTGTCGCAACTTTAGACTCAGACTCGCGTTATTATTTTTATCTTCGTGTAGAATTCAAAGACCTCATTTGCTTAGACAAATTGTACATATCGGCCTTGCCTTACTACTCTTCATCAGCACCACTGGTGTAGTAGTAAATAAGCACTTCTGCCAGAATGAGCTGAAGAGTGTAGCCCTATTTGTCAAAGCAAAGGCCTGTCATACTAAGCAAGTAAAAAAGCCTTGTCCTATACATGGCTATATGATGGTTGACGCGGAAGAGTCAGATGACAAGGGTTGTTGTGATGATGAAACTGAAATCATCAAAAGTGAAGAAGATCAAATAGCTTCTACATTTCTCCAAGAAATTGCTCTTTCTCCTTCATTATCCGCAAACTTGTTGGTTGTTCTTCAGTTGGAACGCCCTCAGCTTGATCGACAGACCATCCATTACCTCAACTACAAACCTCCACTACTGATCTGCGAGCATCCTAGTGAATTGCAGATCTTCCTTTGCTAGCGCACACATTCATTCCTTAGCACAATGGTTGGTAACTAAACTGTTGTGGCTTCCGCTGTCGGGGATCCCCTGCACAGCTATTTCTATATCTGTAACAGAACTGAAAAGGAACTGATGTTAGCTAGATACATTCGATTTTTTCTTGAAAACAAGCTGGTCGCCTGGATGCTCCTCATAGCCTTTAGCCTATGGGGATTGATTACGGCACCCTTTGACTTCGGGTTGAATACGTTGCCTAGATCGCCGGTAGCTGTAGATGCCATTCCAGACATTGGAGAAAACCAGCAGATCGTATACACTCAATGGATGGGACGGTCTCCTCAAGATGTGGAGGATCAGATTTCCTATCCATTGACCACAGCTTTACTCGGAATTCCAGGTGTCAAGAGCATCCGCAGCAATTCCATGTTTGGCTTTTCCAGCGTCTATCTGATTTTTAATGATGATATTGATTTCTATTGGAGTCGCAGTCGAATTCTAGAAAAGCTCAACTCACTCCCCCCAAACACGCTACCACAAGGTGTGCAGCCCACCCTTGGGCCTGATGCCACCGCCTTAGGACAGATATTTTGGTACACCCTAGAGGGCCAAGATCCGCAAGGAAATGCGACTGGAGGCTGGAGTCCCCATGAACTCCGGAGTATTCAAGATTTCTACGTGAGATTTGGTTTAGTATCCGCAGAGGGCGTGTCGGAAGTAGCTTCTATTGGGGGCTTTGTCAAAGAGTACCAGATCGATGTGGATCCGGAGGCTATGCGGACCTATGGCATCTCTCTAGATCAAGTCATGGCCAGTGTTGGCAACAGTAATTTGGATGTGGGAGCTCAAACCATGGAGATTAATCAAGCGGAATACTTTGTACGCGGACTCGGCTACATTCAGAGCATCGATGACATTGAGGAGACCGTGATCCGTGCCGTTGACAATGTCCCGATCCGCATCAAAGATATTGCCAAGGTAAACATTGGGCCGGCCACGCGACGAGGCGTGCTGGACAAAAGTGGTGCCGAAGCAGTGGGCGGCGTAGTGGTTGCCCGATATGGTGCCAATCCACTGGAGGTCATTAAGGGAGTGAAGCAAAAAATCAAGGATCTGGAGCCAGGACTTCCCAGCAAAATATTAGCGGATGGAACCCAGTCCCAAGTCCGCATTGTCCCCTTCTACGATCGTACACAACTGATCAATGAAACGATAGGAACACTCCAAGAAGCTTTACAATTAGAGGTATTGATTACGATCATCGTAGTAATTCTTATGCTACTAAATCTTCGTTCCTCCATTTTGGTATCCAGTGTATTGCCCGTAGCGGTATTGATGTGCTTCATTGCTATGAAGTACTTCGGAGTAGATGCCAATATTGTGGCGCTTTCTGGCATTGCCATTGCCATCGGAACTATGGTGGACATGGGGATTGTACTGGCGGAAAGCATGCAGAATCGCATGGATAATGACCCCGCCGGAGAAGGGCTTTTAACGAGCATCTATCAAGCCACCTTGGAAGTAGCCGGAGCAGTAATCACAGCTGTTGCAACTACCGTGATCAGCTTTATTCCCGTGTTTACGATGGAGGCTGCCGAAGGCAAGTTATTCCGCCCATTGGCTTTTACCAAAACCTTTGCCTTATTGGCTTCTATACTCATCGCGATTACGATTGTACCCGCTTTGGCACATAGCCTGTATTCCATAAGAAACCGGAGACTCTATGTCAGATACCTATTGGACGGAGTCATTGTAGCCCTAGGAATCAGCTTAATCGTCACCGCTAAGCTCTTTTTAGGTACCTGTATCTCCGCCATTGGCGTATTGGGGATTCTTAGTACCATCACGCAATCCGCATTCCCGCAATATGAAAAAGGCTTTAAATGGGTCAAAAATCTACTTTATGCCGGCTTCGTAACTTATCTCTTATCATTGATCTGGATGCCTTTAGGGGTTGGAAAAACCCTTACCAGTAACTTCCTATTTATAGCCCTACTTATTGGGGTTTTGATTGGTTTCTTCTATCTAGTTTTGCATTTCTATGCGTCTATCCTACGTTTTTTACTGCGATTTAAACTGTTATTCCTACTCCTAGTTGGGGCTATAGTTTATCAGGGCTTTTTGGTATTTCGAGATACGGGTGAAGAATTCATGCCCGCCTTAGATGAAGGGTCCTTCTTGCTCATGCCTACGTCCATGCCACATGCGGGCATGCAGGAGAACATCAAAAATCTTCAGCTCCTAGACATGGCGGTTACCGCGATTCCTGAAGTAGAAACGGTCGTAGGAAAAGCGGGGAGAGTGGAAAGTGCTTTGGATCCCGCTCCTATGTCGATGTACGAAAATGTGATCCAGTATAAATCAGAGTACAAGACGGATGAAAACGGAAAACGGATACGATTCAAAGTCGACCAAGAAGGGGCTTATCTCCGCAGTGAGGAAGGAGCGCTCATCCCAGACCCGCGAGGTCGTTACTTCCGGCAATGGAGAGATCACATCCAAAGTCCAGATGACATCTGGGATGAAATCGTCAAAGTTAGCCGAATTCCAGGTGTGACTTCGGCGCCAAAGCTGCAGCCGATCGAAACGCGATTGGTCATGCTGCAAACGGGTATGCGAGCACCGATGGGAATCAAAGTTCAGGGCGCTGATCTGCAGACAATTGAAGCTTTCGGCTTGGAATTGGAAAGAGAATTGAAGCAGGTAGAAGGGGTGAAGGCCGCCGCAGTATTTGCTGATCGAATTGTAGGGAAACCTTATCTCTTACTAGACATCAATCGGCAGGCGATAAGCCGTCATGGATTAAGCATTGCAAAGGTGCAGCAGTATATTCAGACTGCTATCGGCGGCATGAACATGACGACCACGGTTGAGGGTCGGGAACGCTATGATGTGAGAATCCGATATCCCAGAGAATTACGAGATGATCCGGAAGCATTAAAAAAGATCTTCATTCCCAGTCAATCTGGTGGCCAGATTCCTTTAAGTGAATTAGTAGAGATCAAGTACCAGCAAGGCCCTCAAGCCATAAAAAGTGAAGACGGCTTTTTAATCGGCTATGTACTATTTGACAAGGAATCCGGCTACGCCGAAGTGGAAGTAGTCCAACGAGCTCAAGCCCATCTAGAACAACAAATTGAGCAAGGTTTATTAGAAGTACCTGCGGGTATAAACTATCGCTTCGCTGGCAACTATGAGCAGCAAGTTCGAGCTAGCAAACGACTGAGCTTGGTAGTACCTGTCGCACTAGGTATTATTCTCCTTCTACTCTATTTACAATTCCGATCGGTGGCGGTGTCCCTGATGGTTTTCTCTGGCGTATTCATTGCCTTTGCGGGTGGATTCATCCTCATTGGGTGGTATGATCAACCTTGGTTCCTGGATTTTCAGCTCTTTGGCACCTATATGCGGGATTTGTTCCAGATCCGTACGGTCAACCTGAGTGTTGCCGTTTGGGTTGGGTTTCTAGCTTTATTTGGCATTGCAACCGATGATGGTGTTTTAGTAGCCACTTTTCTTCGCGACAGCTTCAAAGCACGTCAGCCAAAAACAGTCCAGGAAATTCGGGAAGCCGTAATCGTTGGAGGGCTTCGTAGAGTTCGACCAGCCTTAATGACCACTGCCACTACTATCCTGGCTTTACTCCCCATCCTCACCTCCACTGGCCGAGGATCAGATGTAATGCTTCCAATGGCAATTCCTTCTTTCGGAGGCATGCTGTTCCAAACCATAACCATGTTTACCGTACCCGTCCTATATGCCATGTGGCAAGAATGGAGATTACGCCTTGGGTATGTTAATCACGATAAAAGAGAATTGATATGAGATCTATATTCATCCACTACTTCAGGCTATACCCAGGCATGAAAAGGCGATTTGCCAAGCTGAATAAGGGGATTTACTACATCGGCATCAGCTGTTGTATGCTATTGCCAATGCATCCCTTGTCTGCTCAATCCATCGACGAGCTAGCGGTGCTCTTGAGTGAGGAAAATCCATCGCTTGAAGCCCTACAGCGGCAATACCTAGCGATGGAAGCAAAGGCTCCTCAACTGAGCCAACTCCCTCAACCAGAAGTGGGCGTCGGTGCTTTCGTGGCTCCTGTGGAGACTCGATTGGGTGCACAACGGGCCAGGCTCAGTATAAGCCAAATGTTTCCGTGGTTTGGGACCTTGGAGAGTAAAGCCCAACTTGCACAAGCACAGGCACTGGTAGAGAAGGAAAGAATCGGTGATCTGAGTTTAGAACTAAAATTCGAACTTAAATCCGCCTACTTTCAGCTCTATGAATTTCGACAGACGCAAAGCATTTTGCAACGAAAACGAGTTCTCCTAGACGGCCTGCGTAGATTGGCTCTTAATCAAGTCGAAAGCGGTTCAGGAAGTGCTGCTGATGTCTTAAGCGTTGAGCTACAAACACAAGCACTAGAACAGGAAGTACGGATTCTAAAAAATAAAGAAAAACAGCCCATAGCCACGATTAATCATTTACTGAAACGGCCACTTTCGAAGGCCATTACTACTCCTGACACGCTTGCGTTTGCCACACTCGGGATCCGACCAGATTCTTTGCGGAGTATGCTACTGACACAACATCCTAGGCTGATCGGCTTGGCACAAAAACAAGCGGTAGCTCACCAGGCTTTACGAGTCAATAAGCTAGAAGGAAAGCCAAGTTTTGGCGTAGGGGCAGATTATATCTTACTGAGTCAACGGACGGATGCTAGTCCTGTTGGAAATGGGCGAGATATCCTACAAGTGAGTGCCAAGATCAGCATACCGCTGTACCGGAAAAGGTACGAAGCCAAAGAAAGAGAAGAGAAATTGAAGATAGAGGCATTAGACTTCCAAAAAGAGGCCGTAATCCAGGATTTCCTCAATGGAATTGATCAAGCTGTGACCGCACATGAAGAAGCTGCACTCAGGCTTTCTCTTTATCAACAGCAAATCGAAACTTCCAGAACTGCTTCGCGCTTTACCCAAGCTACGTATTCGAATTCGGGAAGCCGTTTTGATGAACTACTGAAGTTAGAACAAGACCTGATTCAATACGATCTACAAATCTTGAAAGCCATTGTGAATAGTCATCTCGCCAAGGCGAGCATTGAGCGTTACCTTAATTTCTAGACATGAAAAATAGCAAAGAAATAATTCTCATCATAGGGGCCTTGGTGGTCGGTTTAGGCTTAGGTTATCTCCTCTTTGGTCGCAACGACAACAACACAGCTCCCATGGCTTCGGAGGAACACCATCATCATGAATCGGAGGATGGGGAAACTTGGACCTGCTCTATGCATCCTCAAATCCGTCAAGGTGAGCCAGGTATTTGTCCCATTTGTGAAATGGACCTAATCCCAGCGGATGTAAGTTCCTCTAGTGACCCCCTGGTATTGGAAATGACCGCCGAGGCCGTTAGACTTGCTCAAATTGAAACTACTATCCTGGGTAGTTCGGGCAGCCGCGCCAAAGAACTCACCCTCTCTGGAAAGCTACAGGCTGATGAACGCCTAGTCGCTAGCCAGGTGGCCCATATCCCTGGGCGAATTGAGCAGCTTTTCGTCACTTTCACCGGCGAGCAGGTCCAAAAGGGGCAAAAATTAGCTAGTGTCTATTCTCCGGAGTTGGTAGCAGCTCAACGCGAACTTCTGGAGGCCTTACAATTGAAAAAAGTTAATCCAGATTTGCTTGCCGCAGCTCGACAAAAGCTACGATACTGGAAAATACCTATGGAAACCATCGAGCAGATAGAGAGTAGCGGTGTGATCCAGGAGACCTTTGTCCTTTCCGCAGAGGTGAGCGGAACAGTACAACAGCGCCATGTAGCCGTAGGGGATCATGTGAATGCTGGTAGTATTCTGTTCGACATTGTCAGCTTACATAAACTCTGGGCGCAGTTCGATGCCTATGAGGACGATCTGGCGCACATCCGTGTCGGTGATCAGGTGACCTTTCGCACCCCCGCTTTACCGGGGCAAAGCTTTCGCACTCGGATCAACTTCATTGATCCAATGATTAATGCGCAGACTCGCACGGCAA
Source organism: Saprospiraceae bacterium (assembly GCA_013214355.1). Lineage (GTDB taxonomy): Bacteria > Bacteroidota > Bacteroidia > Chitinophagales > Saprospiraceae > DT-111. The sequence continues at coordinate 85,000 of JABSSL010000015.1, read as the reverse complement.
CCGTTCGCGGAGAAATTGCCAACTCACGCCAATTGCTAAAACCTGAGATGTTTATCCAAGGTCGACTAGCGACTAAAAGTACGGGTACAGTTCAGCTCTTAGTGCCCAAAACGGCAGTTCTTTGGACAGGCCCAAGGTCTGTGGTTTATGTCAAGGTCCCAGATACTACCATTCCTTCTTTCGCCTATCGAGAAATTGAGTTAGGGGATCGTGTGGGTGATAGTTATCAAGTACAGAACGGCTTAGAAGCAGGCGAAGAAGTCGTTACCTATGGTAGTTTTACCATCGATGCAGCGGCTCAGCTCAATAATCAGAAGAGTATGATGAATCACCTAGTGGGTGTGAAAGGTGCGAAAGCCCCAGCCATCCCAGATTATGTCGCAGCGACCTCACCCGCTTTCAAGTCAGTCTTAGGAGACCTGGCCCTTGCCTATTTACCCATCAAGGATGCACTAGTAGAAACCGATGCCAAAGCGACGGCGGAAGCAACTAAGCCTTTTTTGACACAATTGCAGCAGGTAGATAGAACCCTTCTGGAAGGTGAGCCGCGCTTTCATTGGGAAAAACAATGGAGCAATATGCTTGCCCATACCAAACGGATGGGAGAAACTGAAGATGTAGAGCTGCAAAGGAAGCAGTTCGATGCACTTTCCGATCTATTGATCAATGCTATCAAGAGTTTTGGCATTGAGGATGAAGTACTTTACATACAACATTGCCCGATGGCATTTGACAATACTGGAGCCGAATGGCTCAGCACCGAGGAGGGTATCTTGAACCCCTATTTTGGGGATAAGATGCTACGATGCGGATACGTCCAGGAGACGCTAGACAAGAATTATCAACTAATGGAGGAGGATTAGATCCTCTTACTCCTATTATCTTTACATCACCATATAAATCGTATAATAATGCAAGTATTTCAAAAAATTGGAGTAGTCGTAATGCTGGTTAGCCTAGCGCTATTCGTCTTCTCTTGTGGAGGAGATAGCCACAGTCATGATCACAGCTCAGATGAGCATGCACACGAAGAGGCAGGGCATAAGCACGACGAAGCTCATCAGGACCATGACCAAGCGGGTACACCTGACTACACGGCTTCTACTTCATCAGCTTTTAAAGCAACCCTGGGGGATTTGGCACTGACCTATCTACCCATCAAGGATGCCCTGGTAGAAACAGATGCTTCCAACACTGCTGTCGCTACCAAAGCCTTTATCGCTCAGCTTGAACAAATGGATAAAGAACTTTTACAAGGTAAGCCCGGCACTCACTGGGAAGTACAATCGAAGGAGATGCTCACGCACGCCAAAGGAATCGAGCAGACTGAGGATGTGGAGGCACAAAGAAAACACTTCGATATGCTTTCGGATCTATTGATCAGCTCCATCAAGAGTTTCGGCTTGGAAGAAGACGTATTTTACATACAACATTGCCCGATGGCCTTTGACAATACTGGTGCAGAATGGCTCAGTACCGAAAAAGGTATTTTGAACCCCTATTTTGGGGATAAAATGTTGCGATGCGGATATGTGCAGGAGACGCTAGATTTTGAATTGGCAGCGGATCAGTAAAGTTGATGGTCACTCGGATGAAGCTGAAACTTCATTAGCGTAGGCTTTCGATCATAATGCAAGGGCCTCCATCTGATAGGTGCAGATGGAGGCTCTGAAGGTAGTTTGATAATAAATTTGCCTTTTTTTGGCTTCCGTTTTGACGAACATTCATCAAGCATGTATAGACTATTCTTCTTCATATTGGCAATCCTTACTTTATGGTCTTGTGAATCCTCGGAAGAGCTATTGATCAAAGAAATTCCGACACCCGTTAAAGAAGGCGGAGAACCCAATCTTTTCCTGGCTGATAATGGCGAGCTATACCTTTCTTGGGTGTCCTATCTCGATGACACCACTAGTGCCTTAGCATTTGCTCAATTTGCAGGAGATGAATGGTCAAATCCACAAGAAATTGCTCAGGGAGACAACTGGTTTGTGAACTGGGCAGATTTTCCTTCCGTAGCTGCGTTTGCAGGTGACGGAGGAGCATTTGCTGCACATTGGCTACAGAAGAGTGCCTTTGGAACCTACGACTATGATGTCCGTGTAGCCATTTCACAAGATGCCGGCGAACGTTGGAATCCTTCTTTCATCCCACATACAGATGGCATTCCTGCTGAACATGGTTTCGTTACCCTTCTTCCTACAACTAATGGTCGCATATTTGCTACCTGGCTAGATGGTCGAAACACCAAGAAAGGCACAAACGCCGCTGGTGATCACGAACATGGTGGAGCCATGACCCTGAGGGCGGCAGAATTTGATACAAAAGGACAGCTCTTTGCAGAAAGAGAATTAGACCAGAGGATATGTGATTGCTGCCAAACGGATGCTGTAATGACTTCAAATGGTCCGATTGTAGTTTATCGAGATCGTTCCGCAGAAGAAATCCGAGACATCTATATCGTTCGAAAGATGGATAGTACCTGGACGGAACCTCAGCCCGTGGCTTCGGACAGTTGGAAGATCGCTGGCTGCCCAGTGAATGGCCCTGCCGCAGCCGCAAAAGGAGAGCTCCTTGCAGTAGCGTGGTTCACCGGAGCAAATGCCGAGAATCGGGTCAAGGTAGCCTTTTCTAAAGATGCTGGAGCATCGTTCTCAGAAGGCTTCGTGGTAGACGATGGTCACCCCCTCGGTCGCGTAGACATCGTCTTAAAGGAAGATGGCGAGGCCTTAGTTTCTTGGTTAGAAGAAGTAAATGGTAAAGGGGAGATTCGGGTTGCCACGGTCAATACCAATGGCAAACAAGGAGAAAGTCACACGCTGATGACCACTAGCACCGCTAGACAAAGTGGATTTCCTATCCTAGAAAAGTATCAGGAAGGCTATGTACTCGCTTGGACCAGTGGAGAAGAAGAAACTACGGTTCGGACCTTGTGGTTTGAATGGTAAAAAACAACCCCAGCACAATGCTGAGGCTGCAAAAATTAAGTCTCTCTCCAAAATAACTTTTACTTCATTATTGAAGGTGGTGCACGGCTAGAAAAGAGGTGCTGAGACAACTAGATCGCCCCACCATTACCCTACTAAAAAGGGTTAGATATTTTTTGTAGACATTGTCGGTTTTCGCAGGGTACCACTAGTCCTGGCTTCCACACTTCTACTAAGGCCACCCTTAACCTGAATTCTCTTGCCTGTAACCGTCTCGGCAGTAATGGAATAGGTTGAACCTTTCTTAATCTTGAGGGTATAATCCTTGTTCCAAGGCGCACCTTTGGAAGTGACCTCCTTCTTCTGTGATTTACCACTACCATCCGTATACTTCACGGTGTATTTAGCTCGGTATCCAGCAGAGTTCTTCAGTGAGACGACCACCGATTTGGTTTGAGGAATGGGAGCGGTGGTGTTCGTGTTGTTGGAGATATTCTTAATAGCATCTTCGCCTACGATTAGGATTTCCACCAAGTCTTTTCTCTGATCCTTTTTCCCTTTCTGGGTCTTATGGTCATCGTGCTTCAAAGAGAGCGCGACTTTCAAGCCATGCATATTGACAGTTCTAACAGAAACTGTTTCCCGATCCCTAGATTGTACAGTGATATCTTTAAAGGCAGGACTCTTAAGGCTATAGGTACTTAGCACTCCAGCTCCGATGCTGTTTCGTACCTGGAAATCTACATCCCAAGTTTTGCCTTTGTATTGAAATTCAAGGGTAATGACCCCTTTTACAAAACCGCCCGTTCTATAGGGCGACATTTGGAAAGCCATCCCTCCAATAGTAGTTGCATCCGCTTCCGCATAAGCGGATAATGCTCGATCCATGCTCTCCATTCCATTTTCACCCGAAAAGTTGGCTTTAAACCCTTGCACCTTCTTCACTTGCACTCGAAGGCCGGGAGCGACATTATATAAGGCAAAATTGGTTCCATTTTCTGCCCGCACCTTCTTTACAATCTGGTCAGCGCCTACACCTAAGGCTATGACAGCGTCAATCAAAGCACCAATGGGACCTAGAGCATCAGTGATCGTTTCCGTTAAGGCATCACCGACGTTTGTAGCTATTTTAACTCCAGCATCCATTCCTACACTCAAGAGCGTTTCTGCCGCTCCAAATCCCTGCGAAAGTCGTTCAAAAACCATTACAGAAACTTTTGAGGCGAAACTTTCATCTTGGGTGATATTAAAGATTTGATCTCTGAATTGGGACTTCGTTACCACGACTTCCTCTAAAGTTGGCACTGGTGGTTTCCAGAGGTACATGGGAAGCACTACTTCTTCAATAAAAGGCAATTTATCTGTACCCTTTTTCGCAATCGACAATTCCCATCTGCCATTTGGCCGATTGCCATGTTGTTGTTGGTAGACTCGATTATCCGGAACATTACCAGCGACTATGTTCCCATATACTTTATTGGTCAGGATGTAACCACTATTTTTGCTCGAGGTAATTTTCCATTTTGCTAAATCATTATTCCCTTTGGCTAAGTGTTGTGGTCGACCCGATTTATGACCAATTCCATAAAGTGCTCTGTTATGTTTGCGATCTATGATGTAATAGTACCCGCCTCCCGCTGGCTCGAATCTCCATTGTTCATGCAAGCCATACTTCAGGTTTTGGTGATAGACGTTTTTGTCGTAATTGAATCCAGCAACTAAGCCTCTTTGATGTTTGGCATCCTTGATGTAGAAATAGGTGGGTTGCTCCACTTGAGCCTGAATACTACTGCTTAATACTAGGCAAAACAATACCGCTAAGCCGCTGAAAACAGCTTTCAATTTTGTGTTTCTCATGCTTAATTTTTTTGATTGAAATTGAGGTTGAAATGTTTGCGTGTGGCAACGTTTGGCCACCGTGACGAACTTGGTAAATCCGCCAATGTCTGGAATAAAGATGTGAGGGTTACTAAAGGAATTCTGATTTTGTGGTTGAGTCATGGCCGGAGTTTTTGGTATCTAGTTTTCGTGATTCGATTGCAAACTACACCCAAAAACAAGCAATTATCGGCTGTTTCTTCCCAACTACCCTTCCTCCTTTCCGAATGATTCAATTTCCTTTCCGAACGATTTCCAGGTCCTTCGATACGTACTATTGGATCTCTTCGTATCCAAATACACAGCCACAAAATGTACTGGAGACTAAAGAATTTTGTGTAACTTCAGCTTCATAAGGTGGCAGGCTCTAATTGGCGGAAAAACCCTAGTTTTAAGTATACTACCTTACTTCACTTGCATCAGTAATTCCTAGTAAAACCCAAAGTACCCCGAGCTCATTTAGCGCATCAACTCGGACTTCTGTTATCCATAGACAAAAGTCCCGCCATGCTTTTGACTTAAACACAATACTATGAATTGCGGTCGATTCTTACTCCTATCGCTTTGGATGGTGCTCCCCTTCTTTTCCTTCACTCAGCTGCCGGAAGCACTGGAAGAAAGACTAAATGGGCTCGAATCTGCTGATGCAAAGCTCTCCCTCCTATTGATAGCAGCAGATTCCATCCTCGATTACAATTCAGATCTAGCTTACGCGATAGGACATCAGGCCTTGAACCTCGCTGCTACTCCGAAAGCTAAGGCTGAAAGCCAAGTCATGCTAGCCAGAATCCACAGACAAAAGGTGCAATATGATTCTAGCCTGCAATACTTATTAGCTGCAGAACAAATACTGAAACTAGAAGGGCTGCAAGTCGAATTAGCAAAAACGTATCAAGAATATCATAAGGTACTTACCAATCAAAAAGAGTACAAATCAGCTCTGGAATATGCTTTCAAGGCGAGTGAAATTTATCAAGAACTAGGTCACAAACAAGGCCTAGCAGCTGCCTACAATGGCATAGCTTGGGTGCAGCTTAGCCAGGAGGAATATGAGACAGCCTTAGAATATGGCGACAAAGCCTTGGAATTACTGAAGGGGGAATCAGCGGATGAATTGAGAGGCCTTATTCGTTTCACCAGAGGCTGTGCCTACGTTTCTAATTCTTCCTATGACCTTGCTCTACTAGAGCTAACCAAAGCTATGGATTATTTGGAGAAAGCTAAAGTCTCCCCTCTGACGCTGGCTAGGGTAATCAATTCCAGAGGAAATGCCAACAAATTAATGGGAAACCATGAAGCTGCCATTCTCGATTATCAAAGTAATCTAGCCCTCTGCCAGGAACTTAACCACAAGCGGGGCATCATGATAGCTAACGCCAATTTGGGGCATACGTATCTCCTCAACAAAGACTACAAGAAAGCGCTCCCCTATTTGCTTTTCGCCAAAAATGCCATGGAGAGCACCAATGATAAAGCCAACTTATGGGAGCAATACATGCATCTATCTAACAACTATGAAGCACTGGGCGACTACGAACAAGCTTTGCTGTATGAAAGAAAGCTAGCTACGGAAAATGAAGAATATTATGAAGACAAGATAGAACAACTAGAACTGGAAACACAGACCAAGTTTGAGACTGGGCAACGACAAGCCACCATCGTCTTACAAGAACAGACTATTGAGCAACAAAAACAGAGGCAGCTATTGATCTTGGGGTTGGCCATCCTACTAGGGGTAGTTTTACTCTTGGTTTACACCAATTACCGGAACAAGAAAAGGCTCAGTGCAGAATTGGAAGTAAAAAACCAAGAGAAAGAATTACTGTTGAAAGAAATCCATCATCGGGTTAAAAATAACCTACAAACCATCTCTAGTCTACTGAATCTACAGTCGGCTCAGATCAAAGACAAAAAAATCCAAGGTGCTGTCATTGAAAGTAAAAACCGAGTGCGATCCATGGCGCTGATTCATCAGAAGCTGTATCAAGGGGAGAACCTAGCGGCCATTGAAATGAAGGAGTATCTCAGGATGCTTTCGGAGAATATGATCAAATCCTTTGGTAGACATCGAGACATGGAACTCCTAGTTGAGATGCCGGAAGTAGAAGTGGACGTGGACACAGCTATTCCCATTGGTTTGATTACCAATGAATTGCTCACCAATACTTTGAAATATGCCTTTCCAGGTGGGCAACCAGGATTGATCCAAGTCAGCCTTACCCATGAGCCTGAGAAGGACCAAATGTGCCTGAGATTATCAGATAATGGAGTCGGCATGGAAAGTATGAATGGAGAACCTGACGAAAGAAGGAGTAATTTTGGTTCACAACTCGTAAAACTCTTAACTACTCAATTGGATGGTAAAATGACAGTAAATACAGAAAATGGATTTGAAACGGTTATCAATTTCAAGAAATTTAAAGTATACTCGCCTTTCCACTCGGAAGTATCAGTATAAGTCCTCATTCATCTATACACATAAAGAACTACAATGGATCATCAGATTGACATCATGGTAGTGGAGGATGATATGATCATTGCTGCTGATATTTCGATGCAGCTCACCCAATTAGGCTATAATGTAAGTGCCATCCTACCGAAAGGCGAAGACGCTTTAGCTCAACTACAGCATAGCCAACCTGATATCATCTTAATGGATGTAGGGCTAAAAGGAGATCTAGATGGGGTCGATACCGCACAGGAAATCCTACATAGCTACGAGATTCCAGTCATCTTCCTCACCGCAAACTCCGATCCCGAAACCTTCCGTCGAGCTAAACACACACGACCTTTTGCTTTTATCACAAAGCCCTTCGAAGCCATTGATTTAGAAAGATCATTGGAGCTATTAGTGAGTCGACTTGAAACGGAAAAGGAAGAAGCATCTAGCGAAATTGAACAGTCCGACGCAGGTTCCTATATTCTCTCGGATCGGATCTTCATTCGTTTTAAAGAGAGGATGGTGAAGGTCTTCTTGAATGATATCAATTATATAGAAGCTGAGCGAGCCTACTGCCGCATTCACACCACAGCGAAAGAATACTTGATCGCCCTACCACTGAAGGCTTTTTCTGAAAAACTAGCAGCAGATCAATTCCTACGGGTACACCGTTCATTCATGGTCAACCTTTCCAAAGTAGACGAATTGGCGGAGGAGTATATGCTAATTGGCAAAAAGATGATTCCAATCAGCAAGAATTACCGAGAGGAAGTGGCTCGTAGATTACGTACCATTTAAGTTTATACATCTTTCCGTGAAGAGGCTCGATATTTTTCTTCCGCGGCTGCCAGAAAAGCCAAGCAAGCGGCATCCTCCTCATCCGTGCTAGGCGAGCTAGCAAACCAAACGTCCAATATTTCCTTGGCTATAGCTTCGGACATCACACGCAGACTCATCGCAAGAATATTAGCGTCATTCCACTTCCTGGCGCCACGTGCTGTTTCGGCATCTTGACAAAGTGCGGCACGAATTCCTTTAACCTTGTTGGCCGCCAAACTGATTCCCGTACCGGTCCAGCAAAATAGAACGGCCTGCTCGAAGGAACCACCAGCCACCTGCTCCGCCACCTCCAAGGCTACCTTTGGCCACATAACCTGAGGCTCAACTAAAGCTCCAAATACTTCCACCTGATGCCCGCGCTCACGCAAATCGGCTACCACAGCATCGGTAACATGGTTTTTCATATCGCTACCTACGGCTATTCTCATGACTTCTTTTTTCAGGCCTAAAAATCCAATGGGTGTATTCCAGGCTCTTCCCTAGCCCTTGTTGAGTGTTATCACCAATAACACCCATTTGATTTCCTCGACTAGATTAGTTATCCGGCAAAATCTTCACTTGGATATCTTTGAAGTGCACCGTACTGCCTGGGTCATGTCCCTGCAGCGCGAAAGTACCGCTGTCAATTAGGCGATCAGCCATACCTTCGGGGCGTTCAGGCTTATCCGGCTCGGTATAGTTGACCACCGTTTCGCCATTCAGTCGCACCTCAACATTTTTTCCTTTCACGATAATGTGTTGAGTAAACCATTCATTGTCTTTGGTAGGTGGCTCCTTTACATCATCTATAGCATACAAGCCTCCCGTTTTTCGCCAATCCTTGTGCGTATTATTGACTTGTACTTCATATCCTTTACTAGGCCATCCCTCTTCTTGAAAAGCGGTGTGGAAGTAGATACCACCATTGGAGTTCGGCATCGTCATTACTTGAGCCTTAAACTCAAAATTCTTGAAATTGTGATTGGCTACCGGCCCATCATAAAATAAATGCGAACGCTCTCCATTGGCTACGATAGCCCCTTCCTGGATGCTAAATGTTTCATCATTTTCATTGACCTTCCAGCCTGTGAAGGTCTTGCCATCGAACAAACTCACCCAGCCATCTTCCGAAGCGGGGTCCGGTGTAGCTTCTTCCGTTGTTGTTTCCTCCTTGGTTTCAGTTGTTTGTCCCCCACAGGCTAGTAGGAAAATGGAAAGTAGACAGAGATAAAGACTTGATTTCATGTTTTATGTTTTTCGTCAACCTATTACCTATAAAGCTACGATTTTTTCAATTCCTGAAAGCGCCCAAGTTGATAACCGAAGCCTACTGGATCGTGAAAATGGGAAATTGGATGGAAATTAAAATCCTTTTCATAAGTTTGTAGACACAGTTCTCGACTCAAAACGATTAACCGATAGACACACCATGCGTAAGTCTAAACAAGTCTTACTCTTCCTTCTGTTTTGCCTGAGCTACCTCTCTAGCCAAGCACAAGGCACCTTAGTTACAGAACCAAGCTGGCCGTCTTCAGCTGAAGAAGACTGGTTGTTGGATGCTAGCTCGTTCAAAGCTGGTCTTTTCCAGGGTAGTTCGCCCAATACCATTAGTTTATCAAACGGCTTAATTCGACGTAGTTTCCTGCTTCAACCCAATCTTACCACAGTCGGTCTAGATAATCTAGTAAATGGCGAAAATCTCCTTCGAGGCATTAAGCCTGAAGCCCTGATTACGATCAATGGTAAAGACTATAAGGTGGGCGGATTAAAAGGCCAGAAAAACTATGCCTTTCTGCGTGCTGAAGACTTAGCTAAGCTTTCACATGACGAAGAAGCGCTAGCCTTCCAGGGATATAAAGTCGGGCCCATCGAAGCACCTTTCCCCTGGAAACGAATCCGGCATCATGATCAGGACGCGGCCTGGCCGCCTAAAGGTGTTCATTTAGAACTGGAGTTTGCGGGTCCCGAATGTGTGGTGAGTATTCATTATGACTGGTATGATGGTATCCCTGTTTATGGCAAGTGGTTAAGTCTAAAGAATACAGGTAGTGACACGCTGATGATTGACCGCTTCACCAGCGAAATCTTAGCAGCCGTCGAATACGGTTCAGCCGTCGAGACTAGGGAATACGGGATCGATCCCCCTAATATACATGTAGAGACCGATTATGCTTTTGCCAGTTTCAATGTCGAAGATGCCAATCATCATGTAGTGCATTGGGAACCGGATCCAGATTACGACAGCCAGGTCAATTACCTCAAGCTCACCCCTTGTCTGCTCAAAGTATCTCCAGAAATAGGTCCTGCCCAACAGCTTGCTCCGGGCGCAACCTTTAAAAGTTTTAGAACCTTTGTGCTCCCTCATGATAGCTACGATCGAGAACGTCAAGGCCTCTCCCTCCGAAGAATGTACCGCACCATAGCGCCCTGGATAACGGAAAACCCCTTGATGATGCATGCCCGCTTTGCCGATTGGCCACGGGTCAAGAAAGCCATTGACCAGGCAGCCGAGGTTGGATTTGAAATGGTGATTCTCACCTTTGGTAGCGGTTTCAATATTGAGGATGATAGTGAGGAGTACATCCGTGAAATGACGAGATATGCAGATTACGCTAAAAGTAAAGGGGTAGAGATCGGGGGATATTCTTTGTTAGCTTCCCGAAGTATAAGTCCTGAGCATGATGTAGTCATGCCCGAAGGAGAAAAGCCTACTTTCGGGAATTCACCTTGCCTCGTAAGTGAATGGGGGCAGGAATACTTTCAAAAATTGTATCGATTTTACGAGCAAACCGGCTTCACCTTACTCGAGCATGATGGCTCTTATCCTGGTGACCCCTGTACTTCTACTGCTCACCCCGGACATCGAGGATATGAAGATTCTCGTTGGAATCAATACCAGGTGATTTCCGATTTCTACAAATGGTGTAGATCACAAGGGATTTATTTGAATGTGCCTGATTATTATTACCTCACCGGATCCAATAAGTGTGGAATGGGATACCGAGAAGTAAACTGGAGTCTCCCTAGAGCTCAACAGGTGCTACACACTCGGCAAAATATCTACGATGGTGCCTGGACCAAAACGCCATCTATGGGTTGGATGTTTGTGCCGCTGACAGAATACCACGGAGGCGGAGAAGCCGCTACCATCGAACCACTCAATGAGCACTTAGACCACTATGAAAAGATGATCATCAGTAACCTTGGAGGAGGAGTTCAAGCCTGCTATCGCGGTCCTCGGTTGTTTGATACCACAGAAACTAAGCAGATGGTGAGTGCAGCTGTGCGATGGTTCAAAGCTCATCGAGAAGTGCTGGAAGGGGACATCATCCACCTACGTAGAGCAGATGGAAGAGATATAGATTATTGGCTAAATGTAAATCCTGGCGGCCAAGAAAAAGGGCTGCTCATGGTTTTTAATCCATTGGATCAGCCAGTTAGTAAGGACATTCAGCTGCCCTTGTACTATACAGGCCTTAGCGAGGTCGCAAAAGTTAGTCAGGAGGGGCAACAAGCAGAAACCTATACTTTAGATCGGAGCTTTAAGATTAAATTACCCGTAAGCGTTCCGGCACAAGGATATACCTGGTTTGTCATTGAGTAAGGAGATAGAAATCAGTTTTACCGATATTTCAATCTAAGAATTTGGACGTTTCAATCATTAATACCGTTTTCAATATCGAGGGCCAGATCACAACTGCTACCCCCTTTGGGAATGGCCATATCAATGATACTTTCCGTTTATTCAATCAGGCCCCATCCAAGCCCGACTACTTGCTGCAACGCATCAATCATCTGATCTTTAAAGAGGTGGAACAGATGATGCTGAACATCCAAAGAGTAACGGAACACGTTAACCAACGGCTACCCGGTTCTACCCTAGAACTGATCGGCACCCGCACCGGAGAGAACTATTACCGGGATACTGAAGGAAATTATTGGCGGGTCTATCGCTTCCGTAAAGCGCTTCATTCCCTTGACGTCGCTCAAACACCAGCCCAAATTTATGAAGGTGCCAAGGCATTTGGTCGCTTTTTATTTCATTTGGCCGACTTCCCTGCACATACCTTACATCCAACGATCCCCCACTTCCATGATGTGATCATTCGCTTACAACAATTGCAAGATGCCGTCCGCAAGGATTCAGAAGGGCGTGTCAAAGCGGCTCAGGCGGAAATCGATTATAGCTTCCAGATTACCGAAATCATGGAGCGGATCCAAAAGGCGGGAGAGCGAGGGGAAATTCCATTACGGGTGACCCATAATGATACCAAGTTCAATAACGTCTTATTAGATGAGGCAGGTCGAGGAAGGTGTGTTATCGACCTAGAGACCGTGATGCCAGGTTATGTGCATTATGACTTCGGAGATGGAATCCGCACCACTGTAACTACTGCCGAGGAAGACGAGGCTGACCTCTCCAAGATCATCATAGACTTGGAACGTTTTCAAGCATTCGCTCAAGGGTTTCTCGAGGAAACAAGGGATATACTTAGTCCAGCCGAATTGCAGTATCTACCGCTTGCCGGCCCTCTCCTCTCCTACCTAATGGGTATCCGGTTCTTGGCGGATTTCTTGCGGGGAGACAGCTACTATAAAGTTCATTTTGAAGGACAAAATTTGCAAAGAGCCAGAGCTCAACTGCAACTGACAAAAAATTTATTGGCGCAGCAGGATGCTCTACAAGACATCCTCAAACAAGCCTGATCAATTAGACATAGGAAAGAAAAGCCTACAGCAGGCCCAACTATATACAAGCAATCAATTGCCCTCGCTAACGCTTAAATTATAAAACATGAATTATTTCAAAACACTTGTCTTTTTGACCGTCATCGCACTTTCTAGTTGCAACAGCAGCAAAAACTATATGCTAAGCGCAGAAGAAAAATCAGATGGATTTGTTTCGCTCTTTAATGGCAAAGATTTGAAAGGATGGGTGGGAAACAAGCAGTCCTACCAAGCGGTAGCTGGTAATATCAAGATCGTTCCACAGGAAGGTGGTGGCGGCAACCTCTTTACAGAAAAGGAATACAGTAACTTTAATTTCCGCTTTGAATTCCAGCTAACTCCTGGGGCTAACAATGGCCTAGGTATACATGCGCCACTTAGTGGGGATGCTGCCTATCAAGGGAAAGAGATCCAAATTTTGGATAATACTGCTGAAAAGTACGCCAACTTAAAGCCATATCAATACCACGGGTCAGTCTACGGTATCATTCCCGCCAAACGCGGTGCCTTAAAACCAGTAGGAGAATGGAATCAAGAGGAAGTAATCGTACAAGGCTCTTCTATTAAAGTTATTCTAAACGGCACCACTATCGTGGATGGAGACTTGAAGGAGGCCAGCAAGGACGGCACTATGGATGGTAAAGATCACCCCGGTCTACAACGCACCAAAGGACATATTGGATTCTTAGGTCATGGAGATGTACTACAATTCAGAAACATTCGGATTAAAGACTTAGGAGAATAGCAGCTCCAAATTCCTTCTACACTTCCGAAGTCTTCCCTAGTCCTAGCCTGGAAAAACTTCGGAAGTGTAGAAGATTTCCTGCTTAAAACCCCTGTTTCATGATCAAACCATGGTATTCCTTACTCTTTCTAGGCCTGCTTCTAGCCAATTGCCAATCCTACAAAGTCACTCAAAAGCCCATCATCTTCGATGAAACCCGAAAGCAGTTAAGCTTGGAATACCTAGAGGAGCATTACGAGCTGAAACAGGATGAACCAACGATAGATCCCAAGATGATCGTCGTACACTGGACGATCATCCCTACTATGCAAAAAACCTTTGATGCCTTCAATCGTTCCACCCTCCCCGCCTGGCGCCCCAAAATCAAGTCAGCCAGTGGCCTCAATGTTAGCTCGCAGTACTTGATCGCCCAGGATGGAACCATCTATCAATTACTCCCGGATACCATTATGGCGCGTCACGTCATTGGGCTAAACCATTGTGCCATTGGTATCGAGAATGTGGGAGGAGGGGATCTACCCTTAACCAAGGCACAGCTAAAATCCAATACAGCACTCATCAAGAAATTGGCGAAGAAATATCCCATTGAGTACGTAATCGGACATTATGAGTATCAAAGTTTCATTGGCCACCCCCTGTGGAAAGAAACCGATGCCAACTATTTAACACAGAAAAGCGATCCAAGTCCAGCATTCATGGCGGACCTAAGGAAGAGGCTAAAACGACTTGACTTTAAGGCTGTCCCAGAGAAGGCTGTAGTCTCACCCAAGGACGAAGGCTAGCTTCCTTCACACTTCCGAAGTTTTCTTCAGTCCAGCCGCATAGAAACTTCGGAAGTGTGAAGTACTAAAGGCTACGGAAGACATATGTGCTACTTTTTAAACGGTTTACTATTCTAATTTCCACTTATTTCCCTTAATTTCATAGGCCACTAGCTAAGTTATCATAAAGCCAACGATCACTAGCTCCTGCTGCAAAAAAGAGCTAGGACAAAACGAACTTTAAATCACCAACTTTCAACATAGAGTCAAAGCCAAGATTTTCGACCCTGGCCTTGTACTCGAAATGCCCGATCGTATGCGACGATTCGCCCTTCTTATCCTCTTGGGATTAGGCTTGCAATCCTTAGTAGCAGCCGATTATCCTCCCGATCAAAGACACTATTGGCGCGTGGTTCAACCCATTATGCGCAAGCACTGCAATGAGGCTTGCCACAATGCAGATGATAAAAAAGGGGGATTGAACCTAGAAAAGTATGACTTCATCCGGCGCATACAAGCAGATGGAGAACTCTTCACGGATTTAATGCAGCAGATCGAAGATGGCTCCATGCCCCCTCAAGGCCGGCCTCGCCTTACTCCGATGGAGAAAGACACCCTATTCACTTATATTAAGCGATACCTCAACGACGCTTTAAGCAAGCCGGATCCAGGCCTGATCCCGCCCCGGCGTCTCAGTAGGCGAGAATACCAATATGCTGTGGAAGACTTAACCGGCTACTCTTTCCCTGCTCGAGCTTTCTTCCCAAAGGACCCTTCCGGTGGAGAAGGCTTCGACAATTATGCCAAGACCCTCTACATCACGCCGCTGCTGATGGAGAGATACTTGGAAGCAGCCGAAATGATCATTCAAGAAACAGCCTGCGCGGTTGAGGAATGGGAAAAAATTGTGCCCAATAGCAGCAAAAAAGTCCTGCGTCCATTCGCACTGTGGGGGAAGCAACTGTGGGGGGGAGAGGTCGCCAAAACACAGGCAAGAATAGCAGCGGCAGAAAGGGTATTGTATCCCTTTGCTACCCGAGCCTATCGACGCATATTGCTTCCCGCTGAGGAGGAACAATTGATCAACTTTTTTGAAGAAGTCTATGCTCAGCTGCCTAAGGATAAACATCGCTTTGACAATGGAATTGCCGAAGCCCTGAAGGTCGTATTGGTTTCCCCAAATTTTCTAATCCGGCAAGAAGGAGATCGGCCTACTGAACTTCCCTATTTGGTAAATGACTTCGAAATGGCATCTCGCTTGTCGTTTTTCCTATGGTCCAGCATACCCGATGACGAGCTATTGGAAGCCGCCTATCGCCAAGAACTACAGGATTCGAGCTTGCTGAAAGTACAGGTCCAACGAATGCTTAAAAGTCCCAAGGTCAAGCGGATGGCGGAGAGTTTTGCTGCTCAATGGCTAGATATCGATAAATTAAGCGACCCTTCTCACAGTGTAGACGGAGACAAGTTCCCCACTTATACACCCGACCTAGAAGCTTTCATGAAAGAAGAGGCGGTCCAATACTTTTATCACACTCTTACGGAAAGCCAGAATCTACTGGAACTTCTCAACGGCAATTATACCTTCCTGAATCGCCCCCTGGCCGAACACTATGGCATTGAGGGCGTAGAAGGCTTAGCCTTGCGTAAAGTAATGCTAGGCTCTGAAAAGCGAGGAGGAATTTTAGGTATGGGTAGTGTACTCACTGCTTCCTCCCTACCTACCCGGACGAGCCCTGTATTGCGAGGTAAGTGGGTGTTGGAAAAAGTCCTAGGCACGCCAGCGAAGGCCCCGCCGCCCGACGTCCCGGAGCTTGAAGCCGCCAAGAATACGCACGAAGAAATGACCTTGCGTGAGTTATTAGAGGTCCATAGGGAAGATCCCGCCGGTCTGGGCGGGCATCAGGAAATGGATGACTTGGGCTTTGCTTTAGAGAACTACGATGCGATTGGGCGCTGGCGAGAAAGCTACAAGCCTCAACTGGCTCAAATCGATGCCTCCGGCACCCTCAAAACGGGCGAGTCTTTTGATGGACCTGCCCAGCTAAAGGAGGTACTTAAGGGCAAGAAGCATTTATTCGCCAAAAACCTTTCCCAGAAGTTCCTAGGTTTTGCCCTCGGACGATCCATCAACTTCAAGGATTACAAAACCGTGCAATCGCTGGCAGATACCTTGTTAGAAGAGAACTTTAATTCCACACAATTTTTAGAATCGGTAGTCATGAGCTATCCCTTCCGATATAAGATTAGCGATCCAGTGGTGGTAGAGGACGACTTTTGAAAAGTAATACCCAAATCGATCATGAAAAAGAATCAAATCTCTCGCAGAACCATGCTCCAAGGACTAGGTGCTTCTATGGCGATCCCCTTTTTAGAGGCTATGGTTCCTGTAGGCATAGATCCTAGCCGTTATTACGAAAAGAATAGCCCCAAACGAATGGCTATTTTCTATTTTCCCAATGGGGTGAGAGAGGATAAATGGACCCCAAAAGGCTGGGGTACTAATTTTGAGTTATCTCCTACTCTAAAACCTCTCGAAGCCTTCAAAAAGGACCTGATCATTCTTAGTGAATTGAAGAATAACCTGGTAGATGTCCGTGGAACAGATGGGCATTACACCAAAACGGCACCTTTCCTCAGCTGCTTCAACATCACTAAAACCACGGGAGCGAATATCAATGTCAATGGTGTTTCTATGGACCAATTGGCGGCTCAGCATGTCGGGCAGCAAACCTTGTTCCCTTCTTTGGAATACGCCATCGATCCGGTCAAAGGTGGCGTAGATAGCAATGTCGGTTACACCCGGCTCTATGGCTCCTCCATCTCCTGGTCAAGTCCAAACCAGCCTTGCCCTCGGGAAATCGACCCGGTTCACGCTTTCAATCGTCTATTTAGGAGGTTCGTGCCGGGCAAGTCTCAAGGAACAGAGAACCCATTCAAGAAGAGCGTGCTGGACATTGTGATGCAAGATGCCAAACGGCTCAACAAGCACCTGGGAGCAGCCGATCAGAATAAGATGTCAGAATACCTAGAATCCGTCCGCTCCGTGGAAAAACGCCTGGTTTCTGATGATAAATTGAAAGACTTCGAAGCCAACATCACCCCAGATATTAAAAAAGAATTACTTCGATTGAATGTGCGGGTGGAAGACTATGCAGAACTGAACGGTGGTGTTGACATCACTACCAAGGTGAGGCTCATGATGGATATCAATGCCTTGGCGCTTTGGAGTGATGCGACGAGGGTTAGTAGCTTCATGTTTGGAAATTCCGTGAGTAATCGCAACTTCACTTTCCTGGATGGAGTGACGGGTAATCACCATACGATTTCGCATCATAGAGACAATGCTAATTTGTTAGATATGTATGGCCGGATTAACTACTGGCACACCGAGCAGTTTGCCTATTTCCTTAATCGTTTGTCCCAAATGAAGGAAGGCGAGAAAACGCTGTTGGAGCAGTCAATGGTGTTGTATGGTTCCAGTCTCAGGGATGGTAACCGACATCGTCCTACGAATCTACCGATCGTCGTAGCTGGCCAAGCAGGCGGCAGCCTTAAGACGGGACAAAACTTGAATTTCCCAAAAGAAACACCATTGGCCAACTTATATGTTGCCATGTTGCAAGCTTTTGACGTTCCAGTAGAACGCTTTGGAGATAGTGAGCGGGTGTTGACGGAAGTTTTGGCCTAGGAGGTGGAAGCATGAGAGAAGGCAGAAATGGGAATCCGGAAGGCAGAAATGCGAAAATTCCAACTTTCCTTTCCCAATTTCCAGCTTCTGATTTAAAACAAAACGAGTAGACTGACTTTAATGAAAAACAAGCAAGTATTAGGCTGGCTATTGGGGCTTGCAGCTGGGGTCATAGCCATTCTTCCGTTTCTACCGACACCTTCCACTTCGACTAGTGATTGGACCTACTTCATTGGTCGGTTTCATATACTATTACTGCACTTCCCCATTGGATTAATCTTACTTTTGGTAGGAATCGAATTCTGGAATTTCTACCAGCAGTATCTACAGACGTCCAGCCTATTAAGCATCTTATGGATAACCGCGATCATCAGTTGCTTCTGCACTATTGGAGCGGGCTTCCTCCTCTATCAGACAGGAGATTACCAAGGCAGTTTGGTGCGGCAGCATCTCTGGGGAGGCGTGGGTTTAGGCTTGCTAATGATAGCCTCCTATGCCTGGCGGTCAGCGCTAGTTCAAGGCCAGTCAAAGCGAAATTCGGCGCCCCAAAAGTCCAATTGGAAGAAAAGAATCTATCCGGTCTCGCTGCTAGGCATGCTTGGACTAGTGATCTACACCAGTCACCTGGGCGGGGCATTAACTCACGGACCTAATTTCTTAACGGAATACGCTCCTACGTTGACCACCTCCCCTGCCCTACAAAAGCCAACGGAAGAGCTCTTGGTTTTTGAAGATATTCTCCTCCCCATATTTGAGGCACGCTGCCAGTCCTGCCACAACCAACACAAGACGAAAGGCGATTTTCTCATGACCTCCTACAGTAGTATCCAAGTAGGCGGGAAAAGTGGGAAAGCTATGTTAGTTTCCGGTGAAGCGGCGCAAAGTGAATTATATCATCGAATCACGCTCCCCTTGCGGGATGATGAACGTATGCCCCCAAAGCAAAAAAAGGGCTTGAGTGAAGACGAGGTGGCCCTATTAAAGTGGTGGATCGAAGAAGGGGCCAAAGAGGACATGCAATGGGGAGCGGGCCCTGTGGGTCCGGAGGGACAAGCCTTAGCTGACCGTTTTTTGAGGCAATTTAATGAACAGCAAAAGAAATGGGCGAAAGATGAGCAAGAATTGGCCATCCTGACCCAAAAGCTAGATTATTTGGGAAGCAAACTAGGACTTGTCATTGCACCTGACCCCAACTACAAGGGGTTATTTTCGGTAGCACAGCATATTCCCCCGGCCACCATCACCGATGAGACACTACATAGTCTTCGTTCACATTATCATCTTTTTTCCAAAGTATCCCTCCCGGGCAGTGAAATCACGGATGATGGTCTATTCAACATCAGTCAAATGACCGCCTTACAAGAGCTTTACCTACCAAAAACCTGTTTAAAAGGGAATGGGCTAGCTTATCTGAGTGACTTACCACAACTGAAAACGATTAATCTATCCTACTCTCTCATTTCTGACGCAGGAGCACTTCAGCTGCTGGACTTGCCACAGGTAGAAAAAGTCTATTTATATGGAACGCATGTCAGTCCTTCAGTATGGGAAGCGATCGAAAATTTCAGACCCGCCCCTACTATCCTAGCCGAGGAAGGGCCTTATTTCTAACTAATCGTACTAAGAATTAACATTGCCAGGTACAAACTAGCTGTCTCTCCAATTTTCTTAATCAATACTTAATCTTCCAGTAGAACGCAATTAACCTTGAGCCTCTAGCTTCGAGCCTTTATTTTATGAATTTAAGTTAAGGGATGAAAAATCTATTGGTTATTGCATTTACACTCGTCAGCCTAGTCATGACTGCCCAAAATGGCGTCTTGAATGGACGTATAGTTGACGAATCCAGCTTACCGCTAGCTGGTGCCTACGTCGTCATTGCTGATTTGGCAGCAACCACATCTGATGTAGACGGTTATTACTCAATCGTGGACCTCCCTGCAGGCTCATACAAACTTGAGATTTCCTACATTGGTTTTGAACCGCAAGAAATTACCGTCGAAGTCGCTGCTGGTAAAACGACGGTACAAAATATCAAATTAGAAGCGGGAATCGCCTTGCAAGAAGTAGTGGTCACGAGCCAGCTTCGTGGTCAAGCTCGAGCGCTAAACAATCAATTGTCTAATTATAACATCACCAACATCATTGCGGCGGATCAGATCGGGCGTTTCCCCGATGCCAACGTGGGAGATGCACTTAAACGGATTCCAGGAATTAGCGTTCAATACGATCAAGGTGAAGCCCGCTTCGGTAGTATTAGAGGGACGGCGCCTCAACTGAATGCTGTTACAATAAATGGGGAACGTATTCCTTCGGCAGAAGCTGAGATTCGAACCATACAGCTCGACTTGATCCCCTCAGATATGGTTCAAAGTATCGAGGTAAGCAAAGCCGTGACACCAGATATGGATGCTGATGCCATTGGGGGCTCCGTTAATCTAGTGACACGGGCTGCCCCCTACCAGGAGCGTATCTCTGGAACCCTTGGAGTAGGGTATAACGCCTTGGCTGAAGAAATGACCTATAACGGATCATTTATATACGGCAACCGTTTTGCCAATGATAAACTCGGGATCATAGTAAGTGGCTCCTACTTCGATAACAATTTAGGCTCCGACAATGTCGAGGCCGAATGGACCTTCGACGATTCCAATGATAACGACCGTTTTGATGAAGGGGAGGAATTTTGGCCGGAAGAAATCCAAATCCGTCAATATTATCTACAACGAATCCGCCAAAGTTATTCTCTATCGCTGGACTACCAGATCAACCCTAATCACACCGTATTTCTAAAAGGAATTTACAATCGGCGTAAAGACTGGGAAAACCGTTATCGCTCGGTTTTCAAGGATATTGAGTTCGATGATGGGCAATGGGTGGCAGAACTGGAAAGACAGACTAAAGCGGGAACAGAAGACATCAAATATGCCCGTTTGGAAGATCAGCAGATGATGAACTTTTCCCTTTCTGGAAAACATATTTTCGGGAAGTTGAAGGTAGACTGGTCCACCAACTATGCCAAGGCATCTGAAGATAGACCTAATGAGCGTTACTATGAGATTGCTACCGATGGCACAGTTCCTGTTGACGTCAATTTTTCAAATCCAGAAGAGCCATTAATTTCTGCTCTTGGTACAGAGTTTATCAACCCTTCTTCTGCTTGGGAATTGAGCGAAATCACCGAAGAATTTCAATTCACGGAAGACGAAGATGTGAACGGGCGCATTGACTTTGAATTACCGCTTGCGCTCGGAAAGAATCAGAGCATACTAAAATTTGGCGGCCGAGTCCGCACCAAGTCAAAACTCCGCAACAACGATTTTTACGAATATGAACCCGTTGATGGTACTATTTTTGACAATGGCTTGAAAAGCTTGGCGGATCTATCTAGAGACAATTATCTAGCCGGTGATTACGCCATTGGATCCTTTATTTCAAGAGAATTTACAGGTGATCTAAATCTTGGATCCGGACAATTCGAAAGAGCGCAAGATTTAAGTGAGCTGGCCGGTAATTTCACTGCTAGTGAAGAAATCTTTGGTGGTTACGCAATGGTCGAGCAACGTTTTGCTGAAAAGTTCCTACTGGTAGCAGGGCTGAGATTGGAACAAACACAGTTGGAGTATGAGGGTTTTCAGTTTGATGACGAAGCAGAAACACTAACTAGTACGCCACAGGAAAATAGAGGTTACCTGAATGTGTTACCAGGACTTCATTTGAAATACAATATTCTACCTCGAACAGTACTTCGTTTTGCTTACACCAACACGCTGGCTCGTCCTAATTATTTCGACCTAGTACCGTTCCGTCAAATAGAAGATGGAGAGGAACTAACGATCGGCAACCCAGATTTGGAAGCCACAACTTCCACTAATTTTGACTTGATGGCGGAGCACTACTTTGGAACAGTTGGGATTCTATCGGGTGGCTTGTTTTACAAAGACGTAAATGATTTCATCGTAACTCAACGCTTTGAAGGCTTCAGCTTCGAAGGCAGAGAATGGGACAACTTCGCTCAGCCAATCAATGGTGGCAATGCTACTCTATTTGGTGTGGAAGTCGCTTTCCAACGACAATTGGACTTCATCGCTCCATCGCTTAAAGGCATGGGCTTCTATTTCAACTACACCTACACCAGTTCAGAAGTAACGGACTTTAATTTTGAAGGAAGAGAAGGCGACGAACTGGAGCTACCGGGTTCACCTGAGCATACATTGAATGCCTCCATTGCTTATGAAGACAAGCGATTCACTTCCCGACTTTCTCTCAATTATGCTAGCGACTTTATCGATGAAGTTGGAGAAAGTGACTTTTTTGATCGCCACTATGACCAGGT
The DNA here is from genome assembly GCA_013214355.1 of Saprospiraceae bacterium. Classification (GTDB taxonomy): domain Bacteria; phylum Bacteroidota; class Bacteroidia; order Chitinophagales; family Saprospiraceae; genus DT-111. The sequence goes on along the minus strand of JABSSL010000015.1, from coordinate 62,675 downwards.
AACTTACTTGGATCTAAACTTTAGCTATAGCCTCTCAAAGACTTTTGTTCTTTATGCTAATGCAAACAACCTATTGAATCAGCCATTGAGATACTTCCAAAGTGTTTCTCGACGTACTATGCAGGCTGAATACTATAATGTACGTTTTGACATTGGAGTGAAATTTGATATGTCAAACTAGATAATTCTCTGTAACAATAAGACAGAACCTTTCTCCTTCTAGAAATAGGGAGAAAGGTTTTGTATTTCAAGCTTTGTTCAATTTATCAGATATGTTCAGAAATGTAGTGATTTCGCTGCTGATTCTTCTATTTGCCTCTTGCAAAAACGACCAATCTGCAGTCGACTTAAATCAACCCACACTTAGTCTGGAAGACAAGGAAGCACGGGAAGATTCTTTGGCTTTAGTGGCAGCTTATCAAGCACAAAACGAAATTGAGCATACCGTTTTCCCAACCATGGAAACTCAATCCGTTCAAGCATCTGCAGCAGAAGATGCTGCTGATGATCCTGCCATTTGGGTCAATCCTGACACCCCTTCCGCCAGCTTAATTTTTGGGTCTAACAAAAGAGGGGGATTAGCAGTGTATGATTTAGCCGGGAAGGAAGTGGAATATTATCCCATTGGCAATATCAATAATGTTGACATCCTTTATGATTTCCCATTGGCAAACAAGATCATTACCATTATTGGATGCAGTAACCGTACCGACCAATCGATTGATTTATTCCAATTGGACCCCCAAAATGGTGCCTTAACTGATATATCCAATGGTTCCTTACAAGTCGATAGCAACAGTATCGACGACATCTATGGGTTCACCTTTGGTCAAGATCAGCAGCAAAATAAGTCCTACGCCATTATCAACGGCAAAAATGGACGAATGCAACAGTTTGAAATTATTACCACGCCAGAAGGCAAGCTGGATCTAAAGTTATTGAGAGAGGTTCAATTTGATTCTCAAACCGAAGGCATGACAACTGATGATAAACGGGGAGTGCTCTATGTAGGGGAAGAGAATAAAGGGATATGGAAATTGCAACTTGATCCTGGAAGTGGCGATGGAAAAGAGTTCTTGACTGCTAGTGGAAGTACCAATCCCAATATCGCTTTCGATATTGAAGGGATTACCTTCATAGAACATGGAGAAAACGACCTCCTTTTGGCTAGTAGTCAAGGGAATTTTTCTTATGCCATTTTTTCCGGATCAGGAGATCATAAACACCTCACTAGCTTTAAGGTTGGAGCAAGTGCCAGAATTGATGGAGTTGAAGAAACTGACGGCTTGGATGTAGTTACACAATACCTGAATGCTGATTATCCTCAGGGCATGTTGGTCGTTCAGGATGGCTTTAATCATAAAGGAGACAGCCTTGTCGCACAGAACTTCAAAATGATCAGTTGGGCAGAGGTATTGAAAAAACTACCACAAAAGATCAACTGACAACAGGATAAAGGAATTTGAGATATATTGGAGGTCCGATGTTCGGTTCTTCACCGGGGAGAATCTTAGATATTCTCCCTCCTTAAGGTTTACCAGTTCCTTCGAAAAAGCGGGTGTACAGATCCCAAATCCTGAGAAAGTTGCGGCAAATCGTAGCAAAGGCCTCTATTACCTATTTGTATTACTAGTCAACAATCTCGCTTCCTTATCTCTTTCCATGTAGTTCGAATCGTATAGCTAAGCAAAAAACACCCTATCTTGCGGTTAAAGTTGCAATATCTTGCAATTTCCATATAGCTTTAATTAGCCTGATGGATTTTTCCAGCGTGCCTATGGCATTGGTTCAGTAGAAAGTCACTAACGAGATAGAATATGTTGAAGAAAGAAAGACAAGCCTTAATCCTGCGAGAAGTAAACCTGCATAACAAAGTTTTACACGCCGATTTAAGCCGGCAATTGCAGGTATCAGAAGATACGATCCGCCGGGATTTACAGGAGCTATCTGAAGAAGGGAAATTGGTAAAGGTCCGGGGTGGCGCCTTATCCAAGTCTTTCCATGTATACTCCTACAAGGAAAGTGAAATCTATAAGTACGCAGAAAAAACGACCATCGCCCGTAAAGCAGTTACCTTGCTCTCAGATGGGATGCTCGTTCTCATTAGTGGAGGTACCACCAATCTCGAAGTCGCAAGAATCCTTCCCCCAGAACTACAGGTCACCTTTTACACCTGTAGTCTTCCCACCGCTTTGCAACTGGCAGAACACCCGAACAGTGACACGATCTTCGTTGGTGGACGAATCTCTAAGAATGCGAAAATTAGTACAGGCGGGCAAGTGGTTACGACTTTGCGCGACATTCGTCCTGATCTTTGCCTAATGGGAACCAATAGCCTAGATGCTAGCTTGGGATTGACCGACTCGGATTGGGAGGTAGTTGAGGTAAAAAAAACCATGATCCAGGTTTCTGACCAAGTAGCCGTTCTATCCATCTCCGACAAACTGCAAAGCACTCAGAAGATTCGCGTTTGTGGTATCGATGAAGTAGATTATCTCATCACGGAGTTATCCCCAGACGAACCTATTCTTGCCCCTTATCATCAGGCTGGCCTAAAGCTTCTATAGTCCAGCTTTCCCTTAGTCTGAAAATTATGATTCTACTACCGAGGTGGCTTGGTTTCTTTAGCCTTAGATGGCTGAATTATCTTTCCCATATTTTCCTTTTCTATAAATATTGCATAATATTGCACATATAATTGCTAAAAACAGCAATAAACAACCAACAACTGCAACTAAACTACAATAGTGAAGATGGTTTATAAGGACCAATGAGCTTTACTATTGTACCATAACTATCTTAAACTATGCCAACTCAGCAATTTGACGTTTGCATCATTGGAGGTGGAATCATTGGACTATCCAGCGCTTACTACCTCTCCAAAGCCGGAAAATCGGTGGCTATCCTAGATAAAGGCCCTAAGAAGGTGGCCAGCTCACATGGCAATTGTGGTCTGGTTAGCCCGAGCCACGTCCCTCCTTTGAACAGTATGGATTTAGTGTGGAAATCAATGAAATGGATGTTCCAAAAAGATGCGCCCTTCTATATCAAGCCACAATTAAACTTAGATTTTGCCCGGTGGATGCTTGGCTTCGTCTGGAATACGAATGAAAGACAAATTCAAAAGAGCATGATGGGGCGACATCAGTTGTTGCAGAGTTCGCAAAACCTGTACGAGCAATTACTAGAGGAGGAAGACATCCAGTGCCAGTGGTCCAAAGACGGCATCATCATGGTATATAAAACGGAAAAAGGCTTCAATCAGTTTGAAAAAACCGTAGAAGCACACCGCCCTTTTGGGGTGGATGCGGAGCCAATTATCGGCGAGGATCTAAAGGAAAAAGAGCCAGCCCTAGTGGAAGATGTATATGGTGCTTGGTATTACGATATTGACGCCTGGGTAAAACCAGATGAGTTGGTTGGAGGTATCAAAGCAAAGTTGATCGAAAATGGCGTACAGTTTTATGAAGGCTGCGAAATCCAGAAATTTCAGCAACACAAGACGGGAGAAATAAAGGCTGTAGCGTCTAGCGACAACACCTTCTCTGCAGAAAACTACATTTTAGCAGCCGGGGCCTGGTCGCCTTTATTTGAGAAACAGCTTGGCTTAAAAATACCCATCTTACCAGGGAAAGGCTACAGCATGACCATGAAGTCGCCCGCCCATTCACCCAAGTTACCTTGTTTCTTGATGGAGAGAAAGGTCGTAGCTACGCCTTGGAATGGCACCTACCGATTGGGAAGTACAATGGAATTCACGGGTTACGACCTCACCCCCAACAAACGACGACTAGAAGCCCTGAAAGTAGGTGCTGCTGAATACCTGAAAACGCCTTATACCGATGAAATCTACGAAGAATGGTGCGGTTTTCGTCCCATGACCAACGACGGATTGCCTATCATTGACCGCTCTCCAAAACAGAAAAACCTCTGGCTGGCTTCTGGCCATGGTATGCTAGGGCTAAGTATGGGAGCAGGGACGGGAAAACTAATCAGCGAAATGATTATGGATAAAACACCGCATATTGACCCCACCCCTTATACTTTATGCAGAAATTGATACAAACGCTCAGCTCAGCATACAGTAAACTTTATCTGTTTATTGGCTGAGCTGAAATCCTTGCCTCCCCCCTATTCCTCACGATGTACTAAGTCCATTGAAAAAGCTGGTATACAAATGGCTAAGTACTCACACTCTTCCCCAAAAGGATTGGAGTATTGAATCCTAGTATTCTTTTCAATCTTGATAGATTCCCCCGCCTCTAAAATCACCGTCTCCCCCTCTATGATGAATTGCTTCTTGCCTCGGATAATGTAGGTATACTCGTCGAACTCAGGCGTTTGGAAGGGCTCACTCCAGCCCGGAGGAGCCACCATATGGGCAATGCTGATGGAGGAGTCCCCAGTGGTCGCATTACCAAAATGTTCTTCGATGAGCTTCCCGTCCGTGGTGGGTACTACGAATGGGCTATTTTGGATGGTATATCTTTTACTCATGATAGATATTTAATTCAGCTGGCCAAAAATACGATAAGTGTTGGATTGAAGCCTTCTCGACTTCAAGAAGGTCTAGAAAAAATCACTACAATGAATTATGAACAAAAGAAAAACAATGACTTACAAAATGAATTAAACATCCTATGAAAACCCTCTAATCTATTTCTGGTATGGTATCCATTCATCCGCTATTTTTGCGGGAATTGTCAAACCTAGAGGCTAGGGCTAACATCCATAAACCCTACCTCCTCTGCTCACTCTTTTGTAAAGAAAAACAAGCATGAAGATATCACAGACGCTTTCCTTTCTCTTCGTCCTTTTAAGCCTTAATAGTGTTAGCTAGCAAAATCGTTTTCAAGCACTTTTTAGTACCGACCTTAGACCCTCTAGTGAACAAATACGAATAGATTTTGAGGATAAACACGGGAATAAGGGACATCTCCCCATCTCCATCATAAAAGGGAAAACAGATGGCCCAGTATTCACCATTGTCGCAGGTATTCACGGATATGAATACCCGCCAATCATTGCTACGCAGGCAGTAATGAGGGAAATCGACGTGGAACAACTCAAAGGCACCTTAGTGATCATTCCGATCGCCAACACGGCTTCCTTTTTCGCCCGAACCCCTTTCATCAATCCACAAGACCAGATAAACTTGAACAATGCCTTTCCGGGGAAAGTGGATGGTAGTATTACCGAACAAATAGCCCATTTTATAACGACTAATATTATTCCTCTTAGCGAGGTTTTTCTGGACATCCATGGCGGAGATGCGTGTGAAGATTTAATCCCTTTTGTATGTTATTATGACAATACTAAAAAACCTGAACAAACCGCATTGGCCAAGAAATTGTCGGAAAATAGTGGATTCGAGTTTGTGGTTTCCTATCCCTACACAATTGCTGATACAGATCCTGCCAAATATACCTTCAAACAGGCTGTTCAAGATGGAAAAACAGCTTTGAGTATTGAGTGTGGAAAATTAGGAAATGTACAAGAGGAGAACGTCGACCTAATCAAGCAGGGGATATACAATATGCTCGCCACCATGGATATGTACGCCAATGGCAGTGGGCCCCATCCGAACATCGTTTATCGCAATGATCAATCTTATATCAGATCGAAGGCACAAGGAATCTTTTACAGCACATTTAAGGCGGGTGATAGGGTAAAGAAGGGAGAAATTGTTGGACATACCACTGATGAATTCGGGAAAACCATTGAGGAATACAAGGCGCCAAAAGATGGCGTTGTTTTGTATATGCTAGCCACTCCACCGATCAATGTGAATGATACAGTGATGTGCATTAGTGCTTTGAATGAGGATGAAAAGTAGGATCCAAACTACTGGGAATTACTGGTGAGGACGTGGGCCTAAGTCGAAAATCAGATGCCCTCCTTTAACTAGATCTTCAAAAGACACCCTCGGTTGATCAAGCGCTTTGCCATTCAAGCTGATCTTCTGGATATAGACATTCTCTTTAGCATTATTTCTGGTTTCAATAATCAACTGCGCTCCCGCATAATAACTGGTATCCAGTGTAAGGGTGATTTTATCAAAAAGCGGGCTAGTAAGATCGACGGGTAAGTCCGGAGAAGTCCCTCCCGTCATTTCGAACAAGCCCATAGCAGACATGACATACCAAGCCCCCATCTGACCTTCATCTTCATCGCCATCCCATCCGTGGTAAGGCGTTGACCCGTAGAAGACATCTAGCATTTTCCGACTGTATTCCTGGGTCAGCCAAGGCTTCCCGGCATAGTTGAATAAAAAAGCCGCCTGCATATTGGCTTGATTCCCATGATTGATATAGTATTCATGAATTGTTTTCCTAGATCGATCGAAGGCATGCGCCGCAAAGCCTTTTATTTCTGCTTGCTGAAAACCATACTCTAGTCTTGCGTTAAAGGAATCACGTCCCAATAGCTCCACCAATCCAGGAATATCATGGGGGATATACCAGGAATACTGCCAAGCATTACCTTCCGAAAAGGAGTAACCGGAAAAGGGGCTAAAGTTTTCTATCCAATTTCCAGCGGAGTCTTTGGGTGTGATAAATCTAAAATCAGGATGCCATAAGTTTTTCCAATTGTTGGAGCGCTCAATATGGAAATCATAATCTTGCTGATTCCCGTATGCTTTCGCCAACTGGGCAAAACAATAATCGGAAAAAGCATAATTCAAGGTGCGATCGGTCCGACTCACATCAAAGGGTACATACCCCAAGCGGGTGTAAATATTCAGGTGATCCATGCCGGCCAGTCCTGACATCGGTTGCCGCCCACCTTGTCGGCTCATTGTATTCTTGATAGCTCGGTAGAAGAGACCCTGATCATAATTGCGAATTCCTTTCATATAAGCCGCTACCATCAAGGCCACTTCGTGGCTTACTTCCATCACACCAGTATGTTCAAGTCCTGTAGGGCCATTGTTGGTCCAACCCGTTTTATCAAAGAGTTCGAGTTGAGTGCCCACCCAATTATTCATCACTTCTGGTGTCAGTAATGACCAGAGTCCATTTAGATTCCAATACGAATTCCAAAAAGCATCCCCTCCGTACATGACACCTCCTGCCGGTAGTTGCTGAATGCGCTCCATAGGATCACGGTATCTCCCATCTACGTCCGACCAAGTTTGTTTTTGGGCATAGCTCCTATATAGATTAGTGTAAAACTTCGTTTTATCTTCTTCCGTACCCCCTTCTACTTTTACCTTACTCAATAGCTTATTCCATTCCTGTTTAGCATTTTTAGCTACTGCATCAAAATCCCATTCATAAGGTCCTAGTTCAGCCTCCAGGTTTCTTCTTGCCCCCTCCAAATCGACTAGGGACAGCCCGGTTTTGAGGAGGATCTCCTCACCTTCCTCCGTGTCAAAGGTGACGAAAGCACCAACGTCAATACTATCTCTAAGACTGTCAACCTCTGTCACTACTCCTTTTCCGGCAGACCAGCCCTGCAAGGTTTTAAAGGGTTTACTTAGCTCAATCACAAAATAAAGGGTATAGTCGCCGTAGTAGGTTTGTGAAGTCGCAAATCCCTCGAGTGTCTGACTGTCCACCTTTGTGATTTGTGCATCTTTCAAGATAGATTGATACTCATCGGGAAATTCCAGATCAATCATGATGCGGGTATTCTCGAGTTCTTCAAAAGTATATCTGTGAAAGCCACAACGGGTTGTCGCCGTGAGCTCAGCCTTCACAGAAGCGTCGTAGAGATAGACGGAATAGTATCCTGGATAGGCCTTTTCCGTATGCTTTTCAATTCTAGAATGATAGCTTGCCCCAGCACCTCTATACGACGCATCGACAGGAGAATCTTTCACAGTCAGATCTTGGGATGCAGGCATGATGGCCAAGCCGGACATGGTCCAGGCGTGAATGTGACTGAATGCACGCACATTATTAATGGAATACTCATAGCCTCCCATCCATACATCACCTTGATTATCCGGACCCAATTGCACCATACCAAAGGGGACACAAGCATAAGGCCCCAGCATCCAGCGGGAGTTGGAAGTTCCGATGAACACATCCACATAATCAACCGGCTGTATATGTGAACAGCCAAAGTGGATTAGCGCAAAAAAGTAAAGGATCAAGAAGCGGAGTTTAATGCTCATGACGCTATGATTGTGCAGTTAATAAGGATGCTCAAGCAACCTCCTAGGCGGGCTAAGCTACTAGTATGGTATATTCAGGAAAGCCCTCCCTATGGTGAGGGGAGGGCTTCTAGAAAACGTATCTATACTAGGGCAACTAGTGGCCCCTGTTTAGCGGCTTATCTAGGTACAATTAAGGCTCCAACCTCCTTATCACGCAAGGTACTAACCAGTTTTTTCACTGGGCCTTCCAAACATTGCTCCCATTCTTTCTTCAATACATTCCATTCAGCATGCAATTTGTCAAAAACGGCAGTATGTTGATCTGCTGGTTTGAAATCCGCTGTTCCGACCGCAGTGGAGAGGTAGGATAATTTTTCCAATAACATACCTGGCTTACGGATTCCATCCTGCCCATTTCCAGTGTGCTGCAACTGGATCATCTTGTTTTCTAATTCGGTAACCGTACTATCTACCACCGACAATTGTTTGCTAATTTCTTTCGTCTCTTCTGTCAAAATGGATTTCATATCCTTAAGCTGTCGCCGAATCTTTTCCGCTTTGTTCACTTCGATGGATATTTCCTCAACATCCAATTTGATCTTGTCCAATAGTTGAAGCTGCAAGCGAATATCCTCGGCGGCGCCTTCAGAATTGGGATCCTTGAGTACTTTCAGAGCATGCGTTTGATGAACGGCTCCATCTTTCATTAGATGAACTTGATACGTACCCGGAGGAACAAGATGCGACATAGGAGGCACCAGTGATTTGCGTGTTCTATTTTCACTCAATTTGACCCAGGGGGCGTATTGGGGTTTGGTGCGCATGACGATCTCAGTAGTTGGGTCATCCTTTAAATCCCACCAGACTCTATTTAATCCGGCTTTGCCCTGGTGCTTTAAGGTTCGAACGGTATCCCCGGCAGCATTGGTAATCTTGAGGATCGTCTTGTCCTTTGAAGCTTCCGCTTTTTCGTCGGAAAGCCAGTAGTGCATCGAAGCGCCGAAAGGAGGATCCTGTCCAGAAGAAGCTTCTGGGAAAAACTGCATGATGCTAGACACGGGGTGGAAGCGATAGGCATCTTTAGGATCAAAAAGATGTTGATCTGATGAAGCCACTTCCTCGGTCCATTGCTGTATGGGAGAAATATCATCCAATATCCAAATGCCACGGCCATAGGTACCAACGACAAGGTCATTGAAGTGTTCCGGAATATCCAACCAGTACATGGGACTTGCAGGCATATTACTCATAAGCGACTGCCAGTTACTTCCATTGTCAAAGGATACATATAGCGCATTCTCTGTGCCCAAATACAGCAGCCCCTTGCGAAATGGGTCTTCCTTGATCATCCGGCAATAGCTTAGATTTGAATCGGAGATACCTTTGGTGATCTTAGTCCAGCTCTTTCCATAATCATTCGTCCGATATACATAAGGTTGGAAGTCACCCATTTCGTGAGCATCTACCGTCATGTAAGCCGTACCTTCCGAATGGGACGAAGCATCGATGTTTCTCACAGCACCATATGCTGGCATCCCAGGAACCTTTGCCGTAACGTTGTCCCAGTTTGCACCATTATCTCGGCTCACGTGTTTCAAGCCATCATTCGTACCTGCCCACAGCAAGCCTGCCTTAAGCGGCGACTCTTCGAAGGCATAAACGACATTGGCATATTCCACCCCAATATTATCGCCGGTCAAACCTCCAGAAAACTGTTGCTTAGATTTATCATTCAGCGTCAGATCAGGGCTAATGATTTCCCAGGACTGACCGCCGTTTTTGGTTCGATGTACAAACTGGCTAGCCACATATACGGTGTTGTTGTCGTGCGGTGAGATTAAAAGTGGGAAGGTCCATTGGAATCTGAACTTCACATCAGCAGCTGGGCTGCCAGCAGTATATTCTGGCCAGACCTCTACCTGTCGAAACTGCCCGGTTTTTTCATTAAAGCGCACTACTACCCCTCCTAATGCACCATAACCGGATGCACTTGACCACACAATATTGGGATCCGTAGGGTCTGCAGTAGCAAAGCCACTTTCCCCACCTCCAACGTCATGCCATTTCCCAGAAGGAATAAAGGATCCAAAAAAGGTTTGCATCCGACTACGGCTCGGGCCCTTCATGGATGGACCATCCTGTCGATTCGTAAGTACATTATAGGGTACCTCCGTATCGGTTGTGACGTGATACAACTGGGCTACGGGCAAATGCACGCGATGCCACGATTTTCCACGATTTTGGCTGATAGATAAACCTCCATCACCAACTACAATTTGGCGATTGCCATTGGTAGGATCGATCCACATTTCGTGATGATCCCAGTTCGGTGCAGCACCGGGAGCTGGTTCTTTTGCCGTCACACCGCCATCAATACTGGTGTAAAAGCTGGCTGACATAAAGTAAATCTCGTTCGGATTATCAGGTGAGGCGGTGCAGCGAGTATAATAGGCTCCCCTTCCACTAAGATTTCGGTCAGAATTAACCAATTTGAAAGTCTTCCCGCGATCATCTGAACGCCACAATTCACCACTGTTCGTTTTTTTGCCATTCAATGGAATACCGTCACCTGTTTCTATCAGGGCGTATATTCTTTGCGCCTGTGCATTGGTCATGCATAAAGCAATTTTACCTACTTCTCCCTCTGGCAAACCATTTTTCTCCAACTTTGTCCAAGTAGCGCCTGCATCCAGGGAACGGTAAATACCGCTACCTGGCCCACCGCTAGTACGTGTCCATGGTCTCAGCTCTAGATGCCACATGCCCGCAAAGAGTACGCGTGGATTATGTGGATCCATCACAAGATCGGAGGCACCTGTATTTTCATCTACATGAAGTACCTGTTCCCAGGTCTTTCCGCCGTCCGTACTTTTATAGATGCCACGATCCTTTTGCGGCGTATAGCCATGTCCAAGGGCGGCTACATAGACCATATCCGGATTATCGGGGTGTACGATGATACGGCTAATGCGGCCCGTTTTTTCCAAACCCAGGTGTTCCCAATTATCTCCCCCATCGGTCGATTTCCATACGCCATTACCTACAGAGACGTTGGAACGTATAAAAGCCTCTCCGGTACCCGCATAGATAACTTCTGGTTCGCTAGGAGCCGCGGCTAGGGCGCCAATTGAGTGTACCGGATGCTTATCAAATACCGGTTTCCAATTCAGTCCCCCATCAATAGTCTTCCAAATCCCGCCAGAAGCAGCGCCGACATAATAGACTAGGGGATCGCCGGCAATACCGGTTACCGCTACCACGCGGTTACCAACCGGGCCAATGTGCCGGAATTTCAATTGTTCAAGGTGTTCTTGCTTTAATTCCTGCGCGCCTAGCTCCTGCGCGGAGAACAGGCTCAAGAATAGTGGCGTTAGGAGCAACAAAATGAGTTTTTTCATCGATCTAGTTTTGTTTGATCAAGTAGTGTGACAATAGTAGGTAAGATATCCAAAGTTTAGCCATGGCTATTTCTAGGCAAAACTTTGGATATCTCCCTCTGATGGATTTGATCTGTTATTTAATGACCTCTCTGGATTGATGAATATAAGACTATTCAAGTAAAACAAGCTGAAGTAATAGGAAGGGATTAATAGACTAATCCGACTATCGATCACCCACCGGGAAAATTATTGGCATTTTAGCCGGAATAGTTTCGAATCAATATTATCTTCAGTCTCAAACATTTAATATTTTTTGAACTAATGAAATGAGCATGATTTATATTAATCATAAATAACATCTCCGTGTATGATCAATGAAAATCTTGCGAAAGCGTAGTGGTTACATAGGTGTAGAAAATTTTCTGCATTATGCTACGCTTCAGAAAAATTTCAAGCACATGAAAAAACAACTTTTATTCCTCGTACTGACTTTATTTTTGGCAGAATTTCTAGCGGCTCAATCTGCGACAGAACAAATCAAAAACCTAGAATGGAGAGCGATTGGCCCTGCTAATATGGGCGGTCGTGTTACCGATATTGATGGGATCCCAGGGGATCCTACCACCTTTTACATCTCAGGAGCTGATGGTGGGGTGTTTAAAACTACCAATGGTGGGGTGACCTTTGATGCCCTCTTCACCAAACAAAGAGTCTATTCTGTGGGAGCCTTGACCGTAGCCCCATCCGATCACAATGTCTTATGGCTGGGTAGTGGTGAGGGAGATCCTCGTAATAGTGTGGGTTACGGAAATGGAGTATATCGTTCAATTGATGCCGGACAGACTTGGGAACACCTAGGATTGGATGATACCGAGCGGATCAAACGCATTGTAGTGCACCCAGATGATCCAGATGTAGCCTGTGTTTGTGCCATGGGGCATGAATGGGGCCCTAACAAGGAACGTGGTGTGTTCCAAACTACTGATGGTGGAAAAAATTGGAAAAAGGTATTGTACCTGGATGAAGATACGGGCTGCTCGGATATAGCCATCGATCTCTCTAACCCAAGAATCATGTATGCGGGTATGTGGACCTTCCGCCGTCGCCCTTGGCGCTTCGACGGAGGTGGAGGGGAAACAGCTGTGTACCGCACTAAAGATGGTGGAGATACTTGGGAAAAAATCATGAAAGGTTTACCGGAAGGACCGATGGCAAGAATAGGATTAGCGGTCGCGCAAAGTGATCCTAATATCGTCTACTTGGTAACTGAATATTCAAATGCTTCGGGGACCCTTTTCCGTTCGGATAATCGTGGTAATTCCTGGAAGTTGGTCAATAAGAATCCAAACATCAACTTCCGGCCGTTTTACTATAGTGATATTCGAGTAGATCCAAACTACCCTAATGTTCTTTACTCCCTCTCGGGAGGCTTATATAAATCTATTGATAGTGGAAAAAGCTTCCAGCGGATTGCGGATGATGTACACGGAGATCACCAGTCCTTTTGGATCGACCCTATGAACTCCAAGCGGGTATTGAGCGGGAGTGATGGAGGCTTCCAGGTATCCTACGACCAGGGTGACACTTGGGACATCATCAATAATGTCGAACTCTCCCAGTTTTATCAGCTTAATGTCGATATGCAGGAACCCTATCAGGTTTACGGCGGCTTGCAGGATAATGGCTGCTGGACGGGCCCCAGTAATTCCTTGAACTCCAAAGGGATTCTGAAGCGACACTGGAAGCGGATTAGCTATGGCGACGGCTATTATGCCGAACCTATTCCTGGGAGTGAGCATGAGGTGTATACCAATCTCCAGGGCGGTGTTCCTTTCCACGTGAATACAAATACCGGCGTGGTCCGTAGCATTCACCCTTTCCCTAAAATCATTGGTTCTGCCGGTGATGCGATAGAAGACCACAAGTATCGATTCAACTGGGATGCGCCTATTCACATTTCACCCCACGATCCCAACACAGTATATTTTGGAGGAAATGTCTTGTTTAAGAGTACGGATCGAGGACATAGTTGGACCGAAATTAGTGCAGATTTGACCACCAATGACAAAGAGAAGCAAAGAACCTCTGGAGGTGAGATCTACCAAGATAATACGGCGGCTGAGTTTCATTGTAGCATCTTGACCATCGCAGAATCTCCCCTAGAAGCTGGCGTAATCTGGGTAGGTACAGACGATGGTAATCTACAGCTCACCCGCGATGGCGGAAAGACCTGGAAAGATGTAAAAGGCAATGTAGGTAAGCTGCCCGTCTTTGCATGGATTGGCAAAATTCACGCCTCCGAACATGATGCCGGGACCGCCTTCGTAGCCGTAGATCAACACCGTATGGACGATTTCACACCTCATGCCTACATGACAACGGACTATGGCAAGACCTGGAAGAAGATTATCAATGGTTTGCCCAAGGATGACTATGTCAAAGTAATTCGTCAAGATCCACATGATGCCAATACTCTTTACATTGGAATGGAACATGGCATTTATATTTCCTGGGATAAGGGGTCGAATTGGACGCGCATTAATAACAATCTCCCCCCCGTATCGGTGAGAGACCTACGCATCCATCCACGGGAAAGGGACATTATTGTAGGGACGCACGGAAGAGGTGTTTGGATTCTTGATGATGCCCGTCCAATTTCAGAAATGGATGATGCTAAGAAAAAGGACGTTCATCTATATCCTGCCCGCAAAACCACGCGCTGGCATTATTACAGCCAGATTGAGAACATGGGCCAACGCACCTACAAAGCGGCCAATCCCGATTATGGTGCCTACATCAACTTCTACTTAGCAAAGGATGCCGAAGAAGCAGTCAAGGTAGAAATCACAAACGAAGAAGGGATTGTAGTTAGAAAGCTTAAAGATACCACCGCTACCAGTGGCTTAAATCGTATGGTTTGGGATTTGCGTTCCGAAGGCCCCGCCGTCACGCTGAACAATCCACCTCAAGGTGGCTGGCGCTCCGGTCCATTCCGACCACTAGTCCCTCCCGGCACCTACCAAGCCAAACTCATGGCCAACGGTCAGGAGTTAACGACCACCATCGAGGTGCGAGCGGATCCTCGCCTGGATGTCGATCAAAAGGACTACGAAGCACAGGCTGCAGAAACCAAGCGACTAGAAACACTCCTTTCACAGACCAACCAATTGATCAATGATTCAGAGGATATCCTCGGACAGCTCAAAGCCTTAAAACAAAGTCTACAATCCGACGAAGGAGATGATAACAAGGCTACCTTGACTGCCTTGATGGAATCCTGGAAGCAAGTTGAAGCCTTGCAGAACGAATGGAGAAGACCTCCCCCAAACATGGGCTACCGTCAAAAACCTCGATTACGCGAGGAAATCCGGTCCCTGCTGTACGCCATCGACGGCGCTCCCGACAAACCCACCCAGTCTCAATTAGACCGTGTAGGGTCCCTGAAGGAGGAAACCGCAACCGCTATTCAAGCCTTTGAAAAAGTGGTGAATGAAGAATTAGCGAAGCTCAATGCCTTGGTGAAGGATTTACCAAGGGTGCATTTGGGTAGGAGAAGGCCGTAATAGCCTAAGCTTAGTCATCCGAAGACATCTCTGGTAAGAGCCATCCGAAGTCTCCTTAAGCAAAACCTACGGAAGACTTCGGGTGACTAAGCCTTAAGCGGCTTCGGATGGCTTCTTCGGCCTAAGGTACTCTAATCAACTCCCCAAAGAAGATAGCATTCAAAAACAGCTTATTCGTGCCGTACCAAGTGCCTCGGAAGTTGGGATCCTCGGCAAATAACACCACTCTGCCCTGCCCTGCTCTGCTTACCACAATAGAAGCCGATTTCTTCAGGAACTTATTCACGTTATCATCGGTAATAAAACCGTCAATATGTGGATCTTCCGTGTACATGGCCACATTGCTGAATTCATTTTTGCTAGGGGCGATCCACACTTTGTTGTTGCGATAGACGGGTAACTGACGATCCCGATACCCGTAGCCTAGGGGATGCGAAATATCAAGATCTACCTCGAAAATCACGCCACCTACACCATCGCGGCCTCTTATCTCCGAAGCCTGCACATAATCATATCTTTTCTGTTTCGTGGTGTCCTTCTTTTCACCCTTTTTATCTTTCTCTTCTTTCACCAAGGATTCTTTCACGAGTTTCTTTCCAATGGCCCATGCTGAAGCCCTACCGATGGTGATCAAGGTATTGCCTTCGGCTACCCACTCCTTGATTTTCTGTATGTCCGTGCTATCTAGATTGCTATAGCTTCCCGACACGAGCACCATCGTATTGTATTTACTGAGGTCAGCCCTGCCAAACATATTGGTTTGGAGTTTGGTAATAGGCATTTTTACGCGCTGGTCCAGCAGGTGCCATACGAAGCCCGCTTCGTAACCGCTGGTTCCATCTCCGATGAGCATCACTGCTTTGGGTTTTTTCACGGCACTTACATACCTACTTCCCAGATCAATGCCAGATCGACTGTATCCAGTGGTAGCAGCGTGCACATCCACCTGAAATGCATTAGCCGCTTCCAATAGATGTTCTCTTACCTCATCACTACTAATTTTCTGTTTCTGCAGCGGGATCACAAGGGCGCCATAGGAAAAACTTTGCTCACCGGCTGTGGTGGGGATAGTAAAGTTTCGTTGGGAAGCCATCACGCGTACCCCTTTAGATTGTAAGTGATAGAGAACCGCTGGTGCATTATAATCTTCCCAACCAATGATATAGGCATAATTAGAAACGGGAATGGTCTTCTTAACAGCGGCCAGATCATCCTTGGTCACTTCTTTTCCCAGATTAATCATCTTAGCAGCGGCTGCATATTTCAGGTTATAGGCATTCGCCAAGGACCAAGCGGAAGCATCGTAAAAAACACTATCATGGTATTCGCGATAGGTCTCAAACATGGTCTGTACCATGCGATATTGAGCTTGAGCAGTCGGCACAACATAGGCTTTGCCAGGCTGGTAGTCCTTACCGTTCATGGTAGTCTTTTGATCCAATTCATACACTTTAACCTTATGCGATAGCAACAGATCCACGAATGCCCGGAGTCTACTTTGATCGTGCTCCTCTCCAAAGATGTAAGCCTTCACTTTACTCTTATTTGCATTGGTAATAGCCGACTTAAAAAAGTCTTGCTGATAGGCGTATAACAATTTCTTATGCTTCACGGAGGCTTCCACCGTCGCTATACAGTTAACAAATTGATTTCTGATGGTATACGCAAAAGTAATCTGTCCCATGTCAGTATCCTGCACGTGCCCTCGGGAGCTGGCTTGTTCGAATAGAATACCTAATCCACCTTGCAGATCAGGATAGGAGGAGCCATAGCCAGGATAGGTTCCATCAAAAACCTCTTTGGTGAAGTATAGAGAGCCCAACTTATCCATTTCACGTTGGAAGTATAAGGCGAAGGTATCATTGAGGGTGGTATAATTTTCGACGGGCATGATAGGATCCTTGGAACCATTGGTTTTCATCGGCTCGAAGAAGTAAGAACTATTGGAACCCATTTCGTGAAAATCAGTAACTACATTGGGATACCATTTATGATACCACTCCATTTTTCCTTGCATTTCCGGATGTACTAGTAGCAACCAATCTCTATTCAGGTCAAACCAGTAGTGATTCGTTCTACCTCTTGGCCACATTTCGTTGTGTTCGGAATCCATAGGATCCGCATTTAGGACATCACTCCGATGCGAATTGGCCCACTGGGAAAATCGGTCCCTCCCATCAGGGTTAAGGGTGGGATCCACGAAAATGATGGACTGTTTTCGATAACGCTCGATATCTGGGTGATTCGAAGCCGTCAACACATAGGCAGACAAGATCGCAGCCTCCGCGGTCGAAGGTTCATTGCCATGGACATTGTATCCCAGGTTCACAAAAACGGGCAAATCTGCCAGCTCACTATCTTGAAGGTTAGCGTCCGGCTGAATCAACTGGAGGTGTTTTTGCCGTCGCTCTTCTATGTTTTGTAGGTGATCAGGATCGCTAATCTGAAGTATGACCAACCGTCTTAACTCATGCGTTTTACCATAGTCAATGAGGTTGGCTCGGTCCGAGGCCGCATCCAGAGCTTCCAGATACGCCACAATGCGATCGTGACGGGTATGATAATCTCCGATCTCGTAACCTAGAAAGTCTTCTGGACTAGGAATCGACGGATCAAAAGGTCCAAAATCTTTGTAGAAATAATCCTGACTTATTAAGGATAAGGAAAAAAGCAGACAGACAACAAGAGGCAATATTCGTTTCATTTCAATAGAAGCTTAGTTTGTAATGGAATCAAAAATAGTATTTCTAGGTAATACTACTAGGATTCAACCGAAGCTTATACGTGAGTTAACCAGCCTGTCCAAATATTGAGGTTAGAAGAAATATTGAACAATCGCCTCCTAATTCTACAGAAGCATCCAAACGAGAACAACTTCTCCCACCGATTCGATAGTTAGCAGGAGAAGCTGAATAAATAAGCCGAAGAATTATCTGGCTGGAATAGATTATTCTTGCATCAATAATTTTAATGTCCCAAAATGCCCTGAACCATCGATGATGTTCAAGAAATAGATCCCGGGTAATAGATCTCTCTTTTCTATCCGTAGTGATTCACCGCTTACATTGCGATATTTCCTCACCACTTGCCCGCTTACATTGAGTAATTGAGCCTGAAAAACATCCTTACCTAGATTATCCCAAGTAAGCAAGGTTTCATTTTGGAAAGGGTTTGGCACTACCTTAAAATCATTAGTAAGAATCAAATCTCGAGTAGCAACTATGTCTGTTTCTTTTCTTAGATATCGCGTTGGGGTTGCCCCTAGTAAAGGATTGAAAAGCTTTAATACTTCATCCCCTCCATCATTTTGAATGAGTTCCCTGCTAATATCTGGAATGGTTTGAGTGGTATCAGTTAGGATAGGAGTAAGTAGAAATACATTATCCTCAAACCTACCAGTGAAATGTAGTGGATTGCCCATCGGATCTACATCGTTAACTCCATTAAACATTGTATTGTCGGCCTGAAAAACTTCATGTAAAACTCCATTGCTAGCGATAAGAATTCGATTGCCGCACTGCTCGATACGTTCACGGCGAGGATCCGGCTGAGCAGCAATCTCTTCTCCGTTTATCGTAACAGTGGTTTCCACCCAATCTCCGCTTAAATCAGGAACACCATCTGCAATCGGAGTGCTGCAGTCTGCATAATAGGGTTCTGGGTAATCTGCTCCATAGGAGAAGGGTACAATGGGTGTGTTTACCCTTGGAATTGTGGTGTCCGAGCCAGCATTTCTTTGATTGGAATCAAAACTGGCTTTGGAAATCAAATAGTTTACCGGGTTGTTTCGGTAAGCCAAGAAATTGAAATAGGCATAATTAATAAAGTAGTCCTCCCCTACTTTTACTACCGTCGTCGGGAAAAGATCGCCAGTTGCGTAGGTATTTCCTACTTGAACCGCAGAACTCCAATCGTCTGTAGTCATGTACTTCGTAACAAAAGGGACAGCAGGATCACTGTCCTCCGGCTCAGCAGCTCCATTAGCAGTATTGCTGACAACTACCAGTTCATCATCATCCAAAAACATACCATCGCCGCTTCGCAAAGAACCATCAGGTAAACTCACCTCCGTAATTTCTGATGGATTATCAATCATGATTTTATAAATCTTGTCATTAACAGAATGTACTACGAGCAGATAGCCATCTTCGTGGTATTCGATGCCATTAAAGCCCGTCTGGGTAAGTGGGTTGGGCGGTGCAAAACTATTATCTTCGAAAAAGAGGGAGGCTTGACCTTCTGAATCTACTTTATAGATGACACCTTTGTCAGAATTCGTGACGTAAGCGTTTCCCTCTTTATCTACCGTCACATCGTTAACAAAATTCAAGGGTAAGCCTGGACGAGTAGGTACTGATGCTAAATTTACAGAGTCAATTAAAGTAGCATTTTCTAAGTCAAATCGGTATAACCAAGCCACAGTAGGATCCATAAAATTGGCAGCCACTGCCAACAAGCGATTATTTAGGGTGTCGATTTGCAAACCAAAAGTTCCATTACCATTAAATACCATTGGTGGAATTAAATTGGAAAAAGAACCATCCGTGCGAATTAGACTGATAGCTCCACCTACAGCGGATGACACTAAGAAAGCCTCTCGATTGGGATCATATTCGATTCCTTCCGGGAGCAGCGGTAACATAAAGGTATTATAAGACACAAAATCTATGTCTTCTGCCGCTGGCCTTATATTATAGGTGACCCGCATCGGATCATCTAGTGCCATAATTACAGGCTCCAAATCCCTTGGTCCGGGTTGAGTATAAGTGACCTCTGGAAAGGGAGTAGTGCCAGGTCCGCCAGGATTGTAAAATGGCTGATAGCCCTCCACTTCCAAACTTGGAATTTCGAGAAAGATAATATTTCTAGCTGCAGCCGTATCTCCCACCAATATAATATCGATGTAATTATCGCGATCCTCTGTGTAACAATCACCGTACTCGACATCACCTCCTTCTACTGCACCTAAATCAGAGAGTCCAATCACCCTTAATGTGCCGCCCATTACCTGATAATCAACACTATCTTTCTCGATCAGCACCGTATCTCCATTTTCTCCTAGGACATGAATCCTAAAGAATTTTTCATAATCAGTAGGAAGCACTCCTCTCACGCCATCAGGAGAAAACCCTCCCGTAGTCAACATACGCAACCTAAAGTCACCACCTCCGTACAAATCGAATTCGGAGTTGGCCGCCAAGACTGGGCCCAATACTTGCTCGGCAAAAGAGCTATTCACGCCTTCGCCTAGGGCCTCCTCCCCTACATAGTTCAACTTAGCCCCTACCAATCTCGGGCCATTATTTTCATCATAAGGGCTGGAGTCCGTTTCCCAAGTGAGCCCGACTGCATTAAATAACTGCCCACCTGGCCCCACCAAAGTCAAAGGTGTATCGTCTTCCACGATCTCTAGCTTCACAGGAAATCGCGCATTGTCATCACTACTCGGCAACCTATTCCCCCATTCAGCAAAGACCACCACACAATTTCGCTCATTGTTTTCCCAATTTGGATTTGAACTAGCAGCCAGTGGGGTGACAACTTCTCCAGTATTCAAGGTAAACTGGAAGTCGGTCAAATCAATAGTGCTAGTCAGTACTGGCCAGCTAAAAACAATGGGAAGTCCATCCAAACCAAGAGCTCCATCTTTTAAATCTCCATATGGTGTTTTTAGTATATACACAGCTCCTACCTGTTGTATAGTTGATGTGGCTGTAAAAAAGCCAGCATTCGCTGTATCGCATTCTATATCTGTCAACCATGCACCTCCAGCTTGTCGCACTACTTCTTCAGTAAGTGCGGCTGTGGGTACACCTACAATATCACAAAAACCCAATCCGGCAGAAAGAATTTTCGGTTCCTCCGACCAATAGTCTGCCCCAATCAACTCCCCATCAAAGAAAGTAGTAAAAGGCCCTGCTGGATAGGTAATCATTTCCTGGCCGATGGAAACAGAAATGCTGATGAATAGAATGAGTAAGGATAAGAGTGAAATCTTTTTCATTATTGATTGCTTTTGGGCTAAAATTAGGTTAAGCCCAAAACGCTCGACAATAACAAAAGATAACAAATGAGGTTAGCGCAATCTTTTTGCAGTAATTCTTCCTTTGATTCGGCTCAATGAAACCGGAGTAATACCCAACACATTGGCAATGTATTTGTCGGGTGCCCGATTGATAACGCTTGGATAGTCGTTCATATATTTTAAGTAGCGTTCCTCCGGAGATAGAAGGACAAAAGACTCCACTCGTCGAAAGGCTTGCTTCAAGGGCATATTATTAAAATCCATTCGGTTCAAATCCAAGAATCTGGGGTTCTGCAAAATCACATTTTGAAAGGATTCATTATCAATCACATAAACCTTTGTGTCTTCTAGCGCCTGATAGACAAACTTTGAGGGTTCATTGAATAAGAGGGAATGCACATTGCCCATAACATAGTGTTCAGGAAATAGTTGAAAGGTAATTTCATCCCCTTTTTCATTAATGAAGTAGCTGCGAGTCATGCCTTTTCTAATAAAAAATAAATTTTTTTTAGTCTCGCCTCTTTCTATGAAGATCTCTCCTCTTTTGAAAGATCTTATCCTTAGGTGTCTTAAAAACACCAACAAACTTCTTAAGTTCATAGCCTTATCAATTCCGTTTCAGCATTATAAACTGTACAAAAGCAATCGAATCCAATAGTCTGTCAACTTGTCTATTGAGATCAATTACAGAATAATCAGTTGATTTAAATTGGAGAATGAGTGGGTTAAGGAGGCCAGAATACCCTCCAAATCCTCAGGGTTTTCACAAATGATCCGCTTGGAAGCGCATTCAAAGTTTGTATCCTACGACAATACTTTAGACGTTTTCGGTTGACTCTCGTCTAACAAAGTAGGCCTTCCCCAAGCATTCGTATCCATTCCGTACGCTTGTAAAAAGGTGAGGGTACTATCCCAACCACTTTGAATTAGCTGGTTCTTCGTAGCACTATCTATTTCAAAGTCTGTAGCGCCTACTCCTAAATGATCAATATGAATAGTCCGAGCTAAGTCCACTGCACTCGTGGTTAGTGCCACGCTTTGCGTATACATAAGCGTCTCTAATAGGCTTTTCGTGTATTTACCTAAGTCTCCATGTTCAAAAGGGATATAGACCCCTCCCCCGCTTAGGTTCTCCAATTGAAAACCTAAAGTTTCGGTATTGGCCTGACCACTTTCGAGATCATCAAAAGCACCGATTGGGAAATTATAGAGCACTCCGCCATCCACATAAAAATGATCATCGGGATTGTTGTCAGAGAATCGCCAGGCATCAAAATAGATCGGAATAGACATGGACGCACGCACAGCTTCGGCTATTGGAACGCCTGGAGTATGGGCAGGGGAAAACACTTTCAGGGAACGAGTGTAAAGATCCGTAGCATATACTTTTAATTCCATCCCTTGACGATCTACCAATTCTCCAAAAGTCAGATCTGCCTTACCTTGTCCAACCTGAGAACTGGCAATCAATTCTCTCAGCCACTCTAAGAAAACCTCCCCTTCATAAATACCAAAATCTTTCAGCCTTCTAAACTCCCGTTGCTTGTCTTCAAAGGAAGCCAAATCCATATGTGCAATAATTGTGCTTATCTCAACTGCAGAATATTTCAAGGCAACTAAGCAAGCCGTAATGGCTCCTGCTGAGGTCCCCGCTACCCTCTGAATATTCGGAAGTAATGCGGCCTTCGACAAGGCCTCCAAGGCGCCTCCGTATGCAATTCCACGCACGCCTCCACCCTCAAAAACTAAATTAGAAATTGAATGAATCATAGTAATACAAATTGTCCTAATGATGATTATATTTAAATCAGCCGACGCAAAGACACGGCCTGAGCTTGCAAGGATAGCACTGGTTTCCGCAAAGGACTATCGGTAATGGTCATACGGTGAGTTTCTTTACCTTTCTTTTCTTTAGCCAGACGACAAATATCCCGATGCAAAGTATGATTGTGAATAAGTAAGGGGAATTTAGTTTTAGCATGGCAACAGCTGATTTTTTTCCTA
Organism: Saprospiraceae bacterium; assembly: GCA_013214355.1. Taxonomy (GTDB): domain Bacteria; phylum Bacteroidota; class Bacteroidia; order Chitinophagales; family Saprospiraceae; genus DT-111. Next base: position 39,599 of record JABSSL010000015.1, on the reverse strand, counting down.
CCTCTTTTGCCGCATGATATCCCTTCGGCATTTGGATTACCCCTACCCTTTTCACATAGTTTTGGAATTCAGCTAACATCTTTTGAAAAAGTACTGCTTGTTCGGATGCAATATCATTTATCTCCCCTGGATCACTCCGTAAATGATATAAATGCCAGGTGTTGTCCCCGTAGGGAATGTTGTTCTTTACAATTTTATAGCCATTTAAAAAATAGGCCGAACTATTGCCAGCTTCCAAGCCCACGCCTTCATTATCGCCATAGATTGCTGTGTTGGGATCAGTAATATGAGCCAGCATACTTTTGCCCGTAATAGGGACATAGCCTTCATTGGCCATTGTAGATAAGCCGACTATATCATAAATGGTTGGAGCAACATCCGTGAAAAAGCAAAAGGCATCAGATTTAACTCCTTTGGGTAGATGCCTCCCGCTCATAATGAACGGTACTCGCAACCCACCTTCTCCAGTATAATATTTAAAGTAAGAGAAGGGAGAAGCCATGGCATTAGCAAATTCAGGCCCGGTGGCTCCATAATATCCTTTACTACCGTATCGGTCAAAATCGCGATGATATCCTTGTTTTTTGGCCCATCTCATAACGGTTTTATGGTAATCTGCTCCTTCCGGCCCATTATCCGAAGTAATAATAAAGATCGTATTGTCCATTAAGCCTTCCGCTGTCAAGTAGGTGATGTAGCGTCCTATATGGAAATCCATAGCTTCCAACATACCTGCCGTGACTGCCATATCAGTACTATACATTTCCTGCTCTTCCTTGCTTAGTTCCACCCATTTCCTGAATTGAGGGAAAACGTCATTTAGGACTGCATCTTGAGGAATGAACTTCAATTCTTTTGCTTTCTCAAAGCGACTTTGACGCAATTTATCCCATCCGACTGCATAGGTCAACTTGTAGGGATCAACGAATTTCTCTGGAGCCTGTATAGGTGCATGAATGGCTTGAAAAGCGACGTAGGAAAAGAACGGCTGCGCCTTGTTAATTTCTTCCTCATGAAAAGATATAATCTTATCGATATAGGTCTTTGAGGAATAAAAATCATCCGGAACATCAGCTTCAGATCCATCAGCATACCACTGTGCCGTCGGTTTCATTGGCAAATAGCCTTGTGCTTCAAAATTATTGGCCCCGGAAGCTCCCAGAATAAAAGAGCGATCAAAGCCTCTTCGGGTCGGAAGTGTATGCTCATCATGTCCCAAGTGCCACTTCCCTGTTGTATAGGTATTGTAGTTGGCTTCCTTTAGCCGAGTAGCAATCGTTTGTACCCGATTATTCAAAACACCAGCATACCCTGGCTTGCCTTGAAATTCCTCGGGAAGCATTTCCGGTAAATTAGCCACGCCAGCCAAATGGCTATCCGAACCAGTCATCAGCATGGCTCTGGAGGGAGCGCAGGCTGGAGAGGCATGCATATTACTGAACATCACCCCATTCCTGGTCAATCGATCAATGTTGGGAGTGCGCGCTTCGCCGCCATAAATACCAAAGTCCATCAGGCCGGAATCGTCGACTAATATTAGGACGATATTAGGCTTACTACTGGTAGAATCAGTTTGCGCACTGACTGAAATGAATACACCCATGGTTAAGAATAGCAGGGCAAACCTCTTTAAAGTATCCATGGTTATAGTTAGTTTTCCGATAAGACCTTCAGAATCAATTGGGAAGTCTCATGCCCTGAATTTTGATTCTGTCCCGTAATAAAACGTTGCTCTTCATCTATTACGGTTAGAGTAGCGAAAAAGTCCATGCTTTTGTGGTTAGCCTGGAAGTTAGCTCCAGCTTTTTTCAACTCTGCCTCTGGATGCTTTGGCGTAAACGCGATTCCCAATTGATCCAATTGTTTTTGCGTTACACCCGTCATGGATCTACCTTCGATCAAATAATTTCCCGTACTGTCTTTAGCCTCTGTAAACGCCAGAGCGCCGTGGCACACACTACCATAAATTACATCTGAGTTGTAGTAGGCTTCTGTCACCTTAATAGCTAGCGTTTCTGATTGTGCCATATCATAAGCTGCTCCCCAGCCTCCGGCAAAGAAGACAACATCGTATTGCTTAAAATCCACCGTTTCAAGTGGAATGGAGTGCTGTACTTTGGCTTGAAAAATGTCGTCTTTCAAATACCTTTTGTCTGCATCTTCCTTGATGAAGTATAAGAATGAACTTGGATCAATGGGTATTTTCCCCCCTTTAATGCTTGCCACGTCTACTTGCATATTAGCATCTAAAAATTCATAGTAAGGGACGGTCATCTCAGAGCCAAACACCCCGGTTGCATCCCCTTCCGTTTCACCTGGCTTATTCAGGGTACCATGACTGGTAGTTACAATGAGGGCTTTCTTTCCACTTAGATCAAATACCTCACCAGCAAAGTCCGGATGAAAGCCAAATGATTTTAGGATGGAAGGCAAGGCAAGGGCTACAATGAGAACCACTGCTACCAAACTTCCAAGGATATACTTTAATCTGCGTTTGTTTCTCATACTATTGGATTTGGAGTTTTTGGGTTACAAAAAATCACTTTCGCCTTTCCTTCATCTTCTTCTGCATTTCTACCTAGAAAAGCGGAAAGGTTTTTACAGTTTTCATGGTATTCGATCTAATGGTTGAAAAAGTATTTGTTATGATCTATAGGAACAAAATTACCGGGACTGGTAAAAGATTGAGGGGATAATCAAAGTGAATTGAACAAGATGAGAGGTGAATGGAACAGAATGTCTAGGCAATGGAAATTTTATCAATTTTCATCCCGTTCCTCCAGATAGAACAGCATAGAATTAGCGGTTGCCTCATCAGGATGGTAATAGACTGAGATTGAATGTTATCGCAAAACAATCTAGTCCTATCCGAATAAACAATTGTTATTCGATCCTTACGAGACAACCTCCATTTAAGTTAGATATTCACCGGTCAGAAAAGACAGGAAGCGACCGGCTCAATTTAATTTACTGGCAGGATTAGTCGATCACAGTGACCCAAGCCTCATTAATGGCTACCATATTTGCTACCCATTGCTTCACCGTCGTCCCACCAACGGCATAATCGAAATTGGAAAGTAAAAAAGTATGCTCATCCCCATCGGCTATCAAACTATGGAAGCGGGCCGGGAAAGCCGTGTTGATTTCAGCCGCTGCTTCAATAAGCTCCGCTTCGAAAACGGCTCCTCCTCCAGCAATGACGGCTACAAAAGTTTCATCTTGCTTTGAGCTGATATACGCCATACGAATGTTAGGATCCTGAGTTAGCTGATATTTGTGATAATCGGTCAAATTTCCATCTGCTCCGATGCAGTTGGAGCAACTAATGGGGAAAAAAGCGCCAGCATTCCAGTATTCGATCAAGGCTTCAATCCCACCAGGATTAGCAATACCCTGACCTGAGTCATTGATCACATCAATACTAACATCCGGATAGAGCTTCCGAACCAACGGCAATACTGCGTGTACCGCGAAGCCCCCAGCACTATTTCCTGCCAAGACAATTCTATCCGGAGAAGGATATCTTCGGACGATGACGTCGAGTGAGGCAGATAGATTTTTCGCACCCTTAAAAAATCGGTCATTCACACCATCTCCATCACTATCTACCTCATTGTCTCCCATCATCCCAGACCCATCACAATAAGGGACATAACCTACGTTGAAAGTAGCAGCAGGATTTTGTGGATCTGTAGGACTCAACAGGCCAAACGGGATAAAGGGAATACCCGTTTCAGTCGCATCACAGGAGACTGGACTACAGAAACCACCACCTTGTAGAAATATCAAAAGATGGTTACTGCTACCATCACGGGTGAACATAGAAAATTCGTTACCGGTATAGCAGATCGGGGCATCCATCCCGCTAAAGGTGTGCTCTAGTATACCGGGTGAGGTAACTTCGAATGAAGTGGGAGTGAAAACACCGAGAAACTTGTCTATGCCTTGATCGTAGAGTTCCTGGAATGGAATAGTTACAGGATCATCGGACTCAACATCTGTCATTACCTCATCCGAACAACTCATCGAAAACGTCAGTATTCCTAATACTGCGATTGATTTGATTTTAGATTGTATCATTTCGTATTCTTTTTTGATTGATACAAATCTATGTGGAATCAAAATCGGATGAAATTAACAAAGGATAAGAAAGCAGCAGAGCTTGCCTTTTAGGCCGCTTATTAAGTAATTAGCCATGCTTAATTCCTCCAAAGCTTAATAATTCATTAATCTTATAATGCTTTAGATCTTCAAAGAATTAGATACATTCGTATTCAACAAAAAGATTGATATGAGAGCCTTCATCACTTCTACCTTCATACTATTCATTACCATTTCTGCTTACGCACAAAATTCAACTCAGCAGCTAGCTAAGGGATTTGTATTTAATGATACAAACAAGAATCGTATCAAGGAGGATGGGGAAAATGGAATTCCTGAAGTGGCGGTTTCCAATGGTGTTGATATTGTATTGACCGACGAAAAAGGTGCCTATCAAATTCCAGTATCTGACGATGCTGTCATCTTTGTTATTAAGCCCAGAGATTGGATAACTCCCTTGAATGAGGAAAATTTGCCTCAGTTCTACTATTTACACAAACCCAATGGATATCCTAAAAACTTCACCTATAAAGGAGTAGAACCAACGGGGGACCTGCCTGACGAAATTAATTTTCCACTATACCCAGAGGAAAGTGCTGACAGCTACAAAATGGTGGTTTTTGGCGATCCCCAACCCTACAATATAGAACAGATTGATTTTCTGGCCGATGATATCATCAGTGAGCTGATCGGTAAACACGAGCTTGAGTTTGGCATCACCATGGGGGATATCGTAGGAAACGACCTCAACCTATTCAGCCCCATCAATCAAGCCGTAGCCAAGCTTGGGATTCCCTGGTATAACGTCATGGGAAATCACGACCTCAACTTCATGGCTCCTAACGATGAACTCTCTGATGAAACCTATGAAAGTGTTTATGGGCCTGCAACCTATGCTTTTGTTTATGGTGATGTCCATTTCATAGTGGTAGATAATGTCATTCATGAAAGTGTTGTCGGTTCAAAGAAGTATGTAGGAGGACTAAGACCCGACCAATTTGAGTTTGTTTCCAACTATCTTAAGATGGTACCTAAAAATCATCTCCTTGTCTTAAACATGCATATCCCTTTGGTTCAGCATGGCGAATCATTTAGACAAAGTGACCAAAAAAAGCTATTCGACTTACTAAAGGATTTTCCCCATACCTTATCCATTTCTGCACATTCACATGTGCACAACAATAAGTTTTTCCATCAGGACTCAACGGACTGGCAACAGGCTCAACCACACCACCACTTTAATGTCGGTACTACCTCCGGAAGTTGGTGGAATGGAATGCGGAATGAAGTCGATGTGCCCCACACCATGATGCGAGATGGAACGCCCAACGGATATTCCTTCATCACTTTTAATGGTACCGACTATGTCATAGATTGGAAAGTAGCCGGAAGTCCCACCGGCCACAAGATGAATATCCATCGTCCTAGATCCATAGTAGCCAATGCGTTAGATACAGTGCTTTTGACCGTTAACTTTTTCAATGGAAGCGAACAATCAAAGCTAGCGTATCGAATAAAGGGGGTTTCAGGATGGAAAGAAATGGAGAAAGTCGACAAATATGATCCTTACTATCTAAAAATTGATCAGCGCTGGAAACGCTTCAAGGAAATAAAGCTTAGGGAAAAATGGCAAGAAACCGCTGGCCCTGAAGAAAAACCTCCAGGATCTCCCATGCCAGCCCCAAGGATATCCACTCATCTTTGGGAGGCCAATATCGGTAGTAATTTCCCGACGGGAAGGCACGTGATCGAGGTTCGAGCTACAGATCGGTATGGCCGTGTATTTACGGATGTTTCGACTTTGAGGGTGGTGAAGGAGTAAAAGGGGTCTTCGACCTTTAGTTCTTCCTAGAAGCAATACGTTTCCTAATCCGACTCAACGACACCGGAGTGATCCCTAGCACATTGGCAATGTATTTATCGGGCGCCCTATTGATGATATTAGGATAATCTTCGATGTACTTTTTGTATCGTTGTTCGGGAGATAGGAATACAAATGACTCCACCCTTTGGAAAGCTAACTTCATGGCTCTTCTACCCAAAAATCTTCTGTTTATCTCTAGATACTTGGGGTTGTTAGCCGTTACTTCGATGAAGGAGGCATAGTCTATCGTGTAGACCTTGGTGCGCTCTAGGGCCTGGTAAGTAAATTGGGAAGGCTCATCAAATAGTAGCGTATGGATATTACTAACCACATTATACTCTGGATATAGCTGAAAGGTTATTTCATCTTCCATATCATCGGTAGCGTAGCTCCGAATCAACCCTCTCCGGATAAAATAAACATCCTTTTTCGTAGATCCCTCTTTGATTAGGATATCTCCTTTTTCAATAGATCGGATAGTGACATGTCTAATTAGCCCTAAGAGGTTTCTGATGTTCATCATTTCCCGGCTTTAAGTATCTTGCTAAGCGTTATGAAAAACAAAGGTAAACATCAATGGATTGAAAAAGGGTATGAGGCCATTTCGGAAGTCGGATTCACCCATGTCAACATTGAATTCCTTGCGCGCGCATTAAACAAAAACAAGTCTTCATTTTACTACTATTTCGGAGACTGGGATGGATTTGAGGAAGAGCTGTTGGCTCATCATTATATCAGTGGGCAAGTGTTTGCAGCTGAGGCGGATAGCTGCAAAAGAATTATCCCCGATATGATCAACTTATTCTTAAGCAATAAAAACCACATTTTCTTCCACAAACAACTTCGGATTCATAGACAAAAGCCAAAATTCAAAGCCTGTTTTGAAGCTGCCTATCAGATGTTTGAAGCTGCTATCATCGAACAATGGGCTTCTTTCTTGAACATGAAGGAGCAGCCTATGCTAGCCGGGAAAATTCTGACCCTAATCAGCGAGAACTTTCTGCTGCAAATCACCCATGAAAATTTCACCTATTCCTGGCTAAAAGACTATCTTTTTGAAACCTCAACCCTTCTGACAGACACCAACTCAAAAGCCAAGAAATAACTTCTATTAAACGCATCCGTTTATAAAATCTAATTGAGTAATCAGAAATTTGTAAAAAATCAATTAGGTATGAGTATCACATCCAATAATCTAAAAGTCAGAGAGGTCATTCATCAGGTAGTTAAAGACCCCGCCTATAGAGAAGTGTCTCATATCCCCTTGATTTCACTCCACCAAATAGCCTTGATCCTAATAGCCTATATAGGCATTTTGGGAGGTATTGCTCTAAGTCTTTACGCGGAGGTGAGTTTGTGGATCGTGTATCCTATCATGATATTTTGTTTTTACACTGCCTTTACCCCCTTACATGATGCCACCCACCGAGCAGTTTCTTCCAATAATTTCCTAAATGATCTCTTGGGCACTATTTCTGGATTTATACTTTTCCCTTTTGTCAACACTGCAGCTTATCGATACCTGCACCTCGCACATCACAGATATGTGGGAGATAAAGATCTAGATCCGGACGAACCTATGGTACACATTCCCACAAAGTATTTCCCTTTGGGTTACTTAAGCTTGTTATTCCCAGACTTCATTTGGGTACATTGGCTGTTGTTTAAGGCTTGGGACCGGACACCTAGCAAGACACGAATTAGTGTGTGTCTAATGGTCGGAGGAAACCTGCTATTTCACACGCTCTGGTTTCTAAGTCCCTTAGGGTTTGAATACTTTATTTTGTTTTTTATTCCCAATCGCTTAGGCATGGCTTATACCGTCTATGCCTTTGCACACATCCCCCATCCCGAAGGCTTGAAATGGAACGATTTCCCTTTTCAAGCTACTTTTAGTCTGAAGGGAAATCCATTCTACCTACAGTCTTTATATGGGCAACAACATCACTCCACGCATCATTTTCTTCCACATGTACCCTGGTATAAATATTACAAAGTTTGGGATTTAGCGAATGGCATATTCAGCAAGCAGCATATTCCGGTAAAACAAGTATTTACCAGACCTGACCCTAAATACAAGGATAAGATTATTAAAGAAGTAGCCGCAAAACAGAGAACAACACTGCTGGCTAAAGTAGTTTCCATTGAAACCGTAGCGAAAAACGTTAAGAGCTTCATTTTAGAACCTGCCAATGAGAACGAAACGCTAGCTGAATTTACGGCGGGTTCGCATATCGATATTTTTCTACCAAGTGGTAAGGTGAGATCCTACTCTTGTTTAAATCCTCCTTATGATACCAATAAGTATCAAATAGCTGTGAAACTGGATCCCCTTGGAAGGGGAGGATCGAAGGAAATGCACGAGCAAATTTCCGAAGGAGACATTCTACAAATATCCTGTCCTAAGAACAATTTTGTTCTGTACGAAAATGCCGAGAAGTTTATCTTATTTGCCGGAGGAATTGGGATTACCCCCTTATTGTCCATGGCGCATCGACTTACGGAAATAGACAAACATTTTGAATTGCATATCTGTGCTCAAAAGGGGGAAGACATACCCTTTCAATACGAATTAAGTCATTGGACGTTTGCGCCTAATGTGGTAGTACATTTAGATAAAAATGGAAAATCTTCCATGGATCTTGATAAGGTTTTGGCCAATCCAGCTCAAGACACCTTGATATATGTATGTGGCCCAAGTGGGTTTAATAAATGGATAAAGCAAACCGCCATTTCCAAGGGATGGGAAAAAGATCAGCTGCTCCAGGAGGTGTTTTCGATGAATGATACCGAAGTATTAGCACCCAAGGACTTCCAATTAATCCTAAACAAGCGTGGTACATCTATACCGGTCAAGAAAGATGAAACGATCATCGACGCCCTACAACGGAACAACATCAAAGTACCCTATTCTTGTCTGCAAGGCACCTGTGGCAGCTGTATTACCAAGGTAATCGAGGGAGAAATAGACCATAGAGATGCCGTGCTCAGTGAGGAAGAAAAAACCGGGAATGAATTGATGTGCCTCTGTGTTTCTCGGGCGAAAGACGACAAGTTAGTAATTGATATCTGACTTCTGCCTACCACCTGCTGATGATTTCCCTTTCTGTATCAGGGTTCAGGTCATCGTTGGGATCAATGGCTATCTTCTCATCTGCTCTTACAGATATGGGAATTCCTGCCTGTTTAATACACAAATCGATATTATTTTCATTATCACCTAAATCTGCTAGTTGGAAAGGGTTGACGACAATGGTATCATTAGCTACCAATAGCTTGACATGAAAATGCTTGAGCTCTGCATCACCTAGTTCTTTCCCTTCCTTGGATCGAACACCTCCGGACCATACCGCTCTTACGACTACTGCAGTCTCAGCTTTTGGGCAATCACACCCATTCCCTTTTTCGACGTAAGGATATTCATCGTCTATTTTGAAGTACTCTGCATAACTTATAAAAGGGCCTTCTAGCAAAGGCGTGACTGCAATTTTTTGGCCTTTCATCTCCTGCCCATCTCTAGTTTTCAATTCCCCGACTATTTCCACTTCGACGGGCTCATTGTCCGGGTATTCTCCATATTTGCCGATCAGTAAAAGTGTCCTCAGTTCATATTCTTCAACTGCAGGCTTATAGGATACAAATTCCACCTCTCGAATTTCACCTTTTTGTGTTTTCACTTGAAAATCTGTGGCGTCTAGAGTCGCCGGGTCAATTTCGTGCGAAAAAACAATGGGCATGCCGTCTTTCCCAGGAGCTTTCCGCCAAATCAATCTTGCCCGCTGGGTTAGTCCATCATCTAGTCCAAAGAAAGCAGATAGCATTTTGGCTTTCCTTGTTTTATCAACTGGAGGTAAGGTATCTGACAGGATGTAATCAGGTACTTGTCCGCAGCCAACTAAGAGAACTACCAAAGTAAGCAAGATGGGTCGTAGATTCTTTGCAATCATATTGAAGCTTTTTGAGTAAGGAGCATTTGCTGATGCTAGAATATAGATCCTGAGTTGCCTATCCAACTAGCATGTATCAGGGCAGGGCCAACCTCTAGACAGCCCAAGTTTTAGTAAATTGTTTATATTACAGCACTAAAATACTAATTTATATTTAAAATTAGCACTCCAGTACTATTTTTTAAAATGAAACTAAAAGAAAAGATCCTTCTTAAAGCTGTTGAGCTGTTCAATGAACAGGGAATAGCCTCAACATCACCCAATCAAATAGCAGCTGCTTTGAATATCAGCTCGGGTAACTTGACCTATCACTATAAGACCAAAGCGATATTAATAGAAGCGGTGTATGAGAAAATGCATGCCGATTCAGAAGACTTCATCAAACTTTCGGGCTACTTGACGTTAAACGATTTTAGGAAGATTATGAGTAGCTTCCGGGATTTTATGCAGCAGTACAATTTCTTCTTCCAAGACTTGTTCTTTATTCTCTATAACTACCCTAAGGTGGGTAAGTTATATGAGGGAAGCAATCTAATGCGTCTCCAACAAGGAAAAGCTCTTTTTGAATATTATATCGAAACGGGCAGGATGATCCCTGAGAGCGAAGGCATCAATTATACTTATTTAACCCATAATGTTTGGATGGTGGGGGCCTTTTGGAACTTTCAAAGCAAAATCTTCACCCCGGGTACTGTCTTCGCAGAGCCGATGGATCTAGTGGAAATGACCTGGTATATGATTTTGCCTTATTTGACTGAAAAAGGGAAAGAGGAATATGATCAGATTAATGCCTTTTTAGAAAAACAGACAAAATCATAGAGAGAATCTTGCCTATTGTGAGATCTAGAATCTATTCAATACCATCTAGATACTCTTTGCTTTTCAATTCAGGGTATGCCTCAGAAAGGCAAGCATAATCCATGCTGCTCCAAAACACTAGAAATGTAGATAAGTAGTGTGACCCTAGACATTTTCTACTCTTGTCACACTACTTTATGGTTGCTAGAACTAAAATTATTGAATCGGCCTGGAGCGAATTCGGTAGGCTATTGCTACCAAGAGTTAGTTTCTATCAAATTCATAGGTGGCCTTCTCTTTCTCATCCTTCACTTGTATTCCGATGGCAGCTAGTCGGTCTCGTATATGATCAGAGAAAGCAAATTGCTTCTGTTCTCTGGCTTGCTTCCTTACTTCCATAAGAATCTCCATTACCTCAGGAAGCAACTCATCCTGGCTACTGGATTCATCAATTATGCCCAGTACATCGGTAAGAAAACCGCGGTAAGTAGCTTGAAGAGTGCTCAAAGCCTCCTTTGAGATAGTACCTTTGTTATGCTTCAGGATTTGTGCCAGCCGCAATAGTTCGAACAGAGCAGCGATGGTTTCGGGTGTATTGAAATCATCATCCATCTTTTCGTAGCAGCGTTCGCAGGTGCTAAGGATTTGTGCAGATAAATCTGTTTCCGTATTCACCACCTCATCCGCCGTCAAGTCATCTATCAGCTTCAATCCTTTCAGCAATTTTCCGCTGGCAACTTCTGCCGATTGAAGCGCCTTGTTTGAAAAGTCGATGGTACTCCCATAATGCGCCTGCAACACTAGAAAGCGAATCGTCACTGGATTGTAGGACTTTTCCAGCAATGGATGGTCTCCACTAAACATTTGGCTGAGGGAAATAAAGTTACCCTTGGACTTTGCCATTTTTTGTCCATCGAGGGTCATCATATTGTTGTGCATCCAATAACGAACCGGTGCACAGTCAAAGGCAGCATGGCTCTGAGCGATCTCCGCTTCATGATGGGGGAATTTAAGATCCATACCTCCACCGTGGATATCAAATGGAAGTCCGAGATATTTGATGCTCATAGCCGAGCATTCGATATGCCATCCGGGAAAACCCATTCCCCATGGGGAACGCCATTGCATAATGTGTCCTGCCTCAGCCTTTTTCCAGAGCGCAAAATCAGCCGGATGCTTTTTCTGTTCTTGTCCTTCCAAGGCACGACTTCCATGCAAGAGGTCCTCTAACACGCGACCAGAAAGCTTCCCATACTGATACTTTTCCGCATATTTTGCGACATCCAGATACACTGATCCATCACTTTCATAAGCAAAACCATTCGCAAGGATTTTCTCGATCATGTCAATCTGCTCAACGATGTGCCCTGAAGCAGTAGGCTCAATAGATGGCGGCAAGATGTTGAGCCTAGCCATCATTTCCCGATACAGATTGGTATAATGTTGAGCCACCTCCATCGGTTCCAACTGTTCAAGTCTGGCTTTCTTAGCAATCTTATCCTCGCCCTGCCCATTCAATTCATCTTCTAAATGACCAACATCAGTAATGTTCCGCACATAGCGTACCTTGTATCCTAGGAACTTAAGGTATCTGAATACTATATCGAAGGTGACAGCAGATCGCGCATGCCCCAGATGTGGCTCACCATATACGGTAGGCCCACACACATACATACCCACCTTGCCTTCGACTAAGGGTTTAAATTCTTCCTTTTTTCCTGACAGTGTATTCTTTATGTAAATCTTTCTAGTCTCCATTTCTGCTTGATTAATGTGGATCCCAATGGTGGAATCTCATAAGTATTTTCGATTCTAAAATTGATCTCGTATAATCTCCTATTCATCTAACGCATCGCAGCAGGTACGATGAATAGCATGCAATAATAAGGTTTTTCTAAAAACGCAACAATGTTGCATTAAGTTTACTTGTGAAATCGGAGAATAAAGTTTTCTTAACCTATTTGAGAGGTACTTAGGGCGTATCTGAAAGCATCTTCAAGTCAAAAGGTAGAACCTTAGATCAGTTCATAGTACTTCGTGAAGCGTATCACTGCAATCTTGGCACAATAAAATCTCGGAGTAACTCAATGGTGCTGTAGTTTTCACCCACATAAACTACGACTGAGTTTAGTTCGGGTAATACGGCAACTATTTTTGTTGAGGGAGGATAACTGCCACGAAACAAGAAACACGACGTCCCAATGTTTTTGGGAATCCAGACCTGGTAGCCATAGTCATATTTACTGTTTGCTTCGATATGCTTGTTTGACATTTTTGCCACCCATGCTTCGGGTACAATCTGACTTTCTTCCCAGCTTCCTTTTTTGAGCAATAAATAACCCAATCTAGCCAGATCCTCCATCTTTAGGTGAAGGCCCCATCCTGCTTTAGGAATGCCTTTTGAGGTGCTGTCCCATTTGAACGCTGAAATTCCTAATGGTTCGAATACCTTTTCTTTCGCAAATGCCATTAAGCCCTCTTCCCTTTGCTTGTCCAGAATAGTTGAAACTACCTGGGAACCTCCACTGTTGTAGTGAAAATTCACTCCAGCTGGTTCGTTGACTTTGCGCTGAAATACGTATTTAGCCCAATCATTAGTGTTCGACATTTGGATGACATCAGCGGCATCAATACCGCCTTTCCATTCCAACCCACTAGTCATGGACAGAAAATGTTTAACCTTTACTTTTTGCAGGAGCGGATCATCAATAAGGTATTCCGGGAAATACGCTATGGCTGCTTTATTTTCGTTAAGGGCTAGCTGTTCTTTGAACACGGCACCAAACAATAGAGCGATGACGGTCTTAGTACAAGAATTGACATGAATTAAGCTGTCTTTTGCATACGGTTCTTGGTAATGCTCGAAGGCAATTTTTCCGTTGTTTACAATCAGTAATGAATATTTTCCGGAGAAGGAGTCGAGCAGCGGTTTAAATAGGGAGGTATTCCTTAGTGTATCGTATTCCCAAGCTGCAGTTGGCCAATTGTCCACGGTTTTCTTAACCACAGTTGATAACTTTTCAGCACCATTTTTGCTCGAACAGGAAGCAATAAGTAATGCAACTAAAATAACCCAAGCCGGATGTCTCATTGATATTTTCTTAGTGGTCACAACCTACTCTACTTACAGAACTAGAAGATAGGTTCCTTCTACTGCTCAATATCCCAAAACTTAAGGACTTAGTTCAGATTTCACCATGGCTTTTGCAGCAGGAAAGTAGGACTCTTGAATACTTATTCCCAAACCTCATCTGATACACTAATGAGATACACTGGTTGAAAATAGATTTATTACCGCCACCCCTGAGACAATCAGCAATAGCCCAATTATCGCTGCTAGGTCTAGTTTTTGCTTGAAAAAGAAAAACGCAACTACTGCAATGAGAACCGTCCCAACACCTGACCAAATAGCATATGCTACTCCAACGGACATACTTTTTAGGGTCAAGGATAAAAAATAGAAGGCTATTAGATACCCTGTAGCCACGATCAAAGAAGGTATAAGCTTGGTAAAGCCTTCCGAATATCTTAACGCCGTTGTCGCAATTACTTCAGCAACAATGGCTATGATTAAAAAAATCCATTTCATGCGCTAACTGCTTATAAATGCTTAAATAATGAAGTGAGGCTTGATCAACATCTTCAAGACGAATAGTCTTCTATTTTCAGAATAATCCTTCCCCGTTTACCTGATTCCAAGGTTCTGTCAAACCCTTGTTGATAGTCTTTGAATTCATAAGACCGATCAATAACAGGCATTAAGGTGCCTTGCTCTACCCATCTTGAGATTTCGGTAAGTTTAGGATATTCCCCCCGGGCTACCATTAGAAACCCCACTTTCTTCCTTCGAAAAACATTTCCCAAGACCGCGAAAATATGATTAAAGGGGTTAGCGGGAATAAATATACCTTTTTCACTAAGTAGTACTTTTATTGCAGAGAACTTCACTTTGGTCGTTAAATCAAAGATGATATCGTAAGTGTAGCTTAATTCCTGGAGTTTTTGTTCTTTATAATTTATCACTTTGTCGGCTCCCAATGCTTTGATGAACGCTTCCTGCCCTGGTCCAACAACCGCTGTCACATCTGCTCCCCATATCTTTGCAATCTGTACCGCATAAACGCCTAAGCCCCCTGCGGCACCATTGATCAAGACTTTGGAACCTTTTTTTATCTTACCGATATCTTTCAGTCCTACGAGACTGGTTAAGGCACCTAAAGGTAAACTGGCGCTTTTGGCAAAATCAATATTGGTAGGCATGAAGGCCATATAGTCTTCCTTGATGGTGATATATTCCTGATGCGATTTTTGTCCTTTTGCCAGATCAGGATAACCATAGACTTCATCCCCTTTCTTGAATCGTAGTCCATCTGATTGGACCACACCTGAGAATTCAATCCCCGTCATCACCGGATATGTTTTTTCACCACCAAGCTTCTTGAGCAAGGCATTCTGACCCTCAATAGTCTCTACATCATAGGAATTAATAGAAGCGTATTTTACTTTCACTAGCACCTCTCCCCTCTTAGGAGAAGGCCTTTCCAAATTGTTCTGTATACTTAATGATTTGTTCCTAAGCACGATCCCTTTCATATGATATGCGTTGTCGATGTTTATAAAGGAGGACAAATTTAAACATCCAACTACCCACTAGAAAGGACAAATGTCTACGCAGGATTATCTTTTCGCAGCCGACTTAAGTGCCTTGGAGTAATCCCCAGATAAGAGGCGATGTACTTTAATGGGATATGCTCTAGATATTCAGGAGAGCTACGCAGCAGACTTCTATAACGTTGTTCCGCTGATTCCATTTGTAAAGACAGTAAACGTTCTTCCATCAAGACGTAGGATTGCTCGGCAAAATGGTTTGAAAATTCTAACCAAGCCCTACTAGAATTAATGAGTGCTTGATAGTCCTTTTTACGGATAATCAAGGCTTCTACGTCGGATATAGCCTGAAGATTCTCAAACGTCTCTTTGTTACGGATAAAGGAAGAATAAGCTGAAATAAAGACATTAGGAAAGGTTAAGCAATACGTAATCTCTTCGCCTTTACTTGAATAGTAGAAGTTTCTAACTATGCCTGAACCTATATAGGCGATCCAATCACAAGTTTTTCCTTCCTTCATCAAGAAATCATCTTTCTTGAAGGATCGGGGCTTCATGCACGCTAATCCATTTTCAATATCACTTTCGGAAAAGGCGGGAAAAGATCTTAAAAGATTGGCTAAACGTTCACTCATCTTTTGCCGTAAATGCGATTCGATATTATTCATCCTGGTCAACATGCATTATTCTTTTTTACCACAACATCTTATCCAGACAAAAGTAATCGATATACGCTATTATCCGATCCCTCCGAAGGTAAAAGTTACAGTGTAAATTTGACGCATACACCGGGTAGCACCCAGCTAATGGATATGGCCAAACCTTCTATCTTGAATGACATCATATTCCTGTACATATTCTGGATATTCCGTCCCCATCAAGCGATCCCACACTCTAAAGTATAAGCCAAAGTTTCCCTTTACCTTCTCATGATGCACATTGTGATGAGTGGAAGTATTCATGAGTTCAAATAGGAATGAATGTCGAAACCACCTGGGTGCAATTTCATATCCGAGATGCCCATAAACATTAAAGGCAAAGGCTATGGTAGTGAATAACAGCAGTGACAAGGGATGCAGTGGAACTAAACATAGGATGATGGGAGCGATCATAGCTTCTAAAAAACTTTCATATAGGTGGAAGGAGTAAGAAGCCCAAGGGGATGGATTCACTGACTTATGATGTACCAAATGGACTCTTCTGTAGAACCAGGGATGATGTACTAAACGGTGCATCCAATAGAAGTAAGTGTCATGTACAACCAAGGCTAAGAAGACGCTAATTGGGATCCACCATAGCGAGTAGGTAAAGAGATCCTTATACACCAGGGTATATGCTGAGAGCGGCGTTTTTAATATCAAGAGCCCAACAACAGCAATGACCATGGTAGTTTGGAGTGAATGTAGGATTTCGCGTATAAAGTCCTTTTGCTTGGCGAAGCGATCTTGGATTTTACTCTTTGAAAAGCTTGCTGGAAAGAGCTTGTAAAAAATCAAAAAAGGCAGGCCCGCCATTATTAGATATCTAAAGAAGTTAATCACGAATGGTATCCAAAGATTCGAATTATGTTCCATCATTTTGTCTTTTTTCAGCTTCTTTGAGCTACACTCGAGTATAAAAGAATGGTGAAAAGTCCGCAACAACAAAATGATTCAACCAGCAGTAGAGAGAATTCAATCAATGGAAGTTATAACTACTTAAAGTAGGATTTTAAGCAAGAAAGTCTTTGTACATTGTCACGAAGTGACGCAGAGAAAGGGTCTAGAGAGCAGGGAGAAAGACCTCTACTAAAAATAGCTTTAGTAAATGTCTTTCACCCTCAATCAGATCAATATAAACTAGACGAAAATAGCATAGCTTTAATGGCAATCACGAATCCGTCCGCAAAGACCTCACCGGATTCGCCCTGGCAGCCTTTACCGCATGCAGACTCACCGTAAATAAGGTAATCAGGATGGCACCGAATAGGGCAGCAATGAAAATCCAGGCTGAGAGGTGCACATGATATTCATAATTGTCCAGCCAATCAGACATGTAGCTGTAGGTCAATGGAATCGCAATTAGTCCTGCAATGACGACTAGCACGATAAACTCCTTGGTTAGCAATTGCCATAGCCCAAATACGGAGGCTCCTAATACCTTCCTAATTCCAATCTCTTTGGTACGCCTTTCGGCCACGAAGGCAATCATACCAAACAGTCCTAGGCAACTGATGAGCAGGGCCAGGATGGTAAAAAAGCCTGCCAGCTTCCCGATACGTTCTTCTCCCCGAAATTTCGTCATGTAGCTTTCATCCATAAACGTGAAATCAAATGGTCGAACGGGATCGAATTTCTTAAAAACAGCTTCAATTTTAGGGAGAGCAGTGGCAATATCCGTATCCGGTTTTAGCTTCAGCGTAACTACTCCCGAGCGATCATAGTCCAGGAAATAGATCATCTGTGGGCTGGGTCGATAGGGCGACTGGGTGATCATATTTTTAACCACACCAATGATATGATAATACCCATTTTCTCCCCACTTAACTTGTTTACCAATCGGATCCTCAAACCCCAAATATTCCACCGCTGCCTCATTGATGACAAAACCGGTGGAGTCCGACGCAAATTCCTTAGAGAAATCACGGCCTTGCAGCACTTCCCAACCAATCGTTTTCCCAAATTCATGACTGATCCGTAGGGTAAAGAATTGCTCCGTTAGATTTGGATCCTTCCCCTCCCAATCAAAACCACTGTTGTTGATGTAGGTTTCGGTGATGAAAGTTTCAGATTTGCCCACTTCCTCTACTATCCCCGTCTGCAATAGCTCTTCCCGAAAAACTGGATATTTCTCAGTGATCTTATCACTGATGTAAGTACTTAGTAGATTAGACTGATCATACCCTAGCGGAAGATCTTTGGCAAATTGAATCTGCTGATAGACCACCATGGTACTTATGATCAAGGTAATGGACACGGTGAATTGTACCGTAACCATCAACTTTCTGGGAATACTGGCGCGCTTACCGGATTGAATACTCCCTTTTAGTACTTTCACTGGACGGAAAGAAGATAGATACAAGGCCGGGTAGGTACTCGCTAAGATTCCAGTTAGAACCGTAAATACAATGCCTAAACCCCAAAAGACTGGCTTGGACCACCAGCCAATGATCTCCTTACCGGACACTTCGTTGAAAAAGGGCATCAGTAGAGCCACCAATACAACAGACAATACAAAGGCAAATCCAGTAATCAATAGCGCTTCACTAAAGAATTGATTGATGAGTTGAGTACGCAGGGAACCCAAGGTTTTGCGGACTCCAATTTCTTTGGCTCTTTTCTCTGCTCGGGCAGTGCTTAGATTGATAAAATTGATGCAGGCCAGAATAAGTACGATTAAGCCAATGGTCCCATAGAGCCAGACAAATTCAATTCTACCTCCAATCACCTTCCCATTCTCAAAATCCGATCTGAGATGCCATTTGGACATGGGATGTAGGAAAATTTCAGGGTTCAATCTAGCCCCTTCCGATTCACTTAGGTTGTTGAGGGTAACATCTTTAATGGTCGCGGAGGCCTTCTCCAAGTCAACATTGTCTGCCAGTTGTACGTAGGCTCGAAACCAGCGATTACCCCACCCCACCCAATCCGGCTGCCATTGCTCAAACAACTTCCACGAGCCGAAAAAATGAGCCCTTGAGAAGGAGGAATTGTCGGGTAAATCCTCATAAACGCCTATGACCTTTAGCAGGTCATCCGTAGTTAATTTAATAGATTGATTCATGGGATCTTCATCCCCAAATAAGGCCTTAGCAGTAGAGGCTGAGATCAAAATAGCATAGGGATCCTCCAAGCCTTTTCTAGTTCCGCTCAACATGTTCAGGCTAAGCATGTCAGGCATTTCGGCTTCCACAAACATGCCGGAACGACCAATCGTTTTGTCCCCTACGATGAGGGCACGACCTGTAAAATGACTTGTTGTTGAGATGTATTTGAAGTTACTCTCATAACCTTCCCGTAGGGCGGGTGCAAATTGCTTGGGGGCGCTCCAGGAAGTCTGAATATCGCCATCAATAGTCTGGTTGATCATGACCCTGGCAATGCGGTCATAATTCTCATGGCTTTTGTTGTAGGATAATTCATCCCATACCCACAGGCTGATTAGTATGACTACAGCCATACCCATGGCCAATCCACTAATATTGAGAAATGAATATCCTTTGTTCTTTACCAGCTGTCGCCAGCTAATTTTAAGATGATGCTGTAGCATGGTCGGGTGTTTAAAGGGATTTCTTTTAAATATGGGTCTTATAATGCCGGGTCTGAAGAGCAGCAAAACATCGAAGAAAAAAAGGAGGCGCGCTTGTTTCAGCCCTTTCTCCTCTATATTATCTTCAAAATGCTCCATCAGATCCCCTTCTATATCGGTGTGATAGGCGGGATGGCAAAACCAGCTAAACAGTCGCAATGCCAGTTTTGGTGGTGCGGGAGTAGTTTTTTCGGGCATTAGGACAGTTTTAGTTGGGGGAAGGCAGGCGGAGGCATGGCATCCCAGAGTCGGTTGCGGGTTTCCCGAGATTCGACCAATGCCGTATGTCCCAATGCCGTAAGACGGAAGTATAATTTCGGCCGCCCCCCTCTTTTGCTAGTCGTCTCTCCTTGCTCAGAAGTCAGGTATCCTTTTTTTTCCATTCTCCGGAGTGCAGCCTGCAAAGCCCCGACGCTCACTTTTCTATCCAATCGAGCCTTGATATCATTCTTAATATTCACGCCATAGGCATCATCCTCTAGGATACCTACGGTGAGCAAGACGATTTCTTCAAATTCTCCGATCCGGTACTTCATGTTGTACAATTAATACCAAAACAGGTTAATTCCTGTTTGCAGTATTGAAAAGTAAAGGATTTTAGAGGTTAATTCCTAATTGAAGTATTGGTAATCTGATTATTTGTTGGTCATTTATCCGAAGTTTTAGCTCAGAAGCGGCTATGATAAACTTCCGAGACATGACGAGACTTTACAAACATTTTACCAGATCTGTCAGCTTAGCATACTTGGCCTAAGCGTTAAATTTGAAAATACGGGATATAGGAAAAGAACAGGGAGAGATAAAGGTTATTGCAACTTTGCTTCCTTATACTTTTGATGATAGCGGACGGTATCGATTCCTAAGCTAAAAACGTCTAGATCTTCCGATCCTTTCTGAATCGATTGGGTCAGCTTTTGAATAGAATCAAGCGCTTCTTCAATTCTAATATATCTTTCTAATTCCATTTCGGGTACTTCTGCTCTATCAAAAGCTGCTGCTTCTGATAGCAGAACGACTAACCTTTCATTCATTCGGTCTCGCTCAGCTTTTTGATACTGAAGTAAATTGTTCATAGCATCTTTCTCTTTATTTTGAGCCTCTATCCTTTGGTCATTCGCATAGATAGTCAATGCAGAAAGACCTGCAATGACCGCAAAAACTACGCTCCAAAGCCTTAGCGAATTACTCCTTTTCAGTTTCTTACTTTTCTCGATAAAAGATGATTCTCTATGATTGAATGCCATAGGAGAGGCCATTAACAAAGGGAGATTGGCGTTGTTGTGCCAAAGGTATTTTTTGTCCTTTTGCCCTCGTTCATAATCAGTAACGGCGTTACCTAGTCGGCTATGTAGTAAAATATATTCTGCTGTAAATTCTTTGATCCATTCTTGCACTCGCCTCCAAGTTCTGACCAAAGCATCATGACTGGGTTCATAGTAACTCCGGGCTTCACTATCAGTGCCTGACTGTACCAAGCGCTTTTCCTCCAATAAGGCCAGTACCCTGTCAATCCGATTATTCTCTACCGCCTCGCCAAAGTTCAACTCAGACTTCAGCACCCTTTTTCCAGCCGTCTCTCCACCAGAAATAGATACCATCCTTAACATCAAATTACGCATGGTCTTCTTTTCTTCACCACTTAATCTATGATATGCCTCGTCTGCGCTCGATTGCAGTGCTCCTGTCACCCCCTTCAGTTGCTTATAGTCTTCCAAAGATATACTTCGATATGGATCATCCTTACACTTATCAAACAGTTGCTGCATAGTAAATGAAAGCAAAGGCAAAGATCCCGGATAGTGAATAACCTCATCGATGATATCATCTACAAGACTAACTGGTTCAAAAAACCTCCCCACACGGAGGGCAGGAATGCTAATTATTTCCCGAAGCTCCTCAGCACTGAAAGGAGGAACTAAGTAATGACCGCTCTCCCAATCTGCCTGTAACTCCTCAGGGATTTCTAGTTGTTCTTCAAAATCGATCCGAACGGTAAAGGCCAATTTTTTTCCAGAGGCCCAAAAGCTGATCAAAGACGCCCAGAACCCAGGGATTTCTTTCTCTTCAGATTGTGTTACCAGCTGCTCCAATTGGTCGATGATCAAAAGATCAAAATCTTCGACTCGTTTCAGTTCTGACAAGGGTTTCCTTCCGGGTTGAATGGTTTTCACAATCCCAGGAAAACCAGGAACAATCCCGGCCTGCAGTAGCGATGATTTTCCCGTCCCAGATGCTCCAATCACCACCGTTAAGGGTTGTGATATAATTCTATCGTGTAATTCTGCGGCAGCTTTTTTTCTCCCGAAAAATAGATCTTGATCATCCCTCCCAAATGTATTTAGCCCTTTATATGGATTGACGAAGGCGATGGGAGCTAAATCAATGGGATTAAAACCATCCATGCAAAAAAGAAATTCGCCATTCTCATGCCTATCAAGGGGATACAGACCTACATTTTGCGCATTCCCTAGTTCTCCTGTGATAACTGGCAAACGTTGCTGCAAAAAGGCAAACAGTTCTGAGCTTGTGATAACTTTATCTGGATGGGTATCAGCTTCGCCTTGCAATCCAGTAATTAGACACTGAGCGAAGGGAGACAAATTGGACTTTCCACTTCGACCTACAAAATCCAAAGCGAATTGATCCGGAGCAGTGGAAGTTAATACTTGCCAGGATGCTTTCTTTTGGAAATAATTGTAATGTTGCTTGGAGAGCTTTCTATCAATGGTACCAATCGCTCGGAATTTACTAGCCCATCGTATAGCGCCACCAAAGCAACAATCCAAGACCAATAACAGGTGCTTGTTGGGGAGGGAATCAATGGCACCCAACAATTCATGCATAGGATACCATGTTTGACGATCACCGGCAATACCATCCACTGGTATTAAAAACCCCTTCACGCCCTCCTCACTATTTTCTCCTACTCCATGCCCCGCAAAATAAATTAGGACTTGTGTGTCTCTAGGTTGATTCTTCAGTGTAGTGGGAATGTGCGTACTGAAATAGTTTTGAAGTTCATTTAGGTTTGCATTAATAGAGTAATCGACTTTGTATTGGAATTCTTTCTCCAGTAGGCTTCCCAATGCCCGGATATCCTTGCCTGGTGTGGCAAGCGTAGCAACTTGACGATAGGCACTGATGCCAATTAAGAAAGCATACTTTTCCATAAAACTAAATTTGCTAAGTCGGGGAGTTTCACTAAAATTGAAAACGCTTAGGTCTTTGGATTAACAATTCACCACGAGGGTTGATCTGGAAGGTTTCCCTACTGCCTGCAGCATCAATCCCTACCTTGGCTACCCTACCAGAGAAGGCTTGACACTCATCAAAATAGAAGGGAATTACTACTTCTTCATTTTCATCAATGTATCCCCATTTCCCTTGCTTTTTTGCAGGAATTAATCCCAACAGAGAATCTGGCGCTTTCAAAGCTTCATATTTGGTGGATATCTGGAAGTTCTTATTAAAGTCCAACATTCCGTACTGGGAATTTTTACGCACTACAAAAGTTTGGAAGGCCACTTTCCGAATTTCATTAAAATCCCCAAACTGCTCTGTGGTCTTTCCATTGAATAGGTACACGCTACTATCTCTATCCTCAGCAATGGCATAATATTGATCTACTACCTGAATGTCGGTGTAAGTCTGTGGTTGATAGTCCTCCGTAAAGAAAAATCCATCGGCGGTGACTATTCCCCAGTAGGTTGTCTTATCTATCGCCGGTGGGGTATAGGCTTCCATCCATTCCTCCCATTCATTATAGGAAAATTTGACGAAGGCTCCTTCTTTGATCGGTGAATCAGAAGCTCGGCCAGGTACTTCGACTATGGTTCCATCCAGGGTATGAAGTTCATACTCACCGTATTCTTCCACAAGTTTAAAAGCTAAGGTATCCTGCTGGGCAAGCCGATCTGCCTCTGCTTGATGCTGCAGAAAAGTCCGATAAGCCATCTCGTTCCAGATGTAGATGGTATCTTGATTAGCTTGGGAAGCACTAGCCCATCCTTGAGCATTGTAAATAATACTGTCATACAAGGGGTCGATTAAAAATTCACCTTTAATGTCAATTAGACCATAGCCAACATTTCGTCCTAAAGAAGTATCGCTAACGAAACTGCCAATGCCAATTATTGCCAATCCACTATCAACCACCTCATAATAATCAATATCCCCTCCATCAACTTTTATTTCTCGTCCTTCCCTATCAAATAATTCCCAGTAATTAAAGCCTGTCCGATCAACTTCGTTGACTCCTGAAGCTCCTCCAATTCCCCCCTGATAAGCTTGTATTTCAACATAATTAGAATTAACGACGAACGCTCCCATAGTATCAATGAATCCCCATATTTGATCAGGATCATAATAATCAGGATTCTCCGTCACATATTCTACGCCCGCTAACCCTTCTGAAAAGTCTTCAACCTCATCATAACGGATATCGACTTGAAGCTTACCTTCTGTATCTACATAGCCCCAAAGATTATCTTTTTTCACTGCTATCCGGTTATCCTGAGGCCCCCGATATTCATCGAATTGAGCCTGTAATTGAACATATACTTCCGGCTCAATGATACCCCTTACTACATATTTCAAAAAGAACTCCACATCAGATTGGTCCTTACACGCCCAGTTTTGAATTCTCTTGCCGGATGATTCAAATGGATAATAGGTTCCTCCTTCTTTTGCCCAGAAATAGTCCTGAGAAAACCACTCTACCTGTTCAAACCTAGGGGCAATGATCGTGTTTAAAAGGCTATCCTTTAAACCCCAGCCAGCATCTGTAGCGAAAAAATAATGCCCTGACGGAGCAGGTTCAAATTCAGTATAGTTTTCTAGATTGTAGTTATTTGCCCGAGTCTGTTCCAAAATGTGGATCCACGATTCGTTTGTTTTATACAGGTGAGGAATTTCTGACTTAAAAACAAAATCGTATCTCTCTGTTAGCTCTTCCCCTTGATCATTGAGGAAGATAAATTTTCCATTGAGCTGCGCTAAAGCTACTCCTTGGTAAAAAGTCTCTGGGTTTTGGTAAATAAAGGAGGTCTGCGTTTCAGCATTTTCGTTGAGTACCGCAAAGTTGCCGTCTTTGTAGGCCCAGGAAGCTTTTTCACCCGCACCAAAATTGTAAAAAGCAAGTAACCGTTGGGCTTGCGCCAAGTTTTTCTGGGCAACCTCCGTTAGTGCATCTGCCCTTTCCCTTTGGCGCACCGCCTCATCCCGATCCGAAGCAATTAATTGGTATACCCGAACCAGTCTTTCGTTGACTTTGGAAAGTAATTTCTTATCACAAATTGCAGCTGCATTGTATTTATGGATGGCCAATTCGTAATCTCGATCCTCGCCAGTTGTGAGGCTATCAGCATCTATCAGGATGCATTGGCAATCATCTTGCGCTACCAGTAGGCTAGGGCCCATCAAGGTCAATAGGCTCAGGATCAGTCTATAAATTTGAGGGAAAGGACCATTGGGATGCGGTAGAACGCTCATGATGTCCACTTTTATGTCGTATAATGATGCTGTAGTTTAAAAAACTAGGAATGGAAAGATCATTATAATTCGTCAAAAAAGGAAGACAAGAAGCCATTTAGCATATCCTTCTTGAGGGTCAATTCACCCGCCGGCGCTCCTCCGCCTGCCTGACCGCCTTAATCCCTTTCACCTTTTTGTCTCCAAATGACTGCTGATAGCTAATCCGAAAGGTTCTATTGCTGAAGTCGGACAAGCGTGAAACGTAAATATGTTGTGTAGGCAGGTCTGTGATACCGATATTTTGTATGCTTTCCAACAAATCAGAAAGGGTCAGGGTAAGTCGCGTCCCCTTGGTAAACTTCTTTTGAAGTCCAACATTAAGTCCCCCATATGCTTGGGTACGAACGTTACCGTTTAAACCCACCGATCGATAAAAAGCCGATACCTCCAAGGTCCAATCCTTGGGTAGGCTTATGAATTGATTAACATTAGCGGAATACCGACTTTGGTGGAATTTGAATTTACCTAAAGCTTCTTGCGTAACGGCTTCTACATACGAAAAGCCTGCAAAGAAGCGCATCGTCCACCAAGGAGTAAAAGAGATAGGGCTACTAATGGAAAGATCCACGTACTCTTCTTGTTGCAGGTTTCTAGGCAGAATGGTTTGTGTATTGGTAATCGGATCGAAGCGATTTTGGAAGGAGGCAATCGTACTATCTTCTTTCGTGTATTGAATACTGAAACTGATAGTCTTCCAACGATAATTGGCACTTACATTATGGGAAATGGCAGGCTGTAGTCCAGGGTTCCCTTGATTAGACGTATTCGGGCCAACGAACACTTGAAAAGGGGCCATTTCGCTAAAGGATGGACGGTTGATTCTTTTGCCATAGGCTAGATTGAAAGCACCAAACTGGGCATATAAGGTAGGAAACAGCGTGCCAAAAGTCCGGTCCACTAGCAGCTCCCCCTCGGCATTGCCCAGTTCGGAGTCTGAATATTCGTAGCGCAGACCAGCTTTAAATTGAACCTTGTCCGAAAGTTTGTAATCAAACTGCGTGTACACTGCGCCAATAATCTCCTGCAAATCATTCAGAGAAGTGAAGCCAGATAGTTCGACTTGATTGCGACGGACGCTGACGTCATTCTCAAAGGTGGAAAAACTAGTTTTCAACCCACTACTCCATTGCAGTCTTGGCGAAAGCTGATTTCGAAAATCTACCCGGCCTACGCGAATCACGAAAGGCGTTACCTTATCACTGACCAAATTAAATCCAGGCAAGGCTTGTCCATCCGATAATTGATAGCTGAAATCATAGTCGATGGGATTCGAATTGTCAAACCACAAATAATCCAAATCCGCACTGATGCTCATGTTTTCATTCCATTCATGGCTAAAATTGAGGTTTCCCTGTAAGCTTTCCCAATCATTTTCTTCGAAAAGGCTGGCGGTAATCAAGGTGTCTAAGCCGCTTAGCGGTCGAAAGACAATGTCATACGCAGCATCCATGTTCCAATGCCGCCTGTAATGCGTCAATACGCTCCCAAATCTGGTCCTTGGGTTGAGTTGGTAATCCATTACCAAGCGCAGGTTGTGACTATTAACATAGGGATCACGTTCCAACAGAGAATTAGTCTCCAAGAAGCTATCCCCACTACCTACCCGGCGTTCAATACGACCAAACTGCCTTTGCCCATGGTGTGATCCAGTATAATTGGCCGCAAAGGCCCATGAATGCTTACGGTAGTTAAAATCAAGACTTCCATTGACCAATTCCCCGTTACCGTAGCCAGCCGCCACCGCATAACTACCATTCCATCCATCGCCCGGGTATTGTTTGAGTCGAAGATTAATAAACCCGGCATTGCCCTCCGCATCAAAATTGGCTGGAGGGGTAGTGATCAACTCGACGGCACTGAGGTTATCCGCGTTCAAGCCCGCTAGATAATTGAATAAAGCCTCTTCTGTCAAATACTGTTGTCGATCATTGATCAGCAAGGCGAGGCCATCCTTACCTAGGATACTAATGCTTTCATTTTGTCGATCTACTATTACCCCGGGAAGCTTCTCCAGCAAATCCAATACCGAGGTTCCGACTTTTGCGATGCGATTTTCCAGGTTCACAATTGTTCGATCCAAAGCTTGGACCAAGAGTGGTTTCTCAGCGGTCACTTCAATAGCCTGAAGATCGATACCCCCTTCCCGCAAAACAATAGGGGACATCTTCAAATAAGCTTCGTTCGCCGGAATGGAAACAAAAGCAGAACTGAATCCAAGTAGGTGAATGGCTAACAAATGACCTTGACTGGAATCCCTCCTAAGGCTAAATGTTCCTTGCTCATCTGTAGTAGTACCGCTCAGAAAACTGCTATCCGGAAGAGAAAGTAATACCACGTTGGCAAAGGCCAGGGTCTCTCCCTTTTGATCGACAACAAGTCCAGAAATCCTGGATTGAGTATTGGCTTGAATGCAGAAAAGTAACCCGAGCAAGGCAAAGAAATAACGACTGGATGTAGGGTGATACATGATAGTAATAGGTTGATGTAGAACAAACCTATTAGTAGAATGTGCAGCCGGAAAATACAATCGTTGAACAGCGGAAACTCCAGGTTATCTGTACCAGAAACACTTAGCCCGATTTTTCTGCCACTTAACCTATCATTGCCTCAGTTTGCCGATTGGAGGAGGAGGATTTGATCAAAAATTCATAATATTCGGTAGTATGGATTACCGAACCTTTATATCAAATCGAGCTACGGAGCTATGGTTGCAATTGGGCATTTTTGTCCTTCTTTTGTTAATCAAAGCCTTTAGTAAAGATAGCAGTCCACATCTTCACTTTTTTGAAATTGTCCCAACGGCATTACAGTTAGGGGTTGCCCTCGGGGTCAATTATTGGCTCTTATCTCGTTTTTTTTATCCAAAAAAGTACCTACCATTCCTATTGGGACTAGTAGTGCTACTAATTGGTGGAGTAGTTTTAAAAGAAATTTTCCTCGAAGGCTTATTCTTCAGGAATATACCCAATGACTGGTTAGCGGACATTGTGGATGGGATCAGGCACTTTTCTCCTAGCGTTCTATTATTTGTTGGTATCAAATTGGCTTTAGATGCCCGGCAAAGGCAAACGGAAGTAGAAAGACTCAAAGCAGTCGTTACTGAAAGTGAATTACAATTTCTAAAATCACAGATCAACCCACATTTCCTATTCAACAACCTGAACAACCTGTACGCTCACTCCTTAAACAATTCCCCTAAAACATCGGATATCATCCTACAGCTTTCCTCTCTGATGCGCTACATGCTGCACGACTGCAAGGAGAAGTTTGTTGCCTTGGAGAAAGAATTCCATTACCTGCGTGACTTCATTGATCTGCAGCAACTACAGATCGAAAACAAGGCCCAGATAGAGGTGAAAATTCAGGGAGAAACAGCAGATAAGTATATTGCACCGCTGATTCTGGTCACCTTCGTAGAAAACAGCTTTAAACACAGTATGTCCAGTCAGACCAAAGAAATCAAGATCAAGATCGAGCTGACGGTGGAAGATCATCTGCTTCGTTTATATTGTGCCAATACTTTTTCGAACAATAGCAATGTAGAACAACTCTCTCATGGCATTGGCCTAGAGAATGTACAATCAAGACTAGACCTACTGTACCCTGATGCCCACTTACTGAATATCACCTGCAAGCAGGGCCTCTATGAGGTCAAACTGGAGATGGATTTATCCAATGTAAAATCTTAGGAGAGTAATGACTTGTATTATCATTGAAGACCAACCGCATGCTCAAAGCATCCTGGAAAGATACATCGGGGAGACTAATACGCTTGATCTATTGGAGACTTTTGGGGACGCGCTTGCTGCCAGACGTTTTTTGAATGCGCAGTCCGTCGACCTTATCTTCTTGGATATTCATTTGCCCAAATTATCAGGAATCGATCTGGTAGGCCTCCTCAGCCCCCAGCCCAAAATCATCTTTACGACCGCCTTCTCCGAGTATGCTTTACAAGGATATGAATTGGATGCAGTGGATTATCTATTGAAACCCTTTTCCTTTAAGCGCTTCTTGCAGGCGGTGTCCAAGGCCGAACGCTTACTAGAACGGGGAACAGGTAAATCTAAATTAGAAGTCGATTCAAAAACCAACCCACCAGATGGAATCCTCTTTATCAAATCGGGATCAGAATACATAAGAATTGAAAAAACGAGCATCAAATACGTCAAAGCCGATGGAGATTACACCTGGGTCTTCACCAAAGCAACCAAACACCTGGCTAATCACTCTCTTAAATACTGGCTGCAACAACTCCCTACCAGCCATTTCTGTCAGATCCACAAGTCTTACCTCGTAAATGTGCTCTCCATCGAAAAGATCTCGAATAATCAGATCTATATGGACGGTGACAAACTCCCCATTGGAAGAACTTTTAGAAATACATTTTTTGCTCAATACCTGGATGAAGGTACTAGCAGAAACTAGAAGCCATCCGCCGTAACAGGATTTGAAGGCTACGAATACGATCAACCATTCGTCCTTGTCCTTTTTTCTAGAACCACTCAATGGTGTGTTTAAACGGAGTATATCCTGTTATATAGACGCTGTTCCCGTTTTGCTTGGGTAACATGCCTCTCATGGTGGCCCACTTATGTGTCGCAAGCCCTGGTCCAAATGTGATGATGTCCTTTCCGACTTTGTATTGTCCCATTCCTTCCTCCAGAAAGAAGGAATCGTCAACAAACTTATCCGTAGTCGTACCTGAGAGTTCACCACCAGGCCTAAAGCTCATTTCCATGGACACTGGCACATGATCCGTCCCTTCCACCTCAATATCCATCCTTAGTTTACCGTTGTTTTCTGAAATACTAACTCGGTAATGCATAACCTGCGGTTCGCTGAGTGTTCTTTGCTCTCTTGGCATCTTCTCATAAATACCATCTCCCGGAATTTTGTCTTTAGGAAAGGGTTGAAAATATCCATGCTTTTCCGTTTTGGAGAGTACAATTTTC
This sequence comes from Saprospiraceae bacterium, assembly GCA_013214355.1. GTDB lineage: Bacteria > Bacteroidota > Bacteroidia > Chitinophagales > Saprospiraceae > DT-111. The sequence goes on along the minus strand of JABSSL010000015.1, from coordinate 9,510 downwards.
GTTCCATCAAAATCCGTTTGTTCTGCTATGAATTGTCCTCGTTCTCCAAAAAAAGCAGCGGCTAAACGAAGGGATTGCAACACTGCATTTCCCTTCATAAAGGAAAAAAATGTTGGGTTCTTTTCTATGACTGACATATCCGTCTCTCCTCTTCTAATGCGAAATACGCCGGAGTGGGCAAAGCGTTTGAAATAGTTGTCCGGAATCTTTGAGGGAGCAGGTATCGACAGGTTAAATGTAGGAAGTTCCAAGATATAAGGAAGGTAATGCAAAACCCGCTCGGGCATTTCTCGCTCGATGAGCGCACAAACGGCTGAATAAGCAGGTTTTTTATCCTTGATCGCAAAGAATAGGTACGTATAGTAGTATCCATTTACATATCCCGTGCGTGCAGCATCTTGCCTTCCCGAAGCATCAGTTAGTACTTCCCCTCCGGGTTGAATATAGTACAAAGTCATATCCAGGTTTTTGCGCACTACATCCATCAAATCCTCCCGCTCCAACAAACGCCCCATGGTAAGGAACATATCGTCGCAAGTGGGCGAATAAATAGATACACTTTGCTCTGTATATTGCCCATCGGGGTCCATGTCGATTCCCTCACTTAGCCAAACATCAATCCGGTCCGTATATTTCTTTGATGGGAAAAATGAATTAAGTCTCGCCAAGGCCGAAGCAATCACCCAACGATGGTTGGCCGTATGTGCCCCTCCGACTAACAAGCATTTTCCTGCATTTTTCAGAAAAGCCTCCATCTTTTCCAGGAAAACCCCCATTTCAGTACGATCCAAGCGCTTCAAGTTAACATAAGTCGGACTCAGATAATTTATAATGAAGGCAGTATCTGGCGTTGAATGAAAATTTGTGCTATACAAATCAATGGTACCATCCTCATATTGCACATTAAGTAGGCACTGGATAGCGTTCTCCATCGGCTTCACCAATTTGTCGGAGAGATAATATCTAGAATGAGGTGAGGCATAAGAAGCTCCTAATTTCAAGATAATCTCTTTGGTAGCATGTGCATTGGGAATTTCATAAGCATTGCTCAACCCACCATGCCAGCGGTCACCCGGCTTATCAATTTGTAGAGCCATCAGGCGATCCACCTTAGCATCGTTTAGGTCTGATAGTTTCATCAATAGTTGCGCTAGCCTTCCACGATTGTCTTCCTCTGAGAAAGCCATAGCAGGCAGTAGGGCGATTCCGGTAGCCATTAAGCTGCAGTCCTTAAGAAATACTCTTCTAGATGGTTTCATTCGTTATGTTTTGATTTAAATCTTGGGTTGGATGGGGTATAGAAGTTGTAAACCCTTGCTTCAAATTAGCCTTCTGGAATTGTTCATCTGGAATATTGTTATTGACTTGATTGACTTTGGTATATCTTTTTGACAATCTTCAGTTTCTCCTCCTTTTCCGCAATGGCTCGCGTCGTAAACATCATCACTCCGCTAGAGCAACCGACTAGTCCGCCAGACAAGACTGTTTCAAATGCCTTCGGATACACAATCCCTGGGGAATCATGGGCCTGCACAATGGGCCATATCTTGGGATAAGCCTCTTTTCCCAAAGCCAGTCGTTCACAAAACCACTTGATGTTCTCTTCGACCCACTCCGGTCGTCGGCCCATACGCTCGTGGTAGACCATCGGTGAAAACACGTCAATTGTTTCCTTTAATAAGTCGTAGTCAAGACCCAGGATGCGGCGCCTGGCCCCTTCGAACTCCTGGTCTTCCCATGGACAATGATACAAGCCCAGAAGAGCCCCCGGCCTGATTTCTTGAATGATCTTCTTCATTTCTACCGCCCATTCCAAAATAATTTGAGATCGCCATTCTCTCCAATTATGATCTTCTTGACTAAGTACCCACCGCGCCTTTTCGGCAGTAGCACCCATTGCTAGTTCGATGTTCTTTTCATTCGAAAAACGCCCGAGACAATGATCGCAGAAACAAGTTTCAGGTAAGATGGGTTCGGGTTCTTCAAATTGTGCGTGCCAATGCACATAATCCATCCAGACGCCGTCCAGCTCATAGTTAGTGAGCAAATCTCTCAGTTGATCAAACCGATAACGGCGAAATCCCGGTTCCGTAGGACAAACCCCCATAAACCAGCCTGCTGCTTCCACGGGTTCACCTTTTTCGTTAATCGCCCAGGCCTCGGGGTGCTTTTCCACATAATTTTCCCCATTGAGCGTTGCGAACTCAGCAAAAAACTGGGCACCTTCTGACTGTGCACGTTTTAGCATTTCAGCTTGGATAGATCCGCTGTGGACAAAAATGGCATTTACCCCAATCTCCTCAAGCCGGTATCCCTGATCCCAAAGCGGTTTCGGAGAGCCGTAAATCCCTCTGACCTCCTCGGGTTCAGGTTCAGCACTTTTGGGACTATTTTTGTCTTCATAAGCACCCAATGTAAGGAAGCCCAGCAGAAGTAAAAAGGATCGGTAAAGGGAGTATGGATCAGGAGTCAACATTGCATTCAATTTGATTCATCCTCAATTCGTGAGCGTTACCAAGTTAGAACAAAACAAGAGAAATCACCCCATTCATTGAGATATTCACTTTCACTAAAATTATGTTTCAGCTGTAGTAGCTGGTGTAATAGCATAGTCCTTCTGCGATCCCCTTATCAAGTAGAACTTCCCCATCTGGAACTTTTATCTTGCCTTCTTCTGTTATAGCACCGAATCAATAACTTTATTACTCCCATACGGTGAAAAATACTTTCCAAAATATCACGGCCAATCGGCAGCTACAAAAACAGGAGAACGCTCGTTTGTTCCCATTCTTCGACCTATACATAAGTCGATCGGCAAATGAACAGCAGCAAGAAAGTTCCTACTCCTCATTGGACTCGCTATTCTAACAACTTCCCAACATTCATTTGCAGTTGTTAGTAGAGCAGCTGCAAATCCAATACAAGTCATTCTAGCAGTTTGCTCTAATAGCACCATCACTTCGATCAGGAGCACTGGGACCAATTCACTTTACTTCTCTGAACATTTTTGTGTTTAGAGTCAACTGAAACTTCGATCAACGCTCATTATCAATTGCTTATGATCTTCATTTTAAGTTGACCACAAAAATGGTCATAGAAGGTCCATTTTTTTATCAATAAAACTCAAAATCATGTCTAAAATGATTTTCAAACGTGAGAAGCCACACGTTAACATTGGCACGATCGGACATGTCGATCATGGAAAAACCACGCTCACTTCTGCTATCACCTTCTACCTAGCCGGGAAAGGCTTGGCAGAACACAAAGGCCTGGACAAAATCGATTCTATCCAGGAAGAAAAGGTCAGAGGCATTACCATCACGGCCACACAGATCGAATACGAGACTGAAAATAGGCACTATGCTCATATTGATTGCCCAGGACACGCCGACTATGTAAAGAACATGGTTACTGGCGCTGCCCAAATGGATGGAGCTATCGTACTGGTTGCCGCTTCGGATGGAGTCATGCCGCAAACAAGGGAGCACATCCTACTGGCTCGACAGTTAGGTGTTCCTAAATTGGTGGTCTTCATGAATAAGGTTGATCTTGTCAATGATTCAGAGTTTCTCGAGCTAGTCGAAATGGAGATCAGAGAGCTCCTGGATCAATACCAATTCGATGGCGAGCAAACGCCCATTGTCAAGGGATCTGCGCTGAAAGCCCTACATGGTGAGGCTGAAGGCATCGAAGCCATAGCTGCTTTGATGGATGCCGTGGATCAGCATATCCCTACGCCAATGAGGGCCCTCGATAAGCCATTCTTGATGCCCGTCGAAAGTATGGAATCAATTACTGGTCGAGGTACCGTTGCTACGGGTAGAATCGAGCGGGGTAGGGTCATTAAAGGGGATCAGGTAGAAATCCTTGGCTTAGGTGCTAATGGCATGACCTCTACCGTAACCGGCATTGAGACCTTCCAGAAAACACTGGAGGAAGGTATAGCAGGAGACAGCGTAGGTTTATTGTTGCGAGGCGTCGATAAAGAACTTCTCCGCCGCGGCATGGTCATCTGCGCGCCTAACTCCATCGATGCCCTACAGCGATTTACCTGTGAGGCTTATATGCTTACTAAAGCGGAAGGAGGAAGAAAGAATCCTTTTTTCACGGGCTACAGTCCTCAGTTCTTGTTCCGTACCACGGCTGTCACGGGGCAAATTACCTTGCCTGCGGACGTGGACATGGTGCTTCCAGGCGATACCATTCGCTTTGAGGTGACCTTGGACAAAGCGGTAGCCATCGAGCAGGGCCTTCCATTTGCCATGCGAGAAGGTAGCCGTACCATCGGTGCTGGGCAAGTTACGCAGATACTGAAATGAAGTGCAGGGGGGTGGGGGTGATTTTAAATGGCCGCTCATCCTCCGCTCTTATAGTCTAGCTAATTTCCTAGCCTCCGTATTCCCTAGTTTTATGTAAATCAATCTTCTTTTTTCCAATTCTTATACAAGTGCTTAATACCATCTAGGAAACTGATCAAGTACAAGGAATTGTGCGTCTCATCTTTGTATTCTCTATACCCTAAGTCGATACCCTCATAGTGGCCCAAGAGTTCAATCAATTCTTTAATTTTCGTAGAATGGTACGCAGGCTCAGGTTGATAGGTGATAAAGACATTTAACTGTTTGTCTTTTGCCAAGTCTGATTTAATTGCTTTGATAGCTTCTCCTCGATTGTACCATATGCTTGGGTCATAAATTTGCAGGGCTTGAAAGGGATGATCTCTGCCTAAAATAAAGCTATTAAAATAGCCCCCATAAGAATGTCCTACTAAGATGTTTTGTCCATCAGTAGCGTACACGCTATCAATGAGTGGCATCAGCTCTTTGACAAGGTATTGATAAAATTGCTCTCCTCCCCCAGCATTAGTTGAGTTGTATGCTGCCGAATCCACTGGCGTTCCATCATATTCATTTCTTGTTTCACTAAAAGTTAAGTCTACCCCTCTTTTGTTTTGCCAATCCACGTGCGGTATTCCCACTACAATATGCTTGGGTATTTTTTTATTGCCCCCCATGTCATAAACGATATGGCTAATGAGGCCAAGGCGCCATTCTGCATCAAAGACATACATTACAGGATAAGATTCCTCCGAATTGTACCGCAAGGGTAATCTGACCCAACATTCTCTCTCTTCTCCCAGATATTGGGATTTTAGGATGTGCTTGGGGGTCGGGTTCAGGCAGGTATCTATTTGACTATGCCCTAGGGTACTAGATAGCAGTACTAGAAAAAGAAAGATTAGCACTTTGTCCATATTTCCTCTTTTGAAATGTTCAAGTTTTACAAAGTAAATGTAGCTAATCTTAGCCGGCCTTCTGGATCTGCCCCTTTCGAACAAGCTATACTTCAATGCCATGAAGATAGTCATGGTAACCCTACCCTACACATGGGGCCAAATAGCGCCGTTGCACAAGATTCCGAATGCTTGTGCAGCATTTAGGAATCTTGTGCAAGTTGCCGTCAAATAGTAAGATTGTAAAGGCTTCAATTATGTCTTAGAATCTCAAAATCCCATAATCCAGTAGAATGTCCAATAATTTATCCGTCCTAGTCCTAGGAGGAGGTCCCGTTTCCAAGTTGGATAGGCAAATCACCGTCAATTGGTGCTCAGGGAAACGCATCATGTAAGCTCGAAACCCTAGTGTTTGACCGTCATACCAAATGATCTGTTCGCCATTGAAGTCTCCAAAGACCAATCCAAAAGCATCATTGGTTTTGGAATGGTCGAAGGGCATGCGTTGGTGCATCAGTGCATAAAACGCCGGGCCCGCTAACTGATGTGTATACCAATTGGCATCCCATTTGGCAAGGTCTGCAAAGGAAGTATATAATCCACTTCCACCGTAATGGGGCGAATTGCGTCGAACCTGCAGCAGTGGTACTGCAGATGTTGGGATAACCCCCTTCTCTTGAAAATAGGAGGCGCTATTGGATTGTTCCGGCACCAGGTATCCATCAGCACGATGGGGAATGGGCTGAAAGATGTTATCGTTGATCAACGTGCTATGCATACCCAATGGTTCAAAGATTCTCTCCTGAACAAATTCAGAAAAGCGTTGGCCGGAGATGTTTTCTACGATCCGGGCCAGTAGCATAAAGTTGATATTGCTGTATGACCAACGAGTACCTGGCTCATAGTTCAGTTTCCCGTATTGGAAGTTTGCAATGATGGCTGTATCTATGGAAAAGAAGTTGACGGAACTCCAATCTGTTCCATTGCTTCGTTCACAGGCATAATATTCCTGGAGGCCACTGCACATATACATGAGGTGTTTGACCTGGATAGCATGATAAGCTTTCGGGAATTCAGGAATGTGTTGATGAACGGGATCTTCTAAAGAGAGCTTCTCATCAAGGATCAACAAGGCTACCGCAGCGGCGGTAAATTGCTTGGATAACGAAGCCACGTTAAAAACGGTTTGGGCAGATATGGGAATTTGATGTTCTACATTGGCTAGGCCATAAGCTTTCTGAAAAAGTACCTGCTGGTCCTTCAGCACGCCAATCATATAACCTGGTCCTTCCTTTGGAATTTCCGAAAAAAGTCGATCTATGCGATCTTCCACTTCTTTTGGGATAGTGACTTGCCCAGCAGCAAAAAAAGGGATAGCTAAAATGATCCACAATAACCATGACTTTGCATTCAACATACTTCGAGTGTTTTCCACAAAGGAGTGGAATAAGTACGAAGGATGCTAAAATTCCCTATGGACAAACTATGGCTATTGACATTCTATGGACAAGGGGTACTTAGCACTTTGTAACATAAATTTCTCTGGTTTCTGGCGGCATCTTTTAAACAAGCCCTGCGTTGCTCGTCGGTCAAGTAGCTAAGGCTATCCCGCCTGGCGGCCCGACAGGTTTTCCCTCCTCGCGCCTTGAGCTTACTTAAAATCTGCTCCCCATAATTCCAAATAACTTATGTTACAAAGTACTTAGGGCCTGTTCTTAAACTTGATCCACTAGATACCGTAGGAGATTCTCCTCTCGGGTAAGTCCTAACTTTCTTCTCAAGCGATAGCGTGTTTTGTTAGCGCTGGCTGGAGAGATATTGAAGTATCCAGCAATCTCTTTGGTGGAAAACGAGCTCATCAATAGCATGCAAAAACGGAGATCGTGCTCACTCAGATTAGGGTGTTTTTCAAGCAATTTGGATTTAAAAGAAGGATACTGCTCCTGAATCAATTGCTCAATCGTGCTCCATTCCAGCGAAGATTTGTCCTGCTGGGCATTCAAAATACGCTCTTGCAACTGACTGTTCTGTTTTGCATATGCTTCGATGGCTAAGTCTAAATCTTGTTTTTCCCGCTCCGTTTCCTGTAGCTTGTTTCGAAAACTCAACCAGCTAACGACCAGCAGGGTCAATAACAGCACAGAAGCCACCCCTCCCAACCATTTCCACAGCTGATCCTTACTACGGGCTAAACGATCAATTTCAAGTTCCTGCTGCAATAATTTCTGCTGATAGCGCCACTCCGTCTCCGTCAGTGCACTAGTCAATTGATTGTCTCGATATTGGGCACTCAGTTCCTGGTATTGTCGGTAAAACTGGAAGGCCCGTTCAAAGTCCTTTTCTTGCGCTGCCAAACGATACAGCCCCTCAAAACTTAAGCGTGAGATTTCAAGCATCGATTCCGTTTCGGCTAATCTCCTGGCTTTTTCAAAGTACGGCTGCGCCTCCCCAAAGGCAGATTGATCCAGTGCTAAAAAACCAAGATTGATTAAGGTCCAAGCTTCTGGGCGTCGGTTCTTCAACGTCATCGCGTGATTAAGCGCGGTCTGATAATGCTCGTCGGCCTCCTGTACCTGACCTTTATCCTTGTAGATTCTTCCTAGGTGATTGAGGGTATAAACGAGTCCTTCTAGATCACGAATGTCTTGCTGTAAAAGCTTTGCTTCTTCTAAATAGAAAAAAGCGCTGTCATACTGAGCATTTTCTTTATGGTAGAAACCTAATCGGGAAGCTGTGGTAGCTAGTGGTCCCTTAAGTCCCACTTGTCGGTAGAAAGAGTAGGCTTGCAGGAGATAGGTATATGCTTTGGAGAAATTCCCAGCTTGTCCATACAGTTCGGCGATATCCACTAGTGCATTGGCCTGTTCAAAATGGTCGTCAAGCTTGGCCCAATGTGAAATCTCTTCCAAGAAACAGTGAAGAGCGGCTGGATAGTCTTTGCGCAAGCGATAGTAAAGCCCCAATTGTTCCAAAACATAGCCTTTCAATAAGGGCTGGCCCGACTTCGTGGCCATAGAGGACAGTTCTTGCAAAAATTCAACTACAGATCCATCTTCTACCTTTCCCAAGCAATTTACTTGCTCATTCAGGTAGGATTGAATCAAAGCCCTATCGCCAGCCTTCTCCCATTGGGAAACTTTAGCAGAGTCCCATCTACAATCACTCCCAATAGCCAGAGGGTGTATCCCAAAAAAAAAGAGCAGAAATGGGAAAAGGATCAATACTTTACCTAAGCTGATGCTCAAACTATTCTTTATATTATTTATGATGGAGAAAATGCACTTCAAAGGTAGCTTAGCTGATCAAAGCGGACAAATCTTTGCTCCACTAAGCAAATGACTTTGCCTACTGCTAAGCATATTATTAAAAAATACTACCAGAAGTAAGTCCATATACCCCTAAATTGTCCAGACTCATCAAATCGGAAGATATGAAATACCTCCTAGTTTCCCTCCTCGCCTTGATCCTATTTGCCTGTGGCCAAACAGCGGAATTCATAGACCTCTTTGATGGTTCTAGCCTAACAGGCTGGCACATGGATGTGCCGGCCATGGATGCAGCTCCGGATACGACCAAGCCTTTTTTGGTAAGAGACGGTAAGCTTGTGAGCCTAGGTAATCCACAAGGGCATCTAATCACTGATGCATCCTATGAGAATTACCGCCTAGAGGTCCGATATCGGTTTGCGGGGGAGCCAGGAAACTGCGGAGTGCTAGTACATGCTTCAACGCCACGTTCGCTCTACGAGATGTTTCCGAAATCCTTGGAGGTGCAGATGATGCACCAAAATGCGGGCGACTTCTGGTGCATTGTGGAGGATATCAAAGTGCCCAAAATGGAGGAACGCCGTGGGCCCAAAGCGGAATGGGGCATCGTGGAGGGTAAGAAAAGGAGGATATTGAATCTGACGGATGACTCAGAAAAGCCACTTGGAGAGTGGAATGATATAATTGTTGAATGTTTAGAAGATAAGATCAAAGTATGGGTCAATGGCGATCTCGTCAACGAAGGCTATGATTGTACGACCAGTCGCGGACAAATTGCAGTACAAGCCGAAGGCTCCGAAGTAGAATTTGAAAAGATCGTACTTACTCCTATCACAGCATTGACGGAAGATCATTGAAATGGCTGGCGATTCCTAAGCCGATGTTGCGTATCCCTACCAACATCTATCCTTGATTTCCAGACTACAGGGAATTGCAGGTGACAACACCTGTAAGGGCGAGGGAGGCAGAGGGGGGGATTCATAAGCCTACTGCGACGCCCTAAGCCGATCT
>JABSSL010000149.1 GCA_013214355.1 Saprospiraceae bacterium | reverse complement strand
CCACCAAGCCAACCGGTCAGGGAAGTACGGGCCTGGGTTTATCGATCAGCTATGATATCATTCATCAGGGGCATCAAGGAAAGTTGAGCTTTGAGTGTGAGGTAGGGGCGTTTACGGAGTTTGTGATTGCTTTGGCTATTGAGGCTGATTAGTTACATGGAAAAAGTGCATCAACAAGAGATTTATCATGCAGACGACTTAAATTGCCCTCGATATGAGAATACTCCAAAAAATCACCTGCTAGCATGTGCTTAAAAATACACCTATCCTGCTTTCTCATATTGTTGTTTACCTATAGTTGCACCGAAAAAACAGCAACGAACGCCAGGCCAACCCAATCAGTATCGCCGAAAAACCCAGTCCATTACCTGATAAGCAGTTCTGGAGATAGCTTACTGACCGGTGAGCCTATCCCTTCCAAAGGTAAAAGACTCAATCCCGATAGTGTAGCCGCACCAAAAATCATCCCCATTCGGGGAGCCCCTCATACCTTCCCCGCATACAACAATATACGTCCGGCAGGCCAGCCCAAGGTCGTTGAAATACCGGACGAATTATTGGTTATTACACCTGGAAAGGATAGTATCCCAATGCCCGAAACCCTTAAAGCCAATAGTACCGTGGTACCTGCCTTTCATCCGGCTCCGGTCAGGGCTTCAAAACTTCAAATGGAAGAGTTGGCCGCCCGCGATATCCGATATCTAGACGTGGAACTGGGATTAAGCGTTCCATTGATTTGGTCTACTTTAGAGGATAGCAAGGGTAATTTATGGTTTGGAACGATCGGTGGGGGATTGAGCAAGTACGATGGTACCTACTTCACACATTATACAGAGAAAGAGGGCTTAAGCAATAGCATTATTTGGTCCCTCTGCGAAGACAGCAAGGGCAATATTTGGATCGGTACCCGTGGAGGTGGCTTGACTAAATTTGATGGGCATTCTTTTACCCATTTTACGACGGAAGGAGGCTTGATCAACAACAACATTTTCACTCTGCTGGAAGACAGTAAGGGGGATTTATGGATTGGGACCAATGGTGGTGGGGTGAGCCGCTTTGATGGGGCTACCTTTACCCATTATACGGAGGCCAATGGACTGGGGCATAACGATGTGCTATCCCTTTTTGAAGATCGTCAGGGTAAGTTGTGGATTGGGACTGGCGGTGGTATCGGCGGCCTGAGCTGCTTTGACGGCAGCGGTTTTACCCGCTACACCACGGCTGAAGGCTTAAGTCACCCCGACGTCTGGTCTATCGAGGAAGATGGTGAAGGGAATTTATGGTTTGCCACATTTGGCGGTGGGGTGAACCGTTTTGATGGTAAAAGTTTTGCCCATTACACGCAGGAAGAAGGACTTTTCAGCAATTCAATTGTGTCCTCCCTGAAAGATAGCCGGGGTAACCTATGGTTTGGTTCCTGGGGGGAAGGTGTCAGTCGTTTTGATGGTACCCATTTTACCCACTATACCGAGAAAGATGGCCTCACTAGTCTCAATATTCTTTCTATACTGGAAGACAAAAGGGGGTACATTTGGTTTGGAACCATCGGTGGTGGTGTAAACCGCCTCGATGAAGATGGATTCCAGCATCATGCTCAAATTACTGCCAATGGGCCCAGTACAGTTAGTGCTCTTACAGAAGATAAAGTAGGAAATATCTGGTTTAGTACCTCCAGTGGAGGACTTAGCCAGTATAATGGCGAGCATATCAGCAATTATCATAAAGAGCAAGGACTTAGCGGGAGTAGCTATACCTCAGTAGTTGAGGATCTTGAGGGAAAATTTTGGTTATTAGACAACAGCATAGGTGTTGGACATTTTGATCCCAGTTCGGGAGAAAGCGGGACGATCACTTTTTATACCCAAAAAGAAGGCTTGACCGATCACCAAATCGAAAGTATTCTGGTTGATCGAAAGAATAATTTGTGGTGTGGTAGTCAACGTAAAGGTGTAACGCGTTTTGATGGCCGCGATTTTACGCATTTTAGTACTAAGGAAGGCTTAAGCAATAATACGGTAGAGTCAATCCTGGAAGATAGTCAGGGCAATATATGGTTTGGGACATTTGGAGGTGGACTGAGCCGCTATGATGGCGAAAGTTTTATTAACTATACGACGAATGAAGGTTTAATTCATAATTATGTTCGGAATATGTTAGAAGATAGCCAGGGCGTCCTTTGGGTTTGTACAGTGGGTGGCTTAAGTCGTTTTGATGGAACCAGCTTTTCCAATTTTACGACCGATAATGGATTGAATAGCAATAATACCTTTTCTATAGTAGAAGATCACAACCACAACCTCTGGGTCAATACCGACCGTGGGCTAACCGTATTCAAACCCATTGCCGAAGATAGTGCCATAGCAACCCAAACGGACAACCAGCTTTACCAGCCTTTAACCTTCGGCAGTACAGATGGCCTCAATAAAGTAGCCTTCAAGCCTTTTCCTAAAGGTTTATTAAGTCAGCAAAACCAAATCTGGTGGGGATGTTCTAATGGACTCAAAAAGCTTGACCTCAATCAGTATGATTTACCAGACGCAGCTCCTGAAAATGTCCAGTTGACCCACATCGAAGTTGATCAACAATTTGTCGATTACAGGCGCCTTGCAGATACAGCTTATCAAAACGAATTCCCCTTTGGACAAGTACTAAGTAATTCTTTTGATTCCATTGTGCCCTTTCAAAACTATCCCTTACATCTTTCTTTACCCTACCATCTGAATCACCTTAGTTTTTCATTCTCAGCTACGGATTGGCAAGCACCACAGCAGGTACACTACAGTTTTTTGCTGGAAAATTATGACCAAAACTGGAGCGTCCCTCATCCTGAACCAAAAGCCGAATATAGGAATCTGCCGCATGGGACTTTTACCTTACAAATAAAGGCAATTGGGGTAGCACAAGTCTGGAGTAAACCCTTTAGCTACACCTTTACCATTCGCCCTCCATGGTGGCAGACCTGGTGGGCTTATACCTTTTACGCTTTAGTTGCCTTCGCTTCGGTCTACCGCGTCTACCGCTTCCAGCTCACGCGCAAACTGGAGCAGGCCGAAGCCCGACAAGCCAAAGTAATCCGGGAAAAAAATGAACAACTAGAACAGGCTATGGACCATCTTCAAACCACGCAGCAACAACTCATTATGCAGGAAAAGATGGCTTCCCTGGGCCAGATGACCGCCGGCATTGCCCACGAGATCAAAAACCCCCTCAATTTCGTCAATAATCTCGCCGAACTCTCCGTGGAAATGACTGATGAACTCAAAGAAGAACTCGAGCGTTATCAAAACTCCAAAGATCCGGAGGACTATGCGGGGGTGCTGGAAGTGCTGGGCAGTCTGCAAAAGAACGCTGCCTTTATTCAAGAAAACGGGCAGCGGGCCGATGGCATCGTCAGCAGTATGATGGATCATGCCAATACCAGCCAGGGGGAACGCGTGCGGACTGATCTGAATGCACTAGTGGAAGAGTATGTGAAGCTGGCCTACCATGGCTATAAGAATGAAAGGGAGAAAGCTAAGATCAATATCCAACAAGCATTAGCGGCGGAAATACCCGAAATCGTCGTCAATCCTCGCGATATAGGCCGGGTATTGATCAATCTAATCAATAATGCTTGCGATGCCGTGATAGAAAGAGCAAATCGCGAAGGCCATCCTTACCAACCTGTAATCCAGGTAGGCACGGAGCTGGTCAATGAGTACATAGAAATACGTATTCGAGACAATGGTATCGGTATCCCAGATGCAATCAGGGCGCAAATCTTTACTCCTTTCTTCACCACCAAGCCAACCGGTCAGGGAAGTACGGGCCTGGGTTTATCGATCAGCTATGATATCATTCATCAGGGGCATCAAGGAAAGTTGAGCTTTGAGTGTGAGGAAGGGTCGTTTACGGCCTTTGTGATTGCCCTGCCAATTGCCAATGGATTATTTAAGTAAATTTAAGAATGGAAACAAAAATCCTGGTCGTCGATGACGAACCTCAATTGGAATATCTGATCACGCAAAAATTTAGAAGGCAGATCAGGGCCAAGGAATTTGAGTTAGTTTTTGCTTTAAGCGGACTGGAAGCCCTAGAAAAAATACGAGAACAGACCGATATCGACCTCGTATTAAGTGACATCAATATGCCAGGGATGGATGGGCTCACCTTTATTGCTAAGTTGAGGGAAATCAATCCCCTAATTAAAACCGTAATGGTTTCCGCCTATGGCAATCTCGAGAATATTCGAAAAGCAATGAACAATGGGGCTTTTGACTTTGTGACCAAACCTATTGATTTCCAGGACCTGGAAGCGACCATCAAAAGAGCCATTGAAGAAATTGAGAGTCATAAAGAGGCGGCACAGACAAAAGAACAACTGAACCAACTTCAAGAACTAGACGCCCTGAAAACTCGCCTGTATACCAATATCACACACGAATTCCGCACGCCCTTAACCATCATACTGGGCATTACCGACCGCTTGACCGAAGAGTTGGAGGAAAGTGCTCAGAGCGGCCTGCATATGATTCAACGGAATGGTCATCATCTCCTCAATCTGATCAACCAGATGCTGGAGCTGCGAAAATTAGAATCGGGAAAGGCGCTGGTTCACATGCAGCAGGGCGATATGTTGGCTTACCTAAAGTACATCACAGCGTCCTTTGATTCCTACGCAGCGTCCAGGGATATCCGTGTGCATTTCCTCACTGAGGAACAGGGTATTGTAATGGATTACGACCCGGAGAAAGTTTTGCATATTGTGTCAAACTTGTTATCAAATGCCGTAAAGTTTACAAAGGATGGGGGAGATGTTTATGTATCGGTAGCGATTGAAGCAGGGGAGAACTTGTTGCTCAAGGTAAAAGACACAGGAATAGGTATTCCTACAGAAAAGCTCGCTTACATTTTCGATCGCTTCTATCAAGTAGATGATTCCGCTACTCGGGCTAGCGAAGGTACTGGTATTGGCTTGGCATTGACGAAAGAGCTGATCAAAGTACTCCAGGGAACGATACAGGTGAAAAGTGAACTGGGAAAGGGAACACAATTTACTATACATCTTCCCATTAGCCGGGATGCTGCGATAAAAGAGGATGCTCTGTCGCATATGGTTGAAGAAAAGCTGAATGCCTTCGTACCCCCGCCGGCTTCTTCTTTTGCCCCTAACCTTGAACCTGAAGTAGAAGCACCCTTGACGTTGATTATCGAAGACAATCCGGATGTACGTCAATACATCGCCTCCTGCCTGGAAGAGGAATATCGTTTGACTTTTGCCGAAAATGGCCAAGTTGGCATTGATATGGCTTTGGATCTAGTCCCGGATCTGATCATCAGCGATGTGATGATGCCCGAGAAGGATGGCTTTGAAGTTTGTGAGATTCTAAAGAACAATGCGCACACCAGCCACATTCCGATCATATTGCTTACCGCAAAGGCCGATGTGGAATCCCGCCTGAAAGGACTGCAAAGAGGTGCGGACGCCTATCTCCCAAAACCCTTCAATAGAGACGAATTGTTGATCCGGATGCAAAAACTGCTGGAGTTGCGTCGGCAACTGCAACAATACTATTTGTCTCTTACGGCGGATGACCAAGTGTCGCTGAATGAAAAGGATTCCGCAGAAGCGGAACAGGAGCATCAATTTGTAAAGCAGGTTCGAGCGGTGATCGAGGCGCACCTAGCAGATCCAAAATTTGTGGTGCCGGACCTTTGCCGCGAAATTGGGATGAGTCATTCCCAATTACATCGTAAGCTCAGTGCCCTTACTGGCCTCTCCACCAAGAAGCTGATCCGTTCGATCCGAATGAATTATGCCAAGAAACTGTTGAAAGATCCGCAATTGACGATCACAGCGGTGGCCTATGATGCTGGATTTAATGATCCGGATTACTTTCACCGAGTTTTTAAACAAGTTTTTGGCATGACTCCGGGAGCGTTTCGGGATACGATTTAACGTAAGTTGCGTTGTAGAGCGTAGATGGGATAGATTAGAGAAAAGCCTATTCCTTTTACGCCCTAACTAATTCCTGAGAGGTATACGACTACCAGGTATGGTAGACCTGGTAATCGTATTCTAAAACAAGAGCGCTTCTGTAAAATAGGCTCTCTTTTTATATATCACTTACAAAGTACTAAGTGCCGCAACTGCGATAATAACAGCAATTTCATCTGCTGCTTTTTCCCAGGAAGGTTTTCCTAATTCTCCACTTACAACCTTAGCTAAATAATCAATATGATCATCAGAAACATGAAGTTGACCACCAATAATTGGAACTTTTGTAACTAATTCGTTAGCAACGTATTTTACAATTGGAGTAATTATTTTAAATCCCTCTTCAATTTTACGTTCAAAACTTGTTAGCTTTCCCTTTGCGTCAAATTTAGCGGTGAAATAGTATTTATCATTTTTAGCAAAGCTAATGGCATGACTGAATCTTCCTGTTACAATTTTATTGGATCCTTCTTTGGTTACTTGAACAGTTTGCCAAAAATTGAATTCATGTCCGAATAATTTGGCTTCATCAAGCTTGGGGCCATATAAGGAAGCATTAACTGCTTTGCTGATCGTTGAGGGTTTCTTCGGTGGTGCTGGCGAAGCTTGATATTTAGGATAAATGTGCATATTGTACCAGGCAGCCCAGTCTTCTGTAGGTTTCTTACCTGTATCAACTCTTAATTCGAAGCTCGCTTTTCTACCAGCAAATTTGGAAAGGTCAATATTGATGTTTTTCATTTTGCCATCATAACGCTTGTAGAAATCATAAATGATATGGCTTTTGTCTCTCTTCGAAGCTGTATCACGGTATCGGATATAGATTACAAACCTTGCGCCATCGGACTTCGGTGAGCCTTGAGGTTTAATAAAACCAATAGAGCCGGTTAGTTTTAAATTTGCAGGGAGCCTTTCAACAGCAGGGAAAGTTCCTATTATTACACCTTTAGCGGTCCATTTTGGGTGGGTGTGTAGTACGCTTAGAACGCGACCATCTTCCATTTTTTTATTTACATTTCGGGCACTCCCCAGGTTTCTGTGATCAACACCAAACTTAAGTTTATCATTTTTACCGGTGCCATGAGTTGTAGATATCCAACTGGCTCGTCTGGCAAGATCGTAAAAGCTATAGTCAAAGGCTGTAACTTCAGCAAACTGTTCATTCGTAGCCTTGGACAATTGTGCATTTACATTGCAGGAGAATAAGCAAAGTATAAAAAATGCGATTGCTTTCATAGACTTTTTCATAATGGTAGATTTTAATTTTTAATGAATAATTAGGATATAGAGATGCCTCGAAAGAGGCTGTTAGCAAGCCACCTTTTTGAAGGTAATACGAACACCGAAAAAGGTAAATTTATCTACGATACTGACGGATCGATGCTGAAACAGAATTTAGAAGTCCAGGAAGGAAAAAACTATACTGATGCAAAGCGGTTTGGAAAAAATCTCAAGCGCTTTGCATCTAGCATAGGATGCATTTCCGCATCTGAAGCATAACACTCCTTTACCACGGTATGCGCTAGGATCTGCGTAGATAAAAACAAGGGCATATTCGTATCCTCCTGGCTCACGAAAATTGGTAATTCAGTACAAGCTAGGACGACCGAATCACAACCTTTTGCCTGCAGGTCTGCTATACCGTCCAAGAGCAACTGCTTCATCGTCCCATTATCACGGCCGCGCAGCATTTCTTCAAAGATGTGGTTGTCGATTGCTTCCCCTTGCGCATCGGGGAGTACTTCATGATTGATGCCATAGCCTTCGAGTTCCTGCTGGTAGAATTGGCTGTCTGTAGTCGTTTTGGTACCCAATATGCCCACTTTCTTACTGGAAGAACGAGCGATGTCCTTACACACTTCTTCATAGATGCTCAGGATGGGTACCTTAGATACAGCCCGAAGCTGATCGAGTACAGCGTGAACCGAATTGCAGACCATGACGATGAAATCCACTTGATCCTGGATCATCTCCACCTCCTTCCTCAGGAAGTTGAAGAGTCGATCCATGTCCTTATCGGCCAGAATTTCGATCACCTCCCACATATTGACACTATTAATGATCAGACGGGGAAAGGCAGACAACTGATTTTCCAGGCAGTACTGCGTATAAGTCTGATAAAACAGGCTGGTTGACTGCGGTCCCAAGCCACCAATGATCCCGGCCGTTTTTACTTTTGGCTGCTTGGCTCGGATTTCGCGCGCAGTAATGGACTTGAATGGATTAAGATTGGTGGTCGTAATGGTAATCAGAGGATTCATGTTCGGCTAGTTTTAATGGGTTATAGTATGGAGTGGCTTCCTGTCTTCTCTGCTACCCGTAACGGTTGAGGAAGTGCTTTATTAAGGGAATAATTAGTGTGATCTAGGAAAAACGAAAAAGAGTTTCGGGGCTTAGGGTTTGCGAGCAATCACGAGATCGCAATCTCCGCGAAAACAGACACTTGCGTTTTCGATTAGGAAACCGGCTTCCAGTACCGCTTCGCAAAATTGTTCGTGACTGTGGGTCCAGAATGTACCGTTTTGCTGGTTTTCTCGAATGTAAGCATTTTGTTGGCTGACCGCTTTGGCTTCTTTTAAAACCTTCAGGGTAGTACGTAAGCCATGTTTTCTAAGCATGCTCCAGGCAAGGGCGAGCGTCCAGGCTCGCAAGTTCATGATCCGACCGGCATCAACTAGCACAATTTGGGCGCCGGGAGCTAACCAACGATACATTTTCTTCAGCTCGGCCTTTGGGTTAGGAAAGGTGTAGATCGCATTGATACATAGTAAACCCTGCAGACTCTCTTCTGCAAACTGTACTTCTCCGATTGGTTTGTCCAGTATCTGGAAATTTTTCAGCTCGGCAGCTTTCTCACTAGCCCTGGCAATCATGCCTTCGTCATTGTCAATGTGCAAGATGCGAGCCTGGGGAAAAAGTCGGGCTACCTCTACCGAATAGTTGCCGGTTCCGGCCCCCACATCAGCGATCAGGTCGCCTTCTGCCATATTCCAGTCGCTGATCTTATTGATTACCTCCTGATGTGTTTCCTGGTAGAATGGATTGTAGGCTAGCAACATATCATATTTCTGTGCGTAGGCTTTCCAATCAACTATGGTATTTGTGTTGGTATTCATGCTAAGCATCTTTCGTAGGTTTTTAAAAGGGGGTTGGATTAGGCCACTTTGAGAGGATCTTTTCTGTGGTTGAGTGTGGCCAAGCAATTCCGGTATCTCTCCAGATCAGCTGCTTCATGAGCCGCTAGTGCACTGCTTTTGGCTAATTTTTCGCAGGAAGAAACAGGAGTAGCCAAGAGTTGGATCGGGAAAGAGACCTTTTCTACCGTTATCTCTTGCGAGATGGGTTCAAAGTTCATAAACCGCTGGTAAAAACTGGCATGACGCGGGCGTACTGCTGTGATGACATGCTTACAATTATCTATCTGCGCACCTAGGGCCTGAATACGGAACAAGAGCATCTGAGCCATTAGAGACTTACGTCCTTTGAATTCAGGGTCTACTACATAACGGTTCGATTCCAAGACAGGGGTGTTGAGCCCAAGTTGCTGGTCAATGTCATTTTTAAAGAGCACGATGGAATCTGTAGGTGCCCAGTTGTAGGCGGATGACCAGGTTAGGCTGCGTACGCTAGCCACCGCCTGACCTTCATGCCAGATCAAATAGGTACGTACATTTTCTTGCGCATCATATCGATCTGTAAAGATCTCCCGAGCGTTGGCAGGTATTGCATCCACACTGCGGTAAGCTCGGTAGCGCAAATTGTAAGCTAGGCGTAGGCTTTCTTCTTCAATACACATTTCGGCCGTAAAACCGTTGGCTTCAAAGAGAATCTGGTGCGCTAGAGGTTGATTTGAGTTTTGCATGGTGTTGGTTGTTTTAAGTGGATTGAGCAGGTTTAAATTAGACTAGTTTTTTGGAGTTAGTCTTAGGTGACTAAGGGGGGGAAATTATTCTTTTACCTATGTTGATTTTTTTGCGGGGATAGCTTTATAGAACTGGCACTTTTTGCTTCTCGCCGTATTCTTACTGTAAATCTGCAGATCTTATAGGTAAGCTGACTGGCGGATAATTCTGCTGGGGCTTGAATAATGGATGTCTTTTTCATCGCTGTAGATTTTAACTGTTTAACTTTCAAATAGCTTACGATACAAATATGCAGTAAGAAGGCCTTTCCTCGACCGGAGAGTTTTGTCAAGTGACTGGACAGAATTGATTTTTCACTGGATTTTTATGGTATATTCTGAAATAGTATTGTGTACACGTGGTTTTCGCGCTAAAAAGTTCATGTTATACTTGCCCTTTTCGGTCTTGTATCTGGAGATAATCCCTTACTTGGCCATCCAAGAAAAGGAGGAAGGGGAATTAAGCAGTGGTTTGTCGAGGCTAGTTGCGAGGTTCTCGCTGGTCAGTTTTTGTAGTCAGACAGGTGTACGATTTTGCTGCCCTATCGAATTGTAAAATGCTCTACCTAATACATTACGATACTTATACCACATCAATTTGTTAGGTATTCATCAATCAGCTTAATCAAACTCCTCGCTTTGAGATTGGCATCATTTCTTATATCTATGGTAAAAGATCTCAATCCTGGTCCAACAGCATAAATTAGATACCTTCGAAAACTATTTTGTCTCAATAGACTTTTCCGGATTCTTCGGAAGAATTTTAGCATAGGTCTCTATTTTTCTTCTTTTAAGGTGTCAAGTTCTTTAAATCGATGGTGAATTTTCTCGACTAGCTCTATTTATTTTTCGATCACAATGAAGAATACCTGCTTTGCCTGGAGCCTACCTATGTCCGTTGCTCCATTTTCAATTTCACCTGCAATTCAACTTAAATCAATGCTGTTTATCCCTCAATCTGTTCTTCACCTGCTCGTGGCTTGTAGACTCTCCATGTACAGTATACATTCCACATGGGTACTAATAAGCTTATCACACTAGATTCTAGGCTAATTAAAAAATACAATTGTCTTCCTTTTCAATGCTATTGTTAAAAGTAGCTTGATCAAGTAAGGGAATTGAAAAATCAACCGATTGGTCTAGGACAGAAGTTTGTTCCAGGGTACTTCCCGACCAAGTGAATCCGACAATTTGATCCCGGTTTTGTGTGGGTACGTAAAAGATGAACTGTTCTGCTTCTTGGGTCAGTACAGAGAGGCAGAGATTTCGTTCCCCAATCGCATGGTTGCTGTATAAACGGGTTTCGTCCAGAACGGATAAGGTCCCGGGTGTGAAGGAGGCTACTTTGAGTATGCCCCCAATATGCGGCGTTTGTATCCAAACCATCTCTACCGTGCCATTTTGGTCTAGGTCGGCTATGGTGACTGGGTTTAACCAGCGGTTGGCCCGCCCGATTTCTTCCACGCTGGCATATTCCTGCAGTTGATCATCTATGACTTTGTAAATGGCTATGCCAGCACCATTATTCAGATGGGCTCTGATGGTGATGATCTCCAATACTCCATCTAAATCTACATCCGCCAAACGTGGTCGAATATCTTCAAAGACATAGGTATCCTCCAGGGTTAAGTCATAGAATTTACCCTCCAACACAACTACCAATTGCCCCGCCTCAATTTGATCCCCTAAAATGCCATGTCGATAGCGGGTAACCGGTAGGCTGTACTGTGCATAGGTGGAACTGTCACGACTGATGGCAACTTGTTCTTCTGGCATCAATTGATAGGCCGTTTTAAGCCTCTGCATGATTTGAGTGGCAGATAAGGAATCGGAGCCGATGGGTGGGTTTTCCTCTTCTGGAGGGTTTATTTCGTTATCCTCCTTTTGACAACCAAAGGTGAGGCTCATGATTAATACCAATAGGAATACGAGTATGCCGAGGTAAGGCGTGAATTTCATGAATGGGTTCCTGTTTCGATCACTGCATAAATATCCTAACGATAAAGCTAATAATCAAAATGGAAGCTGAAAACTTTATGGTGTAGGTTGGTAAGTACGGTTAAAAAAATGAACAATTAGGCAGCGCTGTAGATATCGGAAGTTTTGCCTAGTCCTGCCTTTTAGCAACTTCGGGTATCTAGCCTTGGCTCTTTATCGAAAAAATTGATGCATAAAGTAATAAGTGTATTAGTTGACTGTCCTAGCAGTCAGATAGTTCTTCACCAAGCCCCCGTCGCAAGTCCATTTCACCCCCACATCAATATGTGGTAGAAACCTATTGAAAGAGAACCTAACTTTAGTCATTAAGCTATGTCAAAGTCTGGCTAGCTGTGAAAGAGGGAGTAGAAGATCCGAAAGGTGCTGCACGGGGCAATTAAACTCGTCATCATAAAGCAGAAATACAAGATAAAATTCTTCCGAAGGATAAGACGGAAATGATTAGATGAAGGGAGTCTAAAAAAGTATCATCTATCGGATCTGTAAATCGAACACTTGATCCAAAAAATTGATGCAGAGCTAAATTAGAAATATACCATGACTACATTGACCAAAAAGAAAATGGGTTTCGAAAATTCAGGCTATTACTTTATTGGTGTTTTAGTATTAGCCATATTGGGTTTCTGGCCCTCCTATTTTGCCAAATTTATTGATCGAACGGCTGACTTCACGCTCTATTTCCATTTTCATGCCGTGACGGCTACGCTTTGGTTGGCCTTGTTGATTGTACAACCCATTTTGATACAAAAGAAGAAGTTACAGCTACATCGGTTGCTGGGAAAGACTTCCTACCTATTGATCCCCCTGATATTCCTTTCGGTGATTCTTTTGGCGCACCATGCCAAATCCGGTATCACGGAGAATTTAGGATTGAGGCTATGGGTGCCCTTTAAGGATTTATTTATTCTGGGTGTTGCCTTCTTTATCGCTATTCGTTATCGACGTGTAGCGGCGCTACATGCAAGGGGGATGGTGGCCGCTGGTCTGGTCCTGATTGAGCCCGCCCTTTTCCGCTTCATTAGAAACGTATTCTTGCCGGATGGAGGGCCAGTGTACATGGTCACCATCGGTTTACTCTATTCTGTATTAATCGGCTTAATCATCGTGGAACGAAAGCAAAAACAAGGCAGATGGATCTTTCCGCTGATTCTTGGCCTATACATTTTTGTGCATTCCGTTCTTCTTTTCCGAATTAAGATTGCTCCTTGGGAGGCCTTTGCCCAATGGTTTGCCTCGTTACCTTTGACTTGATTGATTCCCTTAGGTAGGGTAGTGCCATTTGATCAGCCCGTATACCGTTTGATAATTATTTGCTGTAATTGATCATTTTCCCTTATCTTGTAGATGTCATTAGTGTTAAGGGTTTGACATAGGAAACGGATAAAGGCCAGCCCTAACTTTGATTCCTGAAGCCTGCCTGTCGACAGTCAGGAAACCCAACCCGCGGGTGGATTTACCTTTAGGGCTAGGGGCGGGACGGCAGATTATTACTTCTTTTCGTGAAACGGAACACACTTCTTAATATAAATCTCCAAAATAACGAGCCTTAGTCAGCATCTTTAGCAGTTGACTCTTCTGGCTGGTAATATCCTTTAAGTTTCTCTCCAAAATGTATTTCTAGTCCCTACAGTCTTGCAAGGGGTAATTGTTTGGTGTTTTTGATGGTCTATCAATTACACCTCTAACTGTTATGCGCATGTATGTCTTCGAAGAGGCACCTTCTTCTATCGACAGCTTTTGCCATGCACAAAAACTAAAATGAAATATGAAGATCAGATTTTGTTCGCACTGGGCGCAATGCTCGAACCCACTAGCCACCTCCGGCATCTTTCTACTACTATTTGTTTGTTCGGTCTTACTGACCTCCTGTTTATCTGACCCAAATAAAAATATAGAGGGTGTGCATCCACTGATGGGCAATGGATATGGAATTGTAAGTTCAACGCTGGTCGTAGAGGATTTGCAAAGTACGAGAGATTATTTTTCAGAGGTCTTAGGTTTTGGCAAGCCCAAACCTGATGAATCGAACCAAGGAATATTTGAAGGAACGACTAAGGCATCCATAAAATTTGCAGACAACTCTGGACTCGACTTGGTGTCACTGGATGATTCCTTACAACTGGGTAGAAGAGATTCCTTTCTGGCACATTTCTTACAACAGCAGGAGGGGGTAAGAATGTATACACTTTCTAGTTCTTTTGTGGAAGGTACACACGAATGGCTCAGTTCAAAGGGGTTTGAGGTGGATTCGGTTCGTGACATACGCATGACTCCTGATACTTTGACCGGTTGGGACGCTGATGCTGGTGGGCCACAACTTCAAATGCTAGGGGTTGGAGGAAATAATCCGGTGGCGAAACTGCCTCATTTTGCGCAAAGAGCCAACCTGCCGTATGATAAAGTCGAAACAGATTGGATAACCTACTATAACTATCAGCGAAGTTTTATTAAGCATCCCAATGGAGTAGTGGGAACGGCAGCCATCCAAATTGCAGTAGAGGATTTCAACGCCAGTCGTAAAGCGCTGCGGAAAATGGGATTAGTAGAATTGGAAGTGAATAAGGAAGAGCAATTTGCTCGCTATCAAATCAAGCGAAATCAGGAATTGCAGCTCAGGGCCCCTCAATCTCAGGAGGATGAGGTAGGGCGCTTCTTGGCGGAACGTGGAGAAGGAGTCTTTGGGATCATCCTCGAAGTAGATGATCTGCAAGCCACTCATGATACCTTAAGTGCAAGACTCCCGGAAAATGCCCTACGTATGGATACTTTGACGGATCGAATTACGGTACTCCGGGAGCATGCCTTTGGTGTACAATTAGCATTTCAAGAAGAACCCGCAGAGCAGGGCCTACAAGCAGAAAAACTGAACATTAACTTTGCCGGTAAATTGGACAGTACAGCCATAGCGCACGCAGAAGATCTATACATAAAATACTGTGCCCTTTGTCATGGGGAAAATCGCGAAGGCTATGCAGCTGATTTTGCACCTTCTCTTCGGTCCCATTCCCTGCTATCCACGTCCATGACCTCTAACTTCATGCGATATACCGTCCAGTTCGGGAGAGAGGGCACGGCTATGGCAGGCTACTTGAAAGATCAAGGTGGCCCGCTAGATTATATAGAAATTGAGTTATTGTTGAAATGGCTGAATGAGACGGCTGGCGTAGAAAAGCCGACCAAACTTTCCAGAGATCCCATCGCCGGAGATGTAGAATTAGGAGCGACGCTGTATGCCAAATACTGTACCGCCTGTCATGGCGTAGATGGGGAAGGTATTACAGCTCCCGCCTTAGGTAATCCGATGTTGTTAGCAACCGCCACCGATGACTTTCTACGCTATGCAATCGCGGAGGGAAGAGATAGCACGCCTATGGTGGCTTTTAAAGATAGTCTAAGTACGGTGGAAATAGAAGCTCTGACGGCTTTCCTTAGGAGCCGTGCCTCGGGCTGGAATGTTCCTGAAAATGATACGATTAGGCTTCCTATCCCCGAAGAATATGTTTTAAATCCCAATAGCCAAGGACCTAATTTCGACCTACGAGATGGCCGTTTTGTATCGGCAGCACAGGTGAAACAGGCCTTAGATGACAGCTTACGCTTTGTGCTCTTGGATGCCCGGTCCAAGGTGGCCTGGCGGCAAACGCATATCCCCGGTGCGGTGCCGGTGCCTTATTATGAGGAACCGAAGGATTTTATTCAACATATACCTAATGATAGCACCTTTGTGGTGGCTTATTGCGCATGCCCACATGCAGCATCTGGAAGAGTGATTAACACCCTCCAACGCTTTGGCTACAAGCATACGGCTATTCTGGATGAAGGTATTTTGGTCTGGGCTCAGATGGGCTATCCAGTTCGACATGGCCAGTGATGACCCAGAAATGAGAATGGTCATGAGGTACATGGGGATGTGAAAGCTATTGATTGTAGGTTCTTCTAATTATCTTTCGTTCAGTATTTATTAATCTGAAAACAAAACGATCAAGTACATTCAAAACGAAAAAACCATGAAGAACCGCTCTATCATGCTCTTACTTGTCCTATCGATGGCAAGCCAGTTGATTGGACAGGACAATTATCGCCCGGGCTTATTCTTTCACGAAGGATGGAAAGAGAGTCCACCTGAAATTCCCTTAAACCAGAATCATGTTGATAATTCAGATTTAACTGTTCAGCTATATGGAGCTGGTTTAGATAGCTTGAAAAAAAGCAACCATGACAAACCAGTGGATGACCCATTCTATGTGTGGTCGGGTTTATGCTTAGAGAATTGGATGGTCACCTTAAAGCACAAGACCAAGAATGTCGATTTATCGTCCTACGCAAAAATCAAGTGGCGTTCCAAGCAAGCCGGCCTCCGACAGCTTAGAATTACCTTGCAGCTAGCGAATGGAGATTGGCTCATTAGTGATCAAGCAGCAGAACCGTCAAAGGATTGGCGCATTTCGGAATTCAATATCCAGGATATCACCTGGTATAATCTTGATTCTGAACGCATTGTTGAGGTAGGGGTGGCTAAAAATCCAGACCTGTCCAATGTGGTTGAAATTGGTTTCACGGACCTGATGCCAGGTGGGCGATCAAAGGCTTGTTCTCGCTTGGACTGGATTGAGGTGTATGGGAAACCGGTGGATAGGTAGGCAGCATGGATGATAAAGATGGTTTAATTAAAGTTGCCAAAGTCTATCTTTGCATAGATTTGGCAACTTTAATTACTTGGTATGAAGACACTGATAGGACGAATTGAAGAACAAGAAATCTTAAAAGATGCTTTGCAGTCTAATCAGAGCTTGCAATTAGATGATTTGTTTTGACATTATGCCTATGAACCCCATGCTGGAGTACTAACAGATGTATTGCCGCCAGAAAACTATCGTCTTAAGCTTTTTTATAAATCCACCAACCCGCATAAATCAGTACAAACTGAATCGCCAATCTGATCTCAGCCGCTGGCGAAGGCCCAACTGCTGGATTTTCTTTGGTGAGATCCCAAATATGAATAGGTAAAAAAGCAATCATTAGTAAGAAGAAGCCTAAACCACCCCAATGCCGATATTTCGGTAGGAAAAGCAATATTCCGATTCCTGCTTCCACGATCGCCGTTAAAACATTGGCTAAGCCCTCAGGAATGAAGTCAGGGATCATTGGGGCATAAAAGCCGGGATTTGCAATATGTGCCACGGCACTTACTAAGAGTAGAACCCCGAATAAATAAGAAGGGATATTTTTTATCATAATTTTGGTTTGCATGTATTGGTTTATAGTAGGCCTTTGCCCCGCAGGGATTTCGCTAGCACTTGATGATTTTCCCAAAATTGATCCTTGATTTTTTGCATCACTGAACTGAATTCGGGATGGTTGTGCAGCGACTTGAGTATCGGATCATTTTCCAATAGTAGGAACCAGTATTGAAAATCATCATGTTCGGCAAATGTCTTGAGTTGCTTTATGGCAGCCTCCTGTTCTCCCTGCCGAGCATAATCGATTCCTAACCATAAGTTCCGGTAGATGGATGGATCCTCTTTGCTGAATGCGGCAAAAGCACGATAGAATTTTTGGGCTTCTTCGGGTAGGCCTACCTTTTCATACACCCATCCGATCGTGATGTTTTCATTGGGGTAGACATTCCAGTCTCTGGCTTCACGGATAGCGACAAATTGCTTAAAGTAGTAATAAGCACTATCATAGTTTTCCTGTAGATAGTACAGTTTGGCGACTTCTTGCATGATGTCAAGACGGGTAGTATCCTTTCGAAACTCCTTGATTAAGCGTCTTTTTACCTTTTCTTTATCCAGGTCTTTGGCGTAAAGGATGAGGGCCTTCAGATAATAAGAGAATTCGTTGTTTGGGTTGTAGTCAATGGATAGATTAATGTACTTGGTCGCCTCATCAATAAAGCCCGTTTGTACGAGGGCGAGGCTCATACTGACGTAGATGTAGCTTTGGGCGACGGAATCATTGGCGCCGATATCTAACTGAACACCCCTTAAGGCGTATTCGAGGTGCTTAGCGGTGTTCGGTACGAAGCGAGAGTAATAGTCGGTCAGCATTTGCACTACTGCGG
>JABSSL010000148.1 GCA_013214355.1 Saprospiraceae bacterium | reverse complement strand
TTGATGCATTGGTTGCTGGTGGTAACCAAATCTTCACGCCTGACTTTGGTGGGGTAAGTAGAATCACTGATGGCGGTTTGGATCCTCGTCTAAACGGAACCAGTGAAGCATTGTTCGGTGCAGCTGTTCTTCCTAACGAAGACGGATACTTCGATCAGGTATCTTACCGCGGTGCTTTCAGTAACAGAGACAACTGGCTACTAGGATGGACTGCAGTAGATGAGTACGGTTATATCGGTGACTTAGCTACAGAGTTTGTGACGGACTGTTCTGATCCTATCGTAATCACTGACGCTGATTTGGTTGGTGGTGAAACTTATACTTGGACAAAAGAAAACTGCTATCTGCTTGACGGATACGTATTCCTAGAAGATGGTGGCACTTTGAATATTGAAGAAGGAACAATTATCAAAGCAAAAGGAACGCCTTCTACTGGAGATGCCGCTTCTGCTTTGATTATTTCTGTTGGCGCTCAGATCTTCGCTGAAGGTACAGCTGATGAGCCTATCATCTTCACTTCTGAGCAAGATGACATTGAAGACGCAACTGACCTTGAAGCTATTGACCGTGGTCTTTGGGGTGGTTTGATCGTTCTTGGTGATGCGACTATCGCTCGCCCAGGTGGTACCGACAACATCGAAGGTATTCCTGCTGATCAAGACAAAGCCCGCTTCGGTGGTTCCGATGACACAGACAACTCTGGTGTAATTCGCTACGTTTCTATCCGTCACGGTGGGGATGTTATCTCTAACGGTGATGAGATCAATGGTCTTACACTTGGTGGTGTAGGTAGCGGAACAACTATCGAATATGTAGATGTTTTTGCGAACGACGATGACGGTATTGAATGGTTTGGTGGTACGGTTTCTATCAAGTATGCTTCGGTTGCTTTCTGTAAGGATGACTCTTACGACTACGACTTCGGTTGGAGAGGTAATGGTCAATTCTGGTTCACGATCCTTGACACGGATATCTCTGGTCGTGGTGGTGAGCATGATGGGGCTAGCCCAGATGATCAAGATCCTTTCTCTAAGCCTAGAATCTCTAACGCTACTGTTATCGGTCCTGGTGTAGACGCTGCTCCTGAAGGTGACGGTGGTGACATCGGATTGTTGTTCAGAGATAGAGCAGGTGGAGAATACTGGAACTCTATTATCACTGAATTCCCAGGTGTAGCACTTGCGATCGAAGATCGGGATGGTGCTGACTCTTATGATAACCTTGTTGCCGGTGACTTGGCTTTCGCCGCTAACGTATGGTGGGATTATGGTGTTGGTAACAACATCAATGACTTCGCTATCCTAGTAGATCAAAACGAAGCGCCTGCTCCTGCTAATCAGCAAACTTTGATCGATGCCTTGGTTGCTGGTGGTAACCAGATCTTCACCCCTGATTTCGGTGGGGTAAGTAGAATCACTGATGGTGGTTTGGATCCTCGTCTAAACGGAACCAGTGAAGCACTATTTGGTGCAGCTACACTTCCAAATGAAGATGGCTACTTCGATCAAGTTTCTTACCGTGGTGCGTTCGGTAATAAGGACAACTGGTTGTTGGGATGGACTGCAGTAGATGAATACGGTTACCTTGGTGACCTTGCAACTGAGTTCGTCACGGACTGTTCTGATCCTATCGTAATCACTGACGCTGATTTGGTTGGTGGTGAAACTTATACTTGGACTAAACAAAACTGCTACCTACTGGATGGATATGTATTCCTAGAAGCAGGTGGTACTTTGAATATCGAAGAAGGTACAATTATCAAGGCTAAGGGAACGCCTTCTACCGGAGATGCCGCTTCTGCTTTAATTATCTCTGTTGGTGCTCAAATCTTTGCTGAAGGTACAGCTGATGAGCCTATCATCTTCACTTCTGAGCAAGATGACATCGCCAATCCTAATGACTTAGAAGCTATCGACCGTGGTCTTTGGGGTGGTTTGATCGTTCTTGGTGATGCAACTATCGCTCGCCCAGGTGGTACAGACAACATTGAAGGTATTCCTGCTGATCAGGATAAGGCTCGCTTCGGTGGTTCTGATGACACGGACAACTCTGGTGTAATTCGTTATGTTTCTATCCGTCACGGTGGGGATGTAATCTCTAATGGTGATGAGATTAACGGTCTTACACTGGGTGGTGTAGGTAGCGAAACAACTATCGAATACGTAGAGGTATTTGCAAATGACGATGATGGTATCGAATGGTTCGGTGGTACTGTTGCGGTCAGATACGCTTCAGTTGCCTTCTGTAAGGATGATTCTTACGACTACGACTTCGGTTGGAGAGGTAAAGGTCAATTCTGGTTCACTATCCTTGATACAGATATCTCTGGTCGTGGCGGTGAGCACGATGGTGCTAGTCCTGATGATCAAGACCCTTTTGCTAAGCCGACTATCTCTAATGCTACCGTTATCGGTCCTGGTGTAGACGCTGCTCCTGAAGGAGACGGCGGCGATATCGGATTATTGTTTAGAGATAGAGCAGGTGGAGAATACTGGAACTCTATCATCACTCAGTTCCCAGGTGTAGCACTTGCGATCGAAGATCGAGACGGTGCCGACTCTTACGACAACTTGGTGAACGGTGATTTAGCTTTCGCTAATAACATCTGGTGGGACTTCGGCGCTGGTGCCGCGATCACTGACTTCGCCGTTTTGGTGGATCAGAACGAAGCGCCTGCTCCTGCAAACCAACAGGTATTGATCGACAATCTTGTTGCATCAGGAAACGCTGTAGAAGACCCACTCCTAGCAGGTGTAAGTCGTGTAACTGACAATGGACTTGACCCAAGACCTCAAGAGAACGGCCCTGCTGGTCAGAACCTAGGTACTATCGATGATGACTACTTCATGGAGACAGCTTACAAAGGTGCTTTTGACCCAACTGCTGAGCTATGGTTGAGAAGTTGGACAGCACTTGACGAGTACGGATACTTAGGTGATATATACACCAGCACGGAAACCGTGAAGGAAGAGGAAGGATTCGTAATGAATGCTCCAATGCCAACTCCTTCATTCGACTTTGCTACGATCAAGTTTGAACTACCAAAAACTACTAATGTAAGCATGATGGTTTTCGACTTGACGGGTAAAATGGTGCAGCAGGTAATGAACAACGAACTCACGATTGGCGGGGAACACCTAGTTGACATCAACGTCAGCAACATGGCAAATGGCTACTACTTTGTGGTACTACAGGCCGAAGGTGTCCAACTAGCTCACAAACTTATTGTAACAAAATAAATAATCATATTTCACTCACGAGTCCCGGATCATTGATCCGGGACTTCTCCTTTTTTAATCTAGTGCAATTCAATAACCATGAAAAAGCTTTTTTTCCTACTTATCCTATTATTAGGAATGGTAGCTACCACGTTTTCACAACAGGGTGCCATCGCAGGTACTATCGTTGATGAAAAGTCTGGAGAAACCTTAATTGGAGCCAACGTTTTGATCGAAGGTACTGCTATTGGCACTGCCACCGATTTTGACGGAAAATACCAATTCAATGCAGAACCGGGCATCTACACTATCCACGTAAGCTATATCGGCTATGTGGATAAAAAGGTGGTCGAAGTTGAAATCAAAGCCAACGAAACGACCTATCTCGATGTAGCCATTTCAGATGAAGCCTTAGAGCTTGACCTGGAAGTGGTGGTTAAAGCAAAAGCCATCGAAAGAACTGAAAACGCCGTTTTGATGCTTCAGAAGAAGTCGGATAAAATTCAGGATGGTATTTCTTCACAAGAAATTTCTCGACTAGGTGCAGGTGATGCTGCCAGTGCCTTAAAGAAAGTGACAGGTACAACGATTGTAGATGGAAAATATGTTTACGTTCGTGGACTAGGTGACCGTTATTCTACAACTGCCCTAAACGGCACTCGACTACCTAGTATTGATCCCTACCGTAACAGCGCCCAATTGGACTTGATTCCAAGTAACCTTTTGGACAACATTATCGCAGCCAAGAGTTTCACACCAGATCTTCCCGGGGATTTTACGGGTGGCTATGTGAACATTAAGATTAAAACCCTCCCGGAACGATTCACTTACGGTGTTTCTGTATCCTCTTCTTACAATACCCAAAGTTCTTTCATCGATAACTTCAGAACTTTTAATGCTGGTGGCCAGGCCCGATACGGTTTCAACGACGGTTTGCTTGATGTACCGGCGACAGTTCAAGATCCCAAACTGGAAGGAGTAGCAAGTTCCCTATTAACTCGCTCCGCACCAGCCCAAGCACGACGCGATAATGCCTTAGCTGCACAGCTAGATGACATCGCTAAGTCGTTCAATACAGAAATGGCCCCTTCACTCAAGAGTGTTGGCCCGAATTACAGCCTCTCTTTCAATATTGGAAATCAGATAAAGGCAGGAAATGTGCCAATCGGCTTGTTGTTAGCAGCAAACTTCTCTAAAGATTTTGCGCACTACGAACGAGCTGAAAACAACAACTTTAGAAATCTCGGAGGAGATGACTTCTTACAACAAACCTTCGAGATGAGTGATACGCGAAGTCAAGAGGAAACCAATCTTGGTGGTTTGTTTGGGATCTCAATTAGACCTTCTTCAAACAACGAAATTAGCCTTTACGCTATTTACAGTCACCAAGGTGCACAAGAGGCACGTATATTGGATGGAGACTACGGTTCCTTCGGTATTGCCCGCCCAGTTGATCTCTTTGAATCAAGAACACTAAGCTTCCGAGAAAGAGAATTAGTAGATTTAGTCGGCAGTGGATCTCACGTATTACCAGGTTTAGGTAACACTAAAATTGAATGGGCAGGAAGTATCATCCGAACCACGCAAGATGAGCCTGATCTACGATTCTTTGCAAACACCTACATCATCGATAGAGATCGATACTCTATTACAACTTCTCAGTATTTAAGTCCAGGGCACTACTTCAGAACCCTACAGGATGACTCCTATGAAGCTAAGGTTGATATTACTATTCCGATTGCCCAAAGTGCAAACAAGGCGAATAAGATTAAGTTTGGTGGGCTCTACACGGCTACGGATAGAAATTTCACAGAGAGTATTTACAATGTTCTACGTTCTCAAGGAGAGGTGTATGCTGGTGATCCAGATGCTTACTTTGGTCCAACAAATACCGGTGTAGTAGCAACTACTCCTACAAGAAATACTATCGGGCTTTACATTGTGGATGATACGCAGGCTGCCAACAATTATATTGGTGAAACATCCGTTTGGGCCACCTACGGAATGTTGACCTATCAGTTAACACCTGCATTAAAAGGGATTTTTGGAGCAAGAATTGAAGGCACAGACTACTATGTAGAAAGTGCCGCTGCTGCGGTAAATCCAAACCCAGAAAATTTCATAGGAGAAATTGATGAGCTTGATGTACTCCCAGCTTTGCACCTTATTTACGCCCTGAATGACAACATGAACCTAAGAGCTAGTTACTCCAATACCTTGGCTCGTCCGAACATGAGAGAGATCGCTCCCTTTGGATCCTTCGGTTTCATCGGTGATCCAACCGTGTTTGGTAATCCTAACTTAACTAGATCTAGAATCAATAACATAGATCTTCGGTACGAATTCTTCTCACGTCCTGGAGAAATGATTGCGGTAAGTACTTTCTATAAGGAATTCCAAGACCCAATCGTTAGAACCTTTAGACCAGCAGGTAATCCACAGTTTACCTGGGTTAACTCAACTGATGCTACGCTCTTTGGTGCTGAATTTGAGATTCGTAAAGCCTTGGACTTCATCTCGCCTAGCTTAGCCAAGTTCAACATTGGTGCCAATATGGCTTTGATTCAATCAGAAGTAGCCCTTGATGATGAGGAACTATTAAGAGCAAGAGATGTTGATCCTGATTTCGCTGATACGAGAGAGTTAGTAGGTCAATCTCCTATTGTAGCAAACGTCAACTTGAGTTATACCGATAAAGATAGAGGATGGGATGCTATCGTAGCCTATAACTTCTTTGGTGATCGACTGTATTCTACTGGTGTGGAAGGTACGCCTGACATCTTTGAAAGAGGGCGTTCTCAATTGGATGTTTCTCTTGCTAAGAAATTTGGACGTTTCCAAGTTAAGCTAAGAGCCATCAATTTGGTTAACCCAGATTACGAGATCTTCTCTGAGTTCAAAGGTCAAGAATACATCTACGGAAGATACAAACGAGGTGTGACTTACAGCGTAGGATTCTCTTACGGATTCTAATTGAATGTAGTAACACCATCCCAGGGCAAGCTGAATGTGCAAGCAGTAAGATATGTGCGAAAGAAATCAGCTGAGCCCATATAGACTTGGCACTAGATTATTTACCACAATAAGGTAAATCTCCCCCTGCACTCCGGTGTAGGGGGTATTACCAAGTCAATCTATAAAGATAGAATGTTATTAACAGGGATCGCTACTGAGCTAGGATTCCCTTGAGTTCTATTGGTATGTAGCATAGCTTTTCTATTACTACCCTAAAAACTGCTCCAAAGCGCTTTCCCAATATCCAGGTTTAGCTGTCCATTACTCACTAAGTCTAGAAATCTAACCTCACAAATCCCGTGATCCACCGAAGATCCGACCCCATGAAATGGTGCCGTAATCGATTCATTTAGCCCCAGCCGAGGATACAACAACACGCCCTTAGCAGCACGAAAGTACCTATTGTATACATACATTTGTCGAAGGTCCTCCATGGGAGGTTGTCCTGTCGGGAGTATCTTCCACTTCGTATCCATAACAATCCGTTTATCCCTCCATTGGCAAACAATATCAGGTCTGATACTTCGCTTTAGCCAGAAGAAGCGTTGTTCCTGATAGCTTATTCTCGCCTTTTCAGGCTTTGCCCTAACCAATAGCTGATAGATATAGCTTTCGAACAATACATTCATATCAAAAATCAAGGCCACTCCTTGATGCCCTCCCGCTCTACTATCAGGACTATTATCCCTTAAAATCATTTTGGCCAAAAAAAGTGCATCCCGATATCGTTTCATTTTCCAGTCTAAATGCATGGAATCCAGCAGGCGTATATGATCTGTAGAATAGGTAAGTTTTGGAAATCGGTTTAGAACCTGCCCCAGTAGTATTTGATTGGCAGGTGAGAGCGGTAACCCCCTGAGGACCAATAAAGCTCCATATAGTACAGCATTGAGAGGATGATCATAATCATAGGTCGTGGCTTGGGTGTAAAATCCCTTTACCAATTGGGGATGGCGCAATTGTTTCGACAGATCAAGCTTGCCCTTCAGGTGTGGCTTCCAACCTTGATCACGTCGGTATGATCGAAGCAAGCCTTCTTGTAGAAGTTTAGCGACCTCCTCCAAATAGAATTTCCAAAACAGATCAATTAAGGGAAGCGCTTTCAGGGAAATGGATACAGACTTTAAGGTATCAATCTTCAAAAAACGCGAGACTTTTAGCATTTGGACCAGACAATCTTGGATAGCATCTGTTGATGCCAACCAGCGGTCCAATTTGGGCAATATTTCAATGCACAGGCTATTGCACTGGATCACACCAACGTAATTCCTGAACCTTACCGCCTTATGTTCAATCTTCAGGTACGGACAATCCCTCCCTTCAACCCATTGGACTAGCGCCTCAAAATCGGCCACGCCGAAAATGACCTCATCTACCCGCTCTCCAACGCGCAATACCTGATGTTCAAAAACCCGTATGGTTCTTAGTGCCGCCACGCTAATTCCTCATTAAATATTGCTGGACCATTTCGGCAATCTCAGGATTATTCGCATACCCTACCATATCAGAAAGGGTCATTCCTTCCATCGTTTTGATATAGGGATTTGCACCAGCCTCCAATAGTAATTTCACGAACTCTACATGTCGGTAAGCAGTGGCCATCATCAAAGGAGTAAAACCGGAAATTCCTTCCTGATGATCGAGCTCAGCCCCTCTATCGATTAGTAATTGACCTATCTCAGAATTTCCTCCCGCAGCGGCACTGACCAATGGAGATAACCCATACTTTTCATCTGTAACATTCACATCTGCTCGACCAGCCAGTAGTGCCTCCACCACCTCAACATGACCAAAGAAGGCCGCCCGTCCAATAGCGGTCTGCCCTACTCTATTCATCAGATCTAGACCTACTCCATTTGCTACCAACAGTTTTACTAGATCTACGCGCCCGGCGGAGGCCGCATTAATCAATATAGGCGTTGATAATTCGTCTTTTAAGTCTACCGAAATGCCTTTATCAATGAGTTGCTTGGCTGCCTCTACGTCTCCTTGCCGAACGGCAACAGCCAAAGCTTTATCTTCTCCAGCTAGCGGGGCTCCTGCGCCTTTATCAATAAAATAAGACAATAGTTCATCGTTCCACTGTTTCATAGCTACCTCGATAGCGGATCCATGATCACTGTTTACATCCCAACTTGCTCCATTTTCCACAAGAAGGTCCACCAATGGTACATGACCATAATAGGATGCCCAATTAATCGCTGGATCCCCAAAGGAATCAACTAAATGCACATCAGCCCCATTTTCAATCAGCAGGCGGGCCATATCTACATTCTGATTGGCAGCTACTTCCATCAGTGCGGTACTGTTGTAGTAGAGCGGACTCCGAGTATCAATGTCCGCCCCAGCAGTCAACAGTCTCTTGACTATTTCCTGATTTCCATTATTTGCGGCTATGATAATGGCAGGCACCTCATTCACATCACGAGCATTCACATCTGCCCCAGCTTTGAGACAAGAATCTACCACGGTCAGGTTGCCCGTATAGAGTCCATAGACGAATCGCTCGTTAAGATCGATCGCCGCCACCTTTGCTCCCGAAGGGCCGCAAGCATTGCATATTACAATTGCCAAAAAGATTAAGGCATACAAGAAGAAGTGTTGGGGATTAGGTAGAACCCGTCCTCCTTTATTTAGCAGGTAAAGCATTATTCTTGATAGTTTTTGTCGTAGATACGAATGAAATCGGGTTCAGTAAGCTCTTCAATAGCCCGTAGTTCGTACTTGGGTTGATGAATAAATTCACTCAGATAGGGATAATCAAAGTCTGCAAAATCCTCTTCTGCTTGTCGTTCAATTGTTACGAACTGTGGTCCAAGAACTAAGCCTAACTTTCCGAGATCATCAAAAAAGAATTCTCTCAAAAGCGGTATAATTGCTAAAGAAAAAGCAGATTTTAGCTCCGCCAGGGAGTGTATATTCAAAAAGAATGCATGACCAATTTTATAGTCTCTATCCAATAAACGTCCTAGTCTTGCATTAATCGTCTCCAGTAGGCGCATCAGGTCTATACCTGCCACCATGGGGGGATGCAAGAGCTCAGGGATCAAAGCCGGATTAGCGTCCAACTCTTTAAAAGTAAACCTTCTTCTCAGGGCTAAATCCCAGCTCTCGGCACTTCGGTCTGCCGTATTCATGGTACCAATCAAGTACAAATTGGGTGGAATGGAAAAATAAGCCTTGGAATAAGGCAATAGTGTGCTAAGTGCTTCTGGTCCTCCTTCTCTTTTATCCGACTCCAATAGTGTAATGAGTTCTCCAAAGACCGCTGACAAATTTGCACGGTTGATTTCGTCGATGATGATCACGTATTTTCGACATTCAGCTAACATA
Organism: Saprospiraceae bacterium; assembly: GCA_013214355.1. Taxonomy (GTDB): domain Bacteria; phylum Bacteroidota; class Bacteroidia; order Chitinophagales; family Saprospiraceae; genus DT-111. Next base: position 8,497 of record JABSSL010000148.1, on the reverse strand, counting down.
GATTCTGTGATCAACGGAAACTCAAAAGCACTCGAGTCTTCCCCACTCGGATTGATACTTGCTAGCAATTCTAGCTGTTGCAGAAGATCAGCTTCAAAACGTTTCAGCGCAAGAAAAATGGCCAGATAAACCCTTGGAGGTTCCGACCCAACGAGAGACTGGATGTCTTCGATCGATTGTATCATTTCGGGGTGCGGGTAGGTCTGATACAACTTCCGAAGTCGATCTTTGTACACGGTCAGGGTGGAAAAAGACTTCTCCATCCTCACCGATAGATTGCCAAATTTCAAAACCCGGTGGAGGAAAATCCGCCTTTTCTTCGGTGTGCTAAAGAAGGTAAAGTCCTCTCCCTTAATATATTGCAAAAAAGCAGAAAAGAGTTGTCCAAACTTAAGTTCTTGAGTAGGAAGGGCATGAGCATTGACCAATGTTTCCAAGAGGCATCTTCTAGCATCATCACACATGATCTTAAAAATACCATCTTGCACTTCATAGGTCAACTTCCCTTCATGAAGTACCGGTTTAATTCCCTCAATGAAATCCTCGTAGGCAAATGACTGATGAAAGGTCAGAAAGGCAATCTGTCCTTGGCCCATGTATTGATTAAATCGCTTCCGCAAGGCCAGACGGTCTTCCATTGCCAATTCTTCCAGTGTACGATTCTCGATGATGGAAAGTGCATGGTTCACAGTCTGGTAGGTTTTGCCCGTTCCAGGAGGGCCATAAAGGACAAGGTTATGAGGAGGGTTTAACCAAGTTCGTAGTAAGTATTCTGGTTGGGGTTCTTCTAATGCATTGTTCTCTTGCAACATGCCTTCCAAAAAGGCAAACTGCTGTTCGGTCGCTTTGTAATTGCTACCAGAAAGTCCAGCATTGAAATCTTCAAAAACGGGTAAGCCTCTGAGAGTCTTCACATCAATCGGACGATTCCATAAATTATAATCCACTTTTAACTTCACCCGAACAGCTGGTTTATCCTCTATCCAAAATTTTCTTTCCTCTTCACCCAGTTCAACCGCAATAGGCTCTGATCGAACTGTTGCCAGCGCGTAGACACCAGAATTCTTACCTGTCTGCCATAAAATCACCTTATCTCCAGCATGAATCTTATCTTTGTGTGCTTTCACCCAAAAGGAATGCAGGGCATTGGCTCTCAAGGCATCTACCAGATGCAGTTTTTTTGGGTGAGCTTGGAAAAGCCAGTAGGCCCGTTCTTGTGTTTCTACCATCTAGGATCAATATCTAAAGCACAATAAAGAAGCCTGCACCACCTATGGCTATACTCAGGCTCGGTATCAAAGATCGACTATTAAATGACAATAATACCAAATATCAAAACAAGATGGAAGAAATCCTAATTCGTTTTGACCCCTTGGAAAACAGCTCCACAATGGCTGTATGGGCAGGTGTCTTGGTTGGCATCATGGGTTTTGCACTTGCCACTTGGTTATTCCTCAAGAAAGAAGAGGGTAAAAATCGTCAGCGAAATATCATCATAGCTATGTTGCTTTTCTTTGTTGGTATGATCGCCGTAGGCACCTCTTTCTTTACCTATTGGACCCAAAAGAAAACCGGGCCCGTATTGATCTATGCAGATGCGGTGGAAACCTCCTACGGCAAAAGTTATTTTCGAGATGTTAAAAATGCAAGTATTACAGTTGCGGGTAACAAGTCTCTAGTAAATCCAAACCAGCAACGTGGAGCCACTCGCCTATTGCTTATTGAGCAACACGATGGTAAAGTTCATGTCTTATCTGAGGATGATTATAAGATTGAAGCCATATTGAATAAGTTGCGGGGAGCAGTCCAAGAGTGGGAAAAGGCCAAGAATTAATTCTTCACATTCAATTTACACCTGAATCATTATCTTTAGCACTATATACAATAACGATACCCAATGGATTATACAATGATTGTGGCGTGGCTAGGATTTATTCTAGCAGGATATGCAGTTGTGGGAAATGATAGTATTCAAACACTAGGTACATTCCTAAGTTCTAATGAAGATCGACCTTGGTACATTCTTTGGATTTTTGCCGGCTCGATTTTGACTGCTACGCTAGTTTATGGCTGGTTCAATTACGGCGGAGATGTCTCTTATTCGAGATTGTCTAAGTATCCCATTCCCGAAAACTTCGGATGGGCTTACCTCCTCCCCCCCCTGACTTTGATGGTTCTGACTCGAACCGGGATTCCAGTTAGTACTTCCTTCTTAATACTTACCTTCTTCAACCCTAAGAATCTAGGTAGTATGGTTACTAAGTCCTTGCTGGGATACGCAGTGGCCTTCGGAGCAGCCATCCTTGTGTATATCTTGATCACAAAGGTTGTGGAGAAACGGTTCATAGAAAATCCGATCAAAAAGCAAGAGAAACAGATATGGAGTGTCCTCCAATGGCTATCTACGGGTTTTCTTTGGTCGCAATGGTTGATCCAAGACTTCGCCAACATCTATGTTTATTTACCTCGAGCCCTTGGTGGTGCTGAATTAGCTATTTCTCTGATTATATTGCTGAGCCTACTGGCCTATATCTTCTACGGTCGCGGGGGAGCTATCCAGGAGATTGTGAAAGCTAAAACCAACACGGTTGATGTTCGTTCCGCTACTATTATTGATTTCATCTACGGCTTAGTTCTCCTATATTTCAAAGAGCTGAACAATGTACCTATGAGTACTACCTGGGTGTTCCTTGGTTTGCTAGCTGGTCGGGAAATCGCAGTTCGCTATCGACTTGAAAAGAAAGTGGTTGGCAAGACCTGGAAAATGCTAGGTATGGATTTGGCAAAAGTTTTCTTTGGATTGGTAGTAAGTATTGCCTTAGTATTCATTATGCGTTGGCTTACCGGCGGATCCATCTAGCAATAAGTTTATAACACAGCTTCGCTTTCCAAGCCAGATTTTTAATGCAAAAATGTCAGCTAGTTCAGGTTAGCTGACATTTTTGTTTATTGGTTCTTCCATAAATCTTGTATTTAATGAAATTCAAGGCTTCTTTTAGTCACTTTTTCGTTTCATTTTATGATTGTCCACGAGATTTGTCAAAGAAGGTGCTTATTTTGCGGCGAATCGAAATAGGTTGATATGATAAAGCAAATTGGATTCCTTCTACTGTCTGTGATTCTTTTATCCAGCTGTCAAACTGAACCTAAGGGCCAGGAAGCAGAGGCTGAGACCTTGGACTTGGCTAAAACCTTACCAGGAACGTGGGAGATGGTCTCTCTTCGAGTACAAGTCAATAGTTTTGAAAATAAAGATTCGTCTTACGTACTCAATATCCAAGAAGAAGAATGGGACAAGGTATACTTTGTCCAACCGGTCAAGACCTATTACGAACTAGATAATAAATACCGTAGGACCTATTTTAATGTAAATGGAGAAGTAGTGAGTGAGGATCGAGGTATGTGGAATACCTTTAACGATACCCTTATGATGATTGAGCCTAATGTAACCTATCAGTACATAATCAGTCAACAACCTAGTGGTTTGCTACAATTTTCTGCGATCCTAGACTGGGATAGTGATGGACAAGAAGATGATGAATACCTTGGCGTGCAGAGATACGTCAGTCGCACCACAGAGTAGAACAGACCGTCACTCTTCTTTTAGCATTTTAACCTCTAACTCTAATTGATCTACCTTCCGGGTCAAGTCCTTGACTCGGTCAATCAGTCGTACCAAATCGGTTAATTCCTCTCTCCTGAGATAAGCCGTAGCAGGTTCCTGGACCTCTCCTAAATCATCCTCAAAAGAGATATTTCCCTTTCCTGTTAGCATCCACTTGGGATTCAGCTCTTCAAAGACAGTGAAGAGGGATTCCCAGAATGAAGTGTGCGGCGAAGTTTTGTCTGCCTCGTAATTATAGACATTCCTTTCCGAGACCTTCACCAATTGAGCAAAGTCAGTCACCGAAAGCTTTTTCCCTTCTCGAAAATGTTTAATTCGTTGACCAACCGTCATACTTAATAATTAAGTAAATTAATTCTGAAATAAAATACAATTATCGCAATAAAATACGTATCTTTGGACTATCATTGAAAGAGTCATGAACCTGATCCTAAGCTAGGAATTTCTCGATTCAAGCGCGCTCACACCTCATCAAAAGCACCACTCAAAAAACAGCAAAACAACAGTTCAGCAATTCAATTTCTCAACCATTTGCCCAATACTTGGAGCGTTTTCAAATGGCAAATCGCAAGTGGTTTTTGAGAGGTTTCGCCCGAAGGAACCAATGTATGGAAGTACAATTGGATGGTATTCTTTCGGGCTTTTTCAAATTCGATAGCGGCGGTAATCTACCAATTGTTGCCTAGCAAAAGTACCTGAAAGCCAAGAATAAAGCAATTTTGCAATTAACAAAAAAGCCATCGCAAAGTCATGCGATGGCTTCAAATCCTGTTATTCCTGTTGTTTATGCTTCTTGGGGCCGCTTGGCCTTTTCTTTTAAGTCATCCTTTAGATAATAATACGTGTCCTCGAAATTTTTCGCTTAATCACAGGCTTCATCTGCTCCGCAGCGGTAAATAGCAAGTCTGCATTTTCAGGAAATGGCAATGGTCGATTACCGATTCGCTGCCTGGATTCCTGGCTCAGCGCCCTTTCATCTCCTCTGAAAGTTGCAGCATAGTTCTCAAAAATGGCCTCAACAGCTACTTGATCCGTATCAACAATCTGATTTCTTTCCAAGTCTATATACTCCAATCGCCCGATCACGTTAGCTGCCTTGTTTTGGTAGGTCTCCAATACCTCTGCCTTAATAATCACTCTCCGAGGCACCTTAATATCGTTACCAGAGGTATCTTTCATAACATTACCATTCTCATCTAGCACATAGTCAAACCCATCTTCAATTTCACGATCATCAACATATTGCCTCTCCTGTACCACACCTGGGCTGATATTAATATCTGTGATATTCATTACTACTTTATAGTCATAGTCTATACCTGCTTGTTGCCTTAGATGATATTCCTTCCATTTGCTATTCAGATCGTTGACACTCATTCTAGTTATTTCTCTTTCGAAGCCAAGTGGTAAAACGACCGGCGCGTTGTTCGTCATTTCGAATAGTACATAAGAGGTACCCAAGTCGTGAGCCAGGTCCATCAATTGTCTCTTATCCTTGTAGTTTCGATAGTACCTACCGATCTTTTCCAATTGTCGGTGTGCTTTCCTTGCGGCAAGTCTATCCCCCTCTTTGGCTGCGGACAAGTGACGTCGAGCATCAGCATACAAAAATTCAGCGGCCTTCTCTCTAGACTCTCTTTCCAAGTCCTCAACTTTTACAAAACGGAAATTAGCTTTGATTCCATCTTTATCTATTAATGGAAGTAAAGGAGTGATTTTATCTTGGCGATTTTTGATCCTCTTATATATAGCGTTGATTTTCTCCCAATTTTCAGGTTGTCCTTCTCGTTTCAGGTTCTGGGCCATATCCATATCACGTGCTGTAATTTTGGCGAAGGCTTCTTCTAGAGCAAGTACGTATTTAACTTTTTTGTTCTTCTTACCTGCCAAACGCTTCAATGCTATTTCGATAGCCTCATCATAGTTGCCCGTTTCAACCATTTTCATGGGGGAAGCACAAGCTCCTAAAATTAAAGCACAAAGGATCACCATGATCGTCGATCTGCTGCTGAAATTAGGTAACTGTCTCATACGCTTTTCTTTAAATGGGTTATAGTGGTCGTTTGTCTTACAGGGGCAAGATGACAGATTTAATCGCCATTTGTCACTAATAAATCGTTAAAGAGATTTGGCATTTGGTTAAAAACTCCTAAAGAATTTTAAGAAAATGTTACAAACAGAATAATTGAGGCTAGGTCTATGGAAAAGGTTAGCTGATAGAGGCTGAGATCGGCTCCATCTATGGAGGAAAGTACGAATTACAAAAACGATCTACTGAAAGCGCATTATTTCTGATAAAAACTAAGTTTTATCGTAAAAACTTCGCAGATTTAGTTCGGTTTACTAATTTGTTAATTGAAAGACGTTATTGATCAACCCAAAATATATATTATGGAAGCAGGAATGATCATTCCTTTAATTGTACTCGCGCTCATACTCATGTCAGGCATATTTACCGTTAAGCAACAAACTGTGGCCATCCTCGAGAGATTAGGTAAATTTCATAGCATGAAGCACCCAGGTCTTCAGTTTAAAGTTCCATTTATTGATCGAGTTGCTGGAAAGCTCAGCTTGAAGATCAATCAGTTGGATGTTATGGTAGAAACAAAAACGAAGGATAACGTATTTGTGAAGCTAAAGGTATCTGTACAGTTTAAAGTACTAGGAGATGCTGTATACGATGCGTTTTACAAGTTAGAAAACCCATATGAGCAAATCACCTCTTACGTTTTTGATACTGTGCGTGCCGAGGTTCCAAAACTCAAATTGGATGACGTTTTTGAGCGCAAAGACGACATTGCCGTGGCTATTCGTCGTGAGCTAGAAGAAGCGATGAACGAATATGGATATGGTATCGTTAAGGCACTTGTAACGGATATCGACCCAGATCAAGAGGTGAAGATATCTATGAACCGAATCAACGCTGCTGAACGTGAAAAACTAGCTGCTGAATATGAAGCAGAAGCAGATCGTATCCGTATCGTAGCTAAGGCTCGAGCAGAAGCTGAAAGCAAGCGTCTACAGGGACAAGGTATTGCCGATCAGCGAAGAGAAATCGCAAAAGGTTTGGAAGAGTCAGTAGAGGTCTTGAATAAAGTTGGTATTAATTCTCAGGAAGCATCTGCGCTGATCGTAGTTACTCAGCACTATGACACTTTGCAGTCCATGGGTGAAAATGCCAATAGCAATTTGATTCTATTGCCGAATAGTCCATCCGCAGGTAGTGATATGTTGTCACAGATGGTTACCTCTTTTGCGGCTTCTCAACAGATTGGAGAAGCGATGAAGGAGCGCAACAATGCCCTGGAATTACAAGAAAAGGAGACCATCAAGTTACCTCCTAAGAGATAGATGATTTTATATCATCCGAAGAACTTATTTTTTCTGAATTGAATGTAAAAGTCAAGCCTTTAGCGGGCTTGGCTTTTCTTTTTATCTCGGCGAGTTAAAGGAATAATCAGACCAAAATCAAAATAAAGTGCTTCTAAATAAAAGACACGCTCACTACTTTGGTTGAGATTTTCAAATCCTTGATAGTATCGAACATCCACAAAGATCTTTTGCTTTTTTCTTATGTCTTTTTCTAATCCCAATCCAATAGTTCCGCCCCAATCCCAGGCCTTTACTTCATAGGAAGATAAAGGCAGGCGTACTCTTTGGTAGATCTCGTCTTCTCCTGCAAAGACCGCTATCGCTCCAGTAAACCTACTTAGAGAGGGCCCAGCGAGTATATAAAAGGAGAAATTTGGCCTTTTCAATCGGAATTTAGCAAAAACAGAGGAAGAGAAGGCATCTAGCGCTCCGTACCTAAGCCCAGGAGGTTCCTCAAATAATCGATCGACTAGGCTTGAATGCCCTTTCTGCAGATAAGAAATCTCCGGTTGAATACTTAACCAGGGCTCAAGCTCATGTTCGTAGAAGGCCGCAAGTCGGAGACTTGTGATCGGATCCACACTCGCACCACCACTTAAGCCAATTTGTTGAGTTAAAGCAGAGTTGACGAAGAATAGAAGAAAGAGTAGTATACCACAATTGCCTATACCTTTCATGGGATGCCAAGATGTTAAGGTGCTCTATGTAGATAGAACGGCAAGTTGTAGTTCGTATTTTGAAATTAGATAATTTTATCATTTTTGGACCAATGCCAGGCAGTTAACGGATCAAAGTGACATTTCCTTTGGCAATGTACTCCTCGCCATCAAAACAACCCACCCTGACGTAGTAGGCATAAACATCAGGAGCCAAAGCCTTACCTCTGAAGGTTCCATCCCACCCTGCGTCCTTTTGGCTAGTCTCAAAGACCTTCTCCCCCCATCGATCGTAGATGATTAACTCTAACTCATCTATCGGGTCACCGTAAACTTTAAACTGGTCGTTCCGGTTGTCACCATTGGGCGTAAAAGCATTGGGAACATATATAAAGGGAGGTAAACAGGCCGGATTGAACACGACAATCGTAATGAATGCCTGATTGAGGCATCCATTTTGATCACGGATGTTTAACTCGTAAGTAGTCGTTTCAACAGGAGAAGCAATTGGATCAGAAATATCTAGGACATCTAAGGTAGGATCGGGCGACCACTGATAAATATAGCCTTCATTTTCCGTGGCCATCAACTGAACACTCTCTGCCTCTCGAACGGTATCCCGATCAGCCATGATATCAAGTGGAGGAATAAAATTAAATATATTAACCACTACTGAAGTATCGAGACTGCATCCAGCTGCATTACTGATGTTTACATTATAGGTATTTGCTTCTAAAGGACTCACAAGAATAGTTGCTGTATTTGCAGGGCCAATAATCTCCCCTTTAGGTTCCCAGCTAATCACCAGATCTTGCTGTCCCAACACATCAATAGATAATTCCGC
>JABSSL010000147.1 GCA_013214355.1 Saprospiraceae bacterium | reverse complement strand
TCGACTGGAACAAACTTCTTATGCTTGCATTGGCCTTATCTTACTGGCGCTCAACACTATCAAGTTGGCCCAAGCCTACTTTATCTTCATTTTCAGCTACTGTTGCCAGCAATGGAGCACTCAGGCGTCCAAAACAACTATAATGAAATCAACAGCAAGAGCTGTGGCTTACTCAACCAATTCGAATCGCCGAACTGGTATGATAATAACCTGAAATCAGCGCCGACTTTTTGAGGACGCCCTAATTCAGAATCCTAGTAGTGTCTCACATGTGATGTTGGACAAAGGCCATTCTCATGTCTCTTTCTCCCAAAACAGACCAAGACACACTAGGGTACTCCACCCGATAAACAAAATAATATGACACGATCGAAAAAGATTTTCACCCTGCTACTAATCCTATTACCAGCATCCATCTTTTCGCAAAAAAGTCTTCAAAAAGAGGAAAAGGATGCGGTCATCGAGGGGATCAAAGCATTAATCCATGACAACTATGTTTTTATTGACCGGGTTGCGTCCGTCAATAAAGCCCTAGATAAACTACATGAGACAGGAAAGTATGACGATGTCATGGATTTTCAGAACTTTGCTAAAGTCTTAAGCGAGGATCTAGTAGCCATTACCAAGGATAAGCATTTTAAGGTTCAGTACAGTCCTGAGTTATTAAAGTCAAGGCGTGAAAGGGCCAGAAGACAGGAGGACCCTCAGGATGCAGAAGAAGAGGAGGAGGAAGTAATAGATTGGAACGAATGGTATGCCAGGCAAGATAATTTCGGCTTCACAAAAGTTGAGATCCTGAATGGAAACATCGGCTATATGAAAATGAACTTCTGGCAACCCTTTTCTTGGGTAAAATCTACGATTGATGCTACCATGGGATTCCTAACTAATACAGATGCCTTGATCATCGACTTAAGAGAGAATCAGGGTGGATATAGTCCAACTGACACCTATCTAGGCAGTTATTTCTTTGATGCGCAACCTAAATTATGGATGTCCAGCTATAATAGGCCTAGCGGAGAGACGAGTTCTGACTCTACCTTTCAGGAACTTGGCGGAACACGCTATTTGGATAAGCCTGTCTATATCTTAGTGGGTGAGCAGACCTTCTCTCTGGCCGAAAGCTTTGCCTACAGCATGAAGCATTTTGGCAGGGCAACAATCATTGGCCAAACTACACCTGGAGCAGCTCACGGCATCAATTTTCTGGCAGCCAACGACAATTTTGGTGTACAGGTTCCTGTACAATACAATATTCATCCAGTAACGAAAACAGACTGGGAAGGAACAGGTGTACGACCGGATATTAACACCAGTCCCAATGAAGCACTAAAAATAGCTCAGCTGCAGGCATTGGATAAACTAATTGGCAATTCCAAGCATGAAAGAATAATAGAAAGATATCAGAAGTTCAAGAAAGAAATAGAACAGCCATAAGGGTAAGACCTCAGGGAAGAGGGGGGCAGGTTAAGAATAGATGCTCTTACTAAGAAACTTATACCGGACATTCTTAGGCATCCATTTCCTGCCTTACATACCGATTACTTTTCTTAGATTTATATACCTTTCAATTCATAGAGTCCGCTTGTTTTAGGCACCTAGACATTGATGTTGAAAACGGACTAGCGGGTAGCTTACGACATAAACAGACTTTAGAATACCTCAGTTTTTGAGGAGCACTATATCATGATAAAAGGAGGAAAAGAACATTCATACTGAACTTCATGAATATTTATGGAACACCCAATTCTATATCAATCATTTAGAAAATATATAAATCTACCAGTCAAAGACTATCTTGATCTAGAGCCTAAATTAGTTCATAAAACGCTTAATAAGAATGATTACTTAATCCGAGAAGGCCAGATAATCAGACATTTGCCTTTTATCAATGACGGCTTAATGGCCAACTACCGACTGGATGAAAATGGAGATATTCACGTTATTCAGATTCGGTGGACCGGCTGGTGGTTAGGTGATATTTATAGTTTTTTCTCAGGCAAACCAAGCTCGTTTAATATCCGAGCTTATCAGCCCACAGAATTACTCATGATTAATCATGACACATTTGATTTCATGACCAGGGAATACCCCATTTACGAAAGGTATTTTCGAATCGCTATACAACATTCTTATATAAACACACTCAACCAAGTTTTCAACCTTCATAGCCAGACCGCTGAGGAAAGGTACCTTGAATTAATTAAAAACTATCCTACACTTTTAGATGATATTCCTCATTACTTAATAGCTTCCTACCTGAGTATTAAACCGCAATCTCTAAGCAGAATCCGAAAAAACCACAAAAATAGTGGCCGTTAACATAGGTGAATGACATTTTACTTCATCGACTATAATTTTGTGCGTGCTGGACGAATTGATACAGATTATTTCAAGCATCCAGTTTAACTATCAAAATTTTAAAAGATGAATAAAACCAAGATTTTCGCATGTATACTGGCATTGAATTTTACATTTTCTTTCGGTAATGCACAGCAAATAGAATCCCTTGGAGCATTGGAGTTTAGCCCCGAAGGCGTATTATTTGTTGGCGACAATATATCTGGTGCAGTCCACGCCATAGATTTAAAAGGCGAAAGCCGAAGCAAAGAAAAATTTGAAGTCAACTTATACAATGTTGATGCTCAGGTAGCCGCTGTGCTGGGAACAGCTCAACCCCATGTACGAATTAATGATATAGCGGTTCACCCTAAAAGTGGAGAAGTCTATCTTTCAGTAACTCGTGGACACGGAATAGATGCTTTGCCTGCCTTATTGAAAGTAAACGCAGATAATCAGGTACTAAATGTAGATCTAGCTTCCGTAAAAGCGACTTCACAGGGGCTGACTAAGTTACCTGATGGTACTCAGCAATTTGTACTTCGCGGTACCATGGCACCTCCCACTCCTAAGGAAGCGGCAAAATCGAAACGCCCCATGCGCATGCTTTCCATTATTGATATGGAATACCACAAAGGGGAGTTGTTTGTAGCTGGAATCAGCAATGAGGATTTCTGTTCGGTACTAAGAAGACTGCCGTATCCTTTCAATGGCCAAGAAAGCATTAGTAACATTGAAATGTTTCACATTGCGCACGACCAATATGAAACCCGTGCTCCCATACGCTCTATGCTAGTCAAAAATATCGATGGAATAGATCAATTGGTAGCCGCTTATACCTGTAGCCCGCTAGTATTAATTCCTTTGCAGGAACTCAAGGACGGTGCAAAAGTTAAAGCAAAGACGCTCGGCGATATGGGCAATGGGCAACCCATCGATATGGTGGCTTTTAATATGCAGGGGAATGAAATGCTCTTCGTAACCAATAACAGTAGAATGCCTCAGGTCATTCCTTTGAGTGGGTTGAATAATGCAAAGGTGGTTACCGAAAAGGATTTTGAGAGAGGGCAAAAATCTGACTTAGGCCCCGTATTACCCTATGGACCTATGGGCAAAGCTGTAATGTTTGTTGGTTCTTCTCTTCAAATTGATCTACTCAATGAATGGCAATTTGTGTCCTTGACACGAGATGCCCAAACCGGCAGTTTGGACTTGGAAACGGTTTATACCATGTTTCCAAACAAACTCAATAACCTTACTGCTGAAATGGATTTTCCTGGATATACACCACCAAAACAAAATAAGTAAATCGTGTTAAAAACCCTTTTCACCTTTATACTTATTCTTGGGGTGACCCATAACTCGGGAGTTGAGGCTCAATCAACTCCCGAGTTGCCCTTACAGGATAGTTTATTGGAGCGACCGGCTTTCAAGTTATTTAGGGCTGAAGAAAACTACGATGATCTGAAGGATAAAGAAAACAGCACTTACAAGGGAGATTATTTAGACCCGATCAAATTCATTGGATTGAACGCTTCTAAAAAGATCAACTTGAGCTTTGGAGGTGAAATTCGGCTTCGGATGGAGGATTTCACTAACAAAAGATGGATGGATGAAGCTGAAACATTTTACTCGCATCGCATTGCCCTTCACAGTAATGTAAACGTCTCTAAATACCTTCGTTTTTTTGGGGAACTATATCATGGTTTGTTAAGTCTGGAACAAAAAGAGTTTGCCCAATCTGACCCATTGGATTGGCATCAAGGTTTCTTAGAAATCAAAATTCCAATTGAAAACAAAGGTTTAAGTTTAAGATTTGGAAGGCAAGAAATAGCGTTTGGAGCAACCCGACTTATCGGGATAAGAGAAGGTCCAAACATTAGAAGAAGTTTTGACATGGGAAGAGCCATTATTCAAACTCCTCGGTCAAAAACGGAATTGTTTTATGGTAAAGAAGTTCAAGCACGATTTGAGGTATTTGACAATAACTTTTCTCTGTTTAGTGCAAACGCCCAAAACCCAAAACTCTGGGGCATTTATTCGCAATTTGCTCTTCTGCGTGATGTTGGAAAAATAGAGGTATACTACTTAGGCTTTCAATCTCCCCAAGCGTTTTTCAATGATGCAGCAGGTGAGGATCAGCGACATACGATAGGCATCAGAAGATTTGGACAATTGGGTAAAAAGCTACGGTATAATACGGAAGTGATGTTTCAATTTGGCGAGACGGGAGGTAAAAACGCAAGAGGATGGGCATTCGAAACGGATTGGACCTACCGAATCAATGATAGGAATTGGCAACCCGAAGTAGGCCTGAAACTGGATGTAATAAGTGGGGATAAATCACATGGTGATAATAGAATACAAACATTTAACCCCCTATTCACGAATCCCGCTTACTTTAGCTTAGCAGGTATTATTGCTCCTGTCAATTTGATAGAATTCCACCCTTCAATTTCCATGCGACCAAATGAGCAATTACAACTATACCTTGAGTGGGCCTCCTTTTTCCGATATAGTATGGCCGACGGAGTTTATGCTCCTCCCCGATTCATTATGATAGCAGGGCAGCTCTCTACTGAGCGTTTTATTGGTAGCCAGTTAGGATGTAAAATGGCTTATGAATTTGACCAACACTTCAGTTTCGACTTCAATTTCAGTTACTTCATAACCGGAAGTTTCCTGGAAAGTACTGGAAGACCTCTAAATATGATACACATTGCTCCAACGCTTACTTTCAAGTACTGAACGAATAAAAAACAACTATGGTAAAGTTTCATTATAACTTCATCATCATTGCATTGGTGATGGGCAGTGCTGTGACCTTAGCACAAACTAATCTTAAGATTATCTCTCCTTCGAATTTGGACGGAACTGTTAAACTCGACCTATCAACTTTTACAAATCTCAACAAAGAAACATCCAGTTATGATTTGTTAGCCGTTTTTGTGAAAAATGGGATGGAAGAATATGCCTCCAATGCTATCCAAGGACAATACACCAGAGAAGGCGACCATTTGGTCTTTAAACCTTATTTCCCCTTTATGAGAGACATGACTTATCTTATCAGAACAAGAAATGAAAAAGTAGATAGCACCTATTCCTATCAATCATTTCAAGTTGGAGAAAAGAGAATGGTTGAGCAAGCAGGGGTACTCAGTATATATCCATTAGCCCAACAGCTTCCAAAAAATTTATTGCGATTTTATATTTATTTCAGGACGCCGATGAAAAAAGGGCGGGCCTTGAAACATGTTCAGTTAGTAGATGAAGCAGGAAATATTGACCGGCACGCATTTATGGAATTCAAACAAGAATTATGGAGTGCAGACGGTAAAAGACTAACTGTATTATTCGACCCGGGGCGTATTAAAAGAGGAGTATCTACCAACTTACTGCGTGGTCCTGCTTTGTTAGAAAGTAAGAAATACGAATTAATTATTTCCGGAGATTGGGAGGATGTTTATGGGCAGCCCTTATCCATGAACTCCACCAAGAGCATCCAGGTAGTAGGTGCATATGATCAGCAAATCGAAATAAACAATTGGACGATAAACAAACCAAGAAGAAATAGTACTGATGCAATCACCCTACATTTTGACAGAATCATTGACCATGCCCTAATCCAATCCATGATTAGAATAGTCAATGAAGAAGAAACGCTAATCCATGGTCATTGGGAAATAGAAGAAGAACAGTCAGTAAAATTCATCCCAAAAGCGAGATGGAATAAAGGAAATTACAACATCATTATCGATAGCCGCTTAGAGGATGTAGCGGGAAACAATCTTCAAAACTTGTTGGACCATCACAAAACGAATAATAAGACTAACAGCCAAACCCACCATTACATTAAGTTCAAAGTGTGACATTGTAGCTTCACGTAGTGTATCTTTGCCGCTGAATAACCCGCAGGTAAAATGAGATCTTACTTGTAAGGGAGTTGAATTTCGGTGAATAGGTCATATCATGGAAGCATAAACAAAATGAAAAAAATACTACTCTACTTTCCGCTCTTGTTGCTTTTGTCTTGCCATCAATCCAACAACGAGGTCGACAGCGAGAATAATCTTCCGGAGAAGACCGAAGAAGAGATCATTTCCAAAATTCAGAAAAGATTTTATACAATCAATTCAGACCTCCCCTCTCTCAAGAAAGTGGAACAGGAATTGATGGGCGAAAGTGCTGAAGGAGGAACAGTAGAGAGCTATTACCAAGACCAAGGGCTGGCGAAGATCGTCGCCAATTATTATGGGGAAATGGGGCAATCCATCGAAGAATATTATTTCTCGGAAGACAAACTGTTTTTTGTCTTTAGCAAAAAGCTTTCCTACGACAAGCCGATGTACGTTGAAGGTTCAAAGGTCATCAAAACAATAGAAAACCGTTATTACTTTTACAATGATAAAATAGTACGGTGGCTGGATGCCGATAAAGCCAAGGTGGACCCTTCGAGATTCGAACCAAAAGAAACGGAGATACTTGCAGCGATCAGGGACTTGAAGGAGAAAACGGGACTCTCGAACTGAGTCCCATGGAAGATTCGGACCGGACGTGATCATTACTCAACCCTAGAATTACTGCTCAACAAGCTGCCTTGTGCAAGGAGATACGCCTGAAAGCATAGCCTCTGCAAAAAAATTAGTACCCAAACATGAGAGTTGATTTTAAGCATTTTGAAATTGAATTGAAAGATGATCCTTCGTATCGGATAAAATCTACCGGCACCCCAATCTATGCCTACGAGTTTTCCCAGGGAGCAGTCATCAAGAACTTAATATTCACCATCAATAAAAGGGCCATTATAGTACGAGACGCTACAAGTAAGCAGGAAATATCCAGTGCTATCCTATGTGAAAATGGAGGGAAGGCGGAACTAACCCAAGATAGTTTTAAGCTCGAAGAAGGTCAACTCTGGATTTGTGCGGGGGACAAGATGTACAGCCTAGACATCCCTAGTTTACAGGTAAAATGGTTCATCAACATCGACTTCGGCACCATTCACTCCATTAACTTCTTTGGTGGCGACCTGATCATTCATAGCAATATGGGTTTAGTAAGAATCAATAAAAAGGGAGAGACTATCTGGAAATTCAGCGAAGGAAATGGCGTCTTTATCCCGGGGGAAGGAAGACTCAAGCTATTCGAAAAACATATTGAATTGATAGACGGGAATGACCAGCAATACAGGATTAATGAATATGGTGAATCCATTTCCAAGACAGACGCCGCTGGATGAGTATAGCCTTATGAAGTTTCCGGAGCGCGCTATGGCCTGAGTAAGGTGCCTAATAGGATCAAGCTTCCAAGAATTCCTTGTCAGTAAACTTTTCATAAATGCCAAAAGTTCTTTTTGCCATTGCTCCAAAGACACATCTTTTAGATCTATGCGGTCCAGCTCATACTTTCTATGAGGCAGGAGAATTTGGCTTGCCCTTTGATCTTGTCTATGCTGCGATCAGTAAAGAAAAACTTGAATTAAGTAGTGCTGGACTTAGTTTTTCAAAACTAGAGGATTTTGAAGATCACGAATTAGGTAGTGAAGACTTCATTTTTATTCCAGGTGCCCAGATTGACAGTATTTCTGAGGAAAGCTTTGTGACCAAGCACAAGGATTTCTTCAATTGGCTAAATAGACAGTATAAACAGGGAGCTAATCTATGTGGGGTTTGTACTGGAGCATTTATCATAGCTAGTTCAGGTTTGTTAAACGGTAAAAACTGTACTACACATTGGGATTATCTAGAGCGCTTGCAGCGTTTCCATCCTTTGCTAAAGGTTTTAAAGAATCGACTCATAGTGAAGGATGAACGGATCTACACCAGTGCTGGCGTTTCTTCGGGGATCGATTTGTCTTTATATATCTTGGAACAATTCTATGATCTGAATCTGGTGGCTAAGGTATCGAAAGAAATGGTCTACCCTTTACGCAGAAATGAAGATGACCCACAACTCAATGTTTTTTTACAGCATCGGAACCACCTAGACAACCGTATTCATACCGTTCAAGATTTCATCATGAACAATTTGAGTCAAAGCAACAGAGGTCATGAATTGGCCGAGCTGGTGAATATGAGTACTCGAAATCTCTCTCGGCTGTTTAAGCAAAAAACTACTTTAACCATTGGTCAATACCTGGAAAAGGTACGAGTGGAAACAGCCATAAGTCTTTTGAAAGATGGCGCAAAGGTGAAAGCCACCGCAGAAGCTTGTGGCCTTAAAAGTACCAACCAGCTCAGAAATTTATTGAAAAAACACAAGGGGGCTCTGCCTTCTGAGTTGACGTCCAGTAAGTAGCGGTAGATAAGTCCTCTTTGGCTTAATATTGCGTATAGTTGTCCTTTTTTGATCAGGTATAATCCATGAACTTTGGATTAAAATATCTGACTTATGTATAAATTGTTTTTCATTTTATTGACACTATCGTCCTCTTTCAGCTCAACAGACAAATCGATGACTAAGAATCGTACTAGTATTGCATTTTATTTGCAGGATGGTGTAGAAGTACTAGATTTTGCAGGGCCATTGGAAGTCTTTTCTTATGCCGATTATGAAATCTATATCGTATCCCATTCCAAGGACCCCATACGCTCTCAGGGAATCTTACAAATAGTGCCAACGTACAGCCTTGACGATGTTCCAAAGGCTGATATCATTGCATTTTTTGGCGGCAACTCCCAGCAAGCATTTAAGGGTAAAGAGATCACGGATTGGATAACAAAACAAGGAGAGGATCAAAACTATTTTTCCGTTTGCACCGGCGCCTTTGCATTGGCAAAAGCAGGCCTCCTAGATGATAAAAAAGCTGCTACTTTTCACCTAATGGAAGATCAATTGGCGAAAGACTTTCCAAAAGTTGAAGTCGTAAAAGGGGCCCGATTCGTTGACGAAGGAAGAGTGATTACTACAGCAGGCGTATCCGCTGGGATTGATGGTGCCCTACATTTAGTGACAAAAATTGACGGTATTGAAAAAGCGCGTTCTATAGCTAAAATGATAGAATATGATTCATGGATCCCGGATCAAGGGCTTATTGTAGGTGGTTCGAATCCCTATAAATAATCTATTCTAAAGTGCTAGGCGTCAATTTGCGAAAGATGAAATACAAGTTTTTGTACTTTCTTACTCTTCTTGTCTTTTCCTGTCAAAGTAAAATCGGAGAATATGTTTGCCCACCTTGCGATTTATCTTGTGATCAACTGACCTTTGAAAAACCAGGCACCTGCCCACATTGCCACATGACGCTGATCAAGAAAAGCGACCTAATCGCTGAATCTAACTTACTCCCCAATGTGGTTAATCTAGAAGTGGGTTCCGGTGTATTCCTAATCGGAGATGAAAGAAATGAAGAAAACAGAACCTTTAAGGTTTATTACCATAAGCCCAAAAACTTTTCAGACACATCAAGCATACTCTTGGTCATCCCAGGAGCAGGAAGAGATGGAGATGAATACAGAGATGCTTGGGTAGAAAATTCAGAAAAATATAATGTCCTCATTCTCGCGCCGATGTTCGAAGAGGAGAAGTATCCTTTTGAAGACTATCATCTGTGTGGAGTAATCAAGAATCTCAACCTGGAACAGGCGGTTGAATTCATAAAGGGTACCAATCAAGTTCGGCTAAATGACGAAGAGATTTCATTCGATATTAATCAGGATCCAACCCAATGGATATTTAGCCAATTCGATAGCATTTTTGATTTAGTCGTAGCTGCAGAAAGCTCCAAACAAAAAAAATATGATGTGTTTGGGCATTCTGCAGGAGGACAAATACTGCATCGGATGGCCCTACTTCATAAGAATTCTAAGGTTAATAAAATCCTTGCCGCAAACGCTGGATTTTACACCTTACCCAATCAGGACACTCAATTGCCATTTGGGATAAATGGGCTGGATCTAACTCCAAATGAACTCGCCGAATCTTTTTCAACTCAGCTAACCGTAATGGTAGGAGCATTGGATAATGAAAATGAAACGAAAGGCACCCTGCTAAGGTCTGCTATTGCGGACCAGCAGGGAACGCATAGATTAGCACGGGCGAAGTATTTCTTAGAGTTTAGCAAATCGAAGGCTGAAGCCTTAGGAGCTGAGTTGAATTGGCGCATAGAGATAATTCCTCAGGTTGGCCATAACCATAGACTGATGGGAAATGCTGCTGCGAAACTGCTGTATGAATAAAAAACACCACTTAAAGTGCATAACGGTATACGAAAATGTAGGATTACTTCCATTCCTTATTTTCTGAGGTTCATACCATCCATTCCATAGTTGGTCAGAAATGAGTTGAGATTATATGGGATCACCTCTTCATTTGCAGTAAAAACTGTTATTATGGAAAGGAAATCACTTATAACCTCTTGGCTATTATTATTGGTTTATTTCGGATTTGCACAGACCAACACGCAAAGTATTAAAGGAAAAGTAGTTGACTATGTCACCGGAGAACCGCTCATAGGAGCTACTGTCACCCTTGAAGGGTCTGATCCACTCATCGGTTCCGTTACAGATTTTGAGGGGAGATATGTCTTGAATAATGTAAGTGTCGGAAGACACGTGCTCCTCATTTCATTCATTGGATATAAACCGGTTCGAATTCCAGAAATTCTCCTCACATCTGCCAAACCTTTTTGGATCGATATTTCGCTAGAGGAGGATTTGGTAAATCTGGGAGAAGTAGTGGTAAGGGCTCGGAAGGGTAAAGAGGCATTTAATACCATGGCTACCGTCAGTGCCAGGTCTTTCACTATAGAAGAATCCTCTCGTTTTGCTGGCGGTCTTAGTGATCCTTCGCGGGTAGCTTACAATTTTGCCGGGGTAACTTTTTCTTCTCCACAAGACAATGGAGTGGTGATTCGCGGAAATTCTCCTACCAATGTCCTGTGGCGAGTCAATGGATTAGATATTGCAGGAGCCGCACATTTCGGAGGTGGAAATATGGCTGGAGCTGGATTGATCTCCATTTACAGTGCCAACATCCTTCGGGGTTCAGACTTCTTCACCGGCGCTTTCCCCGCTGAATATGGCAATGCCACCGCCGGGGTTTTTGATATCAATTTTAGAAAAGGGAATGCCGAAGAAAACCAACACCTGGTGCAAGTCGGCGTTTTGGGCGTCGACCTAGCCTCCGAAGGCCCGATCAGCAAGGAAAATGAGAGTAGCTATTTGGTGAACTACCGTCATGGGTTTATTGGCTACTATGGTGCCCTAGTGAATGGCACAGCTCCTTATTATCAGGACTTATCCTTCAATCTAAACTTCCCTACGAAGAAAAGCGGAGCGTTTTCCTTCTGGGGTATTGGCGGTTTGAGCCGAATAGATAGTCCCATCCGAAGATATCAAATCGAATTTGAAGATGACCAAAGCGTGTCTAAGATCAAATACCGCGAGTACGAGAACGACTTTTTGGACAGTCAAATTAATTTCGGAATGGGTGCTACCGGAATAAACCACAAATTACCCATCGGAAAATCATCCTTCCTACACTCTACCATAGGTTATACTCCCCATCTCTATGACAATGAAACACAATTTTTTGAGCAGGATGCTGACACCCTTAATTCTGGTATGTACCACCCCCACTTGCGTCAAAGAAATGTGGAAAGTAAAATCGAGTTTGCTTCTCGACTGACTTCTAAACTGAGTAGAAACATCACTAATGAATCAGGCATTAGAGCCAATTTGCTTAGCGTAGAATCTCATTCTTTCGATGTCGAGGCAGTGATGGATCCACTCCAAGAAAACTACAGCTTGGCAGGGAATACCCATAGCGTAAATCTATTTACACAATTCAAAGTTATGCTTACGGCCGATCTAGACCTAAATATGGGGTTTCCTCGACTCAATTTGGGAGGGTAGATGAATTAACCTTGGAGCCTAGACTAGGACTAAAATGGCAATATTCACCCGCTGCGCACCTGGGACTTGCCTATGGTAGACATACTAAATTTGAGGAACTGAAAACTTATTTTTATAATCACCCAGAGAACGGCTTGACTAATGACCTGCGCCTCTCTAAAGCCGATCACTACGTGGCCAGTTTAGGCTTTGTTCTTACCAAAAACCTGAGTTTGACCGTTGAAGGTTATTATCAATCGCTATTCGATGTACCAACCATTGAAGGAACTTCCTTTTCTTTTGCCAACTACACCCAACTTTGGCAGGTAAACGGGCCTATATCTAATAATGGAACGGGAACAAATGTGGGCATTGATCTCACGCTTGAACATATGATGAGCAAAGGCTTTTACTTCTTGCTGACAGGTTCGGTATTCGATTCAAAATATAAAGACGCACAACAGGTGGAACGCAATACGCTATTCAACAGAAACTGGATTTCCACTTTGGCCATCGGAAAAGAGTTTGTCGTAAAAGGTAAAAATCTTTTAGGTTTCAATGTGAATGCCACCTACATGGGAGGCGGGCGACTGACACCATTTCTTGAACGAGAAAGTCTAATAGCGAGAGAAGTGCAATACGATGAAAATAGACTTTATGAATTACAGGGTGATCCTGAGATTTGGTTGAATGCAGGAATTACCTACAAAATCAACAAGGACAAATCGACGCGCACCTGGGGGCTCGATTTTCAAAATGCCTTATTAACTGAACAGATGGCGGGTTATCAATATAATTTCCGAGAAGATCGAATCGATGAAGAAAAGGTTTTCTTTATTCTACCAAACTTCTATTATAAAATAGAGTTCTAACTTACGATGCACCAGTACAGCCGCAAACAATTTTTTGGATCGAAGCTACTGCTTACCATCGCAGCGTTTGCAGTAGCTTTTCAGCTGATCATTTTGGTTCTCGATTGGTATTACAAGGAGAAACCAATGGTTATCAACCTAGGTACACTAATAGCTTTTGCTATAAATTATGCGAACATGCTATTGGTGTCCTTGGTGATTTTTCAACTGGTAAAATGGCTAAACACCAAGATTAAGTGGTCCATCCAGACCTCCATTTTGCGCACGTTCATCGACATTTTGCTGTTCTCATGTGTTACCATTGGATGGATAATCCTTGTAAATTTTATCATTTTTGACCTTGTACGAGGAGAACCATTAACCTTTAAACAGGTCGTATTTTTTGCAGCGCTCGGCACTATTATCAATTTATTTCTAGTTCCGTTGATTGAGTTTGTAGTGCTCATGAATGTACAGCATGAGACAGAACTTAACTCCAAACAATTGCAGCATGAGAATACAAAGTTCAGATATGAGATTCTAAAGAACCAAATCAACCCTCACTTTCTATTCAATAGTTTAGGGGTGTTAAATTCCTTGATCACGGAATCACCTGAAAAGTCAAAGTTGTATCTGAGTAGCTTCTCAAATGTCTTACGGCATGTACTAGATTTTAGAGAATACAATTCCATTGCCCTAGAAGACGAAGCGAAGTTCTTGGCGGATTATATTTTTTTGTTGAATATTCGGTTTGAAAACACCTTCGAGGCTAAAGTAGATTTGCCTCCCCGTTTTACCCAAAGACAAATCTTACCGATGGTGCTTCAATTGTTAATTGAAAACGTAATTAAACACAATAAAATGTCGGAAAGCCAGCCCATCGTGGTAAACATTCAAGCAACCGAGGAGGGTGTGGAAGTGTGGAATAAGATTCGATTAAAATCTAGTGTTTCATCATGGGGTATTGGCTTAGAAAACATTAAGATGAGGTATGCCAGCTTGGGGCACAAGATTGCGGTAGAAAACGATGGCAGGATCTTCAAAATATGCATTCCTTACCTTTAGAAGATATGAAAGTTGTAATAGTTGAAGATGAGATACTACTTCAAAAAGAGTTGAAGAAACAGCTTCAAGTGTATGAAGAAATGGAAGTAGTCCAATGCATCCAGACCGTCGAAGAAGGTATTGCTTGGCTAAGTGACAATGCCTCCAGTATCGACCTAATTTTCATGGATATTGAGTTGGCAGATGGTGTATGTTTTGAAATTTTCGAAGCAATTGATCTTACTGTTCCTATTATTTTTCTCACTGCCTACAGTGAATATGCAATCCGTGCCTTCAAGGTAAATAGCATTGACTATCTCCTTAAACCGATCAATCCCAAGGAATTAGCATTTGCACTTACAAAATTTAAAAAAAGTCAACGTCAAGCGGCCACAGGACAAATTGACCTCTCTACGCTGAAAGATTTCTACACAAAATCAGCAGGAAACAAGAAAACAAGATTCTTAGTCCAGTCCGGCGACACTTATAAATACATTTCCATTAACGAAATTGCCTATTTCCATTCAGAAGATAAATATTCCGTCATCGTAACCTTTGATCGACATCGATACCTAATTGACGAAAGTTTACATCAATTAGAAAACACCCTCCCGAGCAGTAGCTTTCATCGCCCGACTCGTAATATCATCGTACATATCAAAGCCGTAGAAAAAGCATCTAAATACTTCAACAGTAGGCTGAAACTGTACCTCCAACCCAGACCTGATTTCGACGTTATTGTAAGCCGGGTTAAGATCAAAGATTTTTTAACTTGGATGGGCAGCGATGTTTAACTGGAGCGTGTCTTGAGAAGAATAGTCTAGCGATCATAGCTGACCGTAAATTCGCCACATTCAGCTATGCATAGGAAACAACTGCGAATTTAATAGGCACAAAACCTTCTCAACTCCTTGATGATTTAGTAATATCAACTACTTTAGAGGAGATCTTATGCATTACTGATTAAAGTTGGCACAAGTTTCAGCATAACATTTCGCCAGCCTAGGATAGGCACTAGAAAATCGCATAAATATTTTTACGATGAAGGACGAAGATATTTATAATGAGGCACACACGAGAGTAAAAGCAAAAAAGGGTTTCTTTTATCATTTTTTAGCTTATGCCTTTGTAATTGGACTGCTTTATGTCATCATGCAGTATGACAATCACGGTGACATATTTCCTGTCATAATTGTGGGTTTGAGTTGGGGCATTGGTATAGCTATCCATTACTTTAAAGTATTCGGCACAGAAAATTTGGGGGTTTTTGGCATTAATCCCCATTGGGAAGAAGATGAATTAGAACAAGAAATCGAAAAATTGCAGCGAAAAAGGGAATTGAAGGAGCGCCTTCTGAAAGAAAAAAATCTCCTGGACGATTTAGACAGCTTAGAACTAAAAGAAATCCAGAAGCGATCTCTAGATGATGAATTTGATTCCTGAAGACAAAGTCCTTCACAAGTGGAATTGAGGCTCGTAAAAAATAATTTTGTGAGACCTGCTGCATTTCTTATCTGCCAAGTAACTTTTTCATTTAAATTACTAGAAGGCCACTATTCGAGAGACCTTCCGGCAATTTAATTTTAACCTGATTCTAAGTAAAAGAGCAAATCTAAATTGTCATTTTATGGTGGCTTCTTTTTCCCTATCTCTGCGTTGCGTACCCGTCTGGTTGCCGGACAGGCTCGCCTTAATAGCTAAGGCTATTAGGCTCCGCCGCGCCTTGATCTATGAAAAAATCTGCTCGACCAAAAAAGTAATCTAAACCTACTCTTTTACTTACTTAATCTTTCAGTACCATTTCAAACTTTGCACCACCCTGCACAAAGTTCATTTTATTTTCACTGGGAACAAAGACGATTTTTAGCCCAATGTCCTTATTAGAATAAGTATTATTGCCTTCAGCAACCAAAGTAAACGAAGGTTGCCCCTCTCCCTGACCAATAAGTTGGTTTTCTTTTTTACTAATAGTTAAATCTATTGGTAACAATTCTGAAGTGTAGGTGCCCAGATATTGATCGAGGTCATCAGTCGTACTGACAGACTGAACAAAGCCCTCCTCTGGCGAGACAGATGTTTCAGCAGCCAAGGATGCTTTAGTTTTCTTTGTCAAATTAAATGCATGTCCTTGTTGCTCAAAAAGTAATTTGCCTTCATTTGGGGTAAAAGTCAATTTTACACCATATTGCATAATAGAAAATATGTGGTTCCCTTCAGCATTAAGGGCACTTGCTGACTGTCCAGTTGCTTCTAGAAAAAGTGTATTTCCTTTCTTGGTGATAATCATATCCATAGGCAATTGATCTGTAACATAAGTCCCTACATATTGGTCAAGATCTTCGCTAGACAATGCAACGAAATCGAAGGAAGGCAATTCATAGGGTTGGCCAAATAATTCACTCTCAATAGCAACTTCTACATCATGCAGACCAAAGTTAGAACCATTGCAGATCACCGCAATACTTAGATCGCTTTCTTCAAAGTAAATTAAATTAGAAGCAAACGCATCTATATTTCCACCATGTCCCCAGCCATTTTTATCATTGAATGGAATTCCATATAAGGCGAATCCATATGAATCCTCTCCTGAGGGTTTCATTTGTGCAAGGCTTTCCTTAGAAATCAGTTTTCCACTAAAAAGGCTTTTCATGAATAGGCATAAATCCGTTGGTGTAGATACGATACCTCCTGCTCCCAAGGGGATGGACATATCGTCTTGAGAATGTTCTACCCAGTTGGACTTCATTCTGTAAGATTTAGCTTCATTCTCCCTAACATTAATAGCCGTTCCATAATTGGTATTGGCAAGCCCTAGAGGTTTGACGATGTACTGAGCAAGTATTTGTTCATAAGTTTTATCAAATGTTTTTTCAAGGATAAAAGTCAATAATACGTAGTTGGAATTACTATAGGCATAATCAGTATTGGGTTCAAAATCAATACCTTTAGATATGATGGTGTCTAATAAAGCAGCTTTTGTGATGGGCTCCGTATGCCAATTCACATAATTCCTATCTGTAAAATTGGCAATTCCGCTACGATGATTGAGTAAGTGTCGAACTGTAATTTTGTTGGCATTCTGGATGCTAGGAAAGTAACTTTCGATAGCTGCATCTAGATTGATTTTTCCAAGTTCTACCGCCTTCATCAACAAGGTAGCCGTAAAGGTTTTTGAGATAGACCCTATCCTGAATTTTGTGTCTTTATTGTTGGAGGCCTTAGTCTCCAGATCAGCATAGCCAATAGCTCTAGTATAAATTATTTCACTACTCTGAGCAACTGCTACGCTACCAAAAAAACGATCATTTTCTTCTAGTACATTAAAGAAACTATCCAATTTGGCGAATTTGGTATTTTGACCAATGACATTAAAGGAGAGGATTAAGAGTACAAGATTTATCATTAGATTTTTCATTGTTAAATGATTTTGGTGAGTTGACAAATTCAATTACAATCCAAAACTAAATGCCTTTAACCTATGAAAAATGTATTAGTGATAGACGCTCTTGCTGATGTGACCAACCATAACCGATCTGTGATGAATGGCGTGTATCACATAAAGAGAATGGTGACGAACATCTTCGCTATCTTGCGGTATGATTCAGTTTTTGAAGAAACGAAGGGTTTATCATGTTATGATATGGATAACGGCTTTCTTTATTTTGTTAACTGTCAGCTATTTAACAGCTAATGAAAATGGTAACTTCTTTGCCAGCTTAAGGGAAACGTTTTTCCTTTTCGTTCCTATCATTCCAATCACCTATTTGGCTTTCTGGACCAAAGAATATTTTTTTGATCGGCGTAAGTATTTGCTTTACATTTTTGCAGCAATATCTATTGTGGCGATTGGTGTAATCTTATACGAAGCCGTCGAACCAATCCGAGGGACAGTAAGAAATTCAAGATCTCAGAACATCACTAATTTCATTTTTCTCCAACTCATTGCCGTTGGTTTACAGTATTTCAAGAGAGGCATTGTCAATCAATATCAAATTCAAGAATTGAAAGCCAAAACAGCAACCTCAGAATTGAATACATTAAAGGCGCAACTCAACCCACATTTTCTCTTTAATACGCTGAATAATATCTATGGTGTCAATCAAATAGACTCGGAAATAGGTTCAGAAATGATTATGGAGTTATCTGACGTAATGCGCTATCACTTGGAATTCTCTAAAGAAGGAAAGGTAAAACTAGAAGACGAAATACAGTTGCTCAATTCATACATCAAATTAGAAAAACTGCGACTTAGAGAGACTTGTGATGTGCAAGTCAAGTTTAATGATGCCAACGAAAATCTAAAAATCTCTCCCTTGCTTTTTCTCCCCTTTTTAGAAAATGCATTCAAACATGGTACCCACCCGAACAAGGAATGTTTCGTGCATATTGAGCTTAAGACTACAAAGGATAACTTATATTTTATGATTAGAAATAGTGTAGTGATCAATCGAAAAATTGTAAAAACGAATATTGGGCTTCAAAATACCAAGAGAAGACTGGAATTGATATATCCCAAAAAACATCAATTAAATATTGCCAAAGATGACCAAGAGCATCTTGTTGAAATTTTTATTGAGTTATGAAAAAGATCAAATTACTGATTGTAGATGATGAACCGCTTGCTCACAAAGTATTGGAAGGGTATTGTAAGAAAATAGACTATGTAGAAGTTTTGGGTAATTGCTATGATGGCATCACTACACTCAACTTCCTAAATAGGGCGTCCTCAAAAAGTCGGCGCTGATTTCAGGTTATCATCATACCAGTTGGGCGCTTCGAAGTGGTTGAGTAAGCCACAGCTCTTGCTGTTGATTTCATTATAGTTGTTTTAGCCGCCTGAGT
>JABSSL010000146.1 GCA_013214355.1 Saprospiraceae bacterium | reverse complement strand
AAACACTTTTTCTCTCGCCGTACAATGGTCAAAGCTGTCAAAGAAATATTAACTCATTTTGGCACTGAGTTTTGCATTAATTTCAAAGAACTTCAGAATACATGAATTCTTTTGTCGCACTACTTAATATTTATGAGGCAAGTAGAGATCTAATGCGGGCCCGCAGGGCGGAATGGCATGAGGAATATACCATACCTAGCTTATGGCGTTTTTACCAACCCAGTAAGATTTCTCATGGCTCGTATTGGCATTTTTGGGGAACGGAGGAAGAAGTGGCTTGGAAAGAGAATTATCGCCTTTGGATGACCTTCTTGAACGAATATAAGAACCGAGGAGGTAGGGTGACGGCTGGATCTGACTCTGGATTTATTTTTCAACTGTATGGTTTTGCTTATATCCGGGAGCTCGAGCTTTTACGCGAAGCTGGATTTCACCCCCTGGAAGTCATTCGCTCTGCCACCTTGAATGGAGCCGAAGCTCTAAAAATGGCAGATCAAATTGGTTCCATCCAGGTGGGCAAGCTGGCTGATTTGGTGATAGTAGAGGAAAATCCTTTGCAAAATCTCAAGGTGCTGTATGGTACAGGGGCCATTAAGTTGACGGAAGACAATGAGGTAGTTAGAGTCGGAGGGGTAAAGTACACGATCAAGGATGGAGTAATCTATGATGCTAAACAATTGTTGGAAGATGTAAAAGAAATGGTGCGTAAGTCAAAAACTAAAGAAGATTTTGAAATCGTCCAGCCCGGGAAGGCAAAGAAAGATTCTCCCTAACGAAAGGAGGAGAAATTAAGCTTAGTACTTTGTAACATAAATTTCTCTGGTTTCTGGCGGCATCTTTTAAACAAGCCCTGCGTTGCTCGTCGGTCAAGTAGCTAAGGCTATCCCGCCTGGCGGCCCGACAGGTTTTCCCTCCTCGCGCCTTGAGCTTACTTAAAATCTGCTCCCCATAATTCCAAATAACTTATGTTACAAAGTACTTAGATAGCTGCTTTGAGTCATTTAGGATAGTTCCCTGCTCGAAGCAGCTATCCTTACCCTTCATCCCTTTGGGATTCCTTCCAATCACTCCTACTATCCTCCAGCTGGCTTTGTGCTGGTCGTTCCAAAACAAAATGTCATGAAGAAAGAACCTTACAAAAAGTTGTCGTGGATCAAAAGGACCGAGTAGCCATGCTTTAAGGACAAACCCATCGAAGTCGGTGGATAGGACGATTTATGAGGTCCAATCTGCTGACTTACAGAACTTTCAGAGAATTATTGGAAGAGGCTACAAAAGAATGCATATACTTCTTTTCTATAGTATTGCTATGATCTTTGGCAGTAATCCTTAATTTAGGGCTAAAATTAGCGAGTTAGATGCCAGTCTCTGTACAGATTGCCGTAAATGATAGTCTCTATTTGAGAGATCCTCAAGAGACTAAATTAGGGCGCAACATTATCCTGAACAGCATCCAATTGATTGATGAGGTCGGCTTGGAAGCTTTCACATTCAAAAAGCTAGCGATTAAAATGGGCTCCACAGAAGCTTCCGTATATCGCTACTTTGAAAACAAGCACTTATTACTACTCTACCTTTTATCTTGGTATTGGGAGTGGTTGAACTTCCGGATTGACTTCAACTCCATGAATGTCACCGATCCTAGAGAAAGGCTTAGGATTGTTATTCGGACCATCGCAGATACCATCCGTTTAAGTATACCACCCGATTACGTAGATCGAGATACGCTTCACCGAATTGTCGTAGCAGAAGGTACTAAAGCCTACCACATCAAAGCAGTTGATGAGGAAAACAATAAAGGGTTCTTTCTTACCTATAAAAAGCTTTCCAAGAAAATAGCTGGAATCATTTTAGATGTTAATCCGGATTTTTGCTATCCAAATACCTTAGCCAGTAATCTGCTGGAAATGGGGAATAATCAATTGCATTTTGCTCAACATCTGCCAGGATTAACAGATATTAAAGTGGGAGATGGAGATATGGAGGATCTTATCAAAATGATGGAATACTTTGCCTTTGGATTAATTGATGGTGGGCGTTGAGCTTGAGATCGAATCCTTCATCATCTTCAGAATTCTTTCTTTACCTTCATCATTCATCCGTAATTGAAGGCTATCTGGGGTTAACTGGATGATCTCAACTGCCTTTCTCACCCCTTGAACGTCTTGCAAGGTATCAGTAGTGTAGAGGTAAGAAGACTGTAAGGTATACTGGCCCGCCTCCTGGTAATCAAGAGTGCTCTTATAGGAGTAAACCTCTTCATCAATGAAGTCCAGCTTTATTTCAGAAGCGTTGATATCCAAACTTTCTCCCTCCTCTAGGACGTCATAGGCTGTCCAACTTCCAATCAAAAGGCTCCTATCATCATCCTGTGCACAGGCACTACATACCAATACGGTCAAAGCACTAACAAAGGTGTGAATCCACGTTTTTCTCATCCGTTATCTGTTTTGAATTGCTTCTTAAAAACTGGCCGTAAAGCTACTGTATTGAGCGCATTGGCGCAAGTGAAATTAGAAATGGACCTTTAGAACTATTGTCAAAGGTCCATTTCTATTGTTTTATACGTATCATGCTCAATTAGGGCATGTACTAATTCTTGTATGTCTAGCTAATGAGCGGATTCAATAAGACGAAAGTAATTCCTCCCGCGATGAAGCCGATCAGTGCTAACCAAGAGATCTTCTTAAAGTACCAGATGAAGTCAATCTTTTCCATACCCATCGCCGCCACACCAGCAGCAGAACCAATGATCAACATACTACCACCGGTTCCCGCAGCGTAGGCAATGAAATGCCACAGCTTCGCATCCAGTGGTTCCGTGTACATACCCATGGAGGCAGCTACCAATGGTACATTATCAATGATGGCGGAAAATACACCCAGCAGCATCACCACAATATCTTGGTTCGGAATAGCTACTTGAAGTCTTTCTGCTAAGTACCGTAAGGTTCCTACCTCTCCTATCACCATAGACTCCAGTGCTGCTACGGCCATCAGAATACCCAAGAAGAAAAGTATACTCGACATCTCAATTCTGGATAAGGCATGGTGAGCCTTATACTTTTCCTGTCGTTCTTCGGTGAAATCCTCCTCAGGGTGTATATATTCAGAAACCAACCATACTACCCCCAAACTTAGCATCATGCCCATATAAGGAGGTAAGTGTGTGATGGTTTTGAAAATTGGAACAAATACAATAGCTCCTAAACCGAGGTATAACATCTGAGAACTACTCAAGAGCTTATGAGTTTCATCCAATCCTCCGGCTTCTACCGTAATATCTCCCTTAAATTGCTTCATCATAGTGGTGGCAACGATAAAAGGAACGATAAAACAGACCAAGGAAGGAATGACCAACTGCTGGATCAAGCCGAACGTACTTACCCGCTCCCCAATCCACAACATTGTCGTGGTAACGTCTCCAATTGGTGACCATGCACCTCCTGCGTTCGCGGCAATTACGACCAGGGAAACGTACCATATACGCTCCTCCCGATTTGGTATGATCTTGCGGATCAGCGTAACCAGTACAATTGTAGCTGTTAAATTGTCAATAATGGCAGACAGGATGAACCCTAGGATGCCCACGATCCAAAGGAGTTTGGATCGACTCTTAGTTTTGACATATCCCTTTAAAATCTCAAATCCGCGGTGTAGATCGATGATTTCTACAATCGTCATCGCGCCAATTAGAAAGATTAGGATCTCAGCCGTTTTGCCCAAGTGATGAAGCAAGGTATTGACAAAGCCATCTTCCGCATCGTGTCCGTGCCCTCCTGCCATAGAGAATAGATGTTCGTGCGAATCTACCACGTCCAAACTGCCACTTTGGAAACCGATAGCTAGCAATGCCCAGCATAGTGATCCCATCAAGAGCGCTGGAACCGTTTTGTCCAGTTTCAGCGGATGTTCAAAAATGATGGTTAGATAACCAAGGATAAAACAGATAATTACGCCTACAAGCATGGAAGGTTGGTTTGTGAAATCAAATGCTTGACTCCCATCTTGGAGCGTAAAGAGCCACATTTGAATCAGGTTTTACGATATAGTAACTGTACTCGAGGTTTGTTTGGGGTACCTTCGGGCATCAATAGTGTCGAAAATCAGCGGTTCCAAGATTTTGATGTGGACAATTTAATACAGCGACATCAAAGTTTGTGAACGCGGACAAAGCAGTTAACAAGGTTGCACTATTGTGCTCATTAAATTTAGCATGAAACTAAGTAGTGTGACAAGAATATGAATTTTCACCCTACCTATAAGCTTTTGGGGAATTAAGGAGGCTTTCAAAAAGGAATTTAGATGCATTCTTGGCCAGAATTTTACCACTTTAGGAGCATCAAAATTTCTGTTTTAATACTAAAATGCCTATCGCAAATTTAAAAGATTATTGCAGCTATCATAATGGGGGGTGTCGTTTTTTGAAAAAAATCTAAATTCTTGACCCATCTCGAAACTTTAGTTCTCTCAAATTTCTTATGTATGAAGGGAACACAATGCATCTTTGAATAAATCCTTGTATTTTTGTGCGTTGAATTGAATCCCTGGGTTCAGAAGCATATCCTTCCGATTGATTTTTGTGTTTTGTGATAAGGGAGAGGAAGGAGGAAGCGCAAAGAAAATAGGGCCCTGGTAAGGGGCTAGATCTTTGCGGCAAAAAAGGTTAGAGAAGAAAACGATATGGTAAAGATTGATCAGGTTGAATTAGGGGAATTCCCGCTCTTACTGGCTCCTATGGAGGACGTGAGCGATCCGCCTTTCCGCGCGCTGTGCAAAGCACAAGGATGCGACATGATGTATACAGAGTTCATTTCCGTGGAAGGCTTGATCCGAGATGCCCATAAGAGTGTCCAAAAACTAGATATCTACGAGGAGGAAAGACCCATTGGTATCCAAATCTTCGGTGCGGAGATAGACTCCATGCGAAGAGCAGCTGAGATAGTGGAGGAGGCACAACCCGAGGTATTGGACATCAATTATGGCTGCCCAGTTAAAAAGGTAGTATGTAAGATGGCTGGAGCGGGTATCTTACAGGATATTGACCGAATGGTGAAGCTGACAGATGCAATCGTAAAGTCCACTAACCTTCCCGTTACGGTGAAGACTCGCCTCGGATGGGACGAGAAGACCATGTTTATCGAAGAAGTAGCTGAGCGTTTACAAGATGTTGGCATCAAGGCGCTATCCATTCACGGACGTACGCGTAAGCAGATGTATAAGGGCGAAGCAGACTGGACTTTGATTGGCAAGATCAAAGAAAATCCACGTATCCATATTCCGATTTTTGGAAATGGTGATATTGATAGCCCACAGAAGGCAAAGCTGTATCGCGAAAGGTACGGAGTGGACGGTATAATGATTGGTCGGGCAAGCATAGGTTATCCGTGGATCTTTAGAGAAATCAAGCATTACTTCGCCACTGGAGAGATTCTTCCTCCACCAACCGTTGAAGAGCGAGTAGCGGCTGCTCGGCAGCATCTCAACCATTCTATCGAATGGAAAGGACTCAAACTTGGGGTTTTGGAAATGCGAAGACACTATACGAATTACTTCCGAGGTTTTCCGCACATTAAACCCTACAGAAAAGAACTGGTTACGGAACACGATCCAGCCAAGCTTCATGCAGTCTTGGATCAGATCCAAGAACGATACAGTATGCACGAACAAACGACTTTAGTTTAACGAACGATTTAGCAGGTGGTATTTAACATTAAAGCATTTGAACGGCAAGTCTTTCAGTTGATCGGCGATACAGCGAAAGAATTAGGTTATCCTGCCTATGTGGTTGGTGGATATGTACGTGATCGGCTTTTAGCCAGGCCTTCAAAAGATATGGATATCGTCTGTGTAGGAAGTGGCATTGAATTGGCCCAGAATGTGGCCTTTAAGCTATTGCCTCGACCCCGGGTGACCGTGTATAAGCGTTTTGGAACAGCGATGATCAAGCACAACGGACTTGAGATAGAGTTCGTTGGGGCGCGACAGGAATCATACCGCCACGATTCTCGGAAACCTACCGTTGAGGCTGGTACCTTGGAAGACGACCAGAACCGTCGGGATTTTACCATAAACGCCTTGGCAGTAAGTCTGAATGAAGAGGACTTCGGTACCATTATTGATCCTTTCCATGGTCTCCAGGATTTAGAGAACAAACTAATAAAGACTCCACTCGAGCCGGGGAAGACATTTTCGGATGATCCCCTACGCATGATGCGAGCCATCCGCTTTGCCACCCAGCTGGGGTTTGTCATTTCGCCGGAAACTTTAACGGCTATATCCTACCATCGTTCTAGAATTAATATCGTTTCCAAAGAACGGATCTCTACGGAACTGAATAAAATTGTCTCAGCTTCACAACCGTCAATTGGATTAGACCTCTTGTTTAAGACGGGACTACTAAAGATTATCCTTCCTGAGATGGCCAAATTACATGGCGTAGAGGTACGTAATGGTATTGGGCACAAAGACAATTTTTATCATACGCTCCAGGTATTGGACAATCTAGCCAAGAATACAGACAATCTCTGGCTGCGCTGGGCAGCTATTCTACATGATATTGCCAAGCCTCCCACTAAGCGCTTTAATAACAAGCAGGGCTGGACCTTTCATGGACATGAGGCCCTGGGAGCTAAGATGGTGCCAACGATCTTCCGTCGACTCAGGATGCCAATGGACAATAAAATGAAATATGTCCAGAAGCTGGTATTCTTGCATCTGCGTCCCATTAGCCTCACTAAAGAAAATATTACGGACTCTGCCATTCGTAGACTCCTCTTTGAAGCTGGAGATGATATTGATGACCTAATGCTGCTCTGTGAGGCGGATATTACCTCCAAGAACCCTAAGAAGGTGCAGCGGTATCTGGAAAACTATAACTTGGTACGACAGCGATTGAAGGAGGTCGAGGAAAAGGACCATTTGCGTAATTGGCAACCGCCGATTACCGGGGAGATTATTATGGAAACCTTTGGAATAACCCCTTCTCGTGAGGTCGGTACGATCAAAACGGCAATTCGCGAAGCCATTTTGGATGGTGACATAGAAAACAATTACCAAGCAGCCTACGATTTTATGCTAGAACAAGGAAAAGCGCTCGGACTCACGGCTGTAAAAGAAAACTCATAAGAAATCCATCTCCTTAAGATATAATATATGCTCTACCTCATTGATGAGAGCATTTAGATAGAAGCTTTGGCGACCCACATATACCAGATTGTTAATGCTATTTGACTAAAAACTATAGAAGGAATGCTCGAATGCCAGTCTTCAAAGTTTAGCCTCCCGCCAGAAGTTAGCTATCTCAACTGCGCCTACATGTCACCCTTACTCAATGAGGTGGTTCAGGAAGGAGAATTTCAGGTCAAGCGGAAAAGTATTCCCTACACTATCGGGGTTCCGGACTTTTACGAACCCGTCTCCGACTTAAAGAAGGCCTTCGCTCAACTTATCAATGTTGCTAACCCTGATCGGATCGCACCGATTCCTTCAGCATCTTATGGATTGGCTACTGTAGCTCGGAATCTTCCTTTAAAGGAGGATTTCAATATCGTTATGGTGGAGGAACAATTTCCTAGTAATTACTATATCTGGGAAAGATTGGCAGAGGAGAAGGGAGGAAGTATTCGAATCGTTAAGCTGCCAGAAAGTAACCGTAGTCGAAGTGAGGCATGGTCAGAAGCGCTTCTTGAGGCAATTGATGATCAAACCATCCTATTGGCATTGAGTCATGTACATTGGGCAGATGGAACGCCCTACGATTTGCAGACCCTGAGAGAGAAGACCCGAGCACATGGTGCCTGGATGGTGCTGGATGGGACTCAATCCATAGGAGCCCTGCCTTTTGACGTTGAAGCAATCCAACCCGATGCACTGATTGCGGCGGGCTATAAATGGCTATTGGGGCCTTACTCCTTAGGTGTGGCCTATTACGGGCCTGTATTTGATGGGGGAATACCCATAGAAGAGAGCTGGTATAATCGCGAAGAAAGTGAGAACTTCCAGAACTTGGTCAATTATCAACCCAACTACAAGCCACATGCTAACCGATTTGGAGTAGGGGAACAAAGTAACTTTATACTAGTTCCCATGCTGACAAAGGCTATCAAGCAACTACTGGAATGGAAGGTGGAAGAGGTACAAGCTTATTGTCGGGAGCTTTCTGCACCTGCAGTGGCACAATTGGCTGAAATGGGTTGTAAAGTCGAAGCTGAAGCTCATCGGGCAGGCCATTTGTTTGGGGTGCGTTTGCCGAAGCAGATGGATCAAACCAAACTTCAACAGCTATTTGCTGCTCATCAGGTATTCGTTTCTTTGCGCGGTAATGCGATCCGCGTTTCTCCCCATGTGTATAATGATGAAGGGGATATGCACAAGTTTTTACAGTGTTTCGAACAATGTTTACAACCTAAATTCTTCTAAATCTTGCTAGTTATCCGGGAGCACTTCGACTAAGAGCTGCCTAAAATAACAAAAGCCCAGCCTCACATGAGGCTGGGCTTTTGTTGTAGAACCTGCCGCGATCTACAGGTGCAGTCGATCTTTACGTTCTAGAAGAACTGCTTCTGCCTCTTCTCGATCTGGATCAGGAACACAGCAATCAACTGGACAAACCGCTGCGCATTGTGGTTCTTCATGGAAACCTACGCACTCTGTACATTTATCAGGTACGATGTAGTAAATATCGTCATCTACGGGAGCTTGTTGAGCATCTGCATCAACTTCCTTTCCATCCTCCAACAAATAGGAGCCTTTAACGGTAGTACCATCGGCGATCGCCCATTCGACTCCTCCCTCATATATAGCATTGTTGGGGCATTCTGGTTCGCAAGCCCCACAATTGATACATTCATCAGTGATTATGATTGCCATAAGCCAAGTTTTTCATTTATATAATGAGGAAAATCCAGAATTATGATTTTCAATGAGTCGGTATAATTCTAGCTTTTCGTCACAACTTAAACACCAAGAAAAGGCGATAGTTTTACTTTTTGGGCAAAACGTCTTTTCTTTTCAAGGCGCAAAAATAGGGGCTATTCCCATAAAATCAAAGTATTGAGAGTTATGAAAATGAAAGTGTTTGACAACTTTGACCCTACTTGGCAAAACTTTACACAACTGTCTTTAGTTTTCCCCAGCTTCGAAATAGGAAGACAACTCCTAAGACTGTCACTCCCGTTGCAATAAGTGCAGCAGTAGTTTCACCGTAAATCCAATACCCTGTCCCAAAGAGGGCCGCATAGACGGTGAAGGTTCCAATTAGGAAACAGAGCAGTTCCAATGGCAATTGACTTTTGCTCTCATCAATAGGTTCACTGCGGGCTTTCAGCTTTTCAATAACTGGTTTCCAACCTGGTCCACCTGGCTGTATTTTCTGATAAAATTCTATCAACTTTTCCTCCGAAGTAGGTGGTGTGACGAACGTAGCCACCACCCAAACTATAGTAGTTAGGATGGCACCGAGTACGGTTTTTTGCCAACCTTCCAATGCGGGAAGACCTGTGCTGTCATGTAAGAAAGTAAGATAACCAGCAATGATTAAAGAAGATATCATGGCTACAATTTCAGTCCAGGCATTGATTCGCCACCAAAACCACCTTAATATATAGATCAAACCTGTTCCAGCACCCAATAATAGCAAGAGGTTAAATGCCTGAGTTGCGTCCGTTAAGGCTAGACCCAGTCCAATGCCTAAAACCATGGATAGAACGGTAAACCAACGAGCTGCTGCTACGAGCTCCTTCTCGGTAGCTTCCGGCTTTATAAAGCGCTGATAGAAGTCGTTTACCAAATAAGAGGCACCAAGGTTAAGTTGAGTTGACATCGTTGACATAAAGGCAGCAATCAAGGAAGCGGCAACTAGCCCCATCAGTCCGGATGGTAAGTAACTCAACATGGCAGGATAAGCTACGTCATTCCCTAGTTTACCGGCCGATAGGGCAGGAAAGGCTTCCTCGATATCGGATAGCTCTGGAAATACCACGATGGAGGCGAGGGCAATAAGAATCCAGGGCCAAGGACGTAAGGCGTAATGGGCTAGGTTATACAATAAAGTAGCACTTACTGCTCCTTTTTCTGATTTCGCCGAGAACATACGCTGTGCGATGTATCCACCACCACCAGGTTCAGCACCTGGATAGTAGGAAGCCCACCACTGCACCGCTAGCGGCACCAAGAGTACTGGGATCCATACATTAGGATCACTTAAATCGGGAATCAAATCCATTTTGGCCGTTACATTTGGATTCGATAGAAGCTTAGAAAGTCCCCCGACTTCATCCATATTGATCAAATATATACAGGCCCAAATCGACCCGATCATAGCTAGGAAAAACTGAACGAAATCGGTGACAATTACCGCTTTTAAACCCCCAATAGCACTATAGGCCAATGTCACGCTACCCGCAATCAGCAAGGTTTGCCAACCGGGCATTCCCAGTATAATCTCTCCAAACTTAATGGCAGCCAGGGATACGGCGCCAGTTACCAAAATATTGAATATCAAGCCAAGGTATAAAGCTCGAAAGCCACGTAGAAAAGCAGCTGCCTTACCGCTATAGCGCAACTCGTAAAACTCAATATCGGTCATCACCTCAGAACGTCGCCAAAGCTTGGCATATACAAACACCGTCAGCATACCGGAGAATAGTAAACACCACCAGCCCCAGTTACCTGCTACTCCGTTCTCGCGCACAAGGCCAGTCACTAAATTAGGAGTATCCGCAGAAAAAGTGGTAGCTACCATCGATACACCCAATAACCACCAAGGCATATTTCTACCCGACAAAAAGAACTCTTGTGTACTGTTACCTGCTTTTCTGGAGACGGCAATCCCAACGGCCAGGGTAAATAAGAAATAAAGGCCGATAATGGTCCAGTCAAAATTGGAAAGATTCATAAGTTGGCTTTGTTTTATCCTTCTTCGACAAATCTCGTGGACAATCATAAAATGAAAGGGAAAAAGCGTCGCATTTCATTTTTGACTGTCTTTAAACACAAGGTTGAACGAAGAACCTGTTTTATTGCTACATCGACGTGTAAGTTAAAATTTTTTCTGAAAGGGAGAGCTATGCCAGGTTGATTTGGAAAATGTGGAACAATTAGTTTTATAATAATCTAGCCTGTCTATCTTTGCGAAACCCAAGTGATCATCCATTCTTCTAAAACGTCTAAGCAATTGGCCAGGAAATCAACAACGAAACCGAAGACAAAAAAGATCACCCCTTTGATGCAGCAGTACTTCCAGGTAAAAACCAAATACCCGGATGCCATTCTGTTGTTTCGAGTAGGGGATTTCTATGAGACCTTTGGCGAGGATGCTGTCAAAGCTTCTCAGGCCCTAGGTATCATCCTCACCAGCCGAAACAATGGCGGGAGTGACATTGAATTGGCAGGCTTTCCACATCATAGTATGGATATGTATCTGCCTCGCTTGGTTAAGGCGGGGTTTCGGGTGGCCATTTGCGAGCAACTGGAAAAACCTTCTCCTAAGAAAAAGATTGTTCGGCGTGGGGTGACGGAGGTGGTTACGCCAGGGGTGGCGGTGGATGATAAGCTGTTGGATCACAAAACGAATAACTTCCTGGCTGCCCTATCCTTTGGGAAAAAAGGCCGGGTTGGATTGTCATTCCTCGATATTTCTACGGGAGAGTTTTTGAGCTGTGAAGGTGATTTGTCTTATGTAGATAAACTGCTGCAAAGTTTTCGACCCTCAGAGGTTTTGCTTGCCAAGGATAAGAAGAAATTCTTCACTGAGAAGTTGGGGGATAGATTCAATTTGTTTTTGCTGGATGAATGGGTCTTTACGCACGATTATGGTAGAGAGAAGCTCTTAGAACACTTTGAGGTGGCCAGTCTCAAGGGATTTGGTGTGGAAGAAATGGAACTGGCGCAAATCTCTGCCGGTGCGGTCTTACATTATCTAGCTACCACAGAGAATAAGAATCTCAAACACATTAACCGGATTTCGCGCATCCAAGCAGATCGCTATGTCTGGTTGGATCGTTTTACCATTCGGAACTTGGAATTGATCTTCTCTCCAAATGAAAGTGGAGTCCCGTTGATCAAGGTGTTAGATCAGACACTTTCTCCCATGGGAGCACGCTTATTGAAGAAGTGGATTGTTCTACCCTTGAAAAAAATTACCGAAATAGAGGCTCGGCAAGATGTGGTAGAATACTTTATTAAAGATCACGATACTAGTTTGGAATTAGCTGGGAATCTTCAGCAGATTGGAGACTTGGAGCGTCTGATCTCTAAAGTTCCCTTGGGAAAGATTAACCCCAGGGAGGTGGTACAACTAAAAAGAGCTTTGTCGGTAATAGAACCGGTTAAAAGCCTGTTAGCCAACAGCGATAAAGATGCCCTGGTACAAATTGCTACGGCCTTGAACCCCTGTAAAGCGCTAATCGAGACCATTGCTACTCAGCTGGTGGATGAGCCACCTGTAAATTTGAATAAAGGAGGAGTAATTGCAGATGGCTTTTCTGTGCCTTTGGATGAGCTACGTACGATCGTGAATAACAGTAAGGACTTGCTGCTGCAAATTCAACAGAGTGAGGCAGTTAGAACAGGGATTAATAGCTTGAAGATTGGCTTTAACAACGTCTTTGGATACTACTTAGAAGTAACGAATAAATACAAAAATCAGGTTCCACCAGAGTGGACCCGCAAGCAAACCCTGACTAATGGTGAACGATACATTACCGAGGAACTCAAGGTGCTGGAGGGTAAAATATTAGGCGCTCAGGAGAAGATTCTAGAACTCGAGGCGCAGCTGTTTGAGCAATTGGTATTGGGTATTAATGACTATATCTCGATCGTCCAGTCCAATGCGGGTCTAATCGCAAGAGTAGATTGTCTGTTGTCTTTTTCAAAGGTAGCTCAACGGAATAACTATTGTCGACCACAAATAGATGATTCCTATATTATAGATATCAAGGAAGGTCGGCATCCAGTGATTGAACAGCAGTTGCCACTGGGGGAGAGTTACGTTCCAAATGATGTTTTTCTTGATAATGAATCCCAACAGGTGCTGATGATCACCGGACCTAACATGGCCGGTAAATCAGCTTTACTCCGGCAAACCGCTCTGATCTCCTTGATGGCGCAGATGGGCTCTTATGTTCCGGCTGCCAGTGCCCGCCTAGGACTGATCGACAAAGTATTTACTAGGGTAGGGGCCTCGGATAATATTTCGTCAGGTGAATCTACCTTTATGGTCGAGATGAATGAAACGGCCAGCATCATGAACAACATCTCCGATCGTAGCATAATCCTTCTAGACGAAATTGGAAGAGGAACCAGTACCTATGACGGCATCTCTATAGCCTGGTCGATCGCAGAATTTCTCCATAACAATGGGACTAGACCCAAAACACTATTCGCTACTCATTATCACGAGCTAAATGAGCTGGCCAATAAGTTTAATCGAATCAAAAACTTCAACATCGCCACC
Organism: Saprospiraceae bacterium; assembly: GCA_013214355.1. Taxonomy (GTDB): domain Bacteria; phylum Bacteroidota; class Bacteroidia; order Chitinophagales; family Saprospiraceae; genus DT-111. The sequence goes on along the minus strand of JABSSL010000146.1, from coordinate 5,774 downwards.
AAAGAAATTGGGCAGAAGGTAATCTTTTTGAGAAAATTGGTGGCAGGAGGTAGTCACCATAGTTTCGGAATACACGTGGCGCATATGGCAGGTATGCCTAGAAGTATTGTGGAGCGTGCTACCCATATTCTCAAACAATTAGAGCAAAAGTCAATTGACCACGAAGTTGGTGGAGAAGTACAGGCAAATAAAGCAGATACGGCTCAAATCTCTCCCGAAAATTATCAATTGAGCATTTTTGAGACAGTAGATCCGATCGCGGGTAAGTTAAAGGAAAGCTTGGTCGATCTAAACATCAATAATATGACCCCGATCGAGTGTATGATGAAGTTAAATGAGTTGAAACAAATGCTAGAGGAGAGTTAGACTAAAAAAACAGAGATGCCCTTTGGACATCTCTGATACTATTCATTTATCGGCGTTTACTTCATTTTAATCAACCTTCTGACGTGGGAATATGCAAAAGTCACACCTACGCACAAAAAATCTAAAACAAATTACAAGATGAAAATTGCATTGATTGGATACGGGAAAATGGGGAAAACTATTGATCAGTTGGCTCAGGCTGCTGGTCACGAGGTAGTTTTGCGGATTGATGTAGGTAATCATGCAGACCTGAATCCCGAAAACTTGTCCGCAGCAGATGTTGCCATTGAGTTTACGCGCCCGGAGAGTGCTTTCAACAATATTGTTGCGTGTCTGGAAAATGGTGTGCCTGTCGTCAGTGGAACAACTGGCTGGCTGGATCGCTTGGAGGATGCCAAACAATTAGTAGAGAAATACCAAGGGGGACTATTCTACGCCTCCAATTATAGTATTGGAGTGAATATCTTTTTCGCCGTAAATAAGTATCTGGCCAAACTGATGAGGCGCTATAATCAATACGATATCGAGATGGAAGAAATCCATCACACTCAAAAGTTAGATGCTCCGAGTGGTACAGCCATCACACTTGCCGAAGGAATTCTCGGAGAGTTGTCGCATAAACAAAGCTGGGTGAACGAAGCCAGCAAAGCGGAAGATGAACTCTCGATTATCTCCAAACGGATTGATAAAGTTCCTGGTACTCATACGATTAGCTACGATTGTCCAATTGATAATATTACGATTACCCATACCGCACATTCGAGAGAGGGCTTTGCGAGAGGGGCCTTGTCAGCTGCCGAATGGATGGTAGGTAAACAAGGTTTCTACGGGATGGAAGATATGCTGTATTGAGATAATTTGTACCATAGTAAAATGCTAAAATTGCCCCTAATTTTATCCTAACCTTGTCACATTAATTCAATTTCTTGCCCGCTTTTAGGCTCGATTTGAGGATAGTTTGCTGGTGGAGCAGTAGCTTCATTTGTTGCTTATCCCTATCTTTGTTAGACACTTTTCAAGAAGGCCCCAGACCTCACTCACCCGTCTCCGAAAAGCCTCAAGAGTTTAGCTGTAACAATCAAAAACTACTTTTCGATGACCTTCTCAAACCTAAAAACCGCATTCCGCGCAATTGGCGGATTAATACTTGTAACTGCACTTTATGTCGTCTTGGTCTTGCTGCATGGGACCTTCACGGATTACCAACCAGATGAGGTCGAATTGCTCTCCTCTTTTCAAACTTCAAACATTAACCAAGTAGATCAGAATGAACTTGATCTAGTCATATGGAATCTCGGATTCGGCGGACTGGGCAAGGAAAGTGAATTCTTCTTTGATGCCAGTGGTTCACAGTATTTTTCCGGAGGGAAAATGGTACATGCTACGGAACAAATGGTGAAGAAAAATAATGAGGGGATACTCAATTTTGTGCGTGAACAGGATGCTGACTTCTTTCTTCTGCAAGAAGTAGACCAATCATCAAAACGCAGTTACTACTTTGATCAGTTTCGTGCCTTGGCAAAATCTGTTCCGGATTACGATGTGCACTTTGCGACGAATTATAAGGTGGGGCGCGTACCGATTCCAATTATGGAACCCTGGCATGTTTACGGCAAAACTTTTAGTGGCCTGGCCACCTTAAGCCGCTTCCAAGCCAGTAAAGTAGAAAGATATCAATTACCGGGTAGTTTTGACTGGCCTACTCGGATATTTCAGTTAGACCGTTGTATCGCTATTCACCGATACCCTACAAGTCGGAAAGGCGAATTGGTCGTCATGAATATACATCACTCAGCTTATGATGAGGGAGGCGTGCTGAAAAAACAGCAAATGGCCTTCCTCAAAGATCTCCTCATCGCCGAATACGCCAATGGCAATTATGTGATTGTTGGGGGGGACTGGAATCAATGCCCACCTGATTTTAAGTTCGATCACTTTATGCCGGGCCAAACAGAAGGCTACACGCAAATGAACATTCCAGCTGATTACTTGCCCGCAGACTGGACTTGGGCTTACGATCCTAACACACCTACTAATCGTAAAACGCACAGTCCCTACCGAAACGGCCAAACTTTTGTGGCCTTGATCGACTTCTTCCTAGTCTCTCCGAATGTGGAGGTAGTCGAAGTAGCAGGGGTGGATCAGGGCTTTGACTTTTCAGATCACCAACCGGTGCGGATGCGGGTGAGACTGGATTAAGAGTCCTATCAAGACTATACTCTTAGCGGGGTTCTATTCGAGTTCCGCGATTTTTTGCTTTAGCCAATTGATATTTACGATATTGGGTGTTTCGCTAACCTCCTTTTTGAGCTTCTCTACCGCCTTTTTGCTACCTGGAGGGAGTTTAGTTATTTTCTTGGTATACTTGATGAGATTCTTGTAGTACTTCTTCCGATCGTCAGGGATTTTTCTATTGCGATTCAGATAGGCATTAAAACTGTCAAAGAGAGAATACAAGGGGATCAGTTCATCAGTCTCATAATAAGTTGCAATCAGCATAGTCTTAGAATTCAAATTGTAGGAAACATCTTGATATTCCACATTACTAAGCTGTTGAATAACCTCATCATATCTCTTTTGGTAGAAGTACAGCTGTGCAAGGTTATAGGTAACTGCATTTTCTCGGGATTCTTCCGGGAGTTTATGGTTGTAGTTTTTGATGAATGATTCTGTCCACTCAAATTTACCCAGGCGAAGGGCGATCACAGTGATGTTCTTAAAGGTCCAAGGAGACAACTCATCATTTATGAAAATGATCTCCCTATCGATCAGATTGCTATACACCTTGAATAATTCTTCTGAAAATTTCTGAATGCCCGAATTGATTTTGTGTATACAGTAATTGATGGCAGAGTAATAAATGGTCAATGCCTCCTGTTTGGGAAAGGTGAGGCTGTATTTATCAAGTAGATCAATTAGTTTGTGATAGTGGGCTTCCTCTTCTTTTTCACTCAGGGTCAGATATACCTGATAATACACTGCCACTGGTGGAACTTCATCCAAATCAATATCCTTAATGTGAGAAAGAATTTCATCGATGAATAGCTGTTCGTACTCTTGTGATGCGAAGTATTGCTGAGATAAGACCGCACAATAGATTCTTAGCTTTTCCGCCAAATAAAAGTAATCCAAATTATTGGCGATTTCTTCCATATTGGTTCGATCTGCCCGCTTCTTCTCAAAATCCAAGAGGTCATAGAAGTTTTTTTCTATTTCATACTGGTAGTAATAAAAACTTGCTGATCTATGGACTTGTTGGGCAGAAAGCCTCCTCGCGGTCTTCATGGTGCTATTGTATAGCTTTTCCATTTTTTTGGTGCTCACTGCATCAATCAAATACGTAGCCTGGTACAGTGGATTCTTCTCATAAACTTGTTGGGCGAGAAAGCCCTCTAGCAGTTTTAGAAGGTCCGAACAGTATTTTCGAAATCGTACATCGTCGTATTTCTTCCCAGTGTTCAGGGCTGTCCAAAGCAACTGCTTTTCCAGCTCAGGTTTCTGTCTGCGAGAATTGATATCTTTCAGAATGCTTTCGAACAGGATGACGAGATTTTCGTCCTTATTGAAGTAGGGAGAGCACAAATATTTCCTGAATCTGTTCTGTTCATACTTGTCGAAATGTTCCAGGATGGAATAGATTTTACTGCTACGCATTTTTGGGATTTTTTCTTATCTTAGCCGCAAGCCTTGGAGGAATGAATTGTAGCTATTTTTTTAAAAATATTTTTCAAAAATACAGCTTAAATTTATTTTTCACAAGCGCGAATAGTTTAAAGCAATTGATCAGGCAAAGGAGCCTGAAAAAGAAATGATTATAAGTGTCCCCGGTTTTATGAAGTACAGAATTGTTTTCACAATTCGTAACATTTGTCCTTGAACGCCCCAGACATAGTTAGTATTATTGTAATGTGATCAGAAGCGTTCTACAAATGTTGGAAGAGTTAAGACTGATCTGTTATTTCACGTAAGCAATGAAAAATCCACGATCCATGAATGTATTTTTACGAAAGCTGCTTTTATTTTCGGTGTTCTTGCTGCCTGTGATGGCAGCAGCGCAGGACGTTGAGCTCACTACGTACTGGAATGGTACGATGGAGTATCAGTTCTCGTCCAATCGCTATGCACCGACGCTGCATATCAATCCCCTCCATGGTGAAGCTGAGATGATCGCCCTTGGCGATGACCAGTATATCGTTCGATTCACGCCTAATGATTTCTATGTTGGAGCAGATTTTATTGAAATCCGACGCTGGGTTGTTGATCCGTTTCCCTTACCGAAGAAATTGAGACTCTACGTAGATGTAATTCCTGCTGAAATTGATGCTGTTCATGATTACTATGTGACCATGGTAGATCAGGCAGTGACTATGCATCCGCTAGATAACGATTTTAGTAGTAATGGAGTTTTGGATTTACTTACTGTACCTCTAGCGAATAGTGGGGTAGCTACGGCTAATCCTGACGGAACAATTACTTTCACTCCGGCAGCCGGTTTCGAAGGTTTGGCACACTTCAATTATGTGGTATGCAACGGAGCTGGGATTTGTGATGATGGTACCGTTAGTGTTAGTGTCTTAAATGATGGTACACTGGAAGGAGAAGCACAGGTAAATCGAATCAAAATTTTTACGGAGCGGGAACAAGCGCAGGATGTACTAGTGCCAGATATGTTTACACTGGTGACCCCGCCTACCAATGGTATATATGACCCGTCAGAAGATGTACCTCAATACACACCTAATGTGGATTTTGCGGGTACAGATTTTATGACTTTCCAATATCAAAACCAAACTGTGGAGGTGGAAGTGATTGTTTTGGATCACCTAGACAACAAGTTTGCTTTTGATGATTTCGCTTATACGACTTCCCTAGAATCTGTAGAGTTTGATGTTACGGCTAACGATGGCGAAGGTTCAGCAGATAATACGATAAGCTTTGCTCAGCCTGCTAACGGTACGATAAACGTGATTGCTAATGGGGAAGTGGAATATGTACCTAATCAGAACTTCGGTGGTGTAGATGAAATAGTGTATACCAGTACTTCTCCTGATGGGGCAGTTGAAACCGCTATCGCTTTCGTTCATGTGAGTAACTACGAGCCTACCTCCTCGAAATTCTTCATGATTACACCTAAGCAAACGCCACTTATTATCGGTTACAATGTTCCGATCAATAGTTTTGAGTTCTCTATAGCTCAACAAGGTAGTTTGGGGCAAGCGGTATTTCTTCCGGGAGAAGTGGATGAATTGATTAATGGAGTAAGGATTACCGGTTACAACTTGATCGTTTACATTCCCAATGATGATGTGACGACAGGTTTAGATGAATTTGAAATTAATTACTGTACCATAGATCCTGAAGCTGGAACCTGCTTTTACAATAAGGCAGTTAAGATCGAAATGCAGATC
>JABSSL010000145.1 GCA_013214355.1 Saprospiraceae bacterium | reverse complement strand
GAGAATTATTATGATGTATTTTTTCATTAGTCGAAGCTCTTTTTGAGGTGAATAGCCTTAGCTATTGACCGATAAAAAGCTGAAGAATAATGGGAAAAGACGCATAAGAAAATTACTGACATGTTTCAAAACAGTTTCTTGAGAATTCAGATAAAATCGGCAATAATTACAATCTTCAACATGGGTATCTGAGCAGTAGGCATAAAAAAACTCCTACATCAGGGGAGGCTTTCGGATGTAGGAGCAAACATACTATGAGAAAACTACACAGCTGCAAGATAAGCGCAAAAAGGCTATAAAAAGTACCGCATTTAGCGAGTGGCAAAGGTTCGGTACGTTATGGTTCTTTTGGCTTAGAAAGTGGTGAAATAGGAACGAGATAGAATAGTTATTATTGATTATCGCAAGAATGAGATATAAAGTATTTGCATGTATCAATCGATAGGTTATCAAGTAGATGGGCAAATTAAGCCTTCATATTGTAAGTTATACCGCCTCTATACAGCTAGATTTAAAAGATATTTTTGAATTGACTTTGAAAAGAAGTTGTAGATGGGAAAAAAGAAAGGAAATTGCTCCTTGGATGGTACAGGTACGGTGGGGAAAAGTACCGGAGCAAAATCTCTTTTTGAAGTTGAATGGGCTTCTCAAATTGTCGTCTAAAAAAAATTCCTACACCCCAGAAGGGAGAAGGTGTAGGAAAATTAAACATACTATGAGAAAACTTGATCACAAATATAAGCGCTCACAGCTATTTTTATTCTCGTAATTAGGAAGTGGGGGGCTTTATTCTCTTAATGGTCCGCATCCTTTAGAAAACGGGGAATTTAGCCAGGGAACGGTCAGCAATTTAGGCCGATTTCAGCTCCAATACCGCGATTTCCGGTAAGATTCCAACTCTTCCCGGATAGCCCAAAAAGCCCAATCCTCTATTAACATACAAATACTGCTCTCCTCTTTGATACAAGCCTGCCCATTGTTTGTAGACATACTGGATGGGCGACCAGCGAACCCAACCTGGGATTTCAACCCCAAATTGCATGCCGTGGGTATGACCGGAGAAAGTGATATCAATATCGGGTTGATCCTTGATGACTTGTCCCTCCCAATGAGAAGGATCGTGCGAAAGCAATAGCTTAAGCGCTGCTGGACCACAATTTTCACAGGCTTTTTCTAGATCACCATATTTGGGGAATCGCAATTGCATAGAGTAGTTCTCTACCCCAATCACCGCTACCCGCTCTCCATTGATCTCAATATGTCTATGCTCATTTAATAACAAATCCCAACCCAATCGTTTGTGCGTGTTCTTTAGCCGTTCCAGGTTTTCTACCTTAGCCTCTGGAGTTGGCCATCTTTCGTAGTCTCCATAATCATGATTGCCCAGTACGGAGTACACCCCATATTTGGCCTCAATTTTATCAAAAATGTCCACGTAAGGCTCCATCTCCGTTGCCACATTATTCACCAAGTCTCCCGTAAAGAAAACCAGATCCGGCTTTTCAGCATTGATCATATCAATAGCTTGCTTAATCGGTTCTTTGAAAGTGAAACTTCCAGAATGAATATCAGAGATCTGAATGATCTTCAAACCATTTAAACTGGCCGGTAACTTGCTAAGCTTTAAGGTCTCTTCATAACGCTTGTACCGATAAGGATTACGAATCATACCATATAGTAGAGAGGTAAATGGCAAAGCGCCTAGCACCACCGCTGTCCGAGTTAAAAACTTTGATCGGCTTAAATCGATGGACCCTCCACCGGAGAACTGATTCACGATCCACAATACCCCTCTTCGTAAATCATCAATCAGCAGCACACTGACCAATGGCAACTTAGAGATGTAAGCAATAAAAATGAAGGTGCGCCAATAAGTCTTGAAATTCGTATTCCAATCCGATACATCAACCGTATTGACTACTATCATTGTTCCGATGGCTAGGACCGGAATGGCCCAATAAACACCGTACATGATATTCCGAACAGTAACACTCCAGTTCTGCACCAAATACCGAAAGGCCTGGAAGCCGTAAATATCAAGTGCAAGTAATATGGATACAAAAAAGAGGGTTCTCATAGAAGGCAGTTAAATCTAAATTCAAGTTCACTACTGTAAAAACTTTAAGAGTCGATTTTGTTGCTGTGCAGGCTACTTTATTTCTACCAAGCTGATTTTTTTATCGACACACCTCAGGAAATCCACAAGAATCAACATCTTTGCAGCAAATTCTAGAACAATCATTAGATTCTGAAGAATATGAGCGGCTTAGTCAAATTAAAGCATACAGACCAGAACAACTTTTTCTTAATCGCAGGCCCCTGCGCCATCGAAGGTCGGGATATGGCTTTAGAGATTGCGGAGAAGGTGGTAGCGATCACTGATAAACTCAAGATCCCGTACATTTTTAAAGGGTCGTATAGAAAAGCCAATCGATCTCGCCTAGACTCTTTTACAGGGATTGGCGATGAAAAAGCCTTAAAGATCTTAGCTGAAGTGGGGCAAACCTTTGATGTGCCAGTTACTACCGACATACACAGCGATGCAGAAGCTGCTATGGCTGCCCAATATGTTGATGTCTTACAGATCCCCGCCTTCCTGTGCCGACAAACCAACCTACTGGTAGCCGCAGCAAAAACGGGGAAGGTGGTGAATATTAAAAAGGGGCAGTTTCTCAGTGCTGCCGCCATGGAGTTTGCTAGAACCAAGGTGATAGAGTCCGGTAATGATCAGGTCTGGCTCACCGAACGCGGTACCACTTTTGGATATCAAGACCTAGTCGTAGATTTTCGGGGCTTACCCGTCATGCAAGCCCTAGGCTCCCCCGTTGTGCTAGATTGTACGCACTCCTTACAACAACCCAATCAATCCTCCGGTGTAACTGGTGGCAAACCCGCCTTAATTTCCACGATAGCTAAGGCCGGCATTGCGGTTGGAGCAGATGGCTTATTCATTGAAACCCATCCAAATCCATCCATTGCCAAGTCGGATGGGGCCAATATGCTTCCATTAGACCAATTAGAAGCCTTGCTGGAAAAGTTAGTCCGAATTCGGGCAGCCATTCTTTGAAAAATGGGAAGTCGGAAGCCAAGCAGGCATTCACCACAAACAGGTTCGAAGTCGGAATAGCACGCCACGGATGTAGACCAACTACAGCCTGCTAGCCCTTCTTCAGCGGTACCCCCCTCGATCTGGGAAGAAACTACAGCTTGTTCACACCGACCTCCGCCCCCAATAAGTTCTCACCATTCCGTCTACATCAGTACGAGACACTCATTTCCGACTTCGCACTTCCAAATTTCCACTTCCAGATTCTGACTTCCCATTTCCCCATTCCGCCTTCCCACTTCTCAAAACCTCCTCATAATCACTTGCTTTTATCACAAAAAAAAGCTAAATTACCTAGGTAATTCATTCCACTTTGCCTACATAAAGCGCTCCCCTAGCTGTATCAATTCCCTTTCAAAGGGTTCCCTCTAGCTAGTTGTTGCTGTCCTGTATTAGGCCAAAGTGATCACTAAATTTTGTGAGGCCTATGGTAAAAAGAATTCTACACACAACCTTTCTATTTTTACTTACAATCAGTTTTGGCTACGGCCAAGCAGCCGAAAAAATCCTCGTCAAATCTTTCAATCTCCAAGGCAAGGAAACCGTCGAGTTAAACTTGGATGGACCGATTGAAGTGAAGACTTGGAAAAATGACATTTTACGCGTACAGATGTCAGTTGCATTGCCCAATGGTACTACGACAGTATTAAAGTCGCTGGTACAGGTTGGAAGATACAATCTGAAATCTGCCATCGAAGAAGAGGTGTATTCCATCTTCCTACCTGCTTTAGAAAAAGCAGTCAAGGTGAGAGGTACTTTGCTAGAAGAACAAATCTCCTTTCTGGTCTATGCACCGGAATATGTTGAGGTGAAACTTACTGGCACCGCTGCAAGCAGTAATACACCTGTTACATCCTTCTAAACAGTAACGAAAGATCTCATCAACCGATTTGTATAAGAGTAATCATGCTAACCTTGGGAACAACGAGCCGCCGTTCCCGCAAAAGGCCGCCCAACTAGATTTATCCCTAGGGGCGGCCTTTTTTTGAATGTCCGATGACTGATCGCTGTAAAGACCGATAAGCCTGCCTACTTACTTGAATATTGTTGAAGTTGTTTAAGGATGTCTGCTGAGCTGGAAGGAAGAGGATTTTTGAGTCAATCGAGGCTTTTTTATTGCCACATAGCAGCGCTACGTGGCAATAAACCCGCCTGCTCGGCCGGCAGGAAAACGAATAGTGGGTCAAAAAGAGCTTCGTTACAGCCAGTGAGATATTTTTAAACAACTTCTTTGTATTTTTACCTCCTGAGAAAACTTTGCACCTAACAGTTTTCGTTTATAGTATAGATCCTTTTTCTTTTTCAGAGAAAATAATCACCTATCAAAGGGATTACCCTAAATGCTTTCACCCATTGTATAAACCATAAACATATCATCAGCCTCCGTGAGGTAGCCATTTTTTGGGACACCCACAAAGGAGTGTTTTGTAAGATGAAAATCGAAAATATGAAACGAACTTGATTTTGTTTGATCACAACCTCACACTAGGGAATGATTAAACCTGTCTACTCGGCGCAAGCCAGGTAGAGAAAATCTTGTGAGCCTGTCTACTCGGCGTAGCCAGGTAGAAGCGAAGTGGTTACATTTGAGCAGAAAATTTTTAAACAGATGAAAAGGCATAGTGTCATTTTTGGTTTACTCCTCTTTGGACTTGGGTTGATTGCTCAACCAAAGCAAATTATTCATCAGAGTTTCCCTGTGGATGAGATGAATAATGTTCAATTGGAACTGAACAGCAAATATGAAATTGAAATGTGGCCAGGAAGTGAGATTCTAGTGGAAACGAAAATTGAACTGACCAATGCTACGAATTCAATTATGCGGTACTTGATCGATAATAAACGCTACGCCATTGGCTTAGATACGGTCGGAGAAAGAAGTGTCAAGCTCTTGTCCATTGACAAAGAAAAAAGAGAGATTAAAACCAGCAAGGGTAAATTAAAGGAAGAAATCATCGTCCGAATCTTCATGCCTGATTTCTTTGAAAAGAAACAGGAGCAACTATGGGTACGTTCTAAGCCCTTAGTCACCAAAAATGCCGGAGACACGGAGGAGAAAGGTGAAGGAGAAGAAGGTGGTGAAGAAAAGCCATCTAAAAAAGAGCAGAAAGAATAAGCAGATATGCTAAAGGAAATAGAGCTGAAGCTACTGCCCGCAGAGGCAGTAGATGAGGGATTGATCAAAAGAAAGGTAGCTCAGAAATGTCGGCTGAATGCCGATCAAATTGTTGCTATCAAACCCACCAGACGTTCCATAGATGCACGGGGACGTCGCCCCTTTGTACGACTTCGCGTCCAAGCTTTCGTAGGAGAAGATATTCCTGCGGAACCTGCCTTGCTCAAGCAACTAAAAGAAGTTCACCACAGTCCTAGTGTCATTGTCGTGGGAGCAGGCCCTGCTGGGTACTTTGCCGGGTTAGAATTGCTTGAACTAGGCTTAAAACCCATTCTATTCGACCGTGGTAAAGACGTGCGCAGCCGAAGACGTGATCTCCGGGCTATCCAGCAATTCGGTGAGGTAAACCCTCATTCTAACTACTGTTTTGGCGAGGGCGGAGCTGGCACCTATTCGGATGGGAAATTATATACGCGATCTCACAAGCGGGGGAATATAGAAAAAGCACTGAAACTACTGGTAGAGCATGGAGCTCATTCTGATATTTTAGTAGATGCCCATCCTCATATTGGCTCCAACAAACTCCCGAAAATTGTTGCTAATATCCGAGAGACCATTCTTCATTTTGGAGGCGAAATTCACTTTGATAGCCAAGTCACGGATTTGATTATCGAAGAGGATGTGATGCAAGGGGTGATCGTTAATGATAAAGAAGAGCACAGAGCTGCCGCTGTAGTCCTCGCTACGGGGCATTCTGCCAGAGATATCTATCAACTACTAGCGGACAAAGGGGTGGAAATCGAAGCCAAGCCCTATGCGCTCGGTGTGCGCATTGAACATCCCCAGCCTTTAATCGATTCCATACAATACCGTCAGAAACCGCGGGAACGAGACCTACCCGCAGCTAGTTATCGCTTGGCCTGCCAGGTGAATGGCCGAGGTGTATTTTCCTTTTGCATGTGCCCCGGTGGTCTGGTGGTACCCGCTGCCACGGCACCAGGTGAACTAGTCGTCAATGGCATGTCCATGTCGAAAAGGGATTCCCCTTTTGCAAATTCGGGGACGGTGGTTGCAGTAGAAGTAGAAGACCTCCTCCCCTATCAAGACCATGGTATCTTTGCCGGTTTGGCCTTTCAGCAAGCAGTCGAACAGCGGATGTGGCAAGCCGGTGATGGCAGCCAAAAAGCACCAGCTCAGCGTTTGACTGACTTTGTTAATGCAAAAACTTCGAAAAATTTACCCGCAACTTCTTATATTCCTGGCTTATTTGAGGCTCCTCTCCACCAATTACTCCCCAAAAGCATCTATGCTCGACTTCGTCAAGGCGTAGAGCAATTTGGCAAACAAATGAAAGGGTACTACACTTCAGAAGCCAATGTGATTGGTACTGAAAGTCGTACTAGTAGCCCTATTCGGATCCCCCGAGATCGAAACACCTACATGCACACCTCTATCCAAGGACTTTTCCCTTGCGGGGAAGGTGCCGGCTATGCAGGCGGCATTATTTCAGCAGCCATGGATGGACAAAATGTAGCACGGGCCGTAGCCCGTTTTTACGCATAATTGTCTTGGAAAATGGGACGATAGTGCGCTCCGAAAAGACTGACTGGATCAGATCATCATCTTATTTAAGTTGAGCATTTGATCTCTAAACCCTAGTGGCAATGAAAGACATAGCTGATTTGATTGGCAGAATATTAATTTCCTTCATATTCCTGTTTGAAGCTTACGACTCTTTGAAATATTTTCAACAGACTAAGCAGACCATGACTGACTACGGTATCACCTGGCAGCAAGATTTGATGCTGACCGTAACAATTTTTGCCCTTTTCCTTGGGGGAACCCTAATTTTGATTGGATATCGAGCCAGTTTTGGTGCCTTCCTAGTACTACTGTATTGGATCCCCGTCACTTTTATTGTCCATTCCTTCTGGAATGATCCACCAGAAATTCACCGGGAAGAATCGATTCACTTCATGAAAAACATGGCTATCCTCGGTGGAGTCTTTATGGTGTGGGTGAATGGCAGTGGACGGTATAGTATCAAACGCTTGTTTGCCACCGCCCGGGTACCGAGGAAAGACCGGTAGGGGTTGGGCTTTGTTATGGCTGGTGTTAGTCCATAGTTTTTGGTCAATGGTCCATGGTTTTCACGCCTGTTTCATCACATCTAGCTTTATTCTTGCTAGTAACCGAAGCTTTTCGCGACGATTTTATGGGGCATTAGATATATGGTTTAAAATGTAATATAGCTCAAATGATTCTATCATCCGTGGTCTGAAAATCGTCGGCTCTAAATAGATTACTCACAAAAAAAATGCTATCGACCGACAACCATCAACTACCCGTTGAGGTGAATCGGCCCTACTTCTATCGACCATTGACGATGGACTTTCAACCCCTCCGTGGCGTGATCCAGCCAAAAAGCCATGAACCAGGCCCACTCAACGAATTCTAGCCCATTCCCAACAAATACTAGAAAGAGTTGAATCTGCAGCGAGCAAAGATTACCTTTGGATCAAATTGAAACTACTAGATATGCGTACGATTGAATTGGGCACTTATCAGATATCAATTGGTGATTTTGAAGTCCCTTTACGGCAACTCCTAGCGGCGAAAGATTACTCGAATGTGTTTGTGATCGTAGATGAAAATACCAAACGCTTTTGCCTTCCCTTGCTTCGACAGGTCTTCGCAGCGGTGAAGCTCATTGAGATTGCAGCTGGAGAGGAGAACAAGGGCATCGATACCTGTCAAGTCATTTGGACGCAATTAATGGAACAAAAGGCAGATCGTAACTCATTGGTACTCAATTTAGGTGGAGGAGTGATTGGGGATATGGGTGGATTTTGTGCCAGCACCTTTAAACGAGGTATGGATTTTATCCAAATGCCTAGCACTTTACTTTCTCAGGTCGACGCCTCCATCGGCGGAAAACTGGGAATTGACTTTTTACAAGTAAAAAATAGCATTGGGCTATTTAAGGATCCACAGGCCGTCCTGGTAGATATCCGTTTTCTGCGAACGCTACCTGCCAACGAAATCCGCAGCGGCTTTGCTGAGATTGTTAAGCATAGTCTAATTGCTGACCGAGAACAGTGGGATCGCATTAAGCTTATTAGAGACCTCCAGGACATTGACTGGGAGGAATACGTTTATCCATCTTTACTAATCAAACAGCAAGTAGTAGAGCAAGATCCTTTTGAAAAAGGGATCCGCAAAGCCCTCAACTTCGGCCACACCATCGGTCACGCCGTCGAAGGACTAGCCCTGGAAACGGAGCAGCCGCTGCTGCATGGAGAAGCAATTGCGATCGGAATGATTTGTGAGAGCTGGCTTTCCCATAAGATTGTTGGATTACCCAAGGAAGAATTAGCAGAGATTACTAACTTCTTCCTACATATTTATGATAGCTACGATTTAAGCCACCTTCCCTACGAAAAGTTGATCCAACTGATGGCCAATGACAAAAAGAACATCGGCAAAGCCATCAATTTCAGCCTATTACCTAAAGCCGGATCCGTGGAGATCAATCAGACTTGTGCACCTTCGCTCATCATGGAGAGCTTAGATTACTACCAAAGTCAATTACAATTGGTGTAATAGACCCGCTGGTAGCCTATCAGCCCCGAGTGACAAGTACGAAGGATTTCCGTCCTATACCAGCCACTTAGCCTCAGTTGGAAGTTATCCACATTACTCAAAATACTTACAGTGAAATGTGTCTATGACAGATTTCTACTGTATTTTTACTCAAACTTAGTCTTAGACTTATGCGCCAAATTATAGACTTCTTTTTGAATGGAACCGATCAAACTTGGCATAAGAGGATCGTACGATGGATGTGGTTAGGTGTTATTGCTGTAGTCCTCGGAGTTGGGTTACTATTCTTTGGACTTTCCCTCACTGATCTTCCTTCGGTTGCGGATTTAGAAAATCCCGAATACGAAGAGGCTACCCTAATTTTAGGGTCAAAGGGAGATGTACTCGGTCGTTTGTATACGCAAAACCGAGTCGAAATTCAATACGATGATCTCTCCCCCGTCCTGGTACAGGCTCTAGTAGCTACGGAAGATGAGCGATACTTCAAACATACGGGAATCGATTTCCGGGCATTAGGCCGAGCAGTAGTCAAAACGGGACTGCTGGGTCAAAAGAGTTCTGGAGGTGCCAGTACGATCACGCAGCAGCTAGCCAAGCTTCTATTTACCGGTGTGAAGGCCAATTCTCTTCCGAAACGGATTATGCAGAAGTTGAAGGAGTGGATCATTGCCGTCCGGCTGGAGAAAAAGTATACCAAGGAGGAGATCATTGCCCTCTATCTCAATAAGTTTGAGTTCATTAACGGAGCTTACGGTATCAAGGCAGCCTCTGAGATCTATTTTGGAACCGCTCCAGATAATCTCAAAACGGAGGAAGCAGCCATGCTGGTTGGTATGTTGAAAAACCCTTCCCTATTCAACCCCATCCGTCGGCCTGATACTGTTTTGCATCGCCGCATGGTGGTGTTGAAGCAAATGGAGAAAAATGACATCCTTGATCAAGTCACCTACGACTCCTTAAGGAATTTACCGCTTGGCCTCAATTTCAGTCGCCAAACACATATCGATGGCTTAGCACCTTACTTCCGTATGGAAGTGGCCAAGGATGCAAAGGCTATCCTATCAAGAAAGGATATTCGCAAGCCTGATGGTTCTAAATTTGATGTGTACCGAGACGGTCTTCGGATCTATACGACCATAGATTCTTCTATGCAACGAATTGCTGAAGAGGAAATGATCAAGAATATGAAGAAAGTCCAAAAATCATTCAACGCCGTTTGGCGCGGAATGAACCCTTGGACCTACAAGAGTGAATCCGAGCATGAAATCCCTCTGGATATCAGGCAACGAACGCTAACCAAACTGATTCGTAATTCTGACCGCTATCAAGCACTTCGATCTAAGTATATCCTTCCTGTCATTAAGGAAATGGCGAAAGAAGTAGATATGACCTTCCACGAAGATGATAGAGAGGTGGAAAGAATTATCCAGGAATCCAAGAAAAAGGGCGTCCTTTCTAACCTAGTCTCTCGTAGCATGATCAGCAGTAGTCTCGCCGCTGAACATCGCAAGGCCATGAAGAGTAAGCACTTCACTACCCTAAAGGAAAAATGGGCTGAGTTGCAAAAAGTTGCTGAGGAAGAGTTTGCTAAAGAGGTTCCTATGAAGGTGTTTGCCTACAATGATAAAATGGAGACGGATACCACTTTGAGTCCATTGGATTCGATCAAATACCACAGAATGTTCTTACAGACTGGTATTCTGGCTATCGATCCACGAAATGGGCATGTCAAAGTATGGGTAGGTGGTATCAACCACAAATATTTCCAGTTTGATCACGTAAAGAGTCGGCGTCAGGTGGGCTCTACCTTTAAGCCTTTCATTTACGCTACGGCGATTCAACAACAAGGCCTTTCTCCCTGTCATCAAGTCTATGACTTGCCAATTACCATAGCACCTGGCGACGGTCAATTTTACCTCGGGGAGCCATGGACCCCACAGAATAGTCACGGAGAATATACGGGTGAGTTGTTTACCCTGAAGGAAGGGTTGGCTAAATCCAAGAATACGCTTTCAGCTTGGCTGATGAAGCAGCTGGGTAGTGCCCATCCAGTAAGAGATTTAGTACACCAAATGGGTATCGACAAGAATAAGAAGTACCCCAATGGGCGTTACGTGCTTCCTCCTTCTCCCTCTATCTCTTTGGGTTCTGCTGACCTGACCGTGATGGAGATGACTGGTGCCTATACTACTTTTGCTAACAACGGTTATTATCGCAAGCCGATCTATATTCTAAAAATTGAAGATAAGAACGGCAAGAAAATCTATGAGGCCTATAGCAATGCTGAGCCTGCCCTGCGTCAAAACCATAACTACGTGATGGTGGATATGTTAAGGTATTCTGGTACCGGCTTACATGGTGTGAAATCTGATGTGGGGGGTAAAACGGGTACTACTAATGATTACGTAGATGGTTGGTTTATGGGAGTTACCCCGAATTTGGTAGTTGGAACCTGGGTAGGTGGAGAAGATCGGTGGTTTAGATTCCGATCCATTCATTATGGCCAGGGAGCGTATATGGCCAAGCCATTCTTCCGAGAGTTTATCAAGCGTTTGGAGAAATCTGAACAAATTGATTTCGATACCAAAGCTAAGTTTTACAGACCGCCTGGCGATTTAGGTATCGTATTGAATTGCCAAGAATATGAAGGTGAAATTCTACCCATAGATGGAGACCAAGAGTTCCAGGACGAATTGCTGGATGATGGTTTTGGAGATGAAGGATTCGGTAGTGAAACAGGAACGGGAACGGGTAGTAGTACGGATGGTAACCAGGATCGACAACGGAAGTGATTCGAAGCTACCTCCAAGCATTCTGACAATAAACTGAAGCTTAGAAAGATGGGGTTCGAGGGTATTGGACTATATTCGCAGGAAAAATAAATCCTCTCCGACCATTTTTGTGCGCAGCGTTTTAAATGGAAGATTCGCGACCAAAGGAAGTGGGCTTTCGACTAAAAGGCTGACACAAAATCACAAAAATTGTTGGAGAACTAAACAAAGATCATGAAACCATTTCAGGCTAATTTAGTGAATGCAGCTGTCCTAATTATTTTAGGACTTTGGGGCTATCTTGGATCGGAGACTCCTTCCCCAACTGCCTTGATTCCTGTGGGCTTTGGTGTGATTTTCGCGCTAGCCACGCCCCCATTTAAGAAAGAAAACAAAGTCGTTGCACATATTATAGTCCTACTTACCTTGTTGATTATTATCGCCCTATTTATGCCTCTACGTGGAGCTTTGGGAAGAGGGGATACTGTTGCAGCAGTAAGAGTAGGCATTATGATTGCTACTTCCGTAGTAGCTATGGTCATTTACATTAAGAGTTTCATCGACGCACGGAAAGCCCGTGAAGCAGGCGAATAATTCGACTGCTGAAATAAAATAGACACGCTCAATCCCTGGGCCATAGCAAGCCCATGGGTTGAGCACAACTCCACCCCAGAAATTTCCCTACAACATCTATTCTCTCCGACCATCCCCTTCTGTTTCCATAGATATGGAAGTGTTGTAGCCTACAAACATCCAGAAACCTACACCCTGATCCGTATCAATTATGCCCTGTCATGCAGGCAGCTAGTTGATGATGCCGATCCGATTTCAGGCTCCAACACTTGGATTAATTATTTACCTTTATGGCAATACCAAAATTCAGTTTCTGAATGAACAAGCTACTATTGGGGGGGCTGTTAGTTGTAGTTCTGCTATGTCAACAAGCCTGTATAGCTCCCTACGAAGAACAACTTACTGATGTTAATCTCGACTATCGAGATAGTCTCTTTCAAGAAATAGCCAACTTCCAAGATCAAGCTTTAAAGGATAGTTTATTAGGCTTTCTCGAACACCCCAATCCCTCCTATCGCTATCAAGCTATCATGGCCTTCGCATCTATCCGAGACTCATCCATGATTACCCCATTGACACCATTATTAGAAGATAAAGTTGATAAAGTAAGAGCTGCTGCCGCATATGCGGTAGGCCAACTGCAGTTGACAAGCTCTGCTCCATTGCTTACCGGAGCCTTTGATCAATCAGATACCGCAGGTCATTACAAATTAGCCAACAGAGCTATACTAGAAGCTATCGGCAAATCCGCTGATCCAGAATATCTAAATCTGTTAAGTACCATACAAACTTATGAATCCAAGGATTCTGCTTTGCTAGAAGGACAAGCCTGGGGGATATACAGGTATGCACTGAGAAAAATGGTCAGCCCGGAAGGTACCGCCCGCATGGCTGAGCTCCTCAAGCCCTCTTATCCAGATAAAGTTCGACTGATAGCTGCCAATTACTTCTTCCGCGCCGAAAACCTCAAATTAAGCACCCTAAGTTTACCACTTCTTCAAGCTTTCCAGGAGGCTACCGATCCAGAGATTCGGATGGCTTTGGCCATTGGTTTGGGAAAAACACAACAGGATACCGCTTTATCGGTCCTACTGGAAACCTTGTCGTCAGAACAAGACTATCGCGTACGCTGTAATATCATTCGCGCCTTCACGAATTTCCCTTACGAGCAAGTTAGTTTAGCCGTCTTTTCGCGTTTGCAAGATGAAAGTCCCCAGGTAAGGCTACGGGCAACTCAGTATTTCCTCGAAAAAGGGGAATCACAAGATGCTGGCAACTATTGGAGACGCGCTAAAGTGACCAGTCCCTGGCACGCTCAGCTTACCCTTTACGCGGCGGCAAATCGACACCTCGCTCCCGCTGAACAGGAGGCCAAAAACATTCTCAACCGCGAACTAAGAAACAGATTCTTTCGGGCCCAACAGCCTTATGAGAAGGCAGCGGCTATCCAGGCCCTGGCTGAATTCCCCTGGAACTACCGTTTTATCCAAAGAGAAGGGTACAAGGATACGAGCCACATTGTGCGTGGAGCTAGCGTTCAGGCTTTGTCCAAAATTGCCAATATTCCCAATTTCAAGGCAGCCTTCGGCAATGCCTCTACCGGAATTGCTCGAACCTTGGCGAATCATTTCCAAACGGCGGTGAGTAGCGGAGATTCTTATATGATGTATCCTGCGTCAAGTGCACTACAATCTGATAATCAGGACTTCAGCTCCATGATTACGGACTTCACCTTTTTGGACGAAGCCATTGGTAAGCTGGAACTCCCAGGAGAAGTAGGACTATACAACAGTCTTCAAGCCACGAAAGCCAAGCTCAGTGGCCAAGCTGCCCCCGCCCCCTCAGCCCCTGATCATGGCAACCCCATCGCCTGGGCAAGCCTGGGTGAGCTAGATCTAACGCCAGAAGCCATCATCAAGACAAACAAAGGAGATATCTCGATAGAGTTACTTCCGAATATTGCTCCTGGTTCCGTCGCCAATTTTCTTCAGTTGATCAAAAAGGGGTTCTACGAAGGCCGAACCTTCCATCGGGTTATCCCAAACTTTGTAGCCCAGGTCGGCGAGGTCAAACCCGAAGAGCGAGATGATATCAATTACAATATTCGCTCTGAAATCAGCCAACTCCACTACGACCAATCTGGCCTCGTTGGTATGGCCCATGCCGGTTCCAATACGGAAAGCACACATTTTTTCGTTACTCACTCTCCAACCCCGCATTTAGACGGAAATTATACTATTTTTGCGCGGTTAAAATCAGGAGAGGATGTGCTCCACAATTTGATGATTGGAGATGCAATTGAACGTATAACGATACACTAAAGAATTGCCTGTCTATACTCAAAAATTCACATCCTGCCCTAGTCATTGAAATTCCACCACCCTGATCATGCATGTCTTGATCGGAGTCAAGAATTGTGTACGCTTTACCAAATATTACCAGTAATGAAAAATACACCACTCACAGAAAAGCACATAGCACTTGGCGCCAAAATGGCGGCTTTCGCAGGTTACAACATGCCCATTTCCTATGCAGGAATTAAGGAAGAACACAAATGCGTTCGCGAAAATGTTGGGGTATTTGACGTTTCCCACATGGGAGAATTCATCGTCAAAGGCCGCGAAGCGCTTGCTTTGATTCAGAAGGTCACTAGTAATGATGCTAGTAAACTGGCCATCGGTCAAGCACAGTATTCCTGTCTGCCCAATTCGGAGGGAGGCATTGTAGATGATCTTCTTGTATATCGATTGGACGAAGATCAGTGTGCCGAAGGGGAGCAGGCGTATATGCTAGTCGTCAATGCCTCAAATATTGAGAAGGATTGGGAGTGGATTAAAAAGCACAACGACTTCGACACTCGTTTGATCAATATCTCTGACCAGACGGCGCTTTTGGCCGTACAGGGTCCCAATGCAGGCCAGGTCTTACAAGGCCTGACGGATGTTGCTTTGGACGAACTCGCTTACTATACGTTCACTAAAGGCGAAATGGCAGGCATTCCAAATGTGCTAATTTCAGCCACGGGTTATACCGGTGCCGGTGGATTTGAGCTATACGTAGATCAGGACAAAGCTCTAGCCCTTTGGGAAGCTATCTTTCAAGCTGGGGAAGCTCAAGGTATCCAGCCTATTGGCCTAGGAGCCAGAGACACTTTACGGCTTGAAAAAGGATATTGTTTGTACGGAAATGACATCGATGATAGCACCTCTCCAATCGAGGCAGGTTTAGGATGGATCACTAAGACTAAAAAAGGAGAATTCATCAGCCGAGATATCTTTATTAAGCACAGGCAGGAAGGTGTGAGTCGAAAACTAGTAGCCTTCAAAGCAGCTGGCCGTAGAGTTCCTCGTCAAGGGTATACGATTGAAGATGAAAGTGGTAAGGGAATCGGTAAAGTTACTTCCGGTAGCCTATCTCCTACCCTGGAAATCCCGATCGGGATGGGGTACGTAGCCAAAGATTTAGCTAAGCCAGGAACAAAGATATGGATCTCTGTAGGCCGCAAACGGCTTGAGGCAGAAATCGTCAAAGCTCCTTTTGTTTAACAAGCTCTTGCCTTTTCACCTGTAGGACTAGCAAAGCTCCATAATTTCTCGTACCTTACGTTTCAGTTTTTTCTGAAAGTACAAACTTTTGTTTAATCTTGTTGTTAGGCAGCAAGATGACCGACTACTAGTTAAATTTCCACAAAGAACCTGAATACGAATGGATTTAATTGAAGGTAAGGAAAGATTTATTCAAGCATGGGGAGCACTAGGCTCAAATTGGGGAGTAAATCGAACGATGGCACAGATACATGCCCTTTTACTTTTGTCACCTGAGGCCCTATCCGCAGAAAATATCATGGAAGAATTGAAGATTTCACGCGGGAATGCCAATATGAATATCCGAGCCCTGATTGACTGGGGACTAGTCTATAAAGAACTAAAGCCGGGCGAACGCAAAGAGTTTTTCGTGGCTGAAAAGGATTTATGGGAAGTAGTAAAACAGATCATCATCCAACGGAAGAAGAAGGAACTAGAGCCAATGGTTAAAGTTTTGGATGAGATTTCGAGTGTGGAAGGCGATGATCCTGCCAGCGAAGAGTTCAAGAAGATGGTGAGAGAAATCAAACTCTTTAGTAGCAAAGCCGACTCTACCTTAGACACTTTAGTGAAGGCGGACTCCAATTGGTTTGTCGGAACCTTCCTCAAGATGATCAGATAAGATAAAGATCAGTATACTCAAAGAAAGCGGGTAGATAATCCCTAGTGGCTTACCTACCCGTTTTACTGTGCTTTTATTTATCGTCGCCGAAAAAGGCTAGGATCTTATCTGCTAATTCCAAGCCGATATTAGCCTGTGCTTCTACGGTTGAAGCTCCAATGTGAGGAGTGACAGATACTCTTGGATGTTGTAACAATTCCTTACGAGGAGTAGGCTCGTTTTCAAACACATCTAAACCAGCACCACTTACCTTTCCACTAGCTAATCCCGCCAGCAGTGCTTCCTCATCTACGGTACCACCACGAGCAGCATTAATAAGGATCACGCCATCCTTAGCCTTCTCCATTTCCTCTGGTCCCACCAAAGGTTTTCCAGCAAAAGGAACGTGCAGAGTGATGATATCAGCTTTAGCTAACATCTCGTCCATCTCGTAAGTTTCTACCTGTACAGATAAACGAACCTTATCACTAAGGTATAGGTTGATATCAATATCCACTTCATCGACAAAGATATCGACGGGCATCACATTCATTCCCAGCGCAAGACCAATACGAGCCGTTTCTTGCCCGATGCGACCGAAACCAATTACACCCAGCGTTTTCCCTCTCAATTGGAATCCTTTTGAGTAGGCTTTCTTGAGTGCCTTGAAATTGGCATCATCTGCACGCAAAGCTTGATTAGACTGATGGAGGAAACGAGCTAGTGAAAACATATGGGCAAACGCCAACTCCGCCACTGATTGTGAAGAGGCTGCTGGTGTATTGAATACTGTTTTGCCTTTTTCGCGAGCGTAATCATAATCGATATTATCCAAACCTACACCAGCTCTGGCGATGACTTTAAGTTTTGGACAAAGATCAATTAGGTCCTTTCGGATCTTCGTTGCGCTACGTACGATCACTACGTCATAATCAGGCAATACTTCCGCTAATTTGTCTTGAGGAACCTTCTCCGTATCCACTTGGTAACCCGCTTCTTCTAAAAGCGTCTTGCCATCTTCATGGATACCATCATTAGCAAGGATCTTAATCATTTTCTAAAAAATTTTGCTGGTTGTTTATGTGATTTGCAAATATAAACCTTCAAAATTAAAATCCTCTTATTGAAGAAAGTTTTCCAGCGCTCGGCACAGCTTGGACATAACGTCCAGAAAACAAGCTAGTTAGGCAAAAAAAGCAGTTTGCAATATAAAAAGACGCAGGCCCTGTTTTCATCAAAATCTTAGTAGGCTTAATTATTAACTTTCACACTAAAAGTTGGAAATGTTGCCCCCGTATAATGATTAAAAGGCTTGTCCGATTTTATGGGAAAAGTATAACGATTCATGAAGCTAGAGAAGAAAGCCTTGAGCTCTGCCTCATCGACATTCCTAGAGTCAGATCTCAACAAATAGCCAATATGGTCAATTTTTCCACCTGCTCCCCAGAATACATGTAACCAAAGTTTAATACCATTAAGGTTAAATCTAATCTGTTCAGCATATTCATCCATTTCCTTCATCATCAACAACCATTGATCAAAAGCTAGTTTGATATCGCCATTGGTAGCCTCTAGCAAAGTCTTGCTATAAGCCTGGTTCAGACCTTCATAAGACTGTTCGCTTTCCCCAAGAGTGAATACTTTCGGTGTATTAGCTTGTTGAGCTTGTAAAGTAGTAGCAAGGGTGATAATACATAAGGTGACTAAAAATCTCATTTTGAAGAATTTGTTAAATAAATGATAGTTGATCAACCTTCATCGATGAAAGAAGGTTAAATATCTAAATGTCTCGATCGATTCAAAATTAAACCCTTATTTTTGAAATATGGTGATTGATATCATATTCTTTTTAGTAGCCATGTTTGGCTTTTACATGGGCTACTCTCGAGGGATCATTAAGACTGTGTTCACAGTCCTTTCTCTGCTATTTGGGGTGGTAGCGGCAGCTAAGTTTGGCCCTGCCTTAACACGTTTTCTTGAATCTGCTTTTGACTACCATAATCCCTTGATGTTCTTTGCAGGATTGATCCTTGCCTTTATGCTTACGCTGATCCTCATCCGCACCTTAGCTAGCGGTTTAGAAGGCGTACTGCAATCCGCCAATATCAATATCATCAATAAAGTTGCCGGGGGGCTGGTTATGTCTGGCTTGATGGTGGCCCTATTTAGTACGTTGGTCATTTTTGCTGACCGATCACATATAATCAATGATGATGCCAAAACGGAATCTAGAGCGTATCCCGTGTTGCAACAGTTCCCTGATTTGGTTTCCGTTGCCGGCAAAACAGTATATCCCGTCTTTAAAGATTTCTGGGTATACTCCATTGACACCATGGATCGACTAAAGGACTTGAATGTAGAACGTAGCGAATCCGATAATATTTTCGATATCGAAGAAGAGGAAAAAACTTCTGAGCAATAAGGGCCATTTTCGAGTATACTTGGCGCAAAGAAATTTATAATTCTCCCAAGATTCTTTGGCTAGTATTTACTGTACCTGTGGAGGCTAGCTAATAGATAGATCTAAACTTCATTACCTTCCATATAGATTTCACTAACAACTAGACCGAATTTCTATTCCTTTTCCGCCAAACGGAGATCAACAACCGTAAGGGGAAAATCACTCCACTTATTATACTTCCCACCCCGAACAATAGCATTTCACTCCTTATATACGTAATCATGTCTGATAAGGTTTTGCCTTGGAGGTTTTTTATTAATGCCTCTGGCCCTTCCTCATCTAGGTAGACCTGGAATTGATTCAGGCCTTGTATGAGGTAAAATAGATAAGGAATACACAAAAAGAACAAGATTACCTTCCAGCGTTCGCTATGTGCCAACCAGGTAAAGCGGAGAAAGAAGATGTAGCGAGAAAGGGTAATGAAACCAACAATGTAAACGGAATTCAAGAGATAGAAAGGATAGCCCTCAACTTTGAGATATATAGGCGCCAAAACAGCAGCTAAAACGAGGAGAGCAATTAACCACCAAAGTAGTTCCAGTTGTCGGATAGAAGCTTTAGAAGGGGTAGCCATGTAGCACGCAATAGTTTAATGGTGTGAGTGTGTTCGATTAAGGTCTTAAAGATTCAACCTCTATGGCATTCTAAGAGGTGATGAATAGGGAACGTATGGTGCAGGATAAGGTTTACTAATACCCTAAAAATAGAACAGCCCAATTGCTAGTTATCAGCAATTGGGCTGTAAAAAAATTGGCAGCGACCTACTCTCCCACCAGTGGCAGTACCATCGGCGCTAAGGGGCTTAACTTCTCTGTGCGGAATGGGAAGAGGT
>JABSSL010000144.1 GCA_013214355.1 Saprospiraceae bacterium | reverse complement strand
GCCTCTGAAGCACAGAACCCAAGCCGATGTAGGTGTTGTTCCACCAATATCTTATGCATTTCCATGGATAAGATGGTCCCGGATCTTGGGAGCGTAGGAGGTGTGTTAGTAGAAAATACCAACACGGCGGGGAGGTCGGAGGAGCACCTGAAGCACCAATCCCAAGCCGATGTTGGTGTTTTTCCACCAACATCTACCCTTCTAGCAAAAGAGCTGGTTTGAGCGGAGAATTTGGATCTGCAATTTTTGCCTTATCCACCAAAGATCTTTCCTTTAGTAGCTTCATCCCTACCACATAAGCCTTGGCACTGTTGACGGCGTCCACTGCCAGCAAACGGCTACCTTTAAAGTACCAAACGGAAAAGCAATTATCCTTGTCCGGTTCTTCCCTGAGTATGGCCTCGTCATACCCTTGGAACAGACCAACCGTTTGCAACTTAATGTCATATTGATCGGACCAAAACCAGGGCAAAGCCTGGTAGGTTGTGTGCTTGCAACAAATATTGGCAGCCGCAACCTTGGCTTGATCAACGGCATTTTGAACGGACTCTAGCCGGACAAAGGTGTCGTAGTAGGAATTGTAGTGAAAGCTGCAGTCACCAATGGCATAAATATGCTCATCATTGGTGCAGGTGGTCTCATCTACTTTTATGCCATTTTCAATATCCAATCCGGCCGCCTCAGCCAATTCGGTATTCACAATAATTCCAACACCCAGGATGATTAGGTCCGTATCGAAAATCGTTCCGTCCGCACATTCCACCTGGGAATAATCAGCAGTAGTATGTATCGCAATCACATGCTTTCCATTACAGACTTGCACTCCCCTAGCTTGATGTAGGTCTAGGAAAAAATCCGACAGGGCAGGCGCTGTGACTCTAGCTAGGAGGCGTTGCTCCCGCTCGAGGACTACTACTTTTGCTTCCAACTTCGCTAAGGAAGCCGCTAGTTCCAGACCGATATAGCCACCGCCGATGATTAGCACTCGCTTGGCTTGGCTATTATGCAGTGCTTTTCTGATCTGGGTGATATCTTCTGCATGGCGGAGGGTAAAGACTCGTTTATTCTCTTGCAATCCGGGGATCGGAGGGATCAAGGGGCGAGCGCCGGTGGCCACGACCAATTTGTCGTAGGTAAAGGCTCTGCTATCGGTGAGTTTGACCTGCTTCTTCGCCCGATCGATGGCTGAGACTTTACCAATAACTCGTTCGATCCTCTCTTTCTCGTAGCTAGCTGCTGGCCGCAACGCTATTTTCTCCACACCTCCTTCCTCCGTTAAGAAAGATTTAGATAGCGGAGGACGATGGTATGGCAGATGCGGATCAGTATCAATCAGGAGGATTTCCCCTTCCCAGCCTTCGCGTCGTAGGGCAAAGGCGCAATTCACACCAGCATGGCTTGCACCGATAATGATACAAATAGGTGCTTTGGTTTTCTTCGCAGACATGGCTTACTCCCTTTACTTCGCTACGCGCAAAATCAATCCATCTAGTTCTTCCGTAATGGCCAACTGGCAAGACAAGCGGCTAAATTCATTCACATTATCGTCTAACTCGAGCATGTCTTTTTCAATTTCACTGGCTTCACCCGTACGTTCCACGAATGGTGGCTCAACATGTACATGGCAGGTCGCACAGGAGCATACACCCCCGCAGTCACCATCTATGCCTTGGATAGTGTTTTGCACAGCTAGCTCCATGACGGAACCACTAGTCGCTTCTAATGTGGTAGTTTCACCATCACTGGTGATGAAAGTAATCTTTGCCATTTTAAGGTTGCTTTAGGAATTGCTATTGAAAGAAACGTGAATACTGTGATAGCCGACTTTGCGGTTAAACTGACCCCATTCCTCGATATTCTCTGATCTATCTTCGATTTGTATAGATTTAACTTTCTCGGTGAGGGAATGGAGCAGGATCTTCATGATCTGACGGGTATGGGTGGCTCCCAGGCATTTGTGGTGACCAAATCCAAAACTGAGGTGTGGATTCAGTTTTCGATCCAAGACTACTTCGTTTGGTTTTTCAAAAACGGAAGCATCTCGGTTGGCAGAAGCCCAGCAGAGAGAAATCCGACTGTCTGCTTGTACAGCATGTTCGCAAACCTCTGTGTCTTCAGTTGCAACTCGTCCCATATGGGTCAGAGGTGCAAAGTAACGAATCAATTCTTCCACAGCCTTTCCCATAATTTCAGGCTCCTCTCTTAACCTTACCAAGGATTCAGGATGATCTGCAAAATAGGCGATAGAGTTGGTTACGGCATTGATAACGGTATCCCGCCCGCCCGCAAAGGTTAAAATCATCACACCTTTTACTTCCTCTCGAGTAAGCTTTTTCCCCTCCACTTCAGCACGCAGCAACACTGAATAGAGATCCTCTCCTGGGTTGTCAATCGCTTGATCTATTTGCTCATCGATGTAATCGTATAATATGGCAGCCTTATCTCCATCTAAGGCTTCCCCCTCACTTCGAAACACGTGGGTTCCCCAGGATATCCAAGTCTCTGCCTCCTCATAGGGAATATTCAATAGAAGCGTAAGGGCTCGCGATTGTAGAGGTAGAGAGAACTCGCTGACCACTTCCACTTTTTCTTTACCCAAAACCTCATCAATTAAATCATCAATTTGGACCTTAAGCGCTGCTCGATAGGCTGGCTCTAGTGGGCGCTTAAACCACTGTTCCACAACGGCCCGATATTGACCATGCTGTGGCGGATCCAATTCAAACGGAATCTGTCTCGTTTTTCGAATGTTGACCTCGGAGGGCACCACGATGCGGCCGGGTTCTGCTCCCGACTGAAACCTTTGCCACTGGTGAGCACATTTCCTAACGTCCTTATGGCGAAGGACCATCAGGACGGGATCATCCTGGTCGTTGATATGGCCTAAGCCTGCCTGCAAGCGGGCTTCTTCGAATGGATCGGGCAAGGCACTTTTTTTCATACTGAAGAATCTTTGTGGTCAAGACTATTGTATTGTTCAGTACAAAATTCAGCAGTAGAAGCAGTATAGGAGAGACTTTTCTTGACCAATAAGTAAACTATTTTGTCAATAGTTTACAAATAAGTACAAATAGCAGACATAATAGAGCACTTATAGCACATAGGCATAAGTCCAAAGAAGGAAGAGCAGCACAGTGATGGTAGACTAAAGACTAAGTAGTAATGGAAGGCTCAATATCTTTCAAAAAGTCAGCCAGTTCCCCCTCCTTTTGTGTACCAATGCAATACCTAGTGCCATTAAGTAAGGTTAAGGCCAGTCCAGTCTTGCCTCGGGTATTATACACCGTACCATATTTAGTTCCCATGCGAATCCCCCACCCTCCTACAAAACCATAATCTACGATCTGATAGGTTTTCACCTCACTCCATCGAATTTCTCGCTTTACCAATGGGAAGAAATTGATTTTGATGGTGGTCTCATCCATCTCAGTGATTAACCGCAGCATCCAGAAGCCATAGTCAAATGCTAACATTAGCACCAAAAATAGTAGTAGGCCGATATTTGACATGGGATTGTCCCCGAAAGATTGCCCAAACCCGATCTGCTGTATTACTCCGTAGATCGGAATGAGGGTAATACCGATGAGTAAGGCCCAGAGCCACCATTGGGTAAAGCGTTGTACCTCTTTGAATGTACGATCCATATCAGCAATTTATAAAATCCCTTCCCATTTGCCTAGGGCACAAAGAAAAAGATGCTTCCAGCCAGGTTTATAGATAAAAGAGCAAAGCTAAATTTCCAATTTACCTAACTTTAATTACTAAACCATACCTCCTAAACACCTTGTTCTATGCAGATTTTTCTTTTCCGCAAGCTAGCCTATCTACTTCTTCTAAGCTTTGGCCTTCTGGCCTGTTCTCACTCTCCCAAGGCAGAGCTCATTGAACACCCTAATGTACTATTCATCTCGATCGATGATCTCAACGATTGGGTTACACCCCTTTCCGGACATCCTCAGACGGTAACTCCTCACCTTAGTCAATTCGCAAAGGAAGCAGTAAACTTCTCCAGGAACTATTGCCCAAGTCCAGGTTGCAACCCTTCGCGTTCTGCTTTGCTCACCGGGCTACACACTTACACCTCAGGGATGTATTCCAACTACCAAGAATGGCGCAAGGTCCCGAAACTGCAGGCCGTAAAAACCATAGGTCAGCACTTTAGAGCGGATGGCTATTATACCGCCGGTGCAGGAAAAATTTTCCACTACAACCAAATAGATACGTTGGGCTGGGATGCCTATTTCCCTAGCCTGAAAAAGCCGATGCCCGATGACAATTTCCCTGAATCTAGACCTGCAAATATGCCTCGCTTCAAATACATGTACGGGATGTTCGATTGGGCAGGCTTGCCGATCTCAGATGAAGAAACGGGCGACTATGCTAGCGTCAACTACATTTCGGAACAACTGAAAAAGAAGCACGACAAACCCTTCTTTTTGGCCTGTGGGATTTATCGGCCTCATGTCCCTTGGTATGTCCCACAGCAATATTTTGATCGCTTTCCGCTAGAGGATATTCAGCTCCCCAAGACTTTGGAGGAAGATACCCTGGATTTGGGAGCAGTAGCGAAGGAGCTCATTAGCCGTGGTGGCAATTACCACAAACATGTACTAGAGGCCGGAGAATGGGAAAAGGCTATTCAAGGGTATCTGGCTTCAGTTGCCTTCGCAGATGAAATGGTGGGGCGTCTACTAAAGAATCTCGCAGAGAGCCCGTATGCAGACAATACCATCGTCGTGCTATGGTCAGATCATGGCTGGCAACTTGGTGAAAAAATGCATTGGCGAAAATTTGCACTGTGGGAAAACGTGATTCGTACCGTTATGATGATGAAGGTACCCAAAGGAATAGAGCAGATGCCCGATGGCTCTGTAAATGGTAAGACCACGAAAAACCTAAGCTCCCTTATGGACATTTATCCTACGCTAGTTGACCTCTGCAGCCTTTCTCCACGAGCTGACTTCGATGGACAATCCCTTCGTCCTATCCTGCAAAATCCAGATACCATCTTACAACGCCCGATCATTAGTACCTACGACTACGGCAGTTATTCTGTCCGCTTTGACAAGTGGCACTATATCCGCTACATTGACGACTCTGAAGAGCTGTATGACCTATCTGCTGATCCAGAAGAGTGGTATAACCTAGCCAACAAAGAAGAATTTCAAATCAAAAAGGAAGAACTAGCTCAATATATACCCGCCCATCCGATCGATCTACCCGAAGTATCCTTAATTGAATTACAGGAACACCACGTCCCCCCATTTAAGTCAAAGGAGTACTTCTTCAGCCAAGCGCGTAAGGATTGGATGAAGCGCTTTGAACAAATAGCCAGATAGATGATCTTCAGCAAAGAGGAACCAGCTGACTACGCAAGCAGATCTTTCACTACATGTCCATGTACATCAGTAAGTCGAAATCTTCGTCCTTGGTACTTATAGGTAAGTCGCTCATGATCAATCCCTAGCAAGTGCATGAGCGTAGCCTGAAAGTCGTGAACATGAACCGGATCCTTGACTACGTTATAGCTAAATTCATCGGTTTCCCCATATACGATTCCGGGCTTCACCCCAGCCCCAGCCATCCACATAGTGAAACACCCTGGATGATGGTCTCTACCGTAATTGTCAGCAGTTAATTTCCCTTGAGAAAAGCTGGTACGACCAAACTCTCCTCCCCATATCACCAAGGTATCATCCAATAGCCCCCTCTGCTTCAGATCTTTAACCAAGGCTGCGGTAGCTTGGTCTGTATCTTGGGCTTGATGTCGTATTCCCCGAGGTAAGCCCCCATGTTGATCCCAGCCCGTATGGTACAGCTGAATAAATTTCACATCTTGTTCGGCTAATTTTCGAGCGAGTAGGCAATTTCGGGCATAGGTCCCCGGTTTTTTCACATCTTCACCATACATCTCATAGATATAGTCTGGCTCATTCGAAATGTCTACGGTTTCGGGCACCGAGGCTTGCATCCGGAAAGCCATTTCATACTGATTAATTTTCGAGTTAATCTCGGGATCCCCCCACATGTCCAATTGATGCTCATTAAAGGCCTTAATCCGATCCAATGCCCTTCTTCGATCATTGGCATGTACCCCATGGGGATTATTCAAGAACAATACCGGTTCTTCACCTGAACGAAACTGTACCCCCTGGTGGTGGGAGGGTAAAAAGCCGCTACCCCAGGCTAAGGAATTAAGGGGTTGACCGCCACCACCGTGTGAGGTCATTACCACAAAATTCGGTAGGTTCTCATTGTCTGATCCCAAACCATAACTCAACCAGGATCCAATGGAAGGCCGGCCGCTAATCATGGAACCCGTTTGGACAAACATCACTGCCGGTTCATGATTAATAGCTTCGGTATACATCGACCTAACGATGCATAAGTCATCGACGATCTGAGCGGTGTGGGGAAAGAGCTCACTCACGCATGCGCCGGATTTACCGTACTGTTTGAAGTTGTAAATCGAAGAAACCAATGGGAAGGTAGATTGGCTAGCCACCATCCCGGAGTTGCGCTGCGTTCCGCGGATGGAGTCGGGAATCTCCTGCCCATGCCATTTCTCTAGGGCAGGTTTATAATCGAAGGTTTCGATTTGCGAAGGTCCCCCACTTTGAAATAGATATATGATTCTTTTTGCTTTGGCGGGAAAGTGTCCCTGGCCCAGCACACCGCCATTATTGCTGATCGCTGCTCCTAGAGAATTTGCCAAGGCCTCCCCTCCCAAGAGGCTTGATAAGGCCATTGCTCCCAAACCCATACCAGATTTCTTTAGAAAATCTCTTCTGGTTTGGCTTATGCTTTTCTTTTGTTCAGATGAATGCATCGGTTATAGCTAGTTTAAAGAGTGGTTCACTTATTTCTTGGTAAAGGCTTCGGTTGTATTCATAATCGAATTGGCGACTATGCCCAAAGCAGCCACCTCAGAAGGGTTCAGGGTCTTATCCCAGTCCAATGCACCATTATCCATAAAGGCCAGGGCCAAGTCCTCCTCTTTCGTAAAATGTTCTAATTCTTCCTGGTAGAAGTCCTCCAACATTTTGCGTTCAATGCCATCTGGTTTTCGCCCTGTCAATAGGCGGAAGAGTTTTTCTAGTCGCTTTGTCTGATCAACTTCAGTCTTGAACAACCGCTCTGCCAATACTCTAGAAGCCTCCACAAACTGTGGATCATTCAATAAGTTGAGAGCTTGTAGGGGCGTGCTAGATAGCGTACGGTTTACCTCACAGTCACCTCGATTGGCCACATCGAAAATTTGCATATAGGGAGGGGGAGATTGTCGTTTCCAAATGGTATATATACTTCTGCGATACAGACCATCTCCATCTTCTTGCAAGTATCGATAAGCCCAATGTTTTGTGGTGAGTACATCCCATAGCCCCTCGGGTTGATAGGGATAAACACTAGCTCCGCCGGACTGTTGTACCAAGAGGCCGCTGACGGCGAGGGCATTGTCCCGAATCATCTCCGCGGGCAAGCGATAACGCGGGGCCCTGGATAAGAGCACATTCTCTGGGTCTTTATCCAATAAATTCTCCGTTACTTTAGAAGTCTGTTGATAGGCAGCGGAGGTCACAATCATTTTATGCAGTGCCTTAATGTCCCAATCCTTTTCCACAAAGTAGATTGCTAGCCAATCCAATAATTGAGGATGAGAGGGAAGGCTTCCTTGTGCGCCAAAGTCATCAGAGGTGCGTACAATGCCTTTACCAAAGTGCATCTGCCAGATCCTATTGACAAAAACCCGAGCTGTAAGGGGATTATCTTCTTGGAATAGCCATTGACTCAAGCCATATCGATTCCTGGGTAAATCTTCAGCAAAGGGCAGCACTGCTTCGGGGGTTGAAGGTTCCACCTGCTCAGCAGGAGCATCGTAGGCGCCTCGGTTAAGTACAAAGGTAGGCCGGGGGGCCGGCAAATCTCCCATTACCATGATTTCCTGTATCTCACTAATCAAGGTATTTTCTTGGGCTCGAGCTAATTTCAGTTCCGCTCTGGCTTTCTCTGCTGCTTTATCCTCCACTAAGAAGTAATGATTTCGCAGTAGATCCAGATTTGATTCTTTATCCTTCAGTATGCCCCTTACCTGGCCTGGATCATGGGTTTGCCGTACTTCCAGTGCTGAAAGCTGCCGATTAAACACCTTTATTTCATCCAGCCCCCCTCTTTTAAAGGGAATAAACTTATCTCTGGCTCCTAGGGTAATACCTTTAAAGCCATAGGTGTGAATATTGGGCTCAAACAAGATACTTTTGTACAAATTATCATATTCGATTTCCACCTCCTGCTTTTGGCCATCAACGAAAATGGCTACCCCTTCAGCCCGACTTGAACCGTCATAGGTCACTGTTACTTGGCTCCATTTTTTCGGTTCTATCGAAGCTTTAGTCGTAAGCTGAAGGGAATTCTGTGGCCAAGACATAGCCATGATGAATCGTAGTCGATTATCCTTCAAATGAAGGGAATACCCTTTTAACCCCAACCTTAAATCCTCCGAATGCCAGAGAATTCCGACTTCCTCATAAACGGTATCAGGTCTTAAAGCTAGTTGAAAGGAAAAATCATCTATACGATCATACCAACCGATTTTCTCCCCTAGCTTAATGCGGTTATAATCACTTACATACAAGGCCATGCCCTTGGCACCTTCCTTATGGATAGGTTCTATTAACTCTGCGGGTAAATTGCGGTTTTCACTAAGGTGAGACAGGAAGCGTTTAGGATTATCGGTAGGTTCTAGCTTGTCAAACGGATAGTGGGCCGTCATGGCCTCCTCGATTCCCTTACGAATGGGATAAGAGCTATCTATTTTAGCTAACCACGCCTGCAGGCCCTCTTTGGCAGAGTGTTGCCGCTCTACCTTCTCCTCCAGTCCCTTAATCATTGTCTTTATCTCCTCTATCTCCATATCTTCTTTTTCACTTGATAACAACAAGGCAGGGCCCGGCACTTGCCCTGGGCCATAAACGGGAGTACCCATCTCGAAGGTACTATTGAAAAAACCAAAGAGTTGGTAATAATCCTTCTGGGATATCGGATCATACTTGTGATCGTGGCAGCGGGCACATTCTAAAGAAAGTCCCAAGATCCCCTTACCCAATGTATTGGTCCGATCCGCCACGTATTCCACTCTATATTCTTCAAACACGATACCGGCCTCCGAATTCTTCTTATGCAAGCGGTTGAAGGCGGTGGCCAAAGTGCTTTCTTTCGATGCATTAGGTATCTGATCCCCTGCGATTTGCCAGCTAATGAATTGATCATAGGGCATATTCCGATTGAAGGCATTGATCACCCAATCTCTCCAAGGGTAGAATGCTCGATGTTTATCATCTAAGTAGCCATCACTATCGGCATACCTGGCCACATCCATCCAATCTGCCGCCATACGCTCTCCATACGCAGTTGAAGCTAATAATCTATCCACCACTTTCTCGTAGGCGTTTTCACTCTTATCTTGGACAAAATCATCTATCTCCTCTAGGGTAGGAGGAAGTCCAGTCAGGTCGAAGGTGACTCGGCGGATAAGTGTCTCCTTAGTGGCTGCTTCAGAGGGCGCTAAACCCAAACTTTCCAGCTTGTTCAATACGAAATAATCAATGGGTTGCTGTCCCCAAGATTTATCTTCTACTTTAGGTAATTTATGCTTCACGGGTGGGACAAATGCCCAATGCGGTTTGTATTCCGCGCCTTGTTCGATCCATCTCTTGATGATAGCTATTTCTTCAGCTGATAGTTTGAGGTGTGATTCGGGAGGTGGCATGATGAGTTCCTCATCGTTCGAGATCATTCTAAGATATGCCTCACTTTTATCTGGATGCTTAGAGACGATGGCTTTTCCAGCTCCGCTTTCCAGGAGTTTAAAAGCATCTTCGGAGCGGTCCAGTCTCAATCCTGCCTCTCGATTTTCTGCATCCGGGCCATGGCAAGCAAAACACTTATCGGAAAGGATTGGACGAACATGAAAATTATAGTCTAACATTTCCGGAAGGCTAGCTTCAGCGAGTCGCACTTCCTCGGGGATATCAGGTCCACAACTAGCCAATAAGAGGAGGATCGTGAAACAACAAAATTTAATCAACCAACGGGTCATCTGTTAAAGGTATTTTCGATGGAAGCAAGCGCAAATAGTGTGACAAAAGAATTTCTTCAACACGTCTAAAATAGAAGCTGTCCACAATTTTCTCACTGGGTTACAAAAATCGCCTTTTGCTACCACTCTACGCCAAATTTTAACTCCGTAGCGTTGCTATGCAGTGAAAATTTCGCTTCAATTGGAAACAAAATGCTGTTTTTCACCAGCAGCAGAAAACTCTTGACAACTTCTTAAAGAATCCTTAGCGAAGTAGAAATTTAGTTAGATTTACGGTTAGTCCATCAAGTTAACGGTTATTTTAACCGTTAAAAACCGGTTAGAAGCAGGCTAGACGACCACTTGGCGGCTTTATTATACCCCTAGGGAGCCAAATTCTTGCCTATAAGCCTTATGCGGATTTAGAAATGATACCTGACAAAGAACTTAACGCATTGCTGGATAGAATTGAGCGTAGTAATTCATTGGGGGTTTCCTCGACTTACGCTAGACTCCTTCGCTTTTTAGTAGAAAGTACGCAAGCCGGAAGCATTCCCAAGGAACAAATCATCGCCGAACATCTACTGGGTAAAAACTTTGCTAAATCAGACTCTTCCAAGATCCGCGTATACATTTACCACTTAAGAAAAAAACTTGATCAGTATTACGAAAATGAGGGCAAAGAAGAACAGTACGTTCTCTCTATTCCCAAGGGGGGTTACAAGGTGATCATCAGCAAAAGGGAACGCAACAAGAGCTTTGGCTTGTTATCTTCAAAACCTAAGTACCTCTTGCCTACCCTACTCATCTTATTGCTAAGCTCTCTACTAGTAAACGCTCTTTTCCTGATCTTCTCTAATCAAAACACTGGTGAACCCTTCTCCCGATCCCTTTTTTGGAAAGAATTTTTCAACGATGACAAACCCATTCAAGTTGTACTTGGAGACTTGTTCGTCTTTTCTGAAATAGACTCCATTAGAGGAGAATCCAGAAACGTGAGAAAACCAGAAATCAATACCCTAGCTCAATATGAAGCCTACAAGGATTCAAACAGAATTCAGGGAAGACACTTTCAGGAATTAAGCTACACCCATCTCATTAATGGCAGTAGTGAATGGATCAATAGCCTTACGAAGGTTTTTCATCCGAAGAAGGAATTTAGCATTCGACCGGGTTCTAGCATGGGGGCTCAAGATCTACATGACTATAATATAGTCTTTGTGGGTATGCAAAAAACAGCTGGAATTTTCAACACTTACTTTGATAAAAGTGCATTTGAATTCGATGTTGACCAGCCCAATCAATACGTGCTACCCAAAGAAAAAGGGGGCCAGGTTTTCCAACCTCAAGGGGATGCGGAAGAACAACATACTGATTATGGATTTATTGCCAAGTACCCGGGTCCAAATGACAATACGATCTTTCTTTTTGGAGGGCTATGGGATACCGCAGCTTCGGAATCCTTGCGCAATTTTGTCACAGCTAGTAAAATGAGCAAGATCGAAGATTATATGAAAACGGAATTGGGCTATATCCCCAAGTACTTTGAAATGCTGATTGAAGTAAATGGGGTTAACCGGATCGGATTTGAGACGGAGGTGCTCTATTTAAATGAATTTTCTAACTCAAACTAGCAGGCGGCTTACTTATTTGCCTGTTGTTGCCAATTAGACAGGAGTACTTCCCGCTGGTCATCTTTTTGTAAAAGGGCCTGCAGCCATGCTTGAGGATTGTTCGTTGCACCAGTTCCTAGGCTATCTCGATAGGACTGAAAGGGCACAAAGTCGAACCAGTCGGTTTTGTAGAGGCGCTGTAAAGCATAAATAGCCACTTCACCTTCGCTGGCATTGAAGTATGGACAGGTATGTATCTTGGTCGTACTGGTATCCGCTAGCTTGGATAATAATAGATCGGTAATTGCTTGTCGCGGTCGATTCAGGAAGATCTCCCATTCATCAGCTGCGGACATAACGCAGGTCCTTCCTCCGAATGCTCCCCCCTTGAGGTATTGTCCACCAGTCAAACACCCGCCCTTTTGAAAGACAAGATATTCCCAAAGACTATCCCCATCCATTTCTAGAAACGCCTGATTCTGCTCATATTTCAACCTCAGGTCCTTATCTGGCTCAGGAATTAAGTCTAGGCGTGATTGTGTTTCCTTTTGAGGCGTTTCTGGACTCAGACAAGCTGTTGCCAAGAGAAAAAGAAGGCTGGTTAAGAATAGGGTAGTTTTCATCTGCATGCTTGGTTTTACAAGTTCAGCTCATGAAAAACTGTAGCTAGCTCAATCCACTTAATGAACCCTTCTCCTTTTGTAAAATCTCCAACTGCATAAAAGAGATATTTTCCGTCTGGAGAGATCTGTGGATTTCCTTGTCCCTGCGCATTGATACTAGCCGGAAGCCTTCGCATGCTCTCCCACGTCCCAGAGTCTGTTCTTTTGCTTAGCGCTAAATCTAGGCTTTCACCAATAATAGCAAAAAGAATAAATCTCTCCTCTGGATCAACGTAAGGCGTGCAGGCATCGACTTCATCTAGACCGGGTATCGCAAGTCTCTTTGCAGGTAGATATTGCCCGTCTGAGGTTGGTTCAGCGACATAAATTCCCATCTCCGAATAATCGGGTTTACTGGAATGAAAATAGAGCGTTCCGTCGATCGCGATAGAAGGATGAGAAGTCAATCTATCCCTCAAATTAGGTATGTCTAAAAAAACTGGTTTGCTCCACTCCTCATTTATTCGTTCCGTCTTCCATAGGTGCCAAGTATCTGGATCACTACCTTCAGCAAGTGGACGTGTAGAACTAAAGAAGAGCGTATTCCCATCTCGGCTAAAGCTAAGTCCGTGTTCGTTAAAATTACTATTAAAAAACGCGTCCGTCGGCCTGGACCACTTGCCCCCTTGCTTGGTAATCTGCCTAACGGTAAACTGACTAAAACTCGCATCCGATACGGTAAAGTAATAGGTCTCGTAGTCGGGGGAGAAGATCCCTTGATGAGTAATCAATCCATTGAGCTTACCAACCGGCAAAAAGGGTACGGGCGTATCTGTTGGAATAGGATAAGTGAGATACTTCTCCTCCGAGGAGGACGTTGGATTCTCAGTCGTACAAGCCACTAATAGTAGCAACTGAATGATTAAAAATTGGCGGATCAGTTTACTGCTCATCGATGGTGATTTCTACTCTTCTATTCTTCTGCCTTCCCAGCTCTGTATCATTGCTCATGATTGGATTTAATTCATGCATCCCTTTGGTCGTTATCAATTCTTCCGCAAAACCTCTACTAACTAATGAAGCGCGTACTTGTTCGGCTCTCCGCTGGGAGAGTACTTTGTTCTCTTCAATGGATCCGACATTATCCGTATATCCGGTGATGGTAATGCTCTTGTCTATTGCTGATAAGATATGGTAGACAGAGTCGAGCATGGGGGCAGATTCTGGAAACAGGCTAAAACTACCCGAAGCAAAGAGGAAATCTTCCAAAATGATTTTAGTAGGTTCTTCTGGCGGTTTGGGACCTTCGGCGAACTTTAGCTCAACATCATCAAAGATGATATAACTACAAGAACGTCCAGCACCCAATTCTATCAGCTCTCCAGCAGATCTAATAACGGCTGCATTCGCCCCATTGAAGTTACCAAAGCTAATAAAACGCTCATTCCCTCTAGCCTTGAAAATCACCTTTACCCTTGTCCATTTGCCGAATGGTATTTGCTCCGTCGCCGCCCGTAACTTCAAACACTTTACTGGAGATTTTAGCGGTAACGCTAAAGGGCTGGGGCTGACAGCCACCGTAATGAGTTCAAGGCCGGTTTGGCACCACATATTTGCTAATACTTTCACTTGCAATTCATAGATTTCCCCCTTGAGTAGAGGTTCGGATAACTGTTGATAAAAAATTTCCGAACCTTTTTGCGTCAATACAATCCCCATAAAACCGCGGTTCTGTCCCTTCAGATCAATAAACTGACGCTGCGCTATCACATTCGGATGTGAGGTGTCATCCAAATGGATATGGTCTGGCGTCCCGGAATGTCCAACCCAAGCCTCAGCAAAATCTTTGTTCTTCTTTTCGAAGGATCCATTCACCAATAGATTTTGGCCAAACAATGATATACCGAAAAGGAGTAAAATCAGGGCCGTCAGACTAATTTTCATAGAGTCATTTTGAAATAGGCTATAGGATATAATTAGAATGGAGGATACGAGAAAAGATACAGGAGCATCTCTATTGGCGTTCCTATAATGCCTTATCCATGTAAGTATAGCTATAAGACTGTCCATCGATTCGAAACATATCCTGAATCTCCCCAATCAAGCTGAAACCGCTTTTTTGGTATAGTGTAATCGCCGCTCGATTGGTAGAAAGTACTTGCAAATCAATGAATGCTAATTTGGTTTCTTCCCTTGCCCAGGTAAAGGCCGTATTCATCAAAAGCCGACCGATGCCCAAGCGCCGATGATCCCGGTCAACTCCCATACCCAGCAAGGCTCTATGCAAGGTATGTTTCTCCCGATGGGCTCTAAGATCGATATGTCCTACTATGGTTCCAGTCTTCGTCCTGGCTACCCATACCCGCCGCCAACCTAATTGGTCGGTAGGCCTGCTCAAACCCGATGCAAAGCTGTGCCGCATGGTATCAGACAACTTTGCATCTCTTTTGCTCAACGGTTGGAAGAGTGGTGTGATGCCTTGCCCGTTATCGGAGAGATGATCCTCTAGGTAGGCCAAGAAAATCGATAGGTCCTTGATTGGTAGTGGGCTGACTTGTATTGTGTTCATAGCTTGCTATTCCCTTCTAAAATTCAATCTTATAATCTGAAATCTCAGCTGAATATTCATTACCAAAAGGTTGAGCGGGAACACCCCGTTCAGCAGGTGCAGGAGACATCCATTCACTTTTTTTTCCAGACATCGACAATACACCCGCCGGATCTATTTCGACAAAGGCATACAATGGGTCTTGATAGGGAGCTAGGTGCGCCAACCACTTATACTCTTTCAGTAGCTCAGTCGAATACCGATTTGTCTTGTATTGCTCTCCAAGCCATTGATAGGACATACTATTTACCTCCAAATAGTGGATTCCATTCTGCACATGATGGAAATCGATATGATTGTGGCCATTAAAGCAGCAAATGATTTTTTCAGCATGTTGCTCCATGATCTTTTGCAAACTCAGGCGGTTTTTTACGCCGGATTGGTAATGCCAAAGACTTTGATGGGAAATGACTATTACGGGCTGCTCCGAAGCCTCCATCTCGCCCTTGAACCATTCAATCTGTTCCTCGTCAATGAAAGTCCGCAAGGTACTATCTACATAAAAATTGGCTTTGTTATAAGGTATAAAGGCCCCATCTTGATACATAAAGTTAGCATCTAGCACGATGAAGCGGATGCCCTTTTCGACAACGGAATAGTAATTGGTTTCCATCCCCCAGAAATCCATGATCTCGTCCTTTGAGCACAAGTCCATATCATGATTTCCTAAGACGTGATACTTGTTTCCCCTAAAACTATTCCAGCTTTTCAGAAAGCTTTTACTTCTTTCTTCCAAATGACAAAAATCCCCTAGCTGGATAATAAAGTCTACGTCCTTTTCCTTTGCTTTCTCAATGAATTCTTCAAGGCGTGATTGGGTATCAGACATCATGCCATGGTGTACATCGGCGACCAAGCCAAAAGTCAATTTCTCCGTTGAACTAAAGGAGGAAAAATGTAGGATGGGCTGAGGGAGTAGCAGGGCACCTGCAGATGATAGCGCTATAAATTTTCTACGTTTCATATAGTTGGTTTCGTAATTTTCTGCCCGTAAAGCAGCTCTACTTTTGATCTTTGCTATTCCGATTTTTAGAATGAAGGGGATGCCATAGGTCACGCCCAAATGCGCTGCCAAAACCGCTTCTTTGGCAGGTAAGCACGAACTAGCCGGACTAAATCCTTATTTTTAGTCTGCTTGGCAACTGCTAAAGGGCTGTCCATACTAAATCCAGCCCTGAGGGTGGGATCTGCTCCGTTTTCCAGCAAATACTTAGCTATTTCATACCGCTGAAAAGAAATACTTTCAATTAATGGTGTAGTTAAGAACTCCGGGTGCTGATAGTTCAGATTAACCCCTCCATTCACATGGTATTTGACGAGTTCTAAGTTCCCTTCTTGTACTGCTGATAGCATGTCTTTCCAATCACCTGCCGCCATAAAATGAGTATTAGTGTAATTGATTATCGCAGAGTCCCTTAGGAGTCTCTTGCACTTCAGATCAAGCTATTTCTACCTATTCTTACAGTCGATCACACCGTTGACCAGTGGGGATAGATCTGCTTAGTAGGCTCTCGCTGTTAGTGCTAATTTACAAACTCGTCAAGGCTTTCTACTTCGTTAGTTTGAACCTTATCTATCAATCCTTCATTCTGTCTACCGGTAAAGCCTCTAATTCTTCTTAATTGCACAGAGTCCATCTGCCCCTCTATTTTCTAGGAGCATACTTATTGATTACGATTTGTTGCCGAGCATCGCGCTGAGTCGCCCATAGGAACAAATTTCCTGTTGAATCCACTTGTATGCCCGCCGCCGTTTGAAAATCTACTCCCCGCTTACAATTAAACGCTTTCGTAGTCACCTTTGACATGATGGGTTTAAATGTTTTCGTTTTACTAATAAGTATGAGATCAGCCTGGCCCAATCCATCCTTAGCATAGAGGCCAATCCCGTAAATGGCTTTCTCATCCTTGATCAGATTAATAGACTGGTAATTCGCCCAGTCATTCGGTGCTGCAAAACTCCACCCGTTTTCCCAAGTATTAAGTTTTGGATCGACATGATAGAAGTCCCAATGCCGGCTATCCCAATTAGCGACCACGGCCA
Organism: Saprospiraceae bacterium; assembly: GCA_013214355.1. GTDB lineage: Bacteria > Bacteroidota > Bacteroidia > Chitinophagales > Saprospiraceae > DT-111. The sequence goes on along the minus strand of JABSSL010000144.1, from coordinate 2,987 downwards.
AATAACGATCATTAAGTGGAATTAATCCGGTAGCTCCAGCCGTATATCGCTTGATCTCCCCCTCTCGATTGATCGTAATTTTGGGTGTTAAAGGACCGGTAGAATCTTCTCCTAGCTGATATAAAATAACCTTTGAAATCGTCTTTCGATTGTTATCCTCTATCCCGACGATCAAGTGAGGGGCACTGGCCTGAATCCCACCTGCATGTCGAAAGGGATCTTTCATCAAGGGAATTAAGGTCTCTGTCTCGCCAGCGGTCAGATCGGCCTGTAAGATATAGGCAGTGTGCTTGGAGCTTCCCGATATCAGCAGTTTCTGCGCCCCATTAAGCTCCACCCATTGTACGCCTTGCAGATGTCCTTTTTCTCTTGGAACCTGTAACGGATTTTCAAGCACCAGGACTTCCGGGTCCGTATTCAATTGCTCAAAGGCTTTGGGTACGTTTTCTACAACTTGGCCCATTCCTCCTAAGGGTTGAAGTAGAAGTAGACATAGCAGGAGTAGACATCGGATTAATAGAAACTGGTTAATCATGCATTTGGTTTTTCTATCTTGTTCACAAGCTATAAACTTAACAATAGAAATCTCCGCTCACGCCATTTTGAAGGAGATTTAATCCAAAGTTAACCTCTACCACCCTATCTTTAGTGTACCGAAAGTTACGGTATATTCATGATGTAAATCAACCACATGCGGATCATTACCACACTATTGCTACTCAGCCTACTAGCCCCTCTCCCAGCCCAGGAGCAGCCTATTCGATTAACGGTCATGGCCTGGAATATCTTGCACGGTGCCAATGACATTCCCAATGGGCAAGAACACGCGATCGAAATCATCAGAGCTATTGATCCGGATATCGTTTTGATGGTGGAAACCTATGGCTCTGGTCCAAGAATTGCTGATTCTCTGGGCTATCACTTCCACCTGGTTGCCAAAGAAGGCACTCCCTTAGGTGACAAAAGTGTGAATCTTTCCATCTACTCGCGCTACCCCTTTGGTGATCGTATCGACACCAATTACCCCTTCTATTTAGGCGGCCGAGAGATCTTGGTTGGAGCGCAGAAAATCCGATTCTTTAGTAATTGGTTTCACTACCTCCCCTGGGAAAATGAACCGGAAAAACAAGGAAAGTCAGCCGAGGAATTATTGGCCTGGGAAAACACCGGCAAACGATACGAAATGATCCAAAAAGTAAAACCTTACTTTGAAAAATATGCCGCGGAAACGGATTCTATCCCCTTGATCATCGGCGGCGATATGAATTCCCCCTCCCATCTTGACTGGGGCTCCGAAACCCAAGCTCAACACAATGGCCTAATTGTTCCTTGGTACGCCACCCAATTCATTGAAGATCTTGGTCTTATTGACACTTACCGGGCCATCCACCCTAGCCCCATTACCCACCCGGGCATCACCTGGAATGCCAAGGATAGACGAGATGAGCATCGGATTGACTACATCTTCTACAAGGGCAATACACTACACCCCATTCACTCCTTTTCCGATCAGCGGTATCTGGGTGAACCTATTTATCTAGATGGGAAGTTGATTCCGTTTCCTTCGGATCATGGGTTCGTAGTCGGGGTGTTTGAGGTGAGGAGATAGTTTGGGTATTATACTTTTCATTTGGGATGAAAAGTACAATCTTCTTTTTGATGCCTATTCTAAATAGCAACTTCCTAAGAAAAAAGAGCAATCAGAAATCATCCTGACTGCTCCTTGTTTACCATTATGAAAAGACCTTCCGTAAGGTACCGTAAGGCTTACTCCTTGATAAATGTCCTGGAAAGTTGTTGTTCTCCATTTTGGATGTTCAAGATGTACATACCTGCTTGTAATTCAGCAATATCAATAGATTGCAGTTGATTACCTGCTAGCTGTTGCTGCTTGACTAATTGTCCTGTAGTAGAGAAGATCCGTACAATTAACGCCTCTCCTTTCAGGTTCGTTTCGATGTTCAACTCAGACTGTACCGGATTAGGAAACAGTCTTACATTCACCTCCGCAAAAGTAGAGGTACCTTGATCAAGCTCAGTAAATGGCAATGCCTGTGCATCTACAGCAGGGGCTTCATTAGTCGTGGTCACGGTAGGATTTGACAATTCTGTAATCTGCTGCTTGGCTTCTAAGGCTTCCGGTCCGCGGTTATCCTCTAAATAGTAACCGCTTCTTAGTGTACGGAAAGTTCTCACATTGCTCCATTCAGAATGCTCTCGCCCAGCGCAAAAGGTGCGCACTTGAACAACATATCTTGTATTTCTTCTCAGTCTTCTCAATCTAGTATTGGAACGAGAAGTAACCCTGTACCTCCATCGGTTAGAGAACGCTCTGCGATACCTGACATGGTATACTACAGCAGAGGATACACTATTCCAATCTATGGTAGCTGTGTTTCTAGTTACGCTGGTCACTCTAAGCTGGGAAGGAGCATCACAACTGACTTCGCAGGTCTTTCTTACTACCGTAATCGGATTAGAAAGCGCGTAGCAGCCGGTCAAATCAGATAGGTTATTACCCACTACATTTCCCCCGAATTCTTCCGTATCATAGTAGCGTAAATACCAGATTTGGCAAACGCCTACACCTGCTCCATTGAGGTCAAAAGGTGGGGCTGCTGGTGTGGCAAGGATATTTCCTGCATCATCGGTAATAATCCAAGCTCTAGAAGTATTTGGTGTGCCTCCAGAGGTACGAACGTATAAGGGATCCGGAGTATCATCAACGCAGATCGTTCTTCTTGTTCCTCCGTGCTTCAACTTAATCGGACCTACATAAATATCACATACTTCTGGTTCGCGAATCACTCGAATGAAGTTGTCAGAAATATCTTCGCAGCTGTCATCTGTTAAAGTCGAAATATTATCCCCTACCACTGGATCAGCCAAACCCCGGTAACTCCAGCCCCAGATGTGGCATTCCCCCGGAGGCGCTCCGCTGAGATCTAAGCTATTGCCGTTGGCAGAATTCATGAAGGCCAAGATGT
>JABSSL010000143.1 GCA_013214355.1 Saprospiraceae bacterium | reverse complement strand
CTCTTCCATCGGCTGTCGCAGTACCTCTAGGACGGAGCGTTTAAACTCAGGTAATTCATCCAAAAACAACACGCCATGATGGGCTAGAGAAATCTCTCCGGGAAGTGGATGGCTACCTCCTCCCACTAGCGCTACATCACTGATGGTATGATGAGGACTTCGGAAGGGACGGGTAGAAACCAAAGAAGCGTTCTTGGGGAGAACGCCAGCTACGGAGTGAATTTTGGTCGTTTCTAAGGCCTCGTGTAAGTTGAGCGGAGGGAGAATGGTAGGAAGACGGCGTGCCAGCATCGTCTTTCCCGCGCCAGGGGGGCCGATTAAGATAACATTGTGTCCACCTGCTGCTGCAATTTCCAAGGCGCGTTTGATGTTTTCTTGGCCTTGTACATCTGAAAAATCTACCGCGTATTGGTTTTGTTCGTAGGCAAATTCTTCTCGGGTATCTACCAGCGTAGGCTTTAATTCGATATCTCCATTGAAGAAGTCTATAGCATCCCGTAGGTTTTCAATTCCATAGACCTCTAAGTTGTTCACAATAGCGGCTTCCCTAGCATTCTGTTTCGGTACAATCAGTCCTCTAAATTGCTCTTTTCTGGCTTGAATGGCAATGGGTAGCGCCCCCTTAATGGGACGCAGGGTTCCATCAAGGGACAATTCCCCCATAAGTACAAATTGCTCCAGCTGAGCAGACTCGACTTGCTGGGTGGCCGCCAAACAGGCCATGGCAATGGGGAGATCATAGGCACTCCCTTCTTTCTTGATATTGGCAGGTGCAAGGTTGACTACCGTGCGGAGGCGCTTCATTTTAAGTCCTACATTAGAGATAGCAGCTTCAATTCGGCGGAAGCCTTCTTTTACAGCATTATCCGGTAAACCAACGAGGTGATAAAATTGAGCGCCAGAGGCCACGGCTCCGGTATTCACTTCTACAGTAATGGTGAGCGCATCGACCCCTTGGAGGGCACTTGCATAAGTTTTGACTAACATGTATTTAATTGTGAATGACGGCGCGCAGGAAAAATAGAAAAAAGGCGGGAGTTATGGAAAGAATACGGTGGAAATTAGGGCTGAGGCAGCCAGTTCATGGTCAGGGCTAGACAAAAAAAATCCCGAGTCCCAACCCATATGGAACCCAGGACAACTCGGTATTTTACACTCACTACTTGTTTACAATTACTTTATGGGACTGCGATCCCCCTTGATCTTGCACCGTATAATAGTACACTCCATTCCGCAACTTGCTCATATCTACCTCCAATTGATAGGTACCTCGATCTTTACTTCCGTCAAAAAGCACCTCAATTAGCCGACCACTCTCATTGTGCAATTCAATGCGTAAATGTCCCGCTTCTTTGACGGTATAGCTTAAGGTATTCTGGTTGAAGGTGGGGTTCGGGAATACTTTGATTTCGGTAATGGCCTGAGGGGCAGCTGCTTCGTTTTCTATTGATGCATTAGGATCTAGCAGGAGAAATGCGCCTTTGGACATCATAGCAGCTTCTCCTCTCTCTCCTTTATGCTTGCGCTTTCCTCTTTTACCAGCCTTACCTTTTTTTCCTTTGCGTTCGGCATCTCCTTCAGCTCTTTTTTCCTTACGTTCTGGACGGTGTTCCTGTGCGATTTCCTTCATATCTTGTTTCCAAACCTCTATCTGTGGCTGAATCTCCGCAAATAGGGCATCGATATCAGATTCGTAGGTTTCTATCAGCGCTTTTACTTGCTCCCGGTGTGCTTTCATTTCCTCCTTACGCGCTTCAAAGTCTTCCTTGGCGGCTTTTCGTTCTTCCATCGTAGGATTTTCTAGACGCTTTGGTCGCTCTGGCTTGTTGGCTCTCAGTTCTGCGATCAAGGCCTTGTCCTGCGCGCTGATTTTAGATTCTAGTTTGGCTCTTTGCGCTAGAATTACAGGTTGAATATTTTCGGTTCTATATTCACCCATTTCGCTTCTAGCTGCTTTGCGATTTTTGCTAAATTCTTGGGCACGGGCTTGGCGTTGTGATCTGGCTTCTTGTCGGATGGATTGTAGCTTTCTTTCTTGCTCATCATTTAAGATTTCAGCTAAGCCATTTTGGTAAGCCGTATGCACTTCTTTCATGGCGGCCCGTCTCTCTTCTCGGCTATTGAACTCTTGATCCCGCAGTGCTTGCATTTGCTCGCGTTGTTGGCTTGTCAAGGCTTCTATTTGTTCTACCTGCTGATCGCTTAGTTGTAGTTCCGACTTGAGCTTCTCAGTATCTAGATTTTTTCCGCGAGGACCGCGTGGGCCTCCTTCTGCGGCTGCTATGTTGATGCTACAAAGGGCAATAATGAATATCGAAAGTTTAATGATCTGTTGCGTTTTCATTGTTTTCAAATTTGATCTACCTTGTCGGTAGGGTGTAGAAAATGACTAGAGGCGCAATCTCAGCGTTTGGTATTAGTTACAAAAGTGGCCTCTAGCGCATACTATCTTAGGTGTGTGAAAGTACATTTCACACTGGAATGAGGATTTACTCTTCTTTAGATTGCTGTGTAATAAGTGGGAAGGAAAGTCCAGTTATGGTCAGTTACCGTGAGCCTGCACCTTCTCGTTTGGCCTTTCTTCTCTTTCGTTGGTTCTGTCGCATGTTACGAAGCTTCTTCAATTGATCGTCGGTAAGAATTTCCTTTAGACTCGCTTGATAGGCTTGCATCAGTTCTTTTCCTGCCGCTCTACGATCTTCTTGACTTTCAAAGTCCTGATCGCGTAGCGCTTTCATTTTTTCTTCTTGCTCGGTATTAAGGTCGTTAATGGAGGCAACTTGGTCTTCGCTTAGCTCCAATGCAGTGGTCATCTTCTCCGTATCGAGTAATCTACCTTTGGGGCCACGAGGTCCTTGTTGAGCTTGCGCTGTCAAAAATGTTCCTAGAGCTAATAACAATAATGGCAATCGAATGAATCTTGTAAATGACATTGGTATTTGATTTTGTGTCCATGCTTATGGACTAGGTTTTGATAAAATGGTTTAATTAACAAGACCCAATTTTTTTCCTTTTCCCTTTTGACAGCCGTCTCCTTACGTTTTTTCCGGAAACGGGAAAAAAAATTAGAATTAGCCTAACCCTATCTGTCCGCACGAGGTGGATTAGGGCACTTTATTATCTCGTAAATAGTTGATTATTAGATGGAAATGAAAATTTAAGGAATAGGTTAAGTCCTTTAAAAAAGATTTTGTTAAAAAGTAGCTCTAGTATGAGATAAAAAGGGAGGGCCAATACCTAAAAGGCATTTCAGCAAGTAAAATCAAAACCAATTATGGAAAAAAGTAGCGCTTACTAGGGCCCAAACTAGGTCACCGTAGCTCGCTCTGGTACTTTCGCCATGGCAGCTTTCAAGTGATCATAGTTATCACCTGATAACTCCACCAGAGGGATCCGTACTTCCTTAGAACAAAGACCGCGAATTTCCATAGCTGCCTTTACCCCCACAGGATTTCCTTCAATGTACAACCACGGATGAACATCCAGTAGATCGAAGTTAAGTTGCTGGGCGGTGGCCCAATCGCCTTCCAGGCCCGCACGGATCATACTAGAAAACTGTTGGGGATAGGCATTTGCAATTACGGAGATGGCCCCATCGCCACCAACAGAGATTAGCGGTAAAGTGAGCGGATCGTCTCCAGAAATAACCAAGAAATTATCTGGGCGATTCTTCATGATTTGCATCGCCTGCTCCACGTCACCGGAAGCTTCTTTCACGCCAATGAATTTTTCGCTACTGTGGGCTAATCGAAGAATGGTTTCTGCACTGATCTTCGAGCTCGTACGTCCAGGTACGTTGTAGATAATAATAGGTACAGGACAAACCTCCGCCATGGCCATATAATGCCGATAGATGCCCTCTTGCGTAGGTTTGCTGTAGGCTGGGCTACTAGACATGATGGCAGCTATACCTTCAAAGTCGTAGGTACTGATTTTGTTGACGAGTCTTTCCGTATAGTTGCTGCCAAAATAACCGGCTACTACGGGTACTCGCTTCTGGGTGTGCTTGACGGTAAAGCGCAACACCTCTAAACATTCTTCGCTACTTAGGGTAATCGCTTCCCCAGTAGTGCCTAGACTCACGATATAATCAACACCGCCATCTATGACAAAATCTATGATTTGCCCTAGGGTGTCATAATCTATGGCCTTATTCTTAAAAGGGGTGACCAAGGCTACTCCTGTGCCTCTAAATTGCTGCTTCATGCTTGGTATTTGTCTTTTCCATCAACACATCCACTTGATTGAGGAATTTATTGAGATCCATACTCTTGCCTAGATCAATCATTACATCGTAGCAATAGGTATTTTCTGTGCAAGGCCCCACGCGGAGGTGGGCATTTGACAATGCTGCGATGTATTCAGAATGCACCTTTGTGGCAGGATCAGCATTGATGAATACATCGAAGGGCTCTTGCATAAAAGCCTTTACTTCCGGCCCGGTAGGACGTAATGCCCAATCGATATTCTTCAGGTTGATGTGTTTGAAGGTGTAGTTCTCGTCTTCTATTTTATTATCGAAAAAGCCTAGGAGAGTTACTTTCTTTTTCAGGTTTTTTAGGCCTTTAGCATATTTTAAAACAATATTGCGATTGTCCAGTTCCGTAGCATCGAATAAGATGCCTACGCTTTTGGCGGAGGAAAGGTTGACTCTCTTCCGAAGGCGGGGGGATTTTTTAGCCTTAAGCTGTTTGTTCAACTGTTGTTGATGAAAAAACAAGCGGGCATTATTGATCGCACTCATACGTTTGGATTCTTAGCGTCTTGTTGGTAAAGAACAGGGAGGGCCCTGCTCATACCCACGAAACGTGATCTAACTTTGGATATTGAGCCGCTTTCTCTTAGTCATGTCAGGTCTGAGCAGTAAGTGCATATTTGCGGTGTGATTACCCAGGGGACAATAACCCGAGATGCACTTAGGCTCGTGTTGTCGTTTTCTCTGGTATGTACGATTGGAAGGAGTCTATAGCCTCTCAAAGCTGTCTTTAAGACTCGGTTTCTTCCACTTTTTCTTCTTCTTTTACAACATCATAAACGCCAATGTTGGCGTATTTATTGATCCTTGCTTCTATTCTTTCCTCTGGCGTCATTTCCAATAACTCATTGATTGACTTCTTGATATGACGCTTCAAAATTTTTGCCATTTCCTCCGGTGCGCTGTGTGCTCCACCCAGTGGCTCCTTAATGATCTCATCGATGATACCGAAATCAAACATATGATCGGCCGTCAATTTCAGCGCCTCAGCCGCCTGCTCTTTGTAGTCCCAGCTACGCCAAAGGATCGAGGAACAGGATTCGGGTGCGATCACAGAGTACCAGGTATTTTCCATCATCGACACCTTATCACCTAGACCGATACCGATCGCTCCACCTGAAGCACCTTCTCCAATCACCACGCAAACGATAGGCACTTTCAGCTGCGCCATTTCGAAGAGGTTTCTGGCGATAGCTTCTGCTTGGCCCCTCTCTTCCGCTTCAATGCCAGGATAAGCACCCGGTGTGTCAATCAGACAAACCACGGGGAAATTGAAACGTTCCGCCATCTTCATCAACCGGAGCGCTTTGCGGTACCCTTCTGGGTTAGCCATACCAAAGTTGCGATACTGGCGCATTTTGGTGTTCACTCCTTTCTGGTGGCCCAAGATGACGACGGTTTGGCCATCGATATTACCTATACCTCCCACGATGGCCTTGTCGTCTTTGAAATATCTATCACCGTGTAGCTCCACAAATTTGCGGCACATCTGATGGATATAGTAAAGCGTATAAGGCCGTTCTGGATGTCTAGACAATTGTACTTTTTGCCATCCAGTGAGGTTGCTATAAATCTCTTTCCTTGTATTCTTAATCTTATTCTCCAGCTCCTTAATAGCTGCGGACATATCGATGTCACCTTCTTCACTTACCTGCTGGAGTTTTTCTCTCTGCTCGTATAACTTCTCGAGTGGTGTTTCAAAATCCAAAAAAACCATAAAATCAGGTTTAGTAAGGGGCATTTAGAAAAAATATTCCAGGGATGCCTTGATAAAAAAGGACTTTGGTTACTGGGGTTAACTTGCTGTCATACCAAAGGTATGGAACTTTTCTTAGGCTTTGGACTGTTCAGGGATGATAGGGGAGTGATGGTTTAGTGTAGAAAGCGTACCATCAACATAGTGCCCTAAAAGTAGGTGTAGTTTCTGCTTGGTCAATCTTTCACAGGGGTAGCGAGGTACAAAAAGTGCTGCAAAGTTAGCAATAAGCCCCAAGTTGTGATGGAAACGCGAATTTTTTTTTATTTTTTTCGTGGAAGGGTTGCCTAATTTGAAAAAGGATTTTACATTTGCACTCGCCGATGAGCAAAAGCGTTCTCGGTTCCACAAAATGCCCAATAAGCATACACTTGAATAAAAGGCTTTAGATAGGGAATAAGTTGTACCTCATCAGTTAACAATTACTGAGAAGAATATATAAGTTATTCTTTACTACGAGCCAAGGTCCGGTAGTTCAGTTGGTTAGAATACATGCCTGTCACGCATGGGGTCGCGGGTTCGAGTCCCGTCCGGACCGCCAACAGGAAAAGCCTCGCAAATTAAGTTTTGCGGGGCTTTTTTTATACCCTTCTCTTATGATTTAGTCTTCTCTCAATTCATCTGGCTTAAGCAATCAAAAACTTTTTTTCACTGATCCTCCCCAAACCCGCCCAAAAATCCCCACTCCATTTTAACTTCCCCCCAATATTTCCCAACTTAGTCCTTATCTCTACGATCTCACCCAACAAAAAACACCTCCAATGGATTTTCCACAAAAATTACGGGCCTGTTGGCATCCGGTTGCTTATAGTCATGAAGTAGGATCAGCAGAGCCCTTTGGTACTTTCTTACTCGATCAGGCAGTGGTGGTGTGGCGGAGTAGTGATGGAGGCGTGCATGCCATGCGAGATCTATGTATTCATCGCGGGACGGCCTTGTCTTTGGGATGGATAAAGGAGGATTGTTTGGTGTGTCCCTATCACGCCTGGGAATATGATCAGCAAGGGAAGTGTGTGTTTATCCCGCAGGCGCCGGAGATTGCGATTCCGGAGAAGGCGCGTACGCCGACTTACCATTGCCAAGAAAAATTTGGCTTGATTTGGGTGGCTTTGGAAGCGCCGGTGTATCCATTGCCCGAGATTCCGGAACTGGAGAATGGTGACTGGAAAGTGGTGAAGACGGGTCCCTTTGATTGGAAGAGTGATGCATCCCGACAAGTGGAAAACTTTACGGATTTTGGTCATTTCCCCTGGGTGCATCCGGGCTTATTGGGTGACCCAGAAAGACCCGAAGTACCGGCATACAAGGTTACCATAGACGGAGCGGTGCTGCATTACGCCATTGTACGCCCCGAAGCGCAGAATTCTGAGGACTTTCCCGTTTTTGCCAATGAAGAAGTGGTTACGCCGGAGCGTAGGAGTGAATATCGACTGCATTTGCCCTATACCATCGTGCTACGATTGGGATGGGGTGGTGAGAAAGGGATGGTTTACTTTTTTGTATCTCAACCCATTTCTGCTAACAAATGCCGAGGCTATTGCATCATTGGCCGGAACTACAACTTGGAAGACCCGGATAGTGTGTTGCAAGACTTCGAACAAGTGATTTTTGATCAAGATAAACGGATAGTGGAGTCCCAGCGACCAGAACAAGTACCTTTCGACTTTGCAGAGGAATTACATCTGAAGTTCGATGCGGTAGCTATGAACTATCGCCGGGCGATGAAGGCCGAGGGCTTGGCCTATTGAGGATAAAGCCTAGATCGACCCCAGTCTCCTTGCTCAGCTTATCCGATGTATTCCTTGTAGACCGCAATCGGTATCAAAGCCGTCCATCCACAGAAATCCTTTTTGGCGGGCATGCCATAGGAGATGAGGTCCGGAGCATAGTTTTCCCAGAAGGTATCCGTTGCCTCAAAGACGATAGCGACAGCATCATAGACCTTAGTGGCTAAGTCTTTTGCCAGGGCATCCTCGCCAACTGCGGTCAATCCTTTGAGGACCATGTACACCGTAGGTGCCCAAACGCCGCCGAGCCAGTAGTCGCCCCAGCCTACATAATCAGGATCTGCGGCAGATAAGGCAGGGAGTGGAGTTTTACGATAAAACTCATTGGGATCGGTAAGGTGACTGAGAAATTTGGCTAGCCTTTCTTCGGGTACGACTTCGCCTAACAGCGCCCAGTACATGCCGATATGCCTTCTTTGGATCTGCTCCCCAAATCCTAAGTCATAGTAAAAGCCATCTTCCTCACTCCAGCATTCTTCGTTTAGGGCAGTTTTGATTTTGGCGTGAATATCGTCGTAGACTGCAATATCGGCATCCTGGCCGATCTTGGAAGCAATTTCCTTGAGTTGCAGGGCGTACATGGCCATTTGGGCCGTAAAGTCTACATATCGACCTTGCTTGGTCCATACTCCCGTGACGGTGTTGGGGTATTCTCTGACGAAGAAATTGAGCTTCTCCTCATCCGAGACATTCATGGAGGCGAGTTGTGCGCCGAGTTCGTGGTGGGTCCAGCCATTGCCTTCGGTGGGTACCCAACCGCGTGGGGATCGGGGGATGTTGTCCATGCCCAATCCCATGGTATCTCCGTAGAAGAGGTTGTCGTCCATCATGTATCGGTCGACATGGAATTCAAAATTCTTTTTTAGGATAGGGTAAACCTTCTTCAAACGTTCTAGATCTGGTTTTACGCTGAAGATTTCTAACTCTGCAAAAGCGAGCATGGGCGGGTTGATCGAGACTGGATGATCTTTGGACCATAGGGCTTCTCCGGTAGCTCGATATTCCCGACAGATGAAGCCATCTTCTTCGATTCGATCGTAAAAGTTGTCTAAGGCTTGATAGACGGGAAGCTCATCCATGTGGTATTTACAGAAACAGCACATAAAGCAGGAATCCCAAAGAAAGATGTTGCCATTGAAGGCCGCATCAATAAATGGCTTTTTGAAAAAGGGTTCCGAATCTCCCCCTCGCACTTTGGATTTGGTGATGGCCAGGGCTTTGTCATACATCCGTTGGGCTAGCTCCGGAGAGACTTTGGACGTGGTGGAGTTGGGCTCTTCGCTCTTTTCTTGATCTTCTTCTGTAGGTGAGGCACAAGCATTTAGGGCTCCCATTCCTACTAAACTAGTCGCTAAACCGAGGTTTTTGTTAAAGTTTCTTCTATTCATGATTAAATTGTTTGCCGAGTCGAAAATAAAGAATGCCGTAAAACAATATATTTGGAAGGTGCTTGGAGAAAGTTTAAAAAGAGAAAATGCATCCCTATCTTTATTTGAATATAGCTAATAACACCGTTTTTACTGTATTTTGAATGGACCATTTATTGGCTGTATTCCTGTATTAGCCTCAGCGATAAACGCAAAACTATAGAGCAGTTGTAAATTGGAAACTGCAGAAACCTAAGAGTATGTTCAAAATTCCAGGATTGTGCCTGTCCGGCGGCCAGACGGGCGAGGGCGAGTAAATTTTATGCTGAGTGAGGCAAAAAACGTAGACATATTCCGTAATCCCGGAACGGGACCTGGAAGGTACGGCGAGGCTTTTTAACAAAGCACAGTAGAAAATTTGCCGTTCGCAGCCGATTAATGGGAATTTAAACATACTCTACATAATGAAACCTAATTGATACTAGCCCTTAGACGCGACTCCCGTGAGATAAGACTGGTATCAAATTGATAAAGCTGGAAATGTATGAAACTAGTACGTATTACTCTCTTATGTAAAACCCTTTGCGTAATTGCGCTGCTCATTTTTTCTACCCAAGAAGCTTATCTTCAATCACTTGTACAGCCAGATAGTACGGATCAGCTGCGAGAACGTTTGTCTGTTCCTGATACCTTGATTAGCGTAGGATATGGTCATTATAAAGTAGGGGAGCTGACCTCTGCTATTTCCGTACTGTCGATGGAAGAATTTAATCAGGGACTTATCGCTGATCCAGCGCTCCTGATGCAAGGAAAGATTGCCGGCATGCAGGTGTACAATCGTGGGGGAGACCCCAACATGGCCAGCCTGATCAGAATCCGGGGCCTCTCGGGCTATGCACAAAGAAGTCCTTTGATCGTAATTGACGGAATACCTGGAGCTTCCCTGCAAAACCTTGACCCAAATGATGTGGCTAAGATCACGGTGTTGAAGGATGGATCGGCTCAGGCAATCTATGGTATTCGGGCTTCTAATGGGGTGATTTTGATCGAGACGCATGATGGGAAGGATGGACAGAAAGCCCTTACTGTATCTTATAGCGGGCAAGCCGCATTTTCTAGCCCGTATGCTGGCATCCCTGTCCTCAATGCGGACGAGTTTCGGGCAATTGGCGGAACCGACTTTGGCGCTTCTACCAATTGGCTGGATGAAGTGAGGCGCAACGGGACTTCCCAAACACATAGTTTGGTACTAAGTGGAAGACAAGCTAACACCCACTACCGACTTTCTGGTAATTACCGAAATGTGGAGGGCGTTTTGAATAAATCAGGTTTTGAACAGCTCAATGTGAGAGCGAATCTGAGTAGTGAGTTGTTCGATGAATCCCTGAAGGTTCATCTCTCAGCCGCTTATACCGATCGCAGCAGCCAGCTGGGCTTTGTCGAGGCTTTCCGCTACGCGGCTTCGACTAATCCCACGGCGCCCATCTTTGCCGTTGACGCGCCCTTCCCTTATGATACCGAACGATTTGGTGGCTTCTTTGAAACCAATGGCCTCTTCGATGCTTATAATCCGAGAGCGCTCGTTGATCTCAACGATCGGGACGGTCAACTGCAGGTCTTAACAACGGCAGCCCTGCTAGAATACAAGCTCAAACCTGAGCTATCTTTGAATCTCAGATACGCTTATCAGGATCAATTCTCGAATGAAAGGGCCTATTATTCGCCGCAGTCCCTCTTTAGAGGCACTTTTTTCCCAATTGATGAAACAGATGGGCGAGCCGAATTGGATGACCGCCAGGATCAATTCTCCTTATACGAGCTCTTTGCCAACTATCAAAAAACGATTGGTAAAACCAAATGGCAATTCACATTGGGCACCTCTTATCAGGACGGGGAACATCTAGATAATTATCTGCAATTGACTGGTTTCTCAAATCCAGAGTTGATTGGAATAAGGCGAATCAATGACTATCAAAACTGGGAGCAGGAAGCCATCTCCACAGATACGATCAACAATGGTTGGTCCGACAAGTTATCGGCCTTCTACGGCCGGGCCCATGTCAATTTGGATGATAAATTGATGTTAAATGCTTCTTTGAGATATGAGGGGTCCAGCAAGTTGGGAGAAAACCAGAAATGGGGCCTCTTTCCGTCCATCGGTGCTGCGGTAGATTTCACGAAGTTGAGAGAAATACCCAATGTTGATCAGTTTAAGTTGAGATTGGGGTATGGCATTACCGGAGGAATTCCTGGGCAAGGAGGTTTGTCCAGGAATAGAATTGTACTGGTGGAAAAGGACAATGTCTTGTTGCGTTCAGATACCATAAGACGGGCAAATCCTGAGCTGAAATGGGAAGAAAAAAGCGAATTCAATGTAGGGCTTGATTTTCAAATGGGGAAGCTAAGGGGGAGTTTGGATTGGTATAGCCGTAAGGTCAAAGACTGGATTTCCCCTGATCCATTCTTCTTCCGAGGTTCCTATCTCAATCAGGATGCCATACGATCTAGTGGTATAGAACTAAAGGTAGATGCTACCTTGTATGATAGTGAAGCCCTCACTTACAACAGTGGAATGATCCTTTCCAGCTACCAATCCAAATTTGTAGACCTAGAAAATGATCAACGGTTCGCCACGGGAGTGGGCGGATTGATTCAAGACCCCTCTATGCCAATCGTGGAAGGAGGAGAATTGGGCGATATCAAGGCGGCCGTATTCTTGGTAGCAGCCCCGGATGGATTTCCCGCTTTTGACGATGTGAATCAGGATGGAATGATCCGTACCAATACCGATGACCTGTTGGACCCTGAGGGGGATTTTGTCATTGTGGGAAATGGACTACCTGACTTTGAACTAGGCTGGTACCATCAACTACAGCACCAAGACTGGCAATTGCAGGTTCTCTTTCGAGGCGCCTTTGGGCATAGCCTGGTCAACCGCTACCGACTTACGCAGGAGCCAGAAACGTTTTTCGATAGACAGAATTACAATTTCGTGAATACGGAACTGGCCGTTGAGAATCTACGCGTACGTCGCTTTTCTTCTCTGTATGTCGAAAAAGCTGATTTCCTTAAGTTGGATTATATTCAGCTGTCCAGAACCTTCTCTTTGGGTAGTGGATCCAAAAGAAGAGACTTGAGCATCTCGCTCACGGGGCAGAACCTATTCGTCATCAGCAATTATACCGGAGTAGATCCCGAACCGGTCCTAGAAGATGCTGGGCCTACCAGTAACGGCAGTGAGCAATTTGACGCCAATAATCGCAATCTATTGGCCCCCGGTATTGATCGTCGAAACAGCTATCTACCTGCAAGAACTTTGGTGCTGGGAGTAGGTTTAGTGTTTTAGAATCGGCCTTAAATCGGTATTACCTGATTAAGGTAATATCACCAGAAAGCATCCTGGTCTTGTTATCTTTTGCACTGATATAGCGGAAGACCCAGACCAAGACACCTGCGTTGAGCGCTTTCCCGCGATATGTGCCGTCCCAGTCGATTGGGTTGTTGAAGTTTACGTTTTGAGCTGAATACACCAGATTGCCCCAACGATCGAAAATATTTAGCTCGCCAGTATACTCATAGTCTGATTTAAAGAAGAATTCTAGTCTGTCATTGATACCATCGCCGTTTGGACTAAAGGCATTAGGGGCATAATATTGGATACTACAGTCTTTTTCTTCTACGATGTATTCCCTAGATCCATCACTACAATCGCTTAGGAATTGGGCCGTGTAGACACCTGGGCGTGTGACCTGGAAGGTACGACTGGTATCTCCATTCTGCCATATGGCTTGCACAGGGGCTTCCAGCTTAAATGGCTCACCATCACATAGGTCCATCCTAACGATATCACTTTCTTCTGGCAGCTTGATGACTAGTGTCTCATCCGTCAAAAAGCAATCCCCGATATCCCCTAGTACTTCATATCTGCCGCCTTCCGTAATTTCTCGCATTCCCCCTTCCCAACCATCACTCCATTGGATCGGAACATCATAAAAGGAGGCATCTACCGTTAGTACTTCATCTCCACAGATAAAGAGCGTGTCTGGCACTACGTCAAAAGGAGAGACAATGACGTCATCAACATAGGTATAGCCGAAATTGAATTGAGGATCGATTTTACCACAATCCGTCTGGATCTCTAAAGCCGTTCGGAAATTTCCTAGCAAGACAAACTTTTCGGTGCCGTTGGCTCGGTAGCAAGCTTGTACCAAGGTCCATTCTCTGGCACGCGTCAAAATAGTATCCAATTTCAAAACTACCTGCTGCTGTTGGAAGGCTACATCTGAAAAGGCCAGGCTTTGGGTATTCGTATAACAGAGGTAATTCACTGGAGCATCCTGCTTTTCTCTAGGAAGGATGGAGTAGGCTACGTAGATATCGACATCTGAGGGTAGGTCATCGACTAAACGGGCATAGATCCGTTCTTCCGCCGGTGCCAATAAGTTGACTAGGCCAACCATACCTTGTCCTGACTTAGGGCGGAGTAGGCAGCAAGAACCGGCGTCGGGAGGGAGAAAAAAAGGATTGGTGGAACAGTCGTGGTACAAATCAGGAGATGCCGTGGGGTCGTTCATGATCTTCCAGGGAGCAGCCTTGTCTGCTTCGCCATATTCCAGATCACAATCTATGAGCTCTTCAAAGCCAGGGTTGGGGACGAAGTTGACCTGTGCGGAGGACCAGGCCAAGCTACCCAGTAGGAATAGGAGCAGTAAGCATCTTTGCCATATGGTATTTGTATACATCATATTTCAGACAGGCGACAATTTCGTTGCTTGTCAAAGATAAATGTTTATGCTTAATCCCGTAAACCCATATCTTTAGGGACTTCTTCTATCAGCAAGGAAGAAGTTTTGGGCCACCTGCTATGCCAATTGCTAACCTGATAATGGAAACCTAATGCGACTATTCATCCTTGGATTGTGGTGTCTGTGCTTATCGGCCTTTCTCCGAGCTCAGGATTGTCTGCCCGATCCAGGCCCTGCCATATTTCTAGAAGATTTTGGAAGTGGCCCGAACCCTGGCCCTGCGCTGCCTCCCGGTACAACCACTTACAACTTTGGTAGTATCAATCCAGGTAGGTATGTCGTTTCGAATACCACGGGCCTCGATCCTGGCTTTTGGCATGATGGTCCAGATCGTACAGAGGGGGATACCAATGGCTATATGGTCATCTTTAACCCTTCTTCTTCTCAAGGAGAAGGCATTTTTTACCAAAAAACCTTTTCTGACCTGTGCCCGAATACCGATTATATATTCTCAAGTCATATAGCTAATCTGGCCATTCCTACTGCTTGTATTGGCATTGCTCTGAAACCCAGGGTCAGATTTGACGTGATCGACACCAGGAACGACGCTACGCAATTCAGCGAGGAAACCATCGAAGTCTTTTACCGGAGTTTTTTGACTTGGGAAGAATACGGGATTCGGTTTCGCACTGGCCCTGATCAAACGGAAGCCCACATTCAAATGGTGAACATTGGCGGTGGTGGTTGTGGTAATGATTTAGCGATCGATGACATTAGTCTTCGCTTATGCAATGTTCAAATAGAACAGACTTTTGATCTCTGCGATCTCCCTATTGGTAGTCTTACCGTCGGAGAAAATACCTATACGGAGGCTGGTACCTACTTCGATATACTCCCGGTGCCCAACTCTTGTAATGACACCCTCATTACCACCACCTTGATTGGGCAGACCAGAGTACTATCTGCTGAGGTATATACTTTTTGCCAGGGGGATACCCTGGAGCTTGACAACCAGATCTATACAAGCAGTACAAGTATCATTGATACCTTACCCGGTGAATTTGCTGACTGCCCGCGTTTTCAGACCTTGGAGATCGTCGCTCAACCCTTGCAAACTATCCAACAAACGATTACCCTATGCAATGGAGATAGCTTACGAGTAGGTAACAGCTGGTACACGAGTGCGGGTACTTACATTGATACCCTTGCCACTCCGGCAGGTTGTGATAGTGTGGTTTTTACCACCATAAATACAGGGGAGATTGAGGTGAGCTTGGAGTCAGCAAATGTAGAGGTGGAGTTAGGACAAAACGTCCAGCTGATGGCTACTGTAAGCCTATCCGATTCCTACTCCCTGTCCTGGCAGCCCGCTGATGCCTTTTCTTGCAATGACTGCCTCGATCCTTTATTCCAGCCCACCTCTTCCGGAGTCTACCAACTCATCGCCACAGATCTTGCTTCTGGTTGTACCGATAGTATGAGGATAGAAGTGAAGGTACAAGCTTGTGACAAGGTATTCGTGCCCACCGCCTTCAGCCCGAATGGGGATGGGCTAAACGATCGCCTTGGGCTTTTTACACAGGATTGCTTTACCCGCCTAATCTCTTGGCGCATTTTCGATCGTTGGGGCGCGCAGGTGTTCGAATTATCGGATTTATCTCTGAATGAAGAGATTATCGGATGGGATGGCCAGGTTAGAGGTCAGCTAGCCAATCGGGGTGTTTATATTTATCAGCTCCTGTTGGAACAAGGGGATGGTACGCCAATCGAGGTTCGGGGTGATGTGTTGCTGATGCGGTAGTAGGGGGAGCTAGTCTATCACTTAGCCACTACTATCATTTAATACGATAGGCACTTTTGGGTATGTAAGGAAAGGAAACAAAAGGAAGTAGCTAAGGTCATAATGAAATTATTTCCACTTCTGTTGTCTCCTTTCTCTTGTGGGAAGCTCTACTACCATTCCTCTATCTCTGCTGTAGCTGATCGGTAGACTGTCCTTTCTCTCGTTTTTTGCTTACTCATCCTTCAAGGTATGGGCTGGATTTAGATTTGCCGTTCGAAGGGTGAAATAAGATACGGTCATAGTGGCTATGGCCAATAGCACTAAAGCCGGAATAAAGAATATCCACCAGGATAAGCTAATTCGGCTCGCAAAATTTTCAAGCCAGTTGTTCATGACCAGCCAATTCAGTGGGATGGCGAGCAGTATGGCTAAGCCTACCCATTTCAGAAAGTCGAAAGTAAGCAGTACCCAAAGATTTTGCATAGAGGCACCTAAGACCTTTCGCACGCTAACCTCCTTGGTCCTCAACTTGGTTACGTAGGACGCTAGTCCGAATAAGCCTAAACAAGCTACCAAGATGGCCAAGCCCGCGAACAAGGCAAATATCGAACCGAAGTTGGACTCCGCTTTATACTGTTCTCCGTAATAATCATCCAGGAAGAAGTATTCAAAGGGTTTGTTATCAAAGGCAGCCATCCAGTGCGAACGGATTTTTTCAATGGATTGATGGATATTCGGACTGTTCAATTTTATCGAATAGAAACCCGAGGGATTAGGGAAGTATCGGAAGATTAGCGCATCATAGGCCTGCTTCGGTGATTCCTGCCGGTAGTTTTTTACCACTCCTACCACAGTCATGGTATCTCCCCAGAAGTTGATTTGTTCATTGATGAGCTCCTCGGGGTCATTAAAACCGATTTGCTTAGCTGCTACTTCATTAAATAGCACACTGTTGTCTTCTTGCCCAAAGCTTTGATCAAATTTTCTACCCGCCACCATTTCCAAACCGTAGAAGTCAACAAAATTATCGTCTCCTCAGAGTACCCGATATTGATTGCTTTCTGCTTCTGTTTGTCTGAGCAGACGAATACCTCCGGCATTCCAGGGAGGGGTTCGACCTGGGACGGCAGTGGAATTGGTTAGCTCTTCTACAAAGGATTCACTGCTCAATTTGTCCTTAAAAATATCGTCTCTGCTTACTAAAACGGAATCGCTAGAAAAAGATGGCGTGTTCACCACCAGGGTTTGATTGATGTTAACCCCTAAGTCCTGCGACTGTAGATAATTCAACTGCTGGTAGACTACATAAGTACCAGTAATCAAGAAGATGGAAGCTAAAAACTGGAAAGTGACCAAGCCCTTGCGGAGAAGATTACCTTTGGCGCTTTGCGAAAATTGCCCTTTCAGAACTGTTACGGGCCGAAAGTTTGATAGTATAAGCGCAGGGTAAAATCCTGATAAAAGCGTCCCTCCAATAAAAATCCCAATCAGTCCCAGCCAGAAAAAAGAAGAATCTGGCCAAGAGTAGGCTGTCTCCCGCCCTAGAAATTCATTGAAAGAGGGGAAGGCGAGTAAGATGAATAAACCGGCTAAAGTAAAGGCAATGAGATTCATCAGAGAAGACTCGACAAGAAATTGCCGCATCAATTGATTCTTGTAGCTGCCTAGTACTTTGCGAATTCCTACCTCTCTGGCGCGTTTGAGCGAATGGGCAGTCGTTAGATTGATATAGTTGACCCAAGCAATTAATAACACAAATAGACCTATGATTAATAGGAAATAGGTGGCTCTTTGATCTCCGGTGGGCTTAATTTCTCCGCGATAGTCTGAAGTTAAGTGGATCTCGCCTAGCGGCTGTAAGGTGAATTCCATGCCTGCATCGTACTGCCGTAGTTCCTCTCCAGCTCTTTTCTCTATGAATGCAGGGAATTTGGCTTGCAGGGCATCTGGATCTGTGCCTGGGTGTAGCTGCACATAATTTAAGAAGCCATCCCATTGCCAAGCGGTGCGGGATTCTTCACTGGTAAAATTCACAAAACTTTCGAAAGAGTAAAGCAGGTCTAGCTTCATATGGGAACGTTCAGGCAGATCTTGGAAAATCCCGGTCACCTCAAAATCTGTTTCATCATTCATTTTGATCACCTTTCCAACTGGGTCTTCCACTCCAAAGATCTTCTGAGCCATGGACTCGGAGAGTACCACCTTAAAAGGCTCTTTTAATACCAAAGTGTCTATTCCTCGGAGCAAGGGTACAGAGAATACATCGAAGAAGCTTTGTCCTGCATAGTAGGCATAGTCTAGCTTGAAGTAGTTCTTTTGATAGCTGATTTGTGCATTGCTCTTGGTCATATTCACGAACTTTACGACCTCCGGAAAGTCTTCTTTCATCGCCAAACCAGCACCGGCACAGCCGGCAGCCCATTGGGTAGTCAACTCACCTTTATTGTATCGGTTGAGCTGTACTCGGTATATATCATCCTTGTTTTCAAAAAATGTATCGTAGCTCGTCTCGAAGTACACGTATTGCAGAATCAGGAATCCTGCTGCGATACCTATGGCTAAGCCAGAAATGGTCAGAAAAGAATAAAAACTATGCCTAGTCAGGTTACGCCAGATGATAGTGAGGAAGTTAGTCAGCATGTGGATGGATTAAAGTTGGGCAAAAGTCTTACACTCTGAAAAGACTTTAAATCTGTATGAAAGTTGCACCCTCTAAGTGATGTGGATGATGACGATGGTATGTCGGTATGTCTTGCTTGTCAAATAGATAGGAGCGCTAATTGCCGCAGGTCGCTGACTAGAAAAGACATCAATTTTCCAATTTTACAATCAAAAGGACAGAACCTCCCAATTGTCGGAAAAGGAAAACTATATTTGTTTTGCTCGAACTGATAACTCGGCAACAAATAGCAAAACAAAATGAAAAACAACCTCCTCTTTGGCCTGCTGGTGATTAGCCTAGTGTATGGCTGTCAGCAAAATGCGGGCAAACATTCCCTTCTTAGTAGTAAAGATGTAGAACGAATCGTGCTCGTAGGTGGCTCCTTGATTTCTGGTATGGAGGATCATGCTTTCTTTGAAACGGCACTTACCACGCACTTCTCCGATCAGGCTTTTAGCCTTCGTAACATTGGCTGGCCCGCGGATGACGTGTATGGATTAGCTCGTTCGCAATTTGGGTCGGCTCAAAATACCAGATCCTGGCAACCTCCCTCGGCGGAAAAGGGCTTTGGTTCTAAAGTGCTGATGCAGCACATTGAAGAAGCGGCTCCCACTACGCTGGTGATTGGGTATGGGGGAGAGGCCGCCTTCGCAGAAAACGAGGAGGGCTTTGACCTCTTTACGAGTGGCTACACCCGCTTGCTAGACTTTGTGGCCGAACAAGAGACGAAGGTGATTCTCTTGACACCTCCCAGGCATGAAGTGGCATTTTCTACTACAGAAGAATGTCAAAAGCGAAATGATTGGCTAGGGAAGGCTAGTGATTTTATTAAACAACAAGCCGCCGATCGAGGATATACTGTGATTAACCTGTATGAGGAACTCATTCAAGAGCCCAGTAAACAGCTGTATACGGTCAATGGGATGCAACTACATAAACAAGGGTATGCGAAATTGAGTGACATCCTGCTACAGAATCTAGCGATAGACCAAGCTGAGCGATTTACCATCACCATAGATTCCCAGGCTGCTGTTCTGCAGACCCAACATTGCCAAGTTACAGATTGGGTGTCGACCGTTCGAGGGGTGAGTTTCAATGTAAAACCAGGCCTACTCTTGCATGAAGGGAAGATCCACTCTCAGGAGCCCGTCGCCGTCTATATCAATGGACAATTGGCAGCGAACAGTCAGGATACGATTTCTATCGTCAATTTGATTGCGGATTCCTTGCAGCATGACAGGTTAGTCAATACCATAAAGGAGAAAAATAGACTCCATCGATACCGACTTAGACCCTTAAATGAAGCCTATATCTACTTGTTTAGACGGCATGAAATGGGGCATTTGGCTTATGAGATGGATGACCTAAATCGACTTGTGGAGGAAAAAGAGCGGGAGATCAGCCGCTTGTTTGTCGAACGTACCTACGATGTAGAAATAGAACTCATACAACCCTGGAAATCCCCCAAAGATTACCCTGAAGATGAGGTGCCGACCTTTGTACCCGACCCAGATATCCAGGCTGAGCTGGAGGCCTTTCATATTGCGGAGGGCTATGAAATCAGTCTCTTTGCCTCCGATCCAATGATTGCTAACCCCATCAGCATCAATTGGGATACCAAGGGACGGGCATGGGTGGCCACCAGTAGCACCTACCCGCATATCGTACCTGGC
>JABSSL010000142.1 GCA_013214355.1 Saprospiraceae bacterium | reverse complement strand
CAGCATCGAACATTTTGGCTCCCCTTCCCATTCAAAGCCTACTGCTGGCCACCGGAGAACAACACGGACTAAGCGATGAAATTGGTGTAATCCTAACCATTATTCAGGCTATCTTAATCCCAAGTATTTTCCTTCCAAAAGGAAAAGGGGCCGCAGAATAGGTGTGCTAGGACTTTGGTGGCCTAGCATAAGCGAGCTGGTGTTTGTTTCCAGCCTCGTAGTAGGTATCTAGACCGCTGACCGCCATGGTTTCCAATTGGTCATGCAGTATATGGCCACTGGGAGCCATGGCTTCTTCTGGAAATATCACTTCCACCACCTTGCCAACGATGAAAAGCGTACCATTTGCTTTGATGTGATGCTCTTCTACCCACTCTAACCCAATCTTAATTGGACTTTCATCCACGTAGGGTGCAGGATGTGATTCTGTATAAAAAGGTTGTAGGCCCACAGCTTCGAATTCCGATTCCTCCACTCGATAGTTGGCTGAACTTTGATGAGCCTTTGCCAGGAAGCTAGGGTGAATGGAATTCAGGGTGAAAAAACCTTTCGCCTTAATATTGTGGTAAGTATGGCGGGGGACGGTCAATGGTCTCATGATGAATCCGAGATGTGGTGGATTTGCGCCAACGTGTACGATGGAGCTAAAGACGCCCAAATTGGGAGTCCCTTTGTGACTCACCGTTCCTAACAGATGAGCACCTTTCAGTCCGGAAATGGTGTTCATTAGATGCATGCGTGGAAAGCGGTCCATCGCCATGATATCATCGAAGAATAGATGCTTGTTTTTGCTCGTCGTAGTATCCATACCAGGTTTAACACAGGATGACGCTAGGTGTTGCCAGCTCGGGCATATTTTTGCGACTAAATCATAAAAAGCTAAGGGCCTGGTCCCGGTCTACAGATGCCACCACTTCATATGCTCGCTGCGCTTGCAGCCAATGCCGCTCGTTGTGTCCCACCAAGAACTGACAACAATCACCGAGTCGAAATCGTAATACACTACCAATAGCAGAATTGAGGCGAATCTTTCCACCATGAAGAGGGGTAGCAGCCTGTAGAAGATGAATGAATTCCTGATGCTGATCTAAGAAGGTATCTAGAATGGAAAAATCTGGGGCACCATTCTCTGGAGGGATAAACTTTCCCAGCGTTTTAACCTTAAGTTTTATCTTACCCTCCTTCGGAGTCATACTATTGATCATCATCCGGCCGAAAAAGCCTTGTTTAAAGTGCGTGCCCTTCACAGTTTTACCTTCTTCTATGGCTTGCTTCACTCTAGGTAAATAGTCGGTGTAGGTTAAACTCAGGTGGTTGATACATTCTAGAAAACTCCACTTGGTAGGATGCGGGCGTTGAGCCAAAAGGTGCACTGGCTTTTCTGCTATAAATGTCTTGAGCGCATCTTGAAAGGACAAAGAGGCCTGGATCATCTGGGGGTATACGGTTGCATTCTCTAGTCGTGCCATACTTTTTTTGATTCAAAATTAAGGGCAGCAGGTGTTGCCCTGCATTGATCTAGATCAAGAAAACGAGCTTTACTTTGAAGATCTCACTTTTTTCCGGAGGCGACTGAAGGTCTCTGGCGTCATGCCCAGGTAAGAGGCGAGCTGTTTCTGTGGAATCTGTTGCAGAATAGTGGGCTGACGGTTCACAAACAGTTGAAATCGTTCTTCAGCGGATAAAGTCAGCATTTCAATTTCCCGTTGGGCCCTTCCAATTAGGATTTGGGTAAAAAATAGACGCCCCCAACGTTCCCAGATTTTATATTGATCAAAAAGCTTGTTCAGCACTGCATACTCAATGACTAGGGCCTCCGTGTCGGTCAAGGCTTGTAAGTACAAATTGGATGGTTTCTAGCCAAGGTAAGAATCCGCCACGCCGGAGAAGTTCCCATCATAACTGAACCCCATTACATGCTCATGCCCGTCTGCCTTGAGAAAAAATATCCGTTGTATCCCTTTCGTAATGAAGTAAAAGTACCGCTCTACCTCCCCTTCCCGGCACAGATAATCATGCTTTTGATAGGTTTTCACACGCCATCCCCCTAAGAAGGCATTCATCGCCTCATCAGCAGGTTGAACAAAGCCCAAGACCGCTTTTTTCAATCGATCTTGGGCTTCAAGAGAAGGCGTCTGGCTCGCCATTATACGGCGGCAGTAGCTTCCTTCAGGATCAGTTTACGACGTTCTGGCCCTGTCGACACCATTGACACCGGAACTTCCAGATAGTCCTCTAATCGACTCAGGTAGGTTTGTACCGCCGAAGGCAGTTGGTCGTAGGTCTGCACATCATCCAAAGACTGTTCCCAGCCTGGATGGGATTCATAAACAGGCGTAATCTCTACATCACAGATATCGAATGGTAAGTCCGTTGTTTCGCTTCCGTCAATCTGATACTTCGTAGCTAGCTGAATTTCTTTGAACTTGTTCAAGACATCCACCTTAGTGACCACTAGTTGAGTAACCCCATTCAAAAGAACGGTATATCTAACTTGTGGTAAGTCGATCCATCCACATCTTCTTGGTCGGCCAGTAGTGGCTCCAAACTCGGCTCCTTCCTTGCGCAAAAACTCACCATCTTCATTATCCAATTCTGTAGGAAATGGCCCAGAACCCACTCTAGTGCAATAGGCTTTGGTAATGCCAATCACTTCCTTAATCAAATGTGGCGCTATACCCAGGCCTGTACAAACCCCAGCAGTAATCGTGTTGGAAGAGGTAACAAAGGGATAGGTACCAAAATCAATATCTAGCATAGTTCCTTGTGCACCTTCGGCCAACACTTTCTTGCCTGCTTTTATTTGCTCATTCAAGAAGTACTCTCCTTCGACAGTTTGTAATTGTTTCAACTTCTCCAAACTAGCCATCCAGCGCTCTTCCTCCGCAGCCAGATCAAAATCGATAGCTGGATATAAACGGATTAAGTTAAGGTGCTTTTCTTTCAGGGCATTGTACTTATCCTGGAAGCCGGCTCGTTCAATGTCTCCTACCCGTAGGCCATTTCGCCCCGTCTTATCCATATAAGTCGGTCCAATCCCCTTCAAGGTAGATCCAATCTTAGCCTTTCCCTTAGCATTTTCGGATGCTGCATCTAGGTAGCGGTGAGTGGGTAGGATCAGATGAGCCTTACGTGCCACCAGCAGACGATCTTGGTAGGATACTCCTGTGCCTTCTAAAGCTAACAATTCTTTTTCCAGGGTGATCGGATCAATGACAACTCCGTTACCAATTAGATTCAATAAGTCCTCGCGAAATATTCCGGAGGGGATGGTATGAAGTACGAATTTTTTCCCATCAAATTTGAGTGTGTGTCCCGCGTTGGGCCCACCCTGAAAACGGGCAACAATATCATATTGAGGAGCCAAGTAATCAACGATCTTGCCTTTTCCCTCATCGCCCCATTGCAAACCAAGTATAACATCTACTGCCATACACTAAATCATTTTATGTGGTCATCATCCAATTCCTGGAAGTGGGCAATAACCCTTATTATAAATTATAAAAACCTAATAGATTGTTTGACATCTATTAGGTTTTTATCTGGCTAGTCCTTTGCGTTTTCGAACACGCTTCTCTACTCATAATTATCTCACTGCTTCGAGTGGCTCTCCGTTTAACAAGCAATCGAAACCTTCGTCCAGTGATTTAGTTAAGTAAAAGAGTGGACGGAGCTTTGTCACTTGCAACAAATGGATGACTTTGATCGGAGCCTTTACTATGGCGACTTCTCCTCCTACCGCGCTGGTTCCCTTCTTTAGCAAGATCAAAAAGTTCACAGCAAAGTTAGAAAAACCTTCTTCAATTTTCACTTGTGCGGCTGCAAGAATTTCTTTTACTACAAATTCATTGAGTAAGTCCCCGACTTTAATAACCTGGATGGTACCTTCTGTACGAAAGCTGTAGTTGTTCATGTGTAGAACGTGAGCGTAGTGGGCCTATTCGGCTACTTTTTCTAGCGTATTTTGTTTCGAAGCAGTTTTGGGACATGCACCATTGCATTGTCCATAAAGATTAAGCGAATGGTGAGTGATCTTGAATTTAAGCAGGTCTCCCATCATGCTTTTGATCTGTTGTATTCGAGGATCACAGAATTCGAGCACCTTCCCACAATCCACACAAATCAAATGGTCATGCTGTTTGTAGCCATATGATTTCTCGTATTGCGCCAGGTTTTTACCAAACTGATGTTTCTTAACCAGGTCACAATTCACCAATAGCTCCAAGGTATTGTACACCGTGGCACGACTTACGCGGTAGTTCTGATTTTTCATATGGATGTACAAAGCTTCCGCGTCGAAATGATCGTCCCGCTTATATATTTCTTCCAGGATAGCATAGCGCTCCGGTGTTTTGCGCAAGCTGTTGGTCTCCAAATGTGAAGAAAATATATTCTTTACTTCCTTAATTATATCTTCCCGCATAGATCTTGCTGATAAAGGTTAAGTCTTCAAAGGTACGAAAATAAATACGACTGGCGCTAGTCTTCAAGTGGACATACCGCCAATTTTCACAGCTGGTTTAGCTGCTGCGTGCTAGGACCTATCGCTCTGAGGTCTTTGCGTGCCCATTGGCATCTTATTCTACCCTGGAAACAGTTGAAATACTTTCTAAGTTTTGTAGGGCTCGGATTGCCACATTCAGTTGGTCTGTATTGGCCACTAGCAAGCTGATTTTACCCTTAAAGAAGCCCTCATACCCAGATATGGAAAAGGATCGGATATTCAAACTCAACTTATTGGAAATTTCATGTGAGAGTCGCTCAATCACACCTGGCCCATCATCAATACCCGTAATCTTAAGGTCAGCCACGAAGGTAGTATTGGTGGTAGAGGCCCATTCCGCCTTCATCACCCGATACCCGTAATTACTCATTAAGTTAGCTGAATTGGGGCAATTTGAGCGATGGATCTTCAATCCAGCCGTAGCAGTTAGGAAAGCAAAAATATGATCTCCTTGTACGGGGTTACAACAACTAGCAAAGGTATAATGGAATCGATCTCCAGGCTCACCATTAATCATCAGACGAGGGGTGCCGTTGACTTTCCGGGATCCTTTGCGAGGCGTACTCGGTTGAGGGGCTTTCGTTTCCACCACCGGCACCGGCTCTACTACTTCAACCAACTTGTTACCGGATACCTCAAATCGCTTAAAAAGGTCTGGAATCGATAGATCACCTGTGGCAATACGATAATATAATTCTACCCGCGAAGGTAGCCTTAAGAACTTCACTAAGCGTTCTACACTATCTTCAAATTCTAACTTCAAATGCTTGAACTTACGCTCTAGGGCCTCTTTGCCAAGCTCCCCTTTCTTGCGCTGCTCTTCCTTCATGGCTGACCGAATCTTCGACCGCGCCTTTCCGGTAATCACCATCTTGAGCCAACTTTCGTTAGGCTTCTGTGACTTGTTGGTCGTGATCGAAATTTGATCACCATTTTTCAGTTTGTACCCCATCGGAACCAAACGGTTGTTCACTTTGATCGCGGTACAATGATAGCCGATGTCGGTATGTATATTGAAAGCGAAGTCTAAAGCAGTAGACCCCTTCGGCAGAATCTTCATGTCTCCCTTAGGAGTAAAGACAAAGACTTCCTCATTAAACAAGTTGTTGGCGCGGAAATCTCCGAGGAATTCAACCGCGTCGCTATTGGGATCATCTAGAATTTCCCGAACATTATCCAACCAGCGTTCATATACATCTGGCTGCCTAGACACCCCCTTATACTTCCAATGCGCGGCAAATCCACGTTCCGCAATCTCATTCATCCGTTCGGTTCTAATCTGCACTTCTACATATCTTCCTCCTGGGCCAATAACGGTGGTGTGCAAGGACTCATAGCCATTGCTTTTGGGGGTAGAGATCCAATCTTTCAGGCGCTCCGGGATTGGCACGTGAACATCCGTGACAATAGAATAGGTCTGCCAGCAGATCATCTTTTCTTTTTCTGGTGGAACATCTAAGATGATACGCACCGCGAACAGATCATAGATTTCTTCAAAAGGAACCTGCTTGGTTTTAATTTTATTGAAAATAGAATAAATCGACTTGGGGCGACCGGTAATGCGATAAGGCACCCGTAGCGCATCTAATTCGTTGCGCAGCGGATCAATAAATTGATCTATATAGGACTCTCGAGATCTTTTAGTCTCAGCTAATTTCTTGGCGATCCCATGATAATTGGTGGGATCAGTGACCTTCATGCAAAGGTCAAGAAACTCCGTTTTGAACGAATACAAACCTAGGCGGTGAGCTAGAGGAGCATAGATATAGCTGGTTTCCGCAGCAATCTTTAGTTGCTTATGTCTAGGCATAGATCCTAAGGTCCGCATATTGTGGAGGCGGTCAGCCATCTTAATTAAAGCTACTCGCACATCATCCACTAGGGTAGAAAGTACCTTTTTGAAGTTCTCCGCCTGGGGGCTTTCTGCATTATAAGCCGAGTCCAGTTTGGTTAGTCCATCCACGATTTTGGCAATCCGAGGCCCAAACATCTCTCGAATTTCGGCCAGCGTTATCTCCGTATCTTCTACCACATCGTGTAGCAACGCACTGATAATTGCCGTAGGGCCTAAGCCGATCTCAGCCGCCGAGATCTTCGCTACGGCGATGGGATGCAGAATGTAGGGCTCACCCGACTTCCTCCTTTGCTTGCGATGGGCATGCAAAGCCAATTCGTATGCCTTGCGGATGTTCTGGATATCCACTTCTTCCATCTCGGACTTAATGGATTGAACCATCTCTCGATAGGCTTCCTCTATGGTTTGGAGTTCTTCTTCCTGTATCGTCAGTACTTCGGCCATAATAGAATACGGTTGTGAATGCTTAGTCGAAGAAAGCCGCTAGCAAGATTGACCTACTTCAGCTCTCTGCTCATCATTACTAAATTTACAAATCTTGTGCCAGGTGTTGACATCACTCATAGTGCATGTAATTTTAACCAACAGATTTAGTGCAATGGGATATAGTCTTCTCGGTTATTTTTTGCTGTCCAAAAGGGTTTTGGAAGGTGATGTAGCAAGTGAGCATGCGCAGATATAAATCAGAAGAGGAGCTACTTGAGAGCCTTTTCCTACTGTTTTAGCTTGCTTTACGTCGCTATTGTTCAATTGCTAGTCCCTGATTAGTACAGTTAGGAAATGAGAAATACATCTCATGATCCGTTCACTTTACCTTTCTATTAGGTGCCTACATAAAACAACCGACAGAAGCGTAAAGTTTCCATTCCAACACAGGCCAAACTAGAGTTAGTTGATCATAATACCGCTCTTACAAATCTAATAAATTTTCAACGGTTAATAAGTTAAACGAATAAGTAATTCCTGAGATATTAGCGGAAATATCGGCAATTGATTGTTTAGAATAAATGCTCCAACGTAGTGGATTGCCGTAGATGATTTTTTAAAACCAAAAAAAAGGACAAAAAGATTGTTTTTTTAAAAAAGATTTTATCTTTGCATCGCTTTTGAAGAAAGCAAAGAATTGACACGCAAGGTTAATCCTTTATTTTAAGCTTTGTTCTAATACAGAATAAAGTAAAACGCGGGTGTGGCGAAATTGGTAGACGCGCTAGACTTAGGATCTAGTGCCGCAAGGCGTGGGGGTTCGAGTCCCTCCACCCGCACTAAGTAGGGAAATGGGGATGAATTATTTATTCCTATTTCCCTTTTTCTTTTAAAGGACTTGATGATCCATACAGAAATGATCATTTCCTATCCAGTAGCTAACTAAGAGGAGCTACTTTAAATAAGCACTTACAAGAAAACGTGCTTTTGAATTGACAAGAATTAAGGTATTGGTTATTCGTTATTGAGGAATTAGGTAATGGTAAGATGTTATTAGTTATTTGATAGATTCTGATTATTGGTTCAATTTCTCGTCTCCACAACAACCAGTGATCTACGAACGGATACTAAATCACCAATAACCAAAAGCTTACCACCACCCGCCAGGAGTCAACGTTCCTCATAGCTTCAAATTTTCAAACTATTTATTATGCCACAAGTTGTCAGAACAGACATTGACAATTTAAATGCCGTATTAACGGTTGAGATTCCAAAAGACGACTACCTTCCACTATTTAATACGGAACTAAAGAAATATCGCAAGGATGCTCGTATCAAAGGATTCCGTCAAGGAAAAACCCCGATCAGTGTCCTTAAGAAAATGTTTGGTAAAGCGGTGCTTGGAGAAGTGATCAATAAGATCCTGCAGGAGCAGTTGACTGATTTCATGGTGAATGATAGCACAGAAATCTTAGGTCAACCCATCCCTTCTGATGATCAGGAACCGGTTGACTTTGATGTACGTGATTTATCTGATTACGAATTCAAATTTGATATTGGAATTGCGCCAGCATTTGAGGTAGCTGGACTTGAAGATGAACCCTTCGAGAAGTATGCAGTAGAGATCCCTGATGATATGGTGCAAGAAGAGGTTGACAATCTTCTGCAACGCAATGGTGAGCAAACATATCCGGAAGATGGTATCGAAGAAAAAGATATTGTGACTTTGGATGTTACCGAATGGGAGGGGGATGCCGTCAAAGCCGAGGGCGTCACTCATGAATTCAGTGTGTTGGTAGATCGCTTAGAGGATGAGGTACAAGCCGCCATTTTAAAGTTAAAGTTGGGAGATCAGATCAAGATCAATCCTTTCCAATTGGAAAAGGACACGACTGAAAAATATGCTCGCAAATACTTCCTAGGGTTAGAGGACGATGACGAGCGAGAAGTAGGAGACGCCTTTGAAGCGGAAATCACGAAGGTATCCAGAGTAGCAAAGGGAGAACTGAATCAAGACTTCTTCGATAAAGTATTTGGACCTGAACAAGTGTCTTCAGAAGAGGAATTTAGAGCTAAACTCAAAGAAAACATTGGTTCTTCTTTCGGTGCGCAAGCCGAAGCACTGTTGTACCGCGATATCCAAAAGCGACTATTGGACTCCAACGCATTGAACCTTCCTGATGGATTCTTGAAGCGCTGGCTACAAACTAGCAATGAGCAATTGGATGAGAAAACCCTGGAGAAGGAATATCCAGCATTTGCAGATAATCTTCGTTGGACGCTGATCCGTGGTAAGCTTAACAAGTCTTTCGAAATTGAAGTTAGCCCGGAAGAAATCAAGGAAAACTTCAAAAATAGAATTCGAGGCTATTTTGGTGGAGCGCCTAGCCCGGACATGGAAGCCATGGTGGAAAGCATGGCGGATCGTATGTTGCAGGATGAAAAGCAGGTAAATGAAATTTATGAGGAAGTAGCATCGAACAAATTCTTCGAAGCAGTCGTAGAAAAGGTGGAAGTAACGGATAAGCCGATTGGTACGCAAGAATTCCAAGAAGTAATTGCGGCAATCGAGGCGGAAAGAGCAGCGGAGCAGGCGGCCAAAGCCGCGGAAGAAGAATAAGAATTCTGCTCAAGTTGCGGCAAAATAGTCATCTATTTTGGTCCTCGGTCAACCGGACGGGTACTTATGCGTTAATATCAATGACATTTTAGTTAACCGAACTCTTATAAAACAGCATTACATGTTCCACAAAGATGAATTTATGAAGTATGCTACCAAGCACTTGGGAATGAGTAGCATGCACCTTGAAAAATATGCTGAAAAGTCGTCTCTAGGTTACCCGAACATACAAGGATTTACACCGAACGTGATCGAGGAGCGCCAGATGAACATTGTTGGCCTCGACGTTTTTTCGCGCCTGATGATGGACCGAATTATCTTTATGGGTGTTCCCGTAAATGATTATGTGGCGAATGTTATCCAAGCTCAGTTGTTGTTCTTGGAATCAACCGATCCTAAGCGCGATGTGCAAATGTTTATCAATAGCCCAGGTGGATCTGTGATCGCCGGATTGGGTATTTATGATACCATGCAATACGTTTCACCTGATGTAGGAACCATCTGTACGGGATTGGCAGCCTCCATGGGTGCTGTACTTCTAGCTGCGGGTACCAAAGGAAAACGTACCTGTCTTTACCATAGCCGCGTAATGATCCACCAACCTTTGGGTGGCATGCAAGGTCAGGTAACAGATATGGAAATCTACTACAACTTGATCAAAGAGCAGCAAAAAGCGCTATATGATATTTTGGCCCATCACACTGGTCAAGAATATGACAAGATCAAAGAGGATTGCGAGCGTGATAACTGGATGACCGCTGAGGAAGCTAAGAATTATGGATTGATTGACGAGGTCTTGGATAGAAATAATCCGAAAAAGGACGCTTAGTAGATCCTACACTAACAAGAACACCACAAACTCCATAGGTTTTGTGGTGTTTTTGTTTAACTTTAGCATATAGGTTTTTATGGATACTTATATTGGCCA
Organism: Saprospiraceae bacterium; assembly: GCA_013214355.1. GTDB lineage: Bacteria > Bacteroidota > Bacteroidia > Chitinophagales > Saprospiraceae > DT-111. The sequence goes on along the minus strand of JABSSL010000142.1, from coordinate 9,751 downwards.
ATACATGGTCTGAAAGATATCTTGATGACCCAACCAAATCACTTGACTAAAATCTAAAATAAGCAGCTCAGGTATGCGAAAAAGTAAACAAAATTACCGTTGTTCTTTCTGCGGCCGAGACAAATCGGAAGCCCTCATTTTGATTGCCGGTATTGAAGGGCACATCTGTGAGGTATGTGTTGAACAAGCAAGTGAAATTATTGAAGAAGAGCTGTACGGTAATAATAGCAAACAGGAAAGTAATAACCCCTTCATGCTGCCCGAGGCCGTAACTCCAATGGATATCAAAAAACATTTGGATCAATACGTGATCGGCCAAGATGAAGCCAAAAAAATACTTTCAGTAGCTGTATATAATCACTACAAACGTCTCCGTCAGCCGATGAAATCGGATGACATTGAAATCGAGAAGTCTAATATTCTTTTCGTTGGACAAACGGGAACGGGTAAAACCTTATTGGCAAAGACCATCGCCAAGTTCTTAAACGTCCCTTTCTCCATCGTGGACGCCACTGTCTTTACAGAAGCTGGATACGTAGGCGAAGATGTCGAAAGTATTTTGAGTCGCCTATTGCAGGTTTGTGATTATGATGTAGCAGCCGCAGAAAGAGGGATTGTATACATTGATGAGATTGATAAGATCGCTAGAAAGAGTGATAATCCATCCATCACCCGTGACGTTTCTGGCGAGGGTGTTCAGCAAGCCATGCTGAAGATGCTTGAGGGAACTGACGTAAATGTGCCCCCACAAGGTGGAAGAAAGCACCCAGAACAAAAGTTAGTAAAAGTTAACACTAGTAATATCTTGTTCATTTGCGGCGGAGCATTTGACGGGATTGAAAGAAATATTGCTCGCCGGGTAAATACACAAGTCATTGGCTTCAAATCGGATGACGATGAGACCATGGGCATCGATAAGGATAACTTACTACAGTATGTAAGTCACCAGGATCTGAAGCGCTTTGGTTTGATTCCTGAACTAATAGGACGTCTACCGGTATTGACCTACTTGAACCCATTGGATCTAGATGCGCTGAAACGTATCCTTACTGAGCCTAAAAACTCACTAGTGAAGCAATACACAAAATTGTTTGATCTAGAAGGAATCGCCTTGACCTTTACGGATGGGGCTATGGACTTCGTCGCAGAAAAAGCTTTGGAATTCCAGTTGGGTGCCAGAGGACTTCGTTCCATCTGCGAGGCCATCATGACTGATGCCATGTTCGACCTGCCGTCGCAAAAGGAGGTGAAGGAATTTGTTATCACCCGAGAGTATGCTGAGCAAAAGATGAGCCGTTCAAGGTTATCTAAACTGAGAGCAGCTTAAGGGTTATTAACCCAATCAAAAAGCGCCTTGCAAATATGATTTTGCAAGGCGCTTTCTCGTTTTACCCATACTAGCTATTATTGTCGACTAGGATGCTTGCCCCACTCTTCGCGACGTGTTGGATCAAAATCTGGATTAGGGACCGGCATTTGAGCATCAATTCCTGCCCTCCAGTCGCTAAGCTGCTTACTCAATTCCTCTTTTTTCTGGGGAAACTGAGCTGCCAAGTCATTCTGCTCTCCTATGTCCTCCTCCAGATCGTATAATTCTACTTCTCCGGTATCAAAATGCTCAACTAACTTCCACTTACCTTGCCGGACAGCCCCCGCGGGCCGACCGTGATGATAGACGGGATAGTGCCAAAATAACACTCGATTCGGGTTTGCGGCATTATCAGATAAGGTCTCGACAAAACTCTCTCCATCAATGGCTTGCTCGGCAGGAAGTTCTCCCCCCGCTAGGTCCACAAAGGTTGGATAAAAATCCACACTGGATATCAATTGATCAGAAGTGCTGCCTGCTTCAACTACAGCCGGCCATTTTATCAAAAGAGGTTCCCGGATTCCCCCTTCGAAAACAGTCCCTTTCTCTGCTCTCAAAGGAGCATTAGAGGTAGCGATGTACTGCAAGGGAGAATCCTCATAGATCTCTAATTTATCCTTAGCAAGTAGGGGAATTTTATCAAAACGACTCACTAGCCCTCCATTATCCGAAAAGAAGACGACCATCGTATTTTCCGCCAGGCCAAGGGTATCCAGTTTATCCATAATTCTACCCACACTACGATCTACATGCTCAATCATAGCGGCGTAGATAGCATTTCCCGGAAAACTATCCTTGGGCTCTTTACTTAGGTATTTATCAATCAAATCTCGATCCGCATCCAACTGTACATGTACATCATAATGCGAGAGAAAGAGGAAAAATGGCTGATCCTTATGCTGTTCAATGAAAGACAGACCATAGTTTGTAAGTGCTTCCGATAATCGAGTTTCATCATCCAAGTTTTCATCAGGCGGGAAAATGGCTTCCCGGGATTTTAACTGGTAAAAAGTACCACGTCGATGTACGCGCCAATCATCATAGCCCTGATCTACAGGTTGGTAGGGTGAGCTCCAGCCCAAGTGCCATTTACCGAAGTAAGCGGTAGCGTAGCCGGCCATCTTCATAGCCTCTCCCACCGTAATCAATGAATCAGGAAGATACTGTGTACGATTAATAGGAACGGTCATTTGCTCATAGGGGCGCCAATGCCCAGTAATAAAGTCATTAATTCCCATCCTGGCAGGATATTGTCCCGCTTGAATAGAAGCACGAGTAGGCGAACAAACGGGAGCAGCAGCGTAGGCATTGGAAAAAAGCATCCCTTCTTTACGCAGCCGGTCTAAATTTGGCGTTTCATGGAAGGTATTACCATAACTCGGAAGATCTGCCCAGCCTAAGTCATCCGCGAGAATAAAGACTATGTTTGGAGGTGCTGTGGAGGAGGAGGAAGGAGCGCTTTCCATACAACTTGACACTATACAGAGTAGTAACAGACTGAAAAAAACAAGGCTAATTCCTTGTGAGCGGAGTATATCATAAACCATAAAGCTTCTTGTTTAAAGTGTTTCTTCAAGTTACAAGAAAATTTCTAGTCAGAATCCAGTACTCACCTGTATCCATCCGGAGGAAAGTCGGATTTCGAGTTAGGAGGTACCTTCAGCCGGACCTGTACCGAATTAAAGTCAGGTAAATCCTCAATGATCACTGGGGATTCCTTAGTTTTGCGGCAAAGGAGCTGAGGATATGCGTTACTTTGTGGAATTGGCCTACAATGGCACGAGATTTTTTGGTTGGCAACGACAGCCCCAACAACTTAGTGTACAAGAGGCTTTGGAGGAAGCCTTTAGTACCATTCTAAATACCCCCATTTCCGTGACCGGCTGTGGTAGAACGGATACTGGTGTTCACGCCAAGCAGTATTTTATGCATTTCGATTTTGATGGCTCCTTCCCGAAGGCTTTTGATCGAAGAATCAATAAATACATTGGGCCAGATATTGCGCTTTACTCCTTTTGGCAAGTAGCTACCGATGCCCACGCGCGCTTTGATGCTACTCACCGAGGGTATGAATATCACCTCAATTTTCAGAAACAGCCGTTTGAGCAAGAAACGGCCTACTTTTTTCCCTTTTCAGCAAAACTGGATGTCAAAGCGATGCAGGAAGCAGGAAAACTGCTATTGAGCTATGGTGAATTTTACCCTTTTTGCAAGAGTGATACCGATGTAAAGACCATGAAGTGCGAGCTCAGGCAAGCGGAGTGGAGATGGCATGAAGAGGAAAAGAAGCTCGTATTTCACATTGCTGCCAATCGCTTTCTCAGAGGAATGGTCCGCCTCATTGTGGGTATGTGTTTGAATGTGGGTTTAGGAAAGCTAAGTGTAGATGAAGTCAAGGTAGCTATGGATGATCAAACTCGAATACAAAAGAGTCTCAGTGTTCCACCGCAAGGCTTATTTCTTACCGATATTCGATATCCCTTTCTTGCACAGGCAAACCCCATACAATTTTAGCTGGTTTCAGGTAATAAAAGGTAGAGAGCGGCTGATGGAGAAGTGACTAGCTTCTTGATAACCACCCACTGCTCTCCACTTCCATTAAATCACATAATCACAGAGAGTAGCGCAAATCTTGCGTACTGTGACAAGCTGCTTACGCCCTTTTTCATTTAGGCATAAGACATCAAGCCCCTAGAGCAGGCGGCAAAGCGCCAAGCCATTAGTTTAGGAAATCAACCTTGGTGAGTTTACTATTCGATTCGAATATTAGGCGTAGGATAAACAAGAGCACGCCATCACTTATTAATAGGACACTAAGTTTCCCACCTACCCCCACGCAGTAATAAGAAAATTCAATTAACAGCTCCTATTCTTTTTCGTCCACAAGTGTACGTGAACGCGTAGTAATATGCGTTTCATCTTTAAAAATGAGATTCGATTTGCTATCTTTATCAGCAGAGGGGATCTTTCCACGATTATCATTCTAACATAGGGAAGAAATTGGGAATGATAGATCAGATCTCTTGCTCACCGGCATACCCTATCCTTTTGTACCACTTAAAGGATACGCTATGCGAAGAAACTTGCCCATTCCCGTCACGATTTCATTAGATACCATTCAGGCTCTACTCCCTGAGATTGACGTTTTTGATACGATTAGTCAGGGTTTCATTGCCTACTCGAAAGGAGAAGCCGTTATTCCGCCAGTAGGGGAATTGTTGTTTGAACGCCCCCCGGGTGAAGTTCATATCAAGTACGGTTACATCAAAACAGCGCCTTATTATGTAATCAAGGTGGCTTCTGGTTTCTACCAAAATCCTAACATCGGTCTACCCTCGAGTCAAGGACTCAACCTACTTTTCGACAAATCTAATGGTCAACTAGTAGCCATTCTATTGGATGAAGGCCATTTAACGGATGTACGAACCGCAGTAGCTGGGGCGATCGCTAGCCGGGCATTGGCCCCTCAAAAAGTCCAGCAGCTTGGTATCATCGGAGCAGGAATCCAGGCCCATCTCCAATGGGAATATCATCGCAGAATATTGGACTTCAATGAGGTTATCCTTTGGAATCGACATATAGAAAAAGCGCAACAATTGGCTGAAACGCTACAGCAGCAAGGAGCAAGTGTGAAGGTTGTTACTAACCTGCAAGACTTGGCCAAAGATTGTCGCTTGATCGTTTCTACCACTCCTTCTACTACCCCACTCCTACAAAAAAATTGGATTCAGCCAGGCACTCATATTACAGCCATTGGAGCCGACATGCCACACAAAGTGGAACTAGATCCTCAGCTGGTGGGAGCTGCAGATATTGTGGTGGTCGATAGTAGAGCTCAGACGCAGAGACAGGGCGAGTGGTCACAGGCGCTGCGTGCCGGGCTAGTTACCGGCCGGGAACCACTTGAGCTCGGGGAAATTTTAGAAAACCCGGGTCTTGGTCGAGCGCATGATCAACAGATTACAGTTGCAGATCTTACCGGAGTAGCGGTCCAAGATCTAATGATATCACAAGCCATTTTTGACAACATCAACTAAAAGAAAATGAACATTCCTCCATTTTTGTTAGAACGAATTCAGTCCCTCTATGAAAACACTGTTGAATACAACCTAACCGAGAGCGGATTTCACCCCTTTACCCTGGAAGAACTGCTAAGTCCAGATGAACTTAAGCTGATTCAGAGTACAGTATTAGGCTATGGGCAAACGAATGGCTCTATTCCTTTGCGTGAAGCTATTGCCGCACTGTATGAGTCCTGTGATAGTGAGCACGTGCTCGTAACCAATGGCTCAGCAGAGGCTAATTTTGTGGCTTGTCACACTCTACTAGACAAAGGAGATGAAGTCATCATGATGGTGCCCAACTATATGCAGATTTGGGGTATTGCTGCTGAAATGGATTGCCAATTAAAAGCCTTCCACCTAAAAGAAGAAAACAACTGGGCGCCAGACTTAGATGAACTAGAAAGACTTAGCTCGCCGAACACTAAGATGATTGTGATTTGTAATCCCAATAACCCGACCGGTTATACCCTTACCTCCGCTGAAATGAATCGGATCATAGACATAGCCAAAAAAAATGATGCCTGGATCTTCAGCGATGAGATCTACCGAGGAGCCGAATTAAATGGAGTAGAAATTGAAAGCTTTTATGGCAAATACGATAAGGTGATGGTGAACGGAGGTTTGTCCAAAGCCTATGCTCTCCCTGGCCTTCGCTTGGGTTGGTTGGTGGGCCCTAAGCAATTGATAGAAGACAGCTGGGGCTATCACGATTACACAAGTATCACAGCCGGCATCTTGAGTCACAAGGTGGGAGAGATTGCCTTACAGCCGGAGAAGCGCCTTCAGATCCTCAATCGCAACCGTAAAATGCTTAACGAGAATTTGCTCGTACTGCAGGAATGGCTAGCGGAAAAAGGTGACTTCTTTCATTTCATACCTCCCAAGGCCGGTGGGATGTCTTTCGTCCGTTATCATGCACCGGGTGTGAATTCTACGGACCTCTCGGATTGGCTACGATTAAACAAGAGTGTTTTCATTGTGCCTGGTGATTGCTACGGCATGGATGGCTATTTCCGATTGGGTATAGGTGAACGTAAACATTTCCTCCTAGAAGGGCTGGAGCGATTGCGTACCGGGATTGAAGAATATCTCCAGCTTCATTGATCAAATTTTAGATGAAAATGGGAATTACTTTAGAAGATATCAGGGTGGCTCGGAAAAGGATCCAAGGGATCGCCATCCAAACGCCCTTAAAACCAGCTTATTCGCTCTCCGATAAAACGGGCCGAAACATCTGGTTGAAAATGGAAACGATGCAACCTACGGGAGCCTTCAAGCTTCGAGGAGCAGCCAATGCTATTTTACAACTTTCGCCAGCACAACAACAAGCCGGCGTCGTACCCATGTCTACTGGCAATCATGGAAAAGCCATTGCCTATGTAGCCAAAAAGCTAGGAATACGTGCCGTCATTTGCATTTCAGAGCAGGTGCCTCAGGTAAAGATTGAGGGAATGAAAAAATTAGGGGTAGAAGTGAGGATAGCAGGTAAAGATCAGGACGAAGCAGATATTCAGGCGAGAGCGATGGCTGAAGCAGAAGGACTCCGCTTCATTTCCGCCTTTGATGATGCCGGGGTGATTGCAGGACAGGGGACAGTGGCTCTGGAAATCTTGGAGCAAGAGCCCAGTCTAGACACCTTGATTATCCCCTTGAGTGGTGGTGGGTTGATGGCAGGTATGGGTATCGCAGCCAAAGCCCTGAAGCCGGAAGTCAAGTTGATTGGGGTGAGTATGGAAGAAGGTGCGGCGATGCATCTTAGTATCCAGGCGGGACATTTGGTAGAAGTTAATGAACAACCCAGTCTCGCTGATGCCCTGACGGGAGGCATCCCCCCTGATAACCGCTTTTCTTTTCCGCTTTGTCAGCAATACGTTGACCGCTCTTTTTTGGTTTCGGAAGACAGTATTGCCAAAGCTATGGCTTATGCCCTGAGATGGGAGCGTATTGTCTTAGAAGGAGGTGCCGCTACCTCCATTGCCTGCCTAGAAGAGCACCTAGAACAGATACCTGGACAAAACATCGGTTTAGTCTGTACGGGAGACAATGTAGCCATTACGAAACTGATGGACTTGTATCATCAGCATTTTTCTCAAGTAGATTCAACATCATGAAATATTTCCCTTGCTCGCTCCTACTCTGCAAACTGCTGTTAATACTCGCTTGCAACCAAGCAATGGGGCCCGTTGAACCAGGGGATGATCCCCATTTCAAGATTACTGCCAATGCGGAAGGGGTATTGAAGAAATTTACGCGCAAGGTGGAGGTTTTTGGTATAAAGATCTTTGCCGTGCCTGGGGTCGCCGACGATCGGCTGCTCCACGCCGCCAATGTACTGGCTCAATACTTAGACAATGATGAAGATGGTGCGCCGGATAATCCAGCTGTATTAGCGGCTATGTTAGAACGAAAAGCCTTTATGGTCATGTGGGAAAGAGAACGTGACCTGAATATCCATCCGCCAGATGGCTGGGAAGGGCAAGACCTTGGTAATGACGAAACGCAGCCAGGTTTCGTCGCCAATGGACTCAGCGGCCGATTCGACGCCAGCTTGGAGGAAGTTTTACATCTGATTACGCACGTAGGGTATGCCAGTACTTATCCTTCTGTATTTGGCGAACAAGCTGATACCAAGATTGCTCAGGCCATGGATAAAGCTAGAGGTGGACAGTTTATGCAGGTCCCTAGCTCCTACCCTAGCGACGCCTGGTATAGTTATGATGATACCACTTGTGACTATTCCTGTATGATCACCGAATACCATTACTGGGCCTTAACCTCTCTGCTAGGAGCACAGCAAAATCGCTTGGATGAAATTGGGCATGAATGGCGGCTCAACACCAAGGAAAAGCTCCTGGATAAGGACTCAGCGATTGTTGAGCTGTTAACGAATCCACTTTATAAATTTCCTAGCACACTACCCGATGGTACCTATCGAAGATAATCTAATAACCTTTAAATCCCTTCGTGTAAAATGAGCTCATTTACGAAAAGCATTTATAGTCTCTTCCTGGCTGCCCAGTTGATCTTGTTTTTAAGTTGCAATCAGACTCAAATTGATACCAATGAATTTGGTATTTTTTCCTCCATCGACTCTACCACTGCGCAAATGGATGGCGTGATCGACTCTCGGACGCCTGATGATTGGGAGAATTTCATGCAAGCTTTCCCCAATACGACTCAACTAATCATGAAGGAATGCCCTGGTTCAGATGATGACATAGCCAACTTGCAAGTAGCTAGAAAAGTTCGAGCCAAAGGACTACACATTCATCTGCCAGCTGCGGCGGAGATTGCTTCCGGAGCAGTCGATTTCTTTCTCGCAGGCATTACACGTACACGCGAAGCAGGAAGTAAGATTGGGGTACATTCATGGGCGGATGGAGACAATCGGGAGGCCACTGAATTTCCGCAAGGTCACCCCAACCACCTACCTTACATTGAATACTATCAAGAACTGGGATTTACACAATCAGAAGCTGAAGCCTTCTACTATTTCACCATCCATGCTGCCGCTACTGAAGACATACATTGGATGAACGATTCGGAAATCGAACAGTACAGGCTACTGACCCCATAGCCGAGGAAGACTAGATATCGAGGATATGGATTAGGATAAAAGCTGTGCTCCGGTGCCCGTAGAATTTGGAAATATCGCTTTCCCATCTTGAATACTAACTCCTGTGGCAATATCCTCCCTGAGTAGGAGCGCTCCATCCATATCTACATAGTCCAGCAGTGGTGCTAAGTGGGCAATGGCGGAAATACCAACGGTAGATTCTGTCATACAACCCACCATCACCTCTAAATTAAAGGCCTTCGCCTGCTGAATCATTCGGCGGGCAGGGGTTAGTCCTCCACACTTCATTAATTTGATATTCACGCCATGAAAATAACCATGGCATTGCTCAATATCCGGTTCTAGCTGGCAGCTTTCATCTGCGATAATGGGTAAGGCAGACCTTTGAAAAACCGCTTGGGCTCCTTCCCAATCATCCGCCTTTAAAGGTTGCTCCAGGAATTCCACGCCAAGGTCCTTGAACTTGGGAGCCAGCGCAATGGTTTGTTCGGCGGTCCAGGCAGTATTGGCATCGACTCTGAAACGGGCGTCGGTGACTGCTCGCAGTGCTTCGATAATTTCCAGGTCGTGATCAGTGCCTAACTTCACTTTATACACTGGCCAAGGCCGTTCTTTGATCTTCGCGACCATTTCATCAATCGGTCCAATGCCAATGGTGTAGTTCGTCAAGGGAGCCTTGCTGGGGTCCAGACCCCAAGATTGGTATAAGGGCTTTCCTGCTTGTCTGGCAAAGAGATCATG
>JABSSL010000141.1 GCA_013214355.1 Saprospiraceae bacterium | reverse complement strand
TTAGATAAAGCAAAAGGGAGTATTAAAACCAAAAGACTCAAGGCAGCCTGGGATCCCACGGTCAGAGAAAGGATCTTAAATATCATTTAAATGCGATCGCCCTGGATCTAAACTTATCAAGCGGCTAGATCTGGTAGATTTTCTAATGGACAAGCTTCGTCAATAGCTTCCACATTCCCTATCTCTCGACCTGCGTTCTATAATTGTAAATTTTCCTACCACAAATGATGCACTTCAGGCTGAATTAACTCCTGGTAAATCTCATTCATAGCACTAATCTGCTCAGCTTGTAAAGTAGGAAGTTCAAAAGTGCTTAGATTCGAATGTACCTGGCTTAATTTTGAAGCACCGGGGATAATGCAGCTCACCTCAGGGAATTGTAAAATCCATTGCAGGGCAATAGGGGCGAGATTAGCTGTATCGGGAAATAGCCGTTTCAATCGATCCACCGCTTCTAAGCCCAACTCATAAGGAATGCCTGAGAAGGTCTCTCCTTTATCAAAGGCTGCCCCCCGCCGATTAAAGAATCGATGATCCCCTTCGGCAAATACGGTTGTAGAAGAGTAGAGACCGGTCAGCAAGCCGCTGGCTAAAGGTACGCGTACAATAATGCCGACATCAGCCGCCTTGGCTAGTTTAAAGAAAAGCTGCGTGGGGCGCTGACGAAATAGGTTGAATATGATTTGCACGCTAGCCACGTTCGGGAATTCTATGGCTTTAATTGCTTCTTCTACCTTTTCCACACTCACTCCTAGGTGCTGAATTTTACCTTCCTCCTTTAATCGATCAAATAATTCAAAGATCTCGGGGCGATAATAGACTTCTGTAGGAGGACAGTGCAACTGAATTAGGTCTAGGGTTTCTAATCCCATTCTGCTGAGGCTACCTTCTACAAACTGACGAAGTGCTGCTGGTGTATAGGATTCGCTAGTGTGCGGATTCAATTGTCGACCACATTTTGTCGCTACGTAGATGCGCTCTGATCTTTCCTTCACGAATTTGCCAACCGCTTTTTCACTTTCCCCCGCTTCGTATACATCTGCAGTGTCGATAAAGTTAATGCCTGCATCCGCTGCTGCGTGTAAAATCTGGGAGGCATTTTCGTGATCGAAGCCGCTGCCCCATTTCCCGCCTACTTGCCAAGTGCCTAATGATATGCTAGATATGTTAAAGCCCGTTTTTCCGAGTGTTCTGTATTCCATGGTAATATTTAAGGTTGAGTGTAGAATGTATAATTGAGCGATTAGGCGGACTAGTTGCTCGAACTCGCAGCGAGTGACTCCACTGCAATGTTTGCTTGGGATTTCTGTCTTAGTTTTGCCAGCGCTGACGAGATCCCAGGCGGGCCAGGTGCCAGTAGCCAAGGAGCTTCCCTTGGGAGGCCCTCCCGCAAAATCATCAGCGTGCCCCACCATTAGATGAGCATGGCCTGTTCTCTCATGGCTTTAATCTACGGTGGGAATGCGAGGAGCAGATCGGTAGCATCCTCGACTCAGTTAAAGGATGGATCAGTAGGTATGATGAATGGATCTCCTGCGACACTAGTTCTCCTGCAGCAGTTCAATATCAAAGCCAGCATCTTCCACTGCCTCTTTCACCTCTTGCACATTCACGGTCTCTCCCTGCACGACTAAGATCTTGTTCGGATCATCTGTATTCACTTCCCAATGGCTGATCCCTTTAACATCTGCTAGAAAGCCCGTAACGGCACGTACGCAATTGCCACAATTTATGGTCGTTTTAAATTTTGCTTCTTTCATGATAGAATCGACTTTTAGCTCCAGTATCAATCGGGTTAAAATCACTTTCAAGAACAGCCTATGGCCGCAAAAAGTTGACCGCTCTAAAATTGCTTCAATTGCTTGAAATAAGCAATTACAATATTGCGAATATCATTGGTCACTTTGCTCCCGTATAGCTCCAATTCCGGAGTCTCTTGAAAAGTGTACTCTCCCAAGAATTCGAGATTTTGTTCCCGACCTTTTGCTAGGAATTGAGGTAGAACAATGGTGTACATTTTTTCTTTTTCTAGCTCCTTACCCTTGATCAAGTAATTACCCGAATTAGCCACGGCTTGAATCTGTTGCAAGTATCCACCATCTCCTTTATTTTTTTTCAAACCAATATTTAGGAGCTCTTGCAAGCGGATACCAGGAATTTCCATTTTGACGATCGATCCACCGAAGGGGAAGGTCCGTAGTACGTCATATTCCGTTACTACATTACTGAGGTTGTCATCCAAGCGCATAGAGCCACTATTTAAGAGGTAAACATCTGCACTTGGGATGGCTACTGACATGGCCAGGGCTGCCAGTTGACCATAGTTAGTAGGTTGTGTTCTAACTAAAGATTCTTTACAAATCAAGGGCTGCGAGAGTTGCAGTACTTGGCGGTTAGGATCAAATCCCATTTCACTCATCAACTGATCCACCTTGGACTGCCACTTGCCCACCACCTTCTGTGTTGTTGGCTCGTCCGCTATAGACTCATCAATCTTCTGTATGCTCGATTGAATCTGCACCATTTTGGAGGGAGGGTTGTAGGTGAAACGATGAATATAGGCCGTTTTGGCATTGGCGTCTGCTTTGGTGATCACCGTTTTTTCGACGTAGTGGTTCATCTCCGTATGATCATGACCTCCGATGAAGAGTGATACCCCAGGAACCGCCGCCGCCAGCCGCTGATCATCTGCCACATCTAGGTGCGTAATACCAATAACCACATCTACTTTATCTTTCACCTCATTGTAGGCTTGGCGGAAGCTTTCCGTTACATCATCATAATGCAAATAATCTTGCTGCGAAAAGGGCAAGAGCACACCAATAAAGCCCACCTTCATACTTTGTCCCTTGCCGTTGGTAAATTCACGAATGAGGAAAGACGGGATGGGACGATCTACGCCATTGATCTTTTGCGTAAAGGGCTCTTTTTTATCGCCTTTAATGCGCCTCACATTACAGATCGTGTATTCAAATTGGCTGGCATCTATGCGTTTTTGTAGAACCGCTGGATCGCTAATATCAAACTCATGGTTGCCGAAAGTAGCGTAATCCAGCCCCATGGCATTTAAGGTCTCCACCATCTGCATCCCCGCAATCCGTTCTCCTGCCTCGTCTTTCAGGGTTCCGATAAAGGAAGGACTTAGAAAATCACCAGCTAAGATGGCAATCGTATTTGGGTTTTCGGCGAGCAATTGCTTTTTGATGGTCGCTACTCGGGCTAGCCCCCCCGCTTTACCCCCTTCAAGTGGGGCAATTTCATAAACATCGTTTATCTGTAAAATGGTGAACTCAATATTTTGCTGGGTAGTACTGACAATGCTACGGCTGCTTTGACAGGATACTAGAGCTAGCAAACAAAGGGAAAGTAAAAATTGACGCATTTTCTTTTGGTTTTGGCAATGGTGCGAATTTAGCGAATGGTCAGGTCGATCAATGTACCACGGCCTAGAAATTCCAAAAAAATATCCCTTTTAAATCAGTAAGGCCTCAGGGAAAATCATTTCCCTGAGGCCTCAAACCTATTCAAACAAGTATTGACTAGTAATTCAATTCGAAGAACTCCTTATAGCCTTCTAGTGTCTTGGCCCTCAATACCTGACGATAGTTTCCTTGACTTATCGGTAGGATATCATAATTTACCTTATCAGGATTTAGGAAGTCACCCATGTTCTTTTGAACCCCTTCAAAGTAGCGCATAGCTACATCCTTATTTTTGAACCTGCGCATCACCAGTACGGGCGTTTCATTTTTTGGTCCCAGGTAAATATTAGTGATTCGGATCCGATCTAGTTTGTGGTACTTCTGATTGTAGTCGGCAATGACGATCTTGTTATCATTGAGTTTCACATTTTCGTTGAAAACGACGATAATGTAATGTAGATCTTTTTCATTGAATTTGAATCCTCCTGAATTCTTTCCACCTCCTTGGCCCGGTAATTGGGCAGTTGCTCCACCCAGGAATCGTAGGATTTCCTTGGCCCGCTTTTGCTCTTCAGTATTTGGATAGGTAGAAATAACCTTCTTCAGATCGGAGATGTAGGCGTCCTTACCTTTGGTATTGCCTACACACATCGCCATCAGTAGAGCGTATTTAGGCTTGAGTTTATGCTTGCCCAAGAGTTTGATAAAGGCTTGTTGAGAGCGATTGTAAGCATCCTGATAATTCCCCTTTGAGAAAAGACCATAAATCTGGTCATACTGCAGATTCAGGCGGCGTTCTTCATCCAAGTAGTTCTTAGTGAAGTTTGGATCCTGTAGAATCTTGGCATAATTCGTCGTTGGATACTTATTGACGATCTTATCAAAGTATTCCTTGGCCTTTGGTTGATTCTTTAAGTCCTTGAAGGCAATATGTAGCACATACCAGGAGTCCAACTCGTAATTGCTGCCAGGATACCGCTCGTTTAGCTTTTCTAGGATCTCCACAGATTTGTCATTGCGCTCCAGACGCTCGCGGTATAGCGATCCTAAATTATACATAGCTTCCCTAATCTTTAGATGAGCGGTTTCAATCTCATTTTTAGATTTCGGAACTCCTTGTAGTAATTTCTCTAAATCGGCATCTTCCAGGGTGGGAGAGTCCAGGGTTTCATCGGTGGCAATATCTTCGTCAAAGCCGCCACTACTAGCTCTAGCCGATCGTCTCCAGTCATCTTCGAGTATTCGATCTCCCCATACGCGAGAGAACTCCTTCTGTCCCCTTCGCAAAGCTTTCTCATTGTAGGCAAAGAAAGAACTGGATTTGAGTCCTCGAGCAGCTGAAGACCGACCAATTTGTGGCTTCTTAGCCGCCTGATTGGCTTTGGCTAGGGCTGCTTGGCGCTTAATTTCGTCCTGCTCCTTTTTGATGCTTAGGGCTAGCTCTTGTTTTTCTTTATCACTCAACTGCGCAATAGCCAAAAGACTATCCTGCAATTCTATCGTTTGCAGATGTAAGGCAATTTGAGTGAGATTATTGCTGAAGGCTTGTACCTCTGGGAATCGTTCATCGGTAGGAGGCATCACCTGCATGGTGGAATCGTAGTAAGATTTAGCCTTCACAAAGTTCTCCTCTTCAAAATACAATCCAGCCAATGTTAAATAGGATTCGGCTCTTTGTGCTTGGTTTTGTCGACTACTCTTTAGCGACTTGGTGAGGTAACTGATGGCCTCTTCGCGATTTCCTTCTTTCAAAGCAATTTGTCCCAAGGCGTAGTACAATTGATCTTTAAATGCCAAATTTTTAGGGTCTTTCAGCATTTTGTTAAGATTCTTCTTTGCTTCATCCGCGGTTCCTCTACCGGACAACCAGGAATTCTGAGCCATTTTTAGGCGGGCGCTAAATTCCATTTCGTAAGCTGGTCGAAATTTCAGACTCTGCTGAAAAGCGGCATAAGCTTCATCTGCTTGGCCTAGTAGTTGGTGTATCTGAGCCTTGATGAAAGCGTACCTAGCTTTCAGCGCTCTTTTAGATGCTTCCTCAATAGCAACGTCCAACTGTGAAATCGCCTGCCCATAGTCTTTGCGTACGATGAAGTAATGCGCTTGTAGGGCAGCCAATTCACTCCTAATATCTTTGAACGTTTGGGGACTTCGCTCCAGTTGAGACATAAAACGCATGGCCTGTTCGTAATTGTCTCTTGCCAAAAGAGATTTGGCTAACCACAACACCCCTTCTTGGTAGGCTGGGCGGTGCTTGAGGAAGTAGCTTTCCGGATCACCTTCTACTTCTCCATCTGATTTGGAAATACTAATGGAGGTAGGGATGGGAGCTGGCACCTCTTCGTCTTCTTTCTTCTCCTCTTCTTTTTCTTTTTTAGCTTCCGCTATGCTAGTTTCCTTTTCGTCCTCTTTAGGTTTTTTGGGCGTATCTGAAGGTTTCTTCTTTCTATTACTCTTTTTCTTGCTGCGCTTCCTGTTCTTTTTTGCTTCGCGTTCCTTCTTTTTCTTGTTGCGCTTTACCTCCTTGTTGTAGCGTTTGCGATCTCGCTTGGAGTTGCCCGTTTTTTCAATTTTTACAGACTTCTTGGACTTTTTGGATTTAGCTCTACGTTTCTTCTTCTTGCTCTTAGAATTCTCCTTGGCTTCCTGCATTTTGCGAGGAGAGTACTCATTGATCAGGTAGCGTAAGGTTTCTTCTGCCGACTCGTAGTCTTTCTTTAAAAACTGCGCTTGTCCGATAATCAGGTAGCAGTCATCCGTCCAGACGCTCTGGCGATGTAGGTTGATTACTACCGACACTTTTTCCATGGCAAGGTCGAGGTCTCCGGCTACGGCTTGAGGATTATCGGCTTCTGTATAGGCAAATACGGGAAGGATCTTGTTGTAGTTATCTTGATGCTGGCTTTCCAGAGCAACGAAGGTTTCTTCCATCAATTCTCTGGCGTTAAAGTAGCCATTGTATTTAGCCGTAGTATTGTGGTAAAGCTTACCTAGGGCGGATAATTCTCCTTTCTTCTTCTGGGTAGTACAAGCTGACACGACCAAAAGGGTCATGAGTATAAAGCCTACTTTCTTTAGCTGTTTCAAGGCAAAAAGTTTTCGTTAGTGTGACCAAATACTGATTTTGATGGAAAAAGAAGAGGCAAGCTTATCATTCTACCCGAAGGCTGGCTATTCATCGATTTTGTCGTCCCTTCTCACAAAATTAGCAGATGGTATCAAATGCTCTCGTTTAGTATTACTATTTTTGCACCAATATGCTTTCAATGCGAGCAAATTTAGGCTTTTCAACCTAAATTGATCTGGAAAAAGACAAAAAACCGATTGAAGGCCGGGCACAATTAATTCTTTGCTGCGGTCAGCATACTATAAACAAACCGGAGAACGTATATAATTATTATATTTCAACGCATTATTAACAATCCGGTTGCACAAAAAATCCTTATGGCGCAAGAAACCGAACAAGGAAGCAGATGGGAAAATTTTAAGGAACGGCTTAAGAATACTTATCGGCTGGTCGTGATGAATGATGAGACTTTTGAAGAGTTTAGTTCCTACCGCTTATCGTTGCTAAATGTATACGTACTGCTCAGCAGTTTATTAGTAGTGATGGCCATTATCGTTTTCTTGTTAATTGCAGCGACTCCTTTGAAAAAATATTTGCCGGGTTATGGCTCCGTTTCGCAAGATAAAGAGATGCGAGAGCTATATCTGCAGATGGATGAAATGGAGAAAGAATTAGCCAACCATCGTCGGTATAGTGAAAATTTCCGCAAGATATTAGTGGGAGATGTGGAGACAGAGCAGGAAGTCCCGCAAGTAGAAGAGGAGACCTTGGATACGATGGACGAAATACGACGAGACCCAATCTTGGATCAACTACAGCGAGAATCTGCTCGACCTGATGCAGGAGATGAGCCAAAAGAGGGTAGAGCCTCAAATCTATCTCCTCGTGATGTTCCCTTGGAGCAAATGTACTTTACCGCACCTTTGCGTGGCATGATTAGTGCCAAATTTGCTCCACAAGATGATCACAATGGTGTAGATATTTTAGCCCCTAAGAATACGCCCGTACAAGCAGCTATGGATGGCTATGTTTTTCTGTCTGACTGGACCTTAGAAACGGGCAACACTGTCGGTATACAACACACTAACAATACGATTACTTTTTACAAACACAATTCTTCACTCCTCAAGCCC
This sequence comes from Saprospiraceae bacterium, assembly GCA_013214355.1. Lineage (GTDB taxonomy): Bacteria > Bacteroidota > Bacteroidia > Chitinophagales > Saprospiraceae > DT-111. Next base: position 12,482 of record JABSSL010000141.1, on the reverse strand, counting down.
GCCGGTAGCTATGTGAAGGCTGGTGAAGCGGTAGCTATTATTGGAAACACAGGGACCTTATCGAATGGGCCGCATTTGCATTTTGAACTCTGGTACAAAGGAAAGTCGGTAGATCCTACGGACTATATAGAGTTTGAATAGGTTTGGGGGGCAGTTGGTAGTTTAACTGTCCGTTAAATTTAGATTTCCATTAATTGACTAGGGAGGGAAGGAAGTGAAATATCGAATTTATTCCTATTTTTGCCTCACCAACCATCTATCTTAGAAAGAGCGATAGACCAATCGTCCAATCTTATAAAACCTCATTAAGAATATAGCGTTTATCAAGAAGATATTCTCTAGAAGACGCCTTCTATTTTATTAAGTGTGTAGGAGCTCAATGTAGATCTGTTGGATGGCGGGCGGTACGCTGCACGTCGTGTACATTACACAGATTAATCAAAATAGCGTGTTATTCTGTTTTAAGGACCACGTTCTTTAGACGAAAGAACACTAAAAGAGCCGAAAAATCTTTTTCCATGGAAGATAAAAAAAATCACGAGCTGCAATCAGTTTACAATGAGAAGGGAGAGGCGATTAGCCCCATCCTGCCAAACAATGTCAAAAACTTTCTGATCGATATTGACGGTACTGTTTGTGACGATATTCCGAATGAGGAACCAGAGCGGATGTTAACTACATTACCTTATCCTGATGCGCTGAAGATCCTGAACAAATGGTATGATGAGGGGCACATTATCACCTTTTTCACTTCTAGGACAGAGGAACACAGAGAAGTGACAGAGAAATGGCTTCATAAGCATTCCTTTAAGTATCATGCCCTATTGATGGGAAAACCTCGAGGAGGGAACTATCATTGGATTGATAACCACATTGTGAAAGCTACTCGCTTCAAAGGAAAGTTTACGGATCTAGTGGTTGAAAACCACGGAATCGAGGTGTTTAAGGATTAGGCCTTTCGAAAAGGAAGAAACACTTGCGAAATCTTCAAGACTTCGCAAGTGTTTCTTCTTTCACTAGAGCTTATTGCTGATCAGGTGCCTCAGCGCCTCTTCCAAGTAGGGATGCTCAAACTGAAATCCTGCTGCTTGTATCTTCGCAGCTGAAATTTTGGTACCCGTCAGCACAGCATCAGCCATCTCACCCATGGCCAATCTAAGTGCCAAGCTCGGTGCCGGCACTACCGCTGCCGTTATCCCTTTAGCTTTAGGCAAAACCTTTGCTATCGTCTTGTTTCTAGCAGGATTCGGTGCCACTCCATTGTAGACACCTTCCATCTTCTCATTTTCTAGCGCGAAGATAAATTGTCGGCAGATATCTTCGATATGAATCCATGAATACCATTGCTGACCATTACCAAAATAGGTGCTGGTGTAGGCAAGTAAGGGGAGGAGCATTTTCTCCAACGCCCCACCTTGTGTAGACATGACGATACCTATCCGAATCGCCACCGTTCGAATTTTGGTCTTATTTCGGATCTGCTCGATACTTTTTTCCCAGGCCACACAGCTCTCAGAGAGAAAACCAATTCCTGGTCCGTCTTCTTCTGAAATCTCCTGTTCTCCTCTATCCCCATAGTAGCCGATGGCCGCACTAGAAATGTAGGCTTTGGGTGGATCACTTAGCTCTTGAAAAGCGCTGAGCAGCAGTTCGTTCCCTTTTACTCGACTATCAATGATCAATTTCTTCCGCGCGGCGGTCCATCTCGCATCTGCTATACCGGCTCCCGCTAGGTTTATTACATAATCTACTTGTGAGACGATATCCTGGTCGATTACGCCCTTCATAGGATCCCAATGATAGGTAGGGTATTGAGGATTCCCCCCAATTTTACGGCTCAAGTGAGCTACTTCATATCCGCTTTGTGTGAGTAGGTAGCTCAAACGACTCCCAATAAGACCAGTTCCTCCTGCGATTAGCACCTTCTTCATGATCCTCTGTTTTATTGAACTTCATTTTGTAATTCAGCCAAGCAAAAGGAATTCTTCTTGATTTATGCTAGCTCGGCCCGCAAAATGTAAAAGCAGGCCAAAAAATCATTCAGATTCCTTTTTTTGCAGTAAACTTAGAACTAATTTCCTCGCAAAAAGTTTTGAATGAGAATCCAATATATTAGCGACACCTTGAGACTTCAATCCATCTATTTTATCCTTTTTTCACTTCTATTTGTTCTTAATGGATGTAAGCCTGAACAAAAGGAATCTACTCCTACTTCCACTGAAGCACAAAATAAACCTCCAACTACGGAAGGGGCTGAGGGAGAGGTAAATGTAGCTTTCCTTAGGACAGCAGCTGCCTATTTTGAACGTCATCAACGACCCAGCGGTCGTCTCGAATATATTATCAATCCTGAAGGGACTTCCAGCGACAACGGAGTATACAATGTAGTTCGTCACGCTGGGGCTTTGTACAGTTTGGCCGCTTATATCGAGCACACAGGGGATCGACAATTTGATGAGGTTTGGAAAAAAGCTAGCGATTATATGTGGGAGACCAATGTGCTGCCCATCCCTGATACGAAAACTTTAGCCATTTGGTCAGTTCCCGGAGAGAATGTATACGACGATTCTTTTGCCACGGCTAAGATCGGAGCCACGGGCTTGGCCTTAGTCGCTTGGACGATCGGAGAAAGAACCGGTTTGGCGCAATATCCAAGGGAAAAGGTGCAGCAATTGGGGGATTTCCTCTTGTACATGCAGGTGGAGGATGGTCAATTTTACAATACCTATCATCAGAAGGCGGGGCGTGTTGATTTAGGTAGGTATCAATATTATCCGGCAGAATCGGCACTTGGACTTAGCTTTCTGTACGAATTAGATCCGCAGGATAAATGGCTACAAGGAGCGATCAAAGCCATGAATGTTCCCGCCAAGAATCGCGAAGAGATGGCTGCCAAACCAGTAGATCACTGGGACTTGATAGCGATTGCTAAACTATTCGATATTTTGCAGGCAGACGGCAAGGATATCACGGAGTACGACTATCTTTTGGAATACAGTAAAGATTTGGTGGATCGATTGCTCCTGGAATACGAAGAGAGTGAGGTGAAGGGAAGCTTTACTGGAGGGTATGGTACTACGCCAACGGCAACTCGGATAGAAGGCCTAACCGCCATTTTACCCTATTTGGCCCCTGATGGTAAGCGGGTGATTGATGCGAAAAAAGCAGTAGAGGAAGCAGTAGCGTTTTTATTGGATAGTCAAATAAAGGAAGGAGAGTTAGCAGGGGGAATCCCTTTGGCTACGGTCAAGAAGGACACGGCCGACAGATCTGAATCCAGGTTTGCCATTGATCGATTCAATAGCAAGGCAGCTGAAATTCGGATCGATTATCTGCAGCATGCCATGTCAGCCGTATTGGGATATGAAATCCTGATCGAGAAAGGGCTGATGACCGGCGACTAGACTTTTACGGGCTATGATGGAATCAAACTAAGAGAACCCTTATTATTACAAACTATGGATTTACTGGCAGGAATCATCATTTTAGGCATTTTTGCGCAATGGCTGGCTTGGCGTATTAAAGTTCCAGCGATCCTGCCGCTAATCATTATTGGGCTCCTGGTGGGACCCTTATCTAGCTTGGTCCGCGAGGATGGGACCAAATGGCTAGAACCAATATTTGACCAGGCTTTACAACGGGGCTTATTCCCAGGGGAGTCACTTTTTTATTTTGTCTCCCTGGCTATCGGTGTAATCCTTTTCGAAGGTGGACTGACCTTAAAACGTCGAGAATTGGCCGAGGTGGGGCCATTGGTTTTACAGCTCATCACCCTTGGTTCCTTGGTTACTTTTATTGGGGCGGGCTTAGGTGCTCATTATATCATAGGGCTGAGTTGGCCTATCTCCTTTTTATTTGGGGCTCTGATTATTGTAACGGGGCCCACGGTCATTGCTCCAATTTTGCAGAATGTACCGCTCACGCGAAATGTGGCAACTGTTCTGAAATGGGAAGGGATCTTGATCGACCCCATCGGAGCGCTGGTCGCAGTATTGGTTTTTGAATTTGTGCAAACCTCCGATGGAGGAGTAGCATTTACCTCCCATGCGCTGATTACGTTCAGTCAGATTATTCTCATTGGCTTAGCCCTAGGCACATTAGCGGCTTTAGGTTTATATCAGCTGATCAAAAGAGAACTAATTCCGCATTATCTCTTAAATGTATTTACCCTGGCGGCTGTACTAGGGGTATTTGTCTTTTCAGATTTTATCGCGCATGAGTCGGGTCTATTGTCCGTGGTGGTGATGGGAATGGTGATGGGTAATCTGGATTTTCCGAGGCTAAATGATATTCTCTACTTTAAGGAATCCTTGAGTGTACTCTTGATTTCCATTTTATTTATCCTCTTAGCGGCCAACATTGAGCTAGATGAACTGAATCTTATTTTTAAAGACTGGCGAGGTATGGGCTTGTTGGCCTTTGTCGCTTTCTTTTTACGACCAGTCAGTATTTTCTTGAGTACTAGAAAGTCTGAGCTTGAAACCAACGAAAAGCTATTTATTTCTTGGGTGGGCCCGAGGGGGATAGTTGCAGCGGGTATTGCTTCCTTGTTTGGCATAAAATTGACTCAACTGGGGGTAGAAGGAGCCGAATATATCACTCCTTTGGTCTTTATGATTGTACTGGGAACTGTATTACTCAATGCGACCACCGCCCGATTAGTAGCCCGATTGTTGAACGTGATCCAAGAGGCTTCTGACGGTATACTGATCATAGGTGCGGCAAGAGCCTCAAGAGTGATCGGAAAGTACTTGCATGAGAATGGCCGGCACGTCGTTTTAGTAGATAGCAATGAAGCTAATATTAAGAAAGCAAAGGGGCTGGGACTTGAGGCTTTTAACTCCAATATCTACAATGATGATTTGAATGAGCATATGGAATTGGTAGATATGGGCTACCTGATTGCCATGACGGCCAGCCCGCAAGTGAACGAATATGCGGTAAAGCATTATGAACATGTTTTCGGTGAAAACGGGACTTTCCGGCTGATCACACCAGAAGAACTGATGGAGGATACCACAACTCCTCCCGATAATGGCCTGTTCTCTTATCGAGATGATTTCCTGAATCTCAATGAAGTAGCACGTGATTATCCTTTTATTCATGAAATAGAGGTTCCGAGCCCAGCGTTCTTGAAGACTTTATTAGCCAAGTTGCATTGGGAGGAACATGCTATCCCCATCTTTATGAAAGACCAGACAGGACAACTGCAAATACTCACCTCGAAACCAGAGGAGATGTCCATCGTTGATGGCACAGCGCTGGTCTATATGGGAAAAAAGTTGGAGTTGGGAAGTGATAGCCTGCAAAAGGTTGAAGAAGTAGAATAAGTGCAAGCGAAGATGTGATACTGGCCTTTTTTCAGCTGTAATTTTTCCTATCTTGCCTCGAACTTGCAAGTTTTATGTCCAAAGATAACGCTGCACAATATCCGAACCAGGGATATGCATGGTATGTAGTGAGCATACTCACGCTTGCCTATATTTCTTCCTTTATCGATAGGCAGATACTGGCGCTATTGGTTGAACCTATTAAGGCGGATTTTAATATTTCGGATACTCAAATGAGCCTCCTTATTGGGATGAGTTTTGCCCTTTTCTACACCCTAATGGGCTTACCTATTGGTAGAATGGTAGATAGCAAGAATCGTCGTAATATCATCAGTATCGGGATTGCGGTTTGGAGTATTATGACTGCCCTAGGGGGAATGGTGCGAAATTTTGCGCAGTTCTTTCTGGCGCGGATTGGGGTTGGGATTGGTGAAGCCACCTTGAGTCCTGCGGCCTATTCCATTATTACCGATTATTTCCCCAAGGAAAAACGGGCCACCGCCATTGGCTTTTATAGTATGGGGATTTTCATCGGGGCGAGTATGGCTTATTTACTAGGCGGGTGGATCATTGGATATACACAGGATGTGGAAGTATTGGAACTCCCCATTTTGGGAGCTGTCAGGCCTTGGCAGTTTGTGTTCATCGTGCTAGGTTTGCCAGGCTTGTTGATCGCTCTATTGGTACTAAGTATTCGGGAACCTGCCCGTCGCACCCTAAGCGGTGAACTGCGTACTGGAAAGGCGCCATCTGTGCCACTGCGCGTGCTTTGGTCGCATTTCAAGCAACACGGTAAAACCTATCTCTACCTAAATCTAGGAATTGGCAGCTGGTCCATTCTCACTTATGGCAGTGGGGCTTGGGAACCCACTTTTTTGATTCGTACTTTTGATTATAGCATCAGAGAAGCCGGGGTGTTGATGGGGGTAATGTTGTTGACCATTTCTACGGCAGGCGTGTTCTTTGGAGGCTGGATAGCGGATCGATGGCTCAAGAAGGGACAGAAAGATGCCAAAATTAGGGCGATCCTTTGGAGTATCCTTTTGTCGGTTCCCACCGGCTTGCTATATCCCCTATTTGACAACGAAACCTTGATGCTAATTTCGCTGGGATTCTTCTTGTTTCTCACCAAAGCTCCCATTGGCTTAGCCGCGGCGGCTATCCAGGAAATCACCCCCAACGAAATGCGCGGCCAAGCTTCCGCGGTCTACTTATTTTTTCTCAATCTAATCGGCCTAGGACTGGGGCCAACAGCGGTGGCCTTACTCACTGACTATGCTTTTCAAGATGAAAGTATGTTGCGCTATTCTATTTTCATTATTGCTATGTGCTCAGCTGTCTTGGCCTCCTTCTGCTTTTGGCGCTGTCTTGCTCCCTATCGCAGGAGCGTTGAGCAATTGGAGTCGATTTGATGATCTTTCAATTTATCAATTCATATACTAGATGCCCACTCCTTGGCAATATACCGATGTAGGTCCCGGACGGACAACTGAGATCGAAGGCCAACACTACCTGTACTTCAGTGGTACCGGCTACCTAGGGCTCAATCAACATCCAGACTTCAAGGCTTTAGTGCTAGAAGGGATAGAGCGTTTTGGAGTCAACTTTGGGGGATCGCGAAGATCTAACCTTCGTTTTGAAATGTACGAACGAGTGGAAAGTCTATTCGCAGAATGGGCCGGAGCTCCAGCTAGTTTATTGTTCTCATCGGGCTCTTTAGCGGGGCAGGTATTACATCGGATCATGAGCAAGCAAGGAGAGGTATTGTATGCACCGGGCACTCATCCTGCTTTGTGGGGTGAAAAGCAGCCGCCTAGTTTGAAGTATGAGCAATGGAGCGCTTGGCTGTTGGATCAGCTTAAGGATAGGCAAGTTCCTACCGTCATCTTCGCCAACTCGATCGACCCCTTAAGATCCAGGGCTTATGACTTTTCCTGGGTATCGGAGATTCCAGAAGGGCCATTGGTTTATCTGGTTATTGATGACTCTCATGGTTTTGGAGTTACTGGATCAAAGGGCATGGGAATTTATGGGAAGGTAGAAACGCCAGCGTGGGTTCAGCTGCTGGTCTTGGCCAGCCTGGGCAAGGCCTTCAGCTTGCCAGCGGGGATTATTCTGGGGCAGCGAGAAATTATAGAAAAATGTTGGGAGAGTCCATTTTTTGGAGGAGCCTCTCCATTACCCCCTGCCTACCTCTATGCCTTTTTAAAAAGTAAAGACTTATGGCGCAGGCAACTGGATAAGCTGCGAAAACTGATCCTTTTTTTTGACGAGGGTATAAAAGGCTTGGAGCTATTCGAACACCTGGAGGGGTATCCAGTGTACTATTGCAAAGATGATAGGTTAGCGGAAGCGCTTTGGCAGGAGAATATCATGATCTCTAGTTTTCCTTATCCCGGCCCTCAAGATCCTTTAATTACTAGAGTAGTCCTTAATGCCTTACATCATACTGCCGATGTAAGGCACTTATTGGCCGCGATCCGATTACAATCGGACCCGAATAAAATAGGTTAACGGGCTAAAGCCTTTAAGCAAGTGAGGCCCACTCTTTGAAGTTCTCCGAAGGTCCTTGAACTTCGGCTTCAGCAATGGCTTCTTTTTGAGTTGCTTTGATCCCGTTTGGCGTTTCACCTTCTACATACAAAAGCTGTTCTAGTAGCTCTTCCGGTGTAAATGTTGTTGGCAAGGTCTGCAATGCTTTAATGACCTTTTCTTTTGTAAGCATAAGCTCTAGTCCTTAATGAATAGTCTAGTGAATAATTTGGAACTTTGGTTGGGTATAGGTTGTTGTTCTTTCTTTTCGTACGGTAAGATATGTACTCTGTTGCTTATCGCAAAAATCTTAATGTTAACTTAATATTAGGTTTTTATGTATAGGTGATTCTTGTCTTTGTCCCGCCTAACTCAGGAGGCAAGTACACTGACAAACACCTCTTAAATGCGCTTTTTGCCAATAATGTTGTTAGATAAACAATTTTTTACGCATCGCTTTCTTTTCACTATGTAGCTTCTTCTTGCGTAAGCGCGTGGCTGGATCTGCTTGTCGTGCTTTCACTTTTTTACGTTTGGGGGGTGCTTTTACTGCTTTTGTAATCAATTCATCAAAGTGCTGGATGACCAATTGCTTGTTGCGATGCTGTGAGCGACTACTTGAGCAACGCAATTGCAGGATACCGTCTCGGTTGATCCGGTTTTTAAGGTTTTTCTTTACCCTCGCCTTCTGTGTATCCGTTAGGAATGCAGAAGCCTCCACGTCAAATAGAAGCTCAACCTGCGTTGAAACTTTATTGACATGTTGCCCACCAGCACCAGAACTACGGCTAGTCCTGAATTGTAATTCTATATGTAAAGATGTAGTGTCCATGATGCTATAAAAACATCAACGGGAGAAGATAAGTTCCCTATCGGCTGACGGACACAGCAAAGAAGGAGTAAATAGCAAAAGCCAGGAATGCTGAATCCATTCCTGGCTTTTGTGCACGATGTCTCATGAAATTACCGCATCATATTGTCGTACTTGCGGGCAATGACTTCCCAGGTATAACGCCTGGTGGCGATAGATTTCATGTTCTTAGCAATCTTACAAGCCCGATCGTCTGTCATATCATTAATGATATTCAACAGTCCTTGAGCATCGCTGAAGTACATTGCTTCGTCCTCAGTAGTTTCCCTGTTGTAGCCCACATCATAAGCCAGGATGGGCAACTCCAGATTCATGGCCTCAACAAGAGATGGATTGGTTCCGCCAGCGCTATGTCCATGAAGATATAGGTAGCAGTTCGAACGTAAGAGGTTGAGTGCCTTTTTTTCATAAATGGGATCTAAGAGGTGAATATGGGAAAAGGAACTGTATTGCTCTCTGAGTTGGCGACCGTATTCACTATTCTTCCAGTTACCGACAATCACCAAGGGAAGTTCGGTTTGTCTACTCATGGCATCGGTTAATACGTGGATATGATTCTCGGGTTCTATGCGACAAACACTAAAGGCATATTTTCCTTTCAAAAAGTCGTATTGCTTGATGTCATCTGTTTTGACTTCAACAGGGAAGGCTTGATCCCCACCATATTCGATCAAGTAGCTATCGTAGTCATAAGTTGCTTTCAAATATTTCTTGATTACCTCATTATCCGTTACTACCACCTCTGATACTTCTACAGCTTGTATTTCAGAGTAGCGAAGGAAAGTCTTGATGATTGTTTTCCATTTATTACGTTTCCATTCGATGCCGTCGATGTTTACGAAACAGCGTTTCCGGGTAAAGAATTTTACGAATGGTAACAATATGCACCCGGAAACACCCAGGATCAGCAAGATGTCTGATCGGAAGGCAGCGTGAACGATGGAGATCATATCATAGGGTATACTCTGAAACCCATTGGCATTCAAGGGGATGTACTTGAGTTTAGCCCCTCTCCATTCCGGGATGCGTTCATCCTTAGGGTAGAATTTTCCGCTGCAGTACACCGTCATCTCATAGTGATCGGCAAGATGGATTACAAGTTGTTCTACTAGGGATTCGAAACCGCCATATTTGGCAGGCAGGCCGACAGTGCCAATGATGGCTAACTTAGGTTTTTCCTGGGAGATCATTAAGTTTTGTGTTATTTGTTGGAGAACTGTGCAAAGTTTATGTGCTGCGAAACGGCCTAAAACTTAGGTTTTAGCCTCATAAGTAGGCAATAATCTTTCATCAGTTCTGACTATGAATTCGATCTAGCTAAAAAAATATACGATTATTTACTATTTTTGATTCAAATCCAATTTTACCACAACCTTTCCCACCTTTTACCCGTATATAGCTTTAATTCAAATCCTGGTCTTGCCATAAATTGATAGTTAATTATTATGAATGATTTGCTAAGATTATCCTTGGTATTTGGCTCAGGATTATTGATAACCCTTTTGGCCATTCCTTCTATTTTAGAAGTTGCTTACAAAAAGCAGCTATTTGATGTTCCCGACGAGCGAAAGGTTCACTTCAAGCCTATCCCCAGTTTAGGTGGGATCGGGATCTTCATTGGAGTGATCATCTCTTTTACTTTATGGGCAAAGGATTTGACCAACTTCCCGGAATACAAATATGTGCTAACTGCCTACTTGGTCCTTTTCTTCATGGGCTTAAAGGACGACCTCATCTTGATGCGGGCCTATAAGAAGTTCATCATACAGATTGCAGTAGCCGCTCTGCTTGCTTACGGAGGGGTGCGGATATATGATCTGCAAGGATTTTTGGGGATATATGAGCTACACGCGGTTTGGAGCTATTCCCTAACGATACTCTTTATCGTAGGTGTTACCAACGCATTCAATCTCATTGATGGAATTGATGGATTGGCAGGTGGCTTAGGCGGAATCAACTGCTTCACTTTTGGGGCACTCTTATATATGGGGGGAATGTATGAATACGCCTTATTGGCGTTTGCCGTAGGTGGTTCTTTACTTGGTTTCCTACGACATAATTTTAGAGAATATCCCAAAAAGATCTTTATGGGAGATACCGGGTCATTGCTGCTGGGCTTGACAGTATCTATCCTCGGAATCTTTTTCTTGAACTTCAGTAAAGAAGGGGCAGGATTAGGCTTCGTATCTCCGGCGGTAGTGGTATTGGCCATTATGGCCATCCCGATTGTAGATACCTCAAGGGTATTTATTATTAGATTAGCTTCGGGCAGGTCACCTTTCACACCAGACCGTAATCATCTTCATCATCAGGTTTTAGCGATGGGAGCTTCCCACAAAATGGCGAGTATGATGCTCTATGGAGTAAATATTTTGCTTGTGGTAACTGTAATGATTTTCCGCGATACGGAGTCCATAGGTCTGGGCCTAATCATTCTTTTTGTCGGGACGGTTTGTACGCAGTTGTTTGTTTTCGGCGGCAACATGAAGCGGGAGCAGAGAATGGCGAGTACGAAGGATCGTTTGGAACAATTAGAAAAAGAAAATCAATTCATGAACAGAATAGCTTAGAAACAGATTTAGGCATTAGCCAGTAAGTCTGAGTCAGTTCTAGTCTTTAATATTTCACTATGGTAATGAGTACAACGAATAACTCTGGTAAATTGTATAAAGTCTTTTTGGTTGATGACGAGCCGATGGTACACAAAATGGTAAGTGGTCAACTGAAGTTAATTGAATCTCTGGATATCAAATCCTTCTACAATGGGGAAGATCTAATCTCCAATATTAACCAACGTCCGGATATCATCGTGTTGGATTTTCATATGGATACCGTCAAGAAAAATGCCATGAATGGCAAGCAGACACTGATGAAAATCCTGGAATATTCTCCCGAAACTAAGGTGATTATGCTTTCCTCTCAAGATGCCATTGGTACAGCGGTCGATGTGTTGAAGAAAGGGGCGGTGGATTATATCGTGAAAGATGGTGTATTTGGCGTGAAAGCAAAAGGGGCGGTGGAAAAGGTGATCCAGGGCTTAGAGTTGAAAGAAGAGATAAAGGAGTTGACGGCGAGGATTAAAAGAGATAAGCTAGTCATGCGTGGGTTCTTTCTCATCATTGTATTCCTCTTGATCGCGATTGCTGCCTTTATGATTGCTTAGCCAAGCTATCGCTAGGTGCTAGCCAATAAATGCCCAATTTTTACGCAACTATAATAACTCAGTCCTAACCAAAGAAAGAGCCGACTATTCAATGTCTTGAGTAGTCGGCTTTATACAAACTATGGTCTTGGTTATGCGTTTTTGAGTTGGAATTTGATAGGAAGATTGAACATGACGCGTACAGGTCTTCCTCTCTGTTTTCCAGGGATCCACTTTTGTGGCATTTTTTGCATCAAATCAATGATTCTCAAGGCCTCATCTCCACAACCTCCACCGATTTCACGAACCACCTTGGCACTAGAGATATTACCATCTCTTTCCACCACAAACTGTACTACTATAGTACCCTGAATTGCATTTTCCCTAGCTGTAGGTGGATAATTTATGTTTTCATAAATAAATTCCAATAGTTTTTTATCAGCACAGGCTTTCTTTTCCTGGTCATTTCCAGACATCGTTTCACAGCCTGGGAATCTAGGCATCTGTTCCACTACCTTGAAGATCTCCGCTACCTCTTCTTCTACCGGAGGGGGAGGAGGAGGAGCTGGTGGTGGCGGGGCAGCATCTTTTTCAACGATAGGATCGG